>JAZQTC010000022.1:0-118172 GCA_045630405.1 Acutalibacteraceae bacterium
ACAAAATTAAAGTCAGATTTCGGGAATCTCAATCTCAATTTCTCTGCCAAGCTCTGCAGACTTTGCAATACCGTCAATAATTGCCTGATTGTAAATAATCTGACTTGAAGGTACGGGAGGCTCGCCACCATTCATTGAAGCATCAAGGAATGAGCGGATTTTGAGATAGAAGTTATCATACGGATTGTCAAGCTCAGGAATAACTGTCTCAACCTGCTTGCCTGCTACATCGTGGTAGATAGTCATCGGGCCGCCGATGCTACCGTTCCAACACTCTGTTGAAGGAATACGAAGACCGCCGTGCTTACCGAGGATGATGGTATCACCTGATGTATCAAGATGCATTGCCCATGCAATTCTGAAGACAAGAATAATGCCGCCTTCAAGACGAACAAAACCTGCAGCAAAGTCATCAACACCGAACACGTCGTGATGCTCGTATGAAGGGCTCTTGCCGAAGAAGTCTGACTTATAGCCTGATACGGTAAGGGGCTTGGGATAGCCGATTGAGTTGAGAACCATATCAAGTGAGTAGCAGCCGATATCGCCGAGTGCGCCGATGCCTGCTGTTTCTTTCTCGATGAATGATGTACCGAAGGGAGTGGGAATACCTCTTCTTCTGCCGCCGCCTGTCTGGATGTAATAAATCTTGCCGAGCTCGCCGCTTTCAACGACTCTCTTGAGCATCTTCATATTTTCATCAAAACGGGGCTGGAAGCCGATTGAAAGCACTGCGTTGCTTGCCTTCTCTGCCTTGCAGATTGCAACAGCCTCTTCAAGAGTAACGCACATGGGCTTTTCAAGAAGAACGCTTACGTTGTGCTCAAGGGCATAGATTGTACATTCAGCGTGAGTTGCGTTGTATGTGCAAACGCTTACGGCATCGCATTCGCCTGCATCAATAAGCTCCTTGTGGCTGGGATAATACTTTGCGCCTTTAACGCCGTATCTCTCGCAGAATGCTTCTGCCTTACCGGGAACAAGGTCTGCTGCTGCAACAATCTCAACGTCGGGGCATTTCTGATAAGCCTTTACGTGAGCTTCTGCAATCCAACCTGTACCGATGATACCAACCTTGATTTTTTTACTGTAATCTCTTACCTTTTCGTCGGAAGGAGCGTCTTTGAATTTGTCAAGAATATTTTCTGCCATAACTGTTACCTCATTTCATTTGATAGTTTATCCTGAATTACCAGCCGAGAGTTTTGAGATATTCTCTGCTGAGAGTTACTGAATTAAGGGGTGTGTCGCCCTTTGCGGGGCTGTCCTGCTCAACAACAACCCACTGTGCGCCAACCTTTTCGCAAGCGCCGAGAATAGCGGGAATATCCTGCATACCGTGACCTACGGGCATAAAGGTGAAAGCATCTTCATCCTCTTCCTCTGTGCCGTCATCCTCAATGCCGATAAGCTCATAGAGCTTACCCTGCTTGCCTTCAACCTTCTTGAAGTCCTTGAGGTGAACAACAGGTGATCTGCCGTCGTACTTCTCGATGTATTCAGCAGGGTCAACACCTGCAACGTTTACCCAGCAGGTATCAATCTCTGTTTTGAGAAGGTCTGCAGGTACGGTTGAATAAAGCACGTCAAGTGCATAGTCATCACCGATTTTAACAAACTCAAAATCGTGGTTATGATAGAGAAGCTGAATGCCGAGTGCCTTTGCAGCCTCGCCGATTTTGCGGATACCTTCAACAGTTGCGGCAAAGCCTTCTGTTCCGGGTCTGCATTCTTCGGTAAGGTAAGGAACAACAACAAACTTGCAGCCGATTGTAACGTAGTCTGCAAGCACAGCCTCGGGGTTTTCAAGCATATCGTAATAGGGAACGTGAGCCGAAATGGGAACAATGCCGATTTCTTCGCAGAATGCCTTGATTTCTTCGGGATTCTGACCGAAAAGACCTGCAAACTCAACGCCGTCATATCCGATTTCTTTCATTTTTTTAATGGTGCCGTAAAAATCCTTTTCCATTTCATCTCTGACGGAATAGAGCTGGACCGCCACGGGAAGCTTCATCTGGAATCACTCCTAATTTTATTTTTACACAACATATAGTATCACATATTTTTTGATGATACAAGTACATTTTGTGAATTATTCTGCCGCTGAAAGATATTTTTCTGCAATTGCAGCCGCACAATGCACAAGCTCCGAGCAGGGACGTTTGCGGTAATATGCCGCCGTCCTTTCTTCGGGCACGGGATCGGAGCTTTTCTCTGCCAATCCAAGCAACTCACGGCAAACAACCGAGCCGTTTTCTTCCCTGAATTCACCTGCCGCCTTCTGGATAAGGGCATAGAGAGCCGCCTTTTCTTCCTTGTTATTGGGGTCTGCGCAGGCAAATTTTTGAGAAAGCACCATAGTCATTCCGCTGACCGCACCGCAGACCTCTCTCATTCTGCCCACTCCGCCGCCAAACCCTGCGGAAAGACGCATTGCCTCGTCCTTTGTCAGATTTGTATTCTCAAGAAAAGCGCAGAAAACCGCCTGACAGCAGTTGCATCCGCCCTCAAAAAGTTCTTTTGCATAATCAGCTTTGCTCATAAAAACACTCCTTCCGATTGGTTTTAATATAATAAATTACCGATAAAAAGTCAACGGTTTTGCATTTGTTTACGTTCATCGGAATCTGATTTTATTCAGCTTTGGCTGTGTCTGCGCAGTAAATTTAATAAAATGTTAAAAAATAACTATTCCATTTTAGCGAATGATGTGTTATAATGCAGTGTGTAACTCCCGAAACGGGAAAAAATATAAAACGGAGGATATGAAAATGAACGTATCAAAGAAAATTCTCGCCCTGCTTATGGCAATGCTTATGGCATTCTCATGCATGGCAGTTTCCGCAAGCGCAAACGGCACAGACGGCGAGGGCACAGGCACAGAAACACCTGCTCCTACACCCGTTGACCTTTCCGAATCCATTGACCTTGAGCTTACTCTTGACAAAGACAGCAAAACAATCACAACAAACGTAAAAAAAGGCGATACCGTTACTCACAACGACGTTGAATACAAGCTTGAAGTTTCAATCAAGCCTTCAGAGGGCGTATACAAGTCATACACAGAAGATGACTACTGCGTATTCAGCCAGCTCACAAACGGCACAGAATACACAGTTACGGTTTCTGTTGTTGACGACGTTGAGGACAATCTCACCGTAACAGGCAGCAAGACTGCAAAGGAAAAGCTCCTCAAGGGTCAGAACGCTCCTGCATCACCCGTTCCCTATGAAATCACTTCAAAGTCAATCAAGATTTCAACCGTAAAGGGTTACCTCTACACAATCACCGATGAAAACGGTGAAAGCATCGGCTACGGCTGGGAAAAGGCTACAGCTGACGCAATGGAATTCAAAAACCTTGATGCTGAAACAAAGTACTACATTCTTGCAAAGATTCCTGCTAATGACACTTACTACGAAAGCGGCGTTACAAAAATCTCCGCAACAACAAAGATGCCCGCAAAGGAAGGCACTCCCGTTATCACTCTTGTAGACAAGACTGATTCTTCAATCACCGTTACAAAGCTTGACGACGTTGAATATTCACTTGACGGCAAGGTATGGCAGAAGTCAAACGTATTCTCAAACCTCACAAAGAATACACAGTACTCAATCGTTGCAAGATACACCTTTAACGCTTCAAAGCAGGATCCCTCTGCAATCTGCGACGCAATCGTTGTAAAGACAAACGCAAAGGCTAACTTCGAAGCAAAAGAAAAGAATATCGCTTTCACAGCTGAAGACGGTCAGTACGCAAACAGCGAAATCAAGTTCTCAGTTAAGGGTGACGGCCCTGCAAATATGAACGAGGCTATCTACGGCGACACAAGAATCATCCCCGTTGCTTACGCGGTTGTTTTCGGTGACGAAACAATCAAGGAGCTCGTTCCCATGGAAGGCAAAAAACTCACTCAGAACGGCAGCTTCACAGCTCCCGACTACGCTGAAAAGGTTGTAACTGTTAAGGTTACATTCGATATCGAAGAATACAAGGGCGCTGAATGGGTAAACGCAGGTTCAATTACAAAGTCATTTAACGTTAACATCGGCAGAACAGGCGACACAGGCACAAAGGTTCTTGAATTCTTTGAAGGAATTCTCAACTTCCTTCTCAACACAGTTCCTGCTTTCTTCACAGAAGCTCTCAAGAGCGACGTATGGGGCAGACTGTTTGAAGTAATCGGCAACATCGGCAAATAATTAAACAATAAAAAATCAATCCGTGTACCACGTCGGTACACGGATTTTTGTTTAGCCTAAATCGGGTTCGTCGTCAAGAATGCAGGCAGGATTTTCAAATCCTTCAAGTTCAAGAACAACGATTTCGTTTTTGCCTTCCTTAAGGAAAGGAGCAGGAATATATGCGGAGCGCTGGGGACCAACCTCCCAATGTCTTGAAAGCACTCTGTTATTTACAATAATGATACCTTTTTTAAAGGTAGGCAGTTTGATGAAAGTATCGCATCTCTCATCAATTTCAAGCTCGGCTTTGAGGAAAACGGGAGTACCGTCAAAAGGCTGAACGCCCTCTTTGAAATCCACGCCCGAAACATCATCAAGAGGCAGCGGATAATTCTTCCAATGGTAAACAAAGTTGTTACCAAAGCCGATGCCCGTTGTGATGCCCTTGGCGTCCTTGAGCTTTGCGCCGTAGTTGACACGGCCCATATTTTCAACAAGCACGGCAAGCTCTGCGCCCTCTGCTTCGATTGCTACGGAACATTTGGGTTCGTTATCGTTGCGGTACTGAATACCGACAAATTCACCGTTCTTGTAAATATAGCCTCTGTCGTGAACGTCCTGAAGTCTTACCTTCTGCTCATCACGGGGACCTCTTACAAGCGCTTTGTAAAGCACGAAGCCGTAGCCCTGATTCAGTTTTTCCATTGTGAGAGGCATAACGGATTCAACGGGAGTTGAAAGAACATCAAGATTATCAAAAAGCTTTGCGCTGTGAGTAAACTTCACTTCACCGTACTTTTTCTTTCTGATGGGAGCAGGAATCTCAACGTCGGGAATGGGAGCATACTTTGCAATAACGTCCCTGAACTTGAAATATTTCTCGGTAAGCTCACCGTTTTCGTTAACGGGAGCATCGTCATCATAGCTTGAAACGGTAGGCTCATAGAAATCGTAGTCATTTGCACCGTTCATATAGCCGAAGTTTGTGCCGCCGTGGAACATATAGGCAGAAAGACTTGCACCCATTGAAAGAATTTCGTCCATAGCATCTGCCGCATCCTGCGGATCACGGCTGTGGTGATTTTCAGTCCAATGGTCAAACCAACCGTTCCAGAATTCGGTACACATAAGAGGACCGTCGGGCTGATACTCTCTCAAGCGGCCGAACTGCTCTGCGGCTCTTGAACCGAAGTTTGCAGTCTTGTGAATTTCGGGCACGGTACCTGCCGTAAGCATCTGATACTCCGCACCGTCGGAAGTGAAAAGAGGCACTTCGATTCCTCTGTCCTTAAGACCTTTTGCAAGATAGCGGATATATTCGCTGTCATCACCGTAGCTGCCGTATTCATTTTCAACCTGAACAAGAATAACGTTGCCGCCCTTTGTAATCTGACGGTTTGTGATTCTGGGGATAAAATCATCAAAAAATCTGTCAACCGCAGCAATGTAATCCTTGTCCATACAACGAAGAGCCATTGAATCATTCTTAAGAAGCCACCAGGGCAAGCCGCCGAAATCCCATTCGGAGCAGATGTAGGGGCCGGGTCTTACGATAGCGTAGAGACCAAGCTCTGCAGCAATGTCAAGGAAACGCTCGATATCAAGCATTCCGCTGTAATCAAACTGACCCTCGTAAGGCTCGTGAAGATTCCAGGCAACGTAGGTTTCAACCGTGTTGAATCCGCAAGCCTTGAGCTTGATGAGTCTGTCATACCAGTATTCCTCGGGCACTCTGAAATAATGAATTGCACCTGCAATAATTCTGAAAGGTGCACCGTCCAGCTTGAAGCCGTCTTTTTCAATAGTAAATACGCTCATATTTTTTCTCCTCAAACATCCGCTGAATAAATCAATCGGGTAATTCTTCTCTTTCATAGGGGAATTCGCTGAAAACCTCAAACTTCTTGGCACGCATCCACAGCGAGGGATTAACCTTGATTGTGAAGCCGCAACCGTTGGGTGTGAGCCACTCGTGCATAGGATATTCGGGAATTCCGTATGCGGTCAGGATTGTCATAATCACGCCGCCGTGGGTGATAATCGCAGCAGAGGTTGTGCCTGTTTTCATCAGACCCTCGGCAACTTTCTCAAAGGTTTCGCAAACTCTTTTGGTGAAATTCTCGTTGCTCTCGCCGTAGGGAGGGCATACGCCCTTTTCACCTGCAAGCCAACGGGGAAATTCCTCATATTTTTCAAGCTGCTCTGCAGTTTTATTTTCAAATTCGCCAAAATTATACTCAATGAAGCCGTCGATTACCATAGGCTTATTTTCGGGATAAAGAATGGCCGCCGTCTGTGTGCATCTTTTGAGGGGGCTGGTAAAAAGTGCCTGCACAGGGGGATAAATAAGCTCTTCCTTCATCTGAGCAAGCTGGGCTTTGCCTTCTTCGCTGAGTTCAACGTTGGTATGACCGATGTATCTGCCCTCCAGATTCTCATCGGTAAAGGCATTTCTGATTAAATGAATGGTGTAGGATTTCATTTTTCCTCCAAAAACGGGATTGAATTTTTGTGTAATTTTTCAATATACTTTTTGTATAGTTTGATATATAATGCTTATACAATTTGTTGAGAGGTGCTTTTTATGGAAAGAAACTTTTCCGTCGTTTTAGCTGAACTCCGAAAAGAAAGAGGTTTGAGCCAAAAGGAAGCCGCTGCAAAGCTTGGCATTTCTCAGGCGTTACTTTCTCACTATGAAAAAGGAATAAGAGAATGCGGCCACAGCTTTCTGCTGAAGGTTGCGGAATTCTATGACGTAACCTGCGACTACCTGCTGGGCAGAACAAACGAGAGAAACGATTTTCAGACCGTTGCATCAAAAATACTGATGCTCAACGATGATTATGCGCCCACAAGCAAAACCTGCATCAAGGCCGCAATGATTTTACGCGAAGCAATGAATGACAGCGAAAAAATTTCAGGCTTAAGATTTGACATAATGCTTGCAATCGGAGTTTACAGGCTGCTGCTTATTCAGGCATATGCCGGCAACCTTCCCAAAAACTGGGCAGGCAGAGCTTATGCTGACGGAAAGATAATCTGCACACCTTCATACCTTAATATAATCGACGCCGCAAACTATAACGCTTTTAAGATTACGCCTGCAAAAAATCCCGTTCCCGACGAGCCTGTACCCCCAGCGGTTGAAACACTTGTTAAAATGACGGAGGATTTTATATTCAATTCCGTTACAAGCGAAATACCGCCTATTCCCATTGAATTCATAAAATAATCTTTTAACAAGGGACTGTTTTTCAACAGTCCCCTTTTTTATGTGATTGTTGAGAAAGGAAGCTGAATGATGTTTTCTTCGACCGAATTTCGTTTATGATTCAGCGACTTTATCGGCAATCATTATACCAATTCTTCGTAGAGCTTTATGTATTCTCTTGCGGAGCGTCCCCAGCTGTTATCGCACTTAAGTGCTCTTTCAACAAGTTTCTGCCAACCGTCCTTATCGGCATATGCCGCAAGGGAACGCCTGATTGCATCCAGCATATCGTAGGCATCGTAGCTCTTAAAGGTGAAGCCGTTGCCCTTACCGTCACCGCTGTCTGTGATTGTATCCTTAAGACCGCCTGTTTCTCTGACGATAGGCACCGTGCCGTAGCGCAGAGCAACCATCTGTGAGAGTCCGCAAGGCTCGCTCTTGGAAGGCATCAGGAAAAGGTCAGCGCCTGCATAAATCTTCCTTGCCATATCGGGGATAAAACCTATGCGAAGACCAACCTTTGCAGGGAATGCGGCTGCAAGCTCCTTGAAGAATGCTTCATATTCCCAATCGCCTGAACCGAGCACAACAAGCTGCATATCTGTTGTTTCAAGCAGCTCCCACATAATGCGCTTCACAAGGTCAAGTCCCTTGTGGGCAACAAGACGGGAAACAATACCCATAACGGGAGTATCTCCATTCACGGGCAGACCGAAAAGCTCCTGCAAAGCCGCTTTGTTCTTTGCTTTTGCAGCGTAGTCCTTTGCGTTGTAGTTGAAGAAAATATCTTTATCTGTTTCAGGGTCGTAGTTAACGGTGTCAATGCCGTTAAGAATACCGCTGAGCTTATAGCTTCTCTCCTTGAGGATGGGGTCAAGACCGTGGCTGAACCAAGGGTCAAGAATTTCGCCTGCATAGGTGTTACTTACGGTTGTTACCTTATTGGCGCACTCGATACCGCCCTTCATAAGGTTAATGCAATCACCGAAGCGGAGCAGGGATGCATATTCCTCGCCGAGACCGAAAACGTCACCGAGAATTTCATTGCCGTATATGCCCTGATACTGAATGTTGTGAATTGTGAACACGGTTTTGATGCCTGTGTATCCCTCTCTGTTTGCAAACTGAGTTGAATAGTAAACGGGAACAAGAGCCGACTGCCAGTCGTTGCAATGAATGATGTCGGGCTTGAAATCGATATAAGGCAGAATCTCAAGCACGGCACGGGAAAAGAATGCGAATCTTTCGCCGTCATCATAGTGACCGTAGAACGAATTGCGCTTGAAATAATATTCGTTATCGATGAGGTAATAAATTACGCCGCCTGCCTTTGCTTCATAAATGCCGCAATACTGTCTGCGCCAGGAAACAGGCACCATAATGCTTGTTATGAACTTCATATTTGCACGCATCTCATCGCTGATTGTGCCGTAGAGAGGCATAACAACTCTGCAGGCAACCTTGCGTCTTCTCAATGCCTGAGGAAGAGAGCCTGCAACGTCAGCAAGTCCGCCGCTGGCCGCAAAGGGGAGAGCCTCACTTGATACGTAAAGTACCTTCATATTCTCATATCCTTTCTATCCGAAATATACCGATGTGTAATACTGGTCGTTGGCTTTGACAACGCCAACACCTATCTGCGTTATGTCCGCACTCATTATTTTATCCCTGTTAGCCGCCGCAACCTGCTGATAAACGGGATTGCCGCCGTACTTGGTGACAAGAGTATAAGCCGAAGAGTTATTATTGCCGTAGATATCGGGCAGAGCAAGCGCCATACTGTTGGTTCTTGCCTTGGCTTTAAGATTGGTTGTGTGCTCAAGAGGCTCAAGACCGTTTTCCTTTCGGTCTGCGTTGATCTGGTCAACTATAGCCTGAGCAAGTGCATCGTCACGGTTGACGTCGGACTGGATAAGCGGAGCCTTTGTTGTTCCCTCTTTAGTGTTCTCGCTCCAGATATCGGGACCCTTGGTTGTGGTCTCGATATAGGTGATAACCTCTGTCACGGGATTGCCGCTGACGTCTGTCTGGGCAACGCCGTCGGGACTTGTGACCGCTACCGCCGACGTTTTGGGCTCAGCCGTTGTGGGCTGGGTCAGACTTTGTTCGGCAATGGTGTAAGTCACCACTTCCGTTACAGGCGTTCCGTCATCGTTGAACTGGGGAATGCCGTTGACGTCGGTGATATGAACGAAGCTGGATTGTTCCACGTACCTGACGGTTGTTGTTGTTTCGCGAGGCACGGTGGTTGTCTGCTTCTTTGTGGGATAACGGTGATTTGACGTAACCTTGGGTCGGGCATACTTTGTGACCATTGTTATGTATTCGATTTCACCCTGATCGTTGGTTTCGCTCACAACGATGATTTCGGATTCAATAACGGTCTGTGCCTGGGTCAGGGAACGGGTATCAACAACACCCGTTTCAATCAGCACCACAAACACAACAAGTATCAACGCAAGTGCCGCCACAGCACCTGTAATAATGTTTTTCTTGGACATCAGATTTCACTCTTTCTCAGATTACAATTCCCTTTCCGATATATACGGGATAATTTTCTGCGCCGCAAAGCATCTTATTGGGCTTTACAACAGCGGATTTATCGATTATTACGCACTGCAACGTGGAATTTTCGCCCACAAAGCCGTTCTGCATAACGATTGAATTTTTGATTTTTGCGCCCTTTTCAACAGTTACGCCTCTGAAGAGGATTGAATTTTCAACCTCGCCGTAAATGCGGCAGCCGTCTGCGATAAGGGAGTTCTTGACGTTTGCGCCGATACCGTAAACGGAGGGCACTCTGTCACTTGTCTTTGTGTAAACAGGTCTTTCAGGAATGAAAAGAGCCTTTCTGCAATCAGCCTTGAGAAGTTCCATGCTGATATCATAATAGTCCTGAAGAGATGCAAGCACTCTTACAAAACCTGTTTCCTCATAGCCGTAAACTCTCAGATGCTTGATATTGTTTGCAATAATGGTTTCAAAATCATCAATCTTTGCGCTGTGAGCCTCGTGAAGAAGTCTTTCAAGCAGAGTTCTTCTGATAACCATTACCTTGAGCGAATAGTTAACGTTGCCGCTGAAGCAATCGATGAGCGAAGTTTCAACAACTCTGCCCTCTTCGTTGAGGATAAGCTCCGTGCCGTCCTCAATTGCAGGAGGATTGCCCTTTGCATATGCAATTGTAACGTCGGCATCCTTGGCAATATGAGCCTTGATGAGCTTTTCATAATCCATATTGCAGATGATATTGCAATCGGTGAGCAAGACGTGGTCCTTGCCTGACTTTGTGATGAAGCTGATTGAGCCGTAAAGAGCATCAGCCTTACCCTTTGTCATACCTGTTGCAGGAGTGTTGAAGGGAGGAAGGAGGGTCATACCTTCTCTTTTTCTTGAAAGATCCCAGGGCTTACCCGTACCGATATGGTCCATCAGCGAGCGATAGTTGCTCTTTGTGATAACGCCAACCTGAGGAATGCCTGCATTAACCATATTTGAAAGGGGGAAGTCGATGAGGCGGTAACGGGCTGCAAAGGGAATTGAACCCATTGTTCTTAAAGCGGTAAGTTCGGGAAGAACTTCATCATAGGCATTTGAAAAGATAATGCCGAGTGCATTTTTGATTGACATTATTTTGCACCTCCTACGTCGCTGTCTGTCATTGTATCGGGAGCGATTACCGCATCCTTGCCGATTGTGACACCGCTGCCGATAACAGCAACGCCCCAATCTTTGATGTCTTTCATATTTTCGGGGCTTTCGCCGACTACTGCGCCTTCTTCGATAACTGCGTTTTCAGCAACAATCGAATACTGAACAACTGCACCTTTTTTGATAACCGTGCCGGGCATTACGATTGAATACTTGACCTCTGCACCTTCTTCAACGGTTACGTTTGCAAAAAGGACAGAGAAATCAATGTGACCTTCAATTTCACAGCCTTCCGTTACCATTGAATTTTCAACCTTTGCATTTGCGCCAACGTAGTGAGGAGGAGCAACGGGTGAACGTGAATAGATTTTCCAGCCGTCATCGTTGAGGTCAAGGTCAACCTTGGGATTGAGCAGGTCAAGGTTAGCATCCCAGAGGCTGCTGATTGTGCCGACGTCTTTCCAGTAGCCGTCGAACTGATAAGCAAACATTCTCTCGCCTGCGCTGTGCATTGCAGGGATAACGTCGTGACCGAAGTCGTTGCCCGAGCCTTCTTTTGCTTCGTCCTCGATAAGGTATTTTCTCAACTTCTTCCAGTTGAATATGTAAACACCCATTGAAGCCTTGTTGCTTCTGGGATTCTTGGGTTTTTCCTCAAATTCGCTGATTGAGCCGTCCTCATTGACAAGCATCAGACCGAAACGGCTTGCTTCTTCCCAGGAAACTTCAAGCATTGCAATTGTGCAGTCTGCGTTCTTTTCCTTGTGGTAATCAAGCATCTTTGAATAATCCATTTTATAGATATGGTCACCTGAAAGGATGAGAACGTATTCGGGGTCATATCTCTCGATGAAATTAATGTTCTGATAAATGGCATTTGCGGTTCCTTTGTACCATTCTGTACCCTTTATCTGCTGATAGGGCGAAAGAATGTGAACGCCGCCGTTGGCGCGGTCAAGATCCCAAGGCTGACCGTTGCCGATATAATCATTCAGCTCAAGAGGCTGATACTGAGTAAGCACACCAACGGTGTAAATGCCTGAGTTAACGCAGTTTGAAAGAGGGAAATCGATGATGCGGTATTTGCCGCCGTAGGGAACGGCAGGCTTCGCGATGTTCTTGGTCAGAATGCCGAGACGGCTGCCCTGACCACCCGCAAGGAGCATTGCAATACATTCGGGTTTAACTGCCATAGAGAAGTCCTCCTTTAAATTTTATCGGGTAAGAAACCCTGAAGATTTGACGTGTTTACGCTCTGTCGCCTTTATCGGCAACCGATAAAGATTTTTTTCTTGACGTGTTTTTTATATACATACAGCTCAAGCCCTCGATATCGAGTTCAATGCTGTAATCGTATCCGTGCATAGGATTTTTCTTTGCCTTCACAGAGCCAACCGTACTTTCTCCCTTGCCGCCGAATTCGGGCAAGGCTGAGCTGAACACAACTCTGTAAGTGCCTGCTTCGGGAACACCGATGCGGTATTTTTTTCTTGTGACGTTTGTGAAGTTGCAAACCGAAATTATTTCTTTGCCCTCCGTGTCACGTCTGAGATACGCAAAAACGGAATTGTCCATATCATCGCTGACAATCCAGTTAAAGCCATCCCAACTGTAGTCATTCTGCCACATAGGCGGATTTTTGAGATAAAATGCGTTGAGCGATGCAACGTAGTTTTTCATTTGTCTGTGAGCTTCGTAATCAAGCAGAAGCCAATCGAGAGGCTGCTTGTAATTCCATTCGATGAACTGACCGAATTCCGCTCCCATAAACAACAGTTTTTTGCCCGGATGGGACATCATATATCCCATAAACGAGCGCATACCTGCAAATTTTTCTTCGTATGAGCCGGGCATTTTGTTAATCAGCGAGCATTTGCCGTGAACAACCTCATCGTGGGAAATGGGAAGCACAAAATTCTCCGAAAAAGCGTAGAAAAACGAGAAAGTCAGCCTGTCGTGATGATGCTTTCTGTAAATGCCGTCCATTGAGAAATATCTGAGGCAATCGTTCATCCAGCCCATATTCCACTTGAAGTTGAAACCGAGACCGCCCATAAATGTGGGCTTTGAAACCATAGGCCACGCCGTGCTTTCCTCTGCAATCATCAGCACGTCACCGTGCTCCCTGAAAATGCTTTCATTGAGTTTTCTGAGGAAGGCAACCGCCTCAAGGTTTTCTCTGCCGCCGTCAACGTTGGGTATCCATTGACCGTCGTCCCTGCAGTAGTCAAGATAAAGCATTGACGCAACCGCATCAACTCTCAGACCGTCAACGTGATATTTATCAATCCAGAACATTGCGCTGGAAACAAGAAAACTCTGTACTTCGTTTCTGCCGTAGTCAAAAACTCTTGTGCCCCATTCATAGTGCTCACCCTTGCGAGGGTCGGCATATTCGTAGAGAGGACCGCCGTCGAATTCATAAAGTCCGAATGCGTCCTTGGGGAAGTGAGCAGGTACCCAGTCAAGAATAATTCCGATTCCGTTATTGTGAGCCTTGTCAACAAAATAGGCAAAATCCTCGGGCGTGCCGTAGCGTGAGGTGGGAGCAAAATATCCCGTCACCTGATATCCCCACGAGCCGTCAAACGGATGCTCGGTGATGGGAAGAAGCTCAACGTGAGTGTAGCCCATTTCCTTGACGTAAGGCACAAGCTCATCGGCAAGCTCTCTGTAGGTGAGAGGGTTTCCGTCATCGTGCATACGCCACGAGCCTGCGTGAACCTCATATATGTTTACGGGCGAGGAATAAATATCCTTTGCCTTTCTTTTTTTCATCCAGCTTTTGTCTGTCCACACGAAATCGGGCAAGCCGTAGAATTTGGAGGCTGTGTCGGGTCTTGTTTCGGTATGGAAAGCATAGGGGTCGCTTTTATAAATCTCCCTGCCGTCACGGGTTTTTATGAGAAATTTGTATGAATCATAGACGTTTACGCCCTCAACCGTGCATTCCCAGACACCAACGCTGATTTTTTCCATCGGTGCGTTATGGGGCTGCCAGCCGTTGAAATCACCGCCGACTCCGACCCACTCGGCATTCGGTGCCCAGACTCTGAAGCACACGCCGTTTTCGCATCTGTGCGCGCCAAGGAATTCATATGCTTTTGCATTTGTACCTTCGTGAAAAAGGTAAAGGGGAACATTGATTTCACTCTGCATATGCGTACTCCTCCATTTTTATATAGATTAATTATAACAAGTCCTTTTTTTATTTTCAACCCTATATTATAAATATTAGTGCCAAAAAATTATTGAAAATATACAACACAATGACGATAAAAGTTACAATTCTGTCACTTTCGTTGACAAAACATATCTTATTTGATATCATTGATAAGGTTTATTGTATATTCAAAGGAGTGTCACAGATGATTAGTTCAGACAATCTCTGTATGAGCTGTATGAAGGAAATAGGCGAGAAAAAGCAGTGTCCCTATTGCGGATACCACGCCGATTCCACCCAGATTTCCCCTTATCTGCCCGTCAGAACGGTTATTTCAAACCGCTATCTTGTGGGCAAAATGCTGGAATACAACGGTGAAGGTGCCACCTACATCGGCTGGGATCTTTCAGAAAGAAAAGCGGTTAAAATCAGGGAATTCATCCCCGATTCCTTCACCACAAGAACATCTTCAAACCTTACCCTGCAGGTTATGCGAGGCAGCGAAAACGTTTTCAGCGAACTGCGTCAGAGCTTTGTTGAACTCTGGACGAAGCTTGCAAGGTTAAAGGGCCTTTCCGCCCTCATCAGTGTTACCGACGTTGTCAACGACTACGGAACTTCCTACGCTGTCTACGACCATTTTGAGGGTATTTCCCTGCGTGATTTTCTTCTGCGCAGCAAAACAGGCTACGTTTCCTGGGACAAAGCAAGAACTCTGCTTATGCCCATTCTCTCAACTCTGGGCAATCTCCATTCAATGGGAATTATCCACAGAGGCATTTCGCCCACAACTCTTATCATCGGGCCTGACGGCAAGATAAAGATAACGGGCTTCTGCACGGGTGCCGCAAGAAATCTGAGGAGCGACCTCAACAGCCAGCTTTATGACGGCTATGCCGCCATTGAGCAATACGGCTTTGACGGCGGTCAGGGCACCTGGACGGATATTTACGCTTTTGCCGCTGTGCTTTACCGCACGCTCATCGGCAGCGACCCCATTTCCGCAAAAGAAAGAATGAGCAACGACAAGCTGATGGTGCCCGGTAAATTTGCCGAGGCTCTCCCTGCTTACGTCATAAACGGTCTTATCAACGCATTGCAGATTCTGCCCGAGGACAGAACAAGAACGGTTGAACAGCTGCGTGCAGAGCTTTCCGCATCTCCTGCGGCGGCATCCGCATCGGGACAGTATCAGAAGCCCGTCCCCCCTGCAGCACCCTCAGGCACGGCTCAGACCGCAAAGAATCCCGTCAATCCTGCAGACCGCACAAAGCGTCAGCCTCCTAAACCCCCAAAAAAGGTCGACGAAAGCAGCAAAAAGACAATTATTTTCACCGCGGCAATCAGCCTTGCCGTGGGCATACTGATATTTGCAATTCTCATTTTCGGTCCCCTGCGTGACCACGTCAGCTTCCTCAACGGCAGCGGCAACTCACAGGGCACAATCACCACCACCGCAGGTGAGCTTGTTGAAGTGCCCAGCTTTACGGACAGACTTTTCATTGATATAAGCTCCAATCCCGTTTTCACAAAGAACTTTGTTTTTGTGGACGAATACGTTTATGACAGCAACGTTTCTGCGGGATATATCGTTAACCAGAGCATCCGAGCAGGCGACACCGTCCCTGCAGGCACAAAAATAACTCTCTACGTCAGCAAAGGCGAAGAAGAAATCATTCTGCCCGACGTTGTGAGTTCTGACCGCGAAGAAGCCGTTCAGCGTCTTGAAGAACTTGGCTTTGTTTGCAAGATAACAGAAACAAACAATCCTTCCTACAGGCACAACGAAATCATATCAATGTCACCGGTTTCCGAAAAAGCTTATGCAAAAGGCTCAACCGTTTTCCTCGTTGTCAACGTTATTGAACCTGAAACCGTAACCGATGCAGACGGCAATATAATCATCCTCGAAGAGGAATCATCCGAAGTAAACTATTAACCTACGGGCGACCTTTTGCGTCGCCCCTGTTGATTTTATGATACTTACGTTTCCCGATTATTTCAAAAAATTTTCCTGCATTGCGGACAAATGCACGGACACCTGTTGTGCAGGCTGGGACGTTGTGATTGACGAAGAAAGCCTTGAATACTATCGAAATCTCGACGGTGACTACGGAGAAAAAATCCGCAGTCTCATTACCGTTGACGAAGACGGAGACAGCATCTTTGTTTCGTCAGGCGGCAGATGCCCTTTCCTGCTGGAAAGCGGACTCTGCGATATGTATATCAATCTTGGTCACGAATGTCTTTCACGCACCTGCAGGATTTTTCCGCGATTCACCAACGCATTCGGTGCAAGGGCGGAAACGGGTCTTTCACTCTCCTGCCCTGAAGCGGCAAGGCTGATTTTTGAAAGCGAAAATCCCGTTACCTTTGAAACCGAAACAACAGACGGCGCAATTGTGCCGTCAGATTTCGATACCGAACTCTATTTTACTATGCTGAAAGTCCGAAAAACAGCGATAAATATCCTTCAGGACAGAAAATTTTCCGTAGCCGAAAGACTATGTGCTTTTTTGCGTTATTCGGAGATTGTTCAGGATTTTGTTGACCTGTATGAGTACGAAAGTGCGGAAGATATCAGCACCGATGAGCTGTTTGAAAAATCGGAATATTCCCCTGCCCGTGCAAAGCGTGCGCTGAAAGGAATTTTCAGATTTCTCAGCTCGGCAGAATTCATAAATCCCGACTACGTCTCAATTCTTTCAGCCGCTGAAACCGTTGATATGAAAGGCTTTGCGGTTAACGACAAACTGATTGAGCATCTGGCTGTGTACTTTTTACACCGCTATTACATAACCGCGGTCTATGACGGCAGAGTGCTTGAAAAAGCAATATTTGCCGTTTTGTGCACGCTTGTGATTATGAGGATTTCAGCTCTCGGGAACGAAGAATTTCAGGTCAATGCACAGAAATTTTCAAAAGAAATTGAGCACTCAGCTCTGAATATGGAAATTCTTACTAAAGCAATCAGAAAAAGCCGCTGTTTCAGCGTTGAAAATTTAATAAATATCCTTTCAGAAAAGGAGATATAAAAATGAAATACTGCAGTTACGTCAACACAAAGCAGGGCAGCAAATCAGTTCACCGTTATTCAAACGGCAACACTCTGCCCCTTGTTCAGCTCCCCTTCGGTATGGCGGCATTCGCACCCCAGACCGTTGAAAACAACGTGAGATGGTATTACCATCCCGACAGCCGCAGCTTTGAGGGTCTCAGACTCACTCATCAGCCCTCACCCTGGATTGCAGACTACGGCGCAATGATTTTTATGCCTCAGAACAAAAAAATCGGCGGATTTGACGGCGAAGACCGTTGGTCGGGCTTCAGACCCGAGGACGCTGTGCTGACCCCCTATTACCTGAGATACAGACTTCTCCGTTCAAGATGTGACCTTGAACTTGCTCCCACAGAAAGAGGCGCTGTTATCAGAGTCAGCTTTGACGAGGACGGCACAAACTATTTTTCCGTTCTTCCCGTCAAGGGAATGTGCAGTTTCCGCTTTGATGCAAAAACAAACACGCTTTATGCCTCAACGGATATGCATATGAGCGGTGAAGCGGTTAAATTCAAGAATTACATCGTGCTTAAATTCCCCGAGGGCAGCGTTGATGCAGAAAACACCCTCATCAGCAGCGACGATAAGTTCCGCAGCGGCACAAAATGCAGAGGTAAAAAAGCAGGTATCCACCTTGTCCTCAAAGAAAAGGTGACTGAAATCAAGCTTGCAACCTCATATATCAGCTATGAGCAGGCTCTCCTGAATCTTGAAACAGAGCTTTCGGGCAAGGATTTTGAAAGCGTCAGAAACTTTGCGGAAGAAAAATGGGAAAGCTACCTTTCAAGAGTCAGAATCGAAACCAAGGATGAAAAAATGCTCAAAACGTTCTATTCCTGTATGTACAGAGCATTCCTTTACCCTCACAAGTGCCACGAATACGATAAAAACGGCAATGCCGTCCATTACTGTCCCCACGACGGCTCAATCAGAAACGGTGTCAGATACACAGACAACGGTTTCTGGGATACATACCGCACGGTTTACCCCTTCTTTGCCCTTGTTGCAAAGGATGAGCTCCGTGAAATGTTGGTTGCATTTATCAACGAATATAAGGAAAGCGGTTGGCTGCCCAGATGGCTTTCAATCGGCGAGTGCGGCTGTATGCCCAGCACCCTTGTTGATGCGGTTATCTGCGACGGCGCAGTAAAAGGCTTTATTGATAACGACACCCTTGAACTTGCCCTTGAAGGCATGATAAAACACTCCGTAACCGATTCTCACCACAGAAATTTCGGCAGAAACGGTGCAGAGGAATACTGCAAACTGGGTTACGTTTCATACGAAACGGAAAGAGAAAGCGTTAACCTTACACTTGATGCGGCATACGGCGACTGGTGTATTGCGGAAATCGCAAAAATCCTCGGCAAAGCAGATATCGAAAAGGAATACAGAAAACGCGCGCTCAACTACAAAAACCTTTTCGACCCCGAAACAGGCTTTATGCGTGCAAAAGATAAAAAGGGTAATTTCCGTCCTGATTTCACACCCATCGGCTGGGGCAGAGATTACACAGAGGGCAGCGCCTGGCAGAATTCATTTGCCGTGCCTCACGACATTGACGGACTTGCAGAGCTTTACGGCGGCAAGGATAAGCTGATTGAAAAAATCGATGAACTTTTTGCCGCACCTCCTCACTACGAAATCATCGGCTACGGCTGTGAAATCCACGAAATCACCGAAATGGCAGCTGTTGATTTCGGTCAATGCGGTATGAACAATCAGCCCTCTTTCCATATTCCCTACATTTATTCGGCTCTTGGTAACGTTGAAAAATCCGCATACTGGGTTGAAAAAATCTGCAACGAACTGTTTTCCTTTGAGGACGACGGCTTCCCCGGAGACGAGGACAACGGCACAACCGCAATCTGGTATATCTTCGGTGTTCTGGGTCTTTATCCCTTCTGCCCGGGCAGACCCGAATACGTAAAGGGCATAAAGATGGTTGACAAAGCATTCATCGGTGACAAAGAGCTTGACGTCAACAAGTTTGAAGGAAATAAAATTCAGTACAAAGACCTGATATAAAGGAGAAATAAAAATGGACAGATATCTTATTATCAATGCGGACGATTTCGGTATGTGCAGAGGCGCAAACCTTGCAGTTATGGATCTTATGAAAGACCCTGCCAGCGCACTTACCTCAACAACAATCATGACACCCTGTGCATGGGCACCCGAGGCTTGTCAGTTTGCAGCTGCAAATCCCGAGCTTGCAATCGGCGTTCATCTCACGTTTACCAGCGAGTGGTCAAAGTACCGCTGGGCACCCGTCAACACAAAGAACACAGATTCTCTCCGTGACGAAGAAGGCTTTATGTGGCACGAAAGCGATCAGGTTGAACAGAACGTTGACATCGACGAGGTTGAAGGCGAAATCAGAGCACAGATTGAACGCTGCAAAAAGCTTGGTCTTGTAACCCCCTCACACCTTGACAACCATATGGGCTCACTTTACGGCATCGAAACAGGCAGATTCGAACTTCTCCAGAAGACACTTGAACTTGCAGGCGAATACAAGCTTCCCTTCCGTCTGCCCGGCCACATCACAGACGAGATGATGGGCAACTCAATGCTTGAAATCAACGTTGACAAGAGTATGATTGAAATGGTATTCGGCAAGATTGTTGAATTTGCAAATGCAATGGGCGTTGCAATTCCCGATTACCTCATCCCCAACGAATGGAGCGGCCCTCAGGATGAAAGCTACGAAAACTTCAGAGAATATCTCTACGACCTCTATGCAAATTTCCCCGAGGGTATAACCGAAACTTATCTCCATCCCTCACTTGAAACTGACGACCTTAAGGGTACATCAGGCTGCTGGCAGCGCAGAGTATGGGAATATCAGGTTATGAAAGACCCTGCAACAAAACAGCACATTGAGGCTCACGGCATCAAGCTCATCAACTACCGTGACCTTGCTGCAATGAAGAAATAACAACAAACGGCACAACGGATTTCTCCGCTGTGCCGCCTTTTTATTTGAAAGCTACGTATCTGTAAGTTATACCAAGGGCATTAAGGTCGGGATAGCAATTTGAAATATGCTCGGTTGAAGAAGTGCGCACCTTGAAGCCCGAGTTTGTCAGCTCAAGTCCGATGGAAGCGGCTTCATCAAAACCAACCGCACTCCTTGCACTGCTTTTGCCCGTTGAAACGTCCGTTGTGAATAACGGCATTCCGTTAATCAGCACAATAACAACGCTGGGCTTGAATCCCAGAGTTATTGATTGGGTGCCGTTACCCATTCCGAAGTAAGAGCCCGTTACAAAAGGGGTGTCGAGATATTCCTTCTGCTTTAGAGAAAGATGAATATCCTCATCCCTTATGTGCGTACCGCAAAGCAAATCTTTTGTGATAAACGATGGGAAATCAAGTCCCGATGTTGCGGCAGGGCAAAGGGATGCGTTGACCGTCGCCCAGGCGCTGAGCACAAAGGCATCCGTGTCTCTGTCCGACGAAACAGAGTCACAGCCCGAATAAAGAATATCAAGTCCCGACGCAAAAGTCAGGCAGTCAATGATATCCGTAAATGCATCGTGGCAAGCCTCACCGCCCGAAGAATAAGGAGCGTGAATCGAAAGACGCAGATTTATTTTTGCCTGCCTGCAAAATTCGTTTTCCACAAGCACTCCCTCATCGTTTTCCGTAAAGGAATCAACGATTTCCATTCCCTGAATACCTACGGCAACGGTTGTGTATTTGAGAGGAATCGCCTTTTTCACCGCAGGGAATTCCGTCAGAAATCTGATATCCGAAAGCTCTTCCCTGGTTTTCAGCCACGCAACTATATTTGCAGGCAATGCACTTATCTCATTCATAAATCACACTCCTCAGTCCGTTTCAACCATAACTCGGATAATCGCCCATATGTAAAAGGGCTTTTCACCGTTGTAAACCTTTTCGGCTCTGTCGATTCTGTATTTTTCACCCATACAGCGGATGTATGAGCCGTCCTCGGCGGCAGTCAGGTCAGGGTCGGGAGGGCCGATATAAAGGTAATGACCCTGAGAGTTATAGCCGATTTCGGTGTTGACACCGTAGAGATACATTTTGTTTTTATATCTCAGAGGGCTGATGAATGCCTTCGTTTCGGCAGCTTCGTTGCCATCCTTTGAAACAAAAGAAACAGGTCTTCCGTAATAACGGAAAACAGGTTCAATATTCATACGTTCACCTGCCCGAAGAAAAATCCGTCATCTTTGAGCAGAGGGAGGGCGGCAAGCATTGCTGCAGCCTTTTCCTTTTCCGCCTGCTCAATGAGCGCATTGGGCGAAACGCTGACGGTTACGTCGCCCGCCTTGAAAGAGGTTATCCCCTCTTCCGAGTGCATATTTCTGACGCACAGGCGGTGGTTGACCATTGCCGCCGCAAGGTTGATGAGCCTCACGTCCGAATGCTCAACCTTTGACCTGATTCGGGGCTGAATCTCCCTTGCCGCCGCAGTACAGAGAGGAGCAAGTTCCTCGTCCGTACCCTTGTGCGGATAATATTCTCTTAATGCAGAAAGAATGCTGAGACAATCAATCAAAGCAAATCCCTCCGTTAAACGGAAAGCACCTTTGATGCGCCGTCAAAAATCTTTGCAAAACCTGCTGTGCAGCTGATTACCGCGCGTTCAAGCTGGCGGTCAATGAGCTTGTCATACTCGGTCATAATATCGCCTGCCTTGACCATTTCAAGTGCAGCTGTCTTGTCAATACCGATAAGCTTGCCCTCGCCCACTGAAGCAGACTTGAGAAGCTTTGAACCGAGGGGAGTAATCATATCGCCGCTGCCGTGGAAATTGAGTCCTGCAGCCGCATCCCTGAACTGCTCCATATTGAGCATCTGCGCCATAACGGCAGGGTCTGCAACGATTGTGTTAAGCTCATAGGGATCAAAACCGTTCCAGAAATTAACAAGGTCGGCATATGTGAGAGTGCCTGCATTTGCGCAGTTGACAACCTCAGCCGCATTGCCGCTGCCGTCGCCGTCAACGATAACACCGATTGCATCCTTGAGAAGTGTTCTCGCAATGTAAGCACCGATCTGGCGGAGTGTGACGGTGAAAAGGTCAAGGCGCTGGAAACGGATTGCTTCGTATGAAGCAACAAGGCTTCTGCCTCTCTTCTTGAGGTTAACAAGGTTTTCCTTTGTGTGAACCGTTGTTTCGGGGATGAAAGCACCCTCCTTGACAACCTTAAGTTCCTTTTCATCCTCCGTGGGAATTGAAGTGATTGAACGGTAGTCAAGACCGTCGATTACGGTTGTTGATGCAACGATATCGGAAAGGATATCCGCCTGCTCAAGACCCTGTCTTACTGCTCTTGAAATATATTCGGGGAAAAGTACGGCGCTGTCTGAATTCTTGAAGAACTTGTCCACAACGTCGCTTGAAGGGCCACCTACCTTGATGCTGAAACGCTTAAGCTGGCGCTGATATGCGTCAAGACCTTCAAGTGAAGTACCCTTGTAATTTTCTGTGGGATCAATGCTCTCAAGTGCCTTTGTGAAGTTACCTGATGAGTAAAGACCCTTTTCAAGTCTGATATTATCAAAATTAGCCATTGTTATTCCTCCTTACATAATGAAAGTGACGGTTGATGCAGTGTCATCAACCGCAACAACAAGATATTCTCTGCCGTTGCCGTCTGCCTTGACACCGTCACTGCCGCAAGCAAGATTTGCATAGCCTACTTCGGGTGCGGTGCCGCTGAATTTTGCGGTTACTGTGCCGCTGAGCTGTACGCTTGCGTAGCCGCCGCTGCATTCATTTGCAATGCCGCAGAAAGCATCGCCCTCTGCACAGGGTGCAACTGTGCCCGACTGGCTCATCTTTACTGCTGTACCCTTTGCAATTTCTTCTGTTGCCTTAAAAGTTGCGGTATTTTCGTTAAAACCGCCGAATGATACTGACATAATATATCCTCCTTAAAGTGTCACTTTTAAATTAAATAGACGGAATTTTCTCCGTCATTTTCTGTTTTTCCGCTGTCAAGCTGTCTGATAACAGGAAGACTTTTGCGGGCATTTTCTTTGAATGCTCCGTACATTTCACGCAGAGATTTGAGCGAGATTGCATCACAGATTTCCTCAATGGCTTCACCCTTCATTTCGGGGATAACCGTTGCGGCGCATCGCAGAATTTCCGCCTTAAGCTCCTGTTTGAATTCCATTGCCATTTCGGCAAGGGTTTCGTTTTCCGCTGTGGGGTCGTAGCATTTGATAACTCCTGCATTCTTCTGAGCAGGCACCGCCACAAACGACCACTCATAAGCATCCGAAGGCTCGCTGAGCAGGTAGCAGCAAAGCTTGCCGCCGTAGGCTTTACCCTTCTGATGCTCGCAGCCCTGAGTTTTGATATTCTTGCCGCAGATTGAGCAGCTGATATCCCTCACGCAGCAACCGACGCTGGTTTCCTTTTTGATTCCTGCATCGATTTCTGCAATAAGATCCTTGTTCTTTTCGGTTCTGACCATATATGCCTTTGCCTTGACGTAGGTATACACCTCACCGTCAGCGGTTTTACGTGTCTCATCGGTCATAACCTCGGCATCATAAATTCTTGCCGTCTGGTCCTTGCTTTTCATATTGTGGTCAAAGATGCCCGTTTTGCCCACAAAAAGCTTTGCAAGGGTATGCAGAGCAGAAACGGTAAACTTCTCGTTATCCCTGTCAATTTCATTATCGCAGAGAATAAGCGAAAAAGTATAAAGTTCGTCTCTGTCAAGTTCTTTTCTTGCAAACTGTCCGATAAGTTCAAGCTCCTCATCGGGCAGAATATTCTTTTCCTTTTCCGTGTTATTCACCTCTCCTTATCTTTTCCGCCTGAGCTCTGTAAAGCTCGGCTCTGCTCAACTCAACCTCATCCTGCAGGGTAATGTCATCCCACACGACCTTTGCCGCACAGGAATATCCTCTGCTTCTGAGATAAGCGTTGCAGATTTTTCTGATTACGGGTGTCAGAATTCGTCTGTATGACTCAAGCTCGCTTGTCAGCACGTCTGCCTGCTGGGAGGACATTCGCTCCGTGCTTGACCATGAAAGTCCCAGCATAAAGGGCGGCAGACCTGTTTTTGCAACAATCTGCTCCAACATCTGTCGGACGGGCACGTTGCTGTCCAGAATCTGATTATCTGCGCCGATAACCTTTATCTGAACGTCACCCACGGCAACAAAATCCCTGATTTCGGAGCCGCTTTGCATTGCTTCGCCCCATTCCTTTGCAACCTGCATTGCTCTGTCTTTTGCGTACGCTCTGTCCATAGCATCGTTCTTGGGGTTATAAGTAACTGCAAAACGCAGATTACCCACTCGCTCCCAATTTGCTCCGATGCTCTCAAAAATCTTGAGCAGAACCGAGCTGACAAAAGGCAGACCTTTCAGCATTGAGCAACCCGTAAGCGCTCCCGGCTCGGGGTTAAGCACGCTGAGCAGGCACATTTCAGGACGGGTTACCCTGCGCAATTCCATGCCGTCACGGGTGAAAATATCAATATCAAACCCGTTTTTGTGCCTTTTAAGTTCAATACAATCAAGAGGCGCGTTGAAAAGTCCTCTGGGCACTCCGTCTGTGTCCGTAACGATTTCGCCGAGAGCCGTGCCGCAGGTCAGAAGTTGTTCAAAATAACTTTCGATGAATGCGTTCATTCCCTGTCTGTTGCCGCCCACAGGCACGGAGAGAATAAATTCTTCCAGCTCAGCCTGAGCAGCCGCATTGTTGCACTCAACGGCAAAACCGCCCGTCAGACGTACAAGCTTGAATATTGCCGCATCGATAACGGGCACAGCCTCACGCAGAGCGTAATAAAGCTTGTTCTGCGGTGCGGCAAGAGGCACGTAGCCGTCCAGAATGCCAAAGGGTTTTGAAGTTGAATTCTGAGTTACGGGAGCCGAAACTCTTGATATTTTTCTTTTCTTAAAAATAGCCATCCATCATCCTCCTTTCATCGTCTTTTCGCCGCAAGGGCAAAAAATCCGCCGTCGTCCTGTTGCGCAAGCACGGTTGAAACAAAATAGCGGATATCGTCCATTGCGTGGTCATTTTCCTTCCTGACGGAATCCTTTGCGGAGCTTTCCTCCCAACGGTAAAGCCCGAATTCCCTGATTGAGTCCCTGCATTGGGGGGAAAACAGAATTTTCTGCTCCTTCAGGCAATCGGAAACACGGCGGATTCCGTCAATAACGTCGTTTTTTGCAGGAATAACCCTGAATTCTCCGCCCCGCCTTATGCATTCCATAAAGCTTGCGGCAGAGGGGTCAACGATAACGGCTTCAACCTTCATACCGCCTGCAAGCTCAACAAGTGCATCGTAATGCTCGCTGTCGGTTTTCTGCCTGCCCTCCGCACGGGAATCGAAATAGTATTCTTTGATTCTGTACCACTTTCCGCCGTTTTTACCCCACAATCCGAATGAAGAGGGATTGACCGTGCCGTAATCGCAGGATATGTAATACTTTTCAAAGGTTTCGGGAGGTATTACAACGTGCTTTTCCTGCGAAAACATAGGATACACACTGCCCTGTGCCGCCACCCATCTGCCAAGAACGAATCTTTCATAGAACGCACCCGAATAGAGTTTTTCATATCGGCGGATAATAGACGGTGTCAGGGACGGGTTATCCTTCATCGTAAAGTGCAGATAAAAGCAGTTTTTTTCGTCGCGCTTTTTTATCCATTCTTCGTGAAACCAATGCATTGGATGCTCGGGGTTGCAATTGAACCATAGTTTTGACCCCTCAACCGAGCATCTTGCCAACGCCTGCTCAACAAACGAACGGGGCATAAGCGTGACCTCATCAAGCAGAACACCTGCAAGAGTCATTCCCTGAACCAGACCCGCCGAGCCTTCATCCTTGCCGCCGAAAAGATAAAATCTGTTGGTCGCACCTCTGAAGGTGATTTCCACAAGATTACGGGAATACTTTTCATTGCATTCAAATCCCAGCTCACGCAGAACGGGCAGAACAACCGTCACAACGTTGCGGCGCAAAGAGGCAATGGTTTTTCCGCAAAGGGCAAAGGAACGGTCCGAAAATTCCGAAAAAGCCCACGTCACGAAAGAAACCGACATACACAGCGTCTTGCCCGAACGCACCGCACCGTCACAGATGATTGCGTCCCGTGCCCTGTACGGGCTGTCGGACATCCACCAGCAAAGTGCCTTCATCTGCTTTGGCGAAAAAGGAGTGAAGCCCTGTTTTTTGTTGCTCAATCCTCATCACCCTGGGAAAGCAGTTTTGCACCCTCGGCAAGAGCCTGAACAAAACTGCTTTGGGTATTTTCTTCACCTGAACCCATTTTTTCCAGCCTTTCAAGTGCCTTCAGCCTGTCAAAAAACTTGATTTCAAGTCCGCCGCCCTTTGGTCGCTTGATGTCGGAAACGTTAAAAAGATCCAGCTTTTCAATTTCCTCTGCGGTCATTGTGTCCTCACAGAGCATCAGCTTCATTGCATCCGCAACCGAGCCGAAAGCAAGTCGGCGCAGACCCTTTTCAATGAGGGCAACGGTTGCTTTCTTCTCTTTTTCAAGACGCTGAATTTCGCCGCGGATATCTTCCCTTGCAAGAAGCCTTGATGCGCTTCTTCGGGGCGCAACAACAAAGCCTGCCCTTGCGGCGCATCCCCTTGCATCGCCGTCCTCGGCGTAATAAGCACAGAAAAGTTTTTCTTTTTCTGTCATATCGGTTATCCTCTCCTTTCCGAAAAGCCGTCGGTAACGTATTCACCGTCAAAGCCTTTCAACCATAGCTGAAACAGCGGCTTTTTTTGACCTGCCAAGGTCAATTTTTTTATTTTTCCGATTTGTTTTACCACTCAATTTCTCCCGATTCCACCCGTTTTCACCCATATATCGCCGATTTTCTCCGTTTTTGCCTGATATTTTTATCTTTCGGATTTTTTTGCATTTTTGCTTGACTTATTGCCTTTTTGGGTGTAGGATTAAGGGGTAGAAAAATTTTTTCAAGAGGTGAGATAATTGGGCAGTTCCGATATTCCCAACCCCCGAAGTAGATACCAAACTACATATTCTGCCGCATTGACGGAACTGCACTCAAAGTGATTTATTGATGAATCGCTTCTTTTTGGTTGCATCCCCTTTGCGGTGAATCCGCGAAAGGAGATGCTTTTTTTATGGAAATCGAAAACTTTGAACTTCTGCTTGAACAGCTTGTTGAACTTTCGGAAAAAGGTGAAATTTCAGCCTTGAGAGAAATGCTGTGCGAACTCAACGTTGTTGACGCCGCCCAGCTTATCGAAGCACTTGAGCCAAAGGACAGACTCCGTGCATTCCGTGTTTTGCCAAAAGATATTTCAGCAGAGGTTTTCTCATATCTTGAGCCTGATACTCAGGCAGAACTGGTGCGTTCAATCACAGACTCCGAGCTTGAACGACTTCTCGATGAAATGTTCCTTGACGATACGGTTGACTTTCTTGAGGAAGTACCTGCCAGCGTTGTTACCCGAGTGCTTGCTCATTCAGACCCCGAAACCCGAAAATTGATTAACCGCTTCCTCAAATACCCCGAGGATTGTGCAGGCAGCCTGATGACAATTGAAATGGTGCATCTGCGCACAAGCCTTACCGCGGCGGAAGCCATTGATAAAATAAGAAAAACAGGCGTAGACAAAGAAACCGTCTACACCTGCTACTGCATTGACCGTGAACATCATCTGCTGGGAAGCATTCCCCTGCTCTCCCTCCTGCTTTGCGAGCAGGACACCCTTGTCGGCGACATTATGGAGGACGATGCACAGCTTATTTCAGTTAATACTCACGATGACCGTGAATACGTTGCGGATATCGTTAAAAAATACGACCTTCTGAGCGTACCCGTTGTTGACCGTGAAAACCGCCTTGTAGGCATCATCACCGTCGACGATATCGTGGACGTTATCGAAGAAGAAACCACCGAAGACTTTGAAAAGATGGCTTTGCTTGCTCCGTCGGATGACGAATACCTGAAAACAGGCGTATTCAAGCTTGCAAAGAACAGAATTCTCTGGCTTCTTATCCTGATGATTTCAGGCACGTTTACGGGCAAAATTATCGAAGGCTACGAAACCCTGCTTGCAGGCTTTGTTGCCCTGACCGCGTCAATGCCTATGCTGATGGGCACGGGCGGTAACGCAGGCAGCCAGGTTTCAACCCTTATTATCCGCGGTCTTGCGGTTGGTGAAATCGAGATTAAGGACTACCTTAAAATCGTGTTGAAGGAACTTCGTGTTGCATCAATCTGCGGTGCAGTGCTTGCGGCAGCGAACATTCTGCGAATGTATCTTTTCTGCGAAGGCACAATCGAAGTTTTCCTTGTTGTTTCCCTTGCAATGTTCTGCGCAATCGTTGTTGCAAAGCTCATCGGTTGCTCATTGCCCATTTTCGCAAAAATCGTCAAGCTTGACCCTGCACTTATGGCGGGACCCATGATTGCAACCCTTGTTGATATCGTTACCCTCGTTATCTATTTCGGTCTTGCAAAAGTATTTTTACTTTAAATTTAACAAAAAAATGAGCCTGTCTGACAAATTCTGCCAGACAGGCTCTGCTAATATTTCATGCTATTCCCATAAACAAATCAGCAACAGGCTGAATAAAGGTTTCTGTAAAAAACGTTGCGATTGCAAGGAAGAAGTCGCTGATCGCCTGACCGATTTTTTCAAAAAAGGTCAGCTCTTTGACAGATTCCGCCACTTGGTATTCCAAAAGAATTTTTACGTATTTGCAGGATTCTTTTGTTGTGTCGGTTACGGTTTCATATTCCGTTTTAATCACATAAACAGGGTCACCCTCATAGGTTTTCTGACCGTTTACCGTCAAAGCAACGGGTTGCGGAAAGGCATAGCCTTCCTCGGGATAAATATATATCGCCGAATAATAGATCTTGCCTGCCTCATAAATCTCCGCGTTTTTGCTTGAAGGCCATTCGGGATAGCCGTGAGTTGCCCAGAATTTCTCACTTCCCATTTTAACGCCTTCGGTATTAACCGAAAGAAAATCCTTGAAATCCGCAGGTGTTTTGCCGTCAATATCGGTATCAAAGCTTAAGTCTATTGTGTCAACAACATTCATGGGACCCGTTGCTCGGAAAGAAAAGTTAACCGTGATGTACTCATCGTAAACAGGAGTCGCATAATGCACCGAGACAAAAGGAGCTTCACTGTTTGCATCGTATGGAACAAGAACTCTTCTTCCCTCTACGGTTACAGCGTCTCTGAGGTCTGTCATTGATTCCGAAAGCTTGTAGCCTTCCTGCGGATAGAGATGAATCTGTGCATAATAATTAACGGAATATTCATATTTTTCGCTTTCAGAAATAATCCCGTTCATTTTCGTAATCATTATGTTCTCTTTGTCAATTTCAATTCCCGGGGTATCTGTTGACAAAAACTGTGCTAACTCATCAACAGATTTTCCAACAAGTTTATCCGTATCAATATACACTTTCGCGCCCGTTATCATTTCAGGCCCGGTTTCTTCAGCAAACGAATTGACAGACATAGCAGCAATCATCAGAATTGCCATAACCATCGAAATAATTTTTTTGATTCTCATAATTTTCCCTCCGTTTTTTAGGATTATAACATCTTCATCCGTTCTTTTCAAGCAACTTTGCTTTACAATTTCAATTTTAACGTTTTAAAAACATATCCTCACTTTTATTGACTACCGAAAACAAAAGTGATACTATAATCGTAACAAAAACAGCTCAAAAGTACAAATGTAAACCCGAGTTTACATTGTTTTTTGCGGATTTTTTTCAAATGTCCACCAAAGTTGGTTGAATAAACCGCCGTTCGGGAATATAATTCAAACCATACGAACCGAACACCGTTCCATAAAGGAGAGCAAAAATGAACATTTCCGAAAAAATACTTAAACTGAGAAAAGAAAAAGGATTGTCTCAGGAAGCCTTTGCAGAAAAGCTTGGCGTTTCCAGACAGTCCGTTTCAAAATGGGAATCAGGCGGCACTCTTCCCGATATAGATAAAATCATTGCTATGAGCGAGCTTTTCGGAGTATCAACAGATTACCTTCTTAAAGACGAAACTCCCGAAACCGCTGTCCCCGACGAACCCTCCGAAGAAATCGCAGAGACTCCGTCGGACACAGATGAAGATGAGGTTGACTACATTCCTGCACCTGCAGAAAAAAAGCCTCCGCAGAAAAATCTTGCTCTTAAAATAGCCGCAATTTTTCTTGTTATTGCCATTGTTGTCACGGCAATCTGCGTACCCGCCTATTACGGGGGAATAAAGAACCTTTGGTATGAAGCAAACGGCGGCAAGCTGAGCTATTCCTACGTCCTTGTCCACGGTCTCGGCGGCTGGGGCGAGGGCAACAGCATCAACGACGTTGCTCAGTATTGGGGCGGCGGAAACTTTGACCTTAAGACTTATCTGGAAGGTCAGGGCTATGAAGTGCATACCCCCAGCGTAGGTCCCGTTTCAAGCGCGTGGGACAGAGCCTGCGAGCTTTACGCTCAGCTTACAGGCACACGGGTTGACTACGGTGAGGCTCATTCAAAGGAGCATAACCATAACCGCTACGGCAAAACCTACACAGAGCCTCTTATTGAAAACTGGGGTCAGAAAATGAACGGCGGTCAGACGGTAAAAATAAACCTTGTGGGTCACTCATTCGGCGGTGCAACCGTAAGACTTCTCGTATCCTTGCTCGAATACGGCAACGAAGCTGAAATTCAGGCAACGGGTGATGATATTTCGCCTCTTTTCACAGGCGGCAAGGGTGACTACGTTCACTCCGTAACCGCACTCTGTGCGCCCCATAACGGCTCATCGCTGACAGAAGTTCTCAACACCGTCGGCAGCACTCTCGGAGTCACAGACACAACGGATATGCTGATGACTCTCTGTTTTGGCGTTGCAGGAATCGCAAGCCCCGTCGAGGGAGTTTTCGATTTCAATCTCGGTCATTTCGGCATTGACGGAATCGACCCCAAAAGTGCCATTGCGGCAGTTACCGCATCGGGTAATGACCACGCGGCTTATGACCTTTCGCCTGACGGTGCGGCAGAACTGAACAAGGAAATCAAAACCGTTAAGGGTGTTTACTATTTTTCATACGCTTACAGCACAACTCAGGAGGGTAAAATCCTTGGCAAGCATATTCCCGTAACCTCAACTCTGCCCATTCTTTCACCCTTTGCGCTGGCAATGGGTTCGTTCAAGGGTACCACCGCAGGCGGTATTGTGCTTGACGAATCCTGGCAGGAAAATGACGGACTGGTCAACGTTGCATCCGCAAGATATCCGAGCGGAGAAGAATATATGTCGTTGCCCGAAAACGCAGAAGATATCACCCGAGGGATCTGGAACGTTGCGCCCGTAGCCAAGGGTGACCACGGCACGGTTATCGGACTCAACTCCAAAGCACAGAAAACCCGTGAGTTTTTTATCAGCCTGTTCACAATGATTGATAATCTGGAAAGGTAGGTTATTTTATGGGTACATCAGTTCTTTTGGTTTTTCTCGCACCTTTAATGGCTCTTTATGCAGCAATCGAGAATGTTTTTGGTTTGTTGGGTTTTGATGTTTTTGAAAAGCTGTCACAGTTTGTAGCCGAAAATTCTGATAAAATCATTGAATTTCAGATTAAAGGAATGTATGCTCTTAATTTTGTATTCGGCACACTCTATTCAATGATTTTCGGTTAAGAAAGGAGATTTACTATGGGTACATCCGTACTTCTGGCACCTTTTATTCTCCCTATGATTTTTGCCGCAATCGTAAAAATGCTGTTTGATGCCGAAGGGAGAACGGAATTGTTTCAGTTTATAGGTTCTTTTTTCAGCGAGGAAGCTTTTGATATTTATGCAGAGCTTTTCAGAAAATTCACAAGCCCCGAATTCATTGGACAAGTAAAAGAACCGATAAGTCAGATTATTGAAGGCTTTGTAAATATGATTTTACACGGCATCTTATAAAATCAAGCATTCTGTGAGGACAGCCCTTGCGGCTGTCCTTTTGTCTTGATTTTGCGGTTTTCCGCCTTGTCAGGGTGAGGTTGTCTGTCCGTCCCCCACTTATCCACACACCGTGGACAAGCAGGCACAAAAATTGGACTCCTGAATCCACAAAAAGTGGATTCTTGACTCCACAAAAATTGGATTCAAGACTCCACAAATTTAAGCGGAAATAATACTGAATATTAATAATAACTACATCAATAAGACTGAATTACCTCCATTAAGGAGAAGCGGCGGAATTTCAAGAGTGAATTTCAAAATGTAAATGTAATGTCGTCTCCCTTTCAGGGGAAGCGGATTGAATCTGCAATCCGTAGAGGCGACCTTTGGTCGACCGTAAAACGGAACGGATAATATCCGTTTCCTACCATTACCGTGGTATATTCAAAACGCGCTGGGGCGGATATCACCCGCCCGAAAGCCAACAATCATCGTATCGTATGGACAGCCCTTGCGGCTGTTCTTTTTCTTGATTGACTTTTCCGCTTTTGCGTGGTATAACAAAATCAGAAAGTCAAAAAAACGAACCCGATAAGACAAGGAGAAGAAATATGAAATGCAATTTTTGCGGCGCGGATATCCGTAATTCCGATGAAATCTGCCCCGAATGCGGTAACTGTCTTGCCGACACTCCGACAGAAAAAACAAGCTCCAAATCCGAAAAATTCGGCAAAACTCTCCGCTTTTACGACTACAGCGACGGGCTTACCTTCAACACGCTTTTATATGTCTTTATCGGACTTGGTATTATAGGATTTTCAGTATATTCCATATGGGATTTCGGGCGTTTCAGTTTTTACAGTTCAACTGCGGTAACCAGAATGATTATCGGTACAGTTATAGGCATTTTTGTTGTTTTCTTCGGAATATTTTCATATTTCAAGCTTAAAAGCTGCTCCGTTGCCCTTTGCAAAAACGGAATTTACGGCTATATCCCCACCAATCCGCATATCCCGTTCAAAACTGTGTATTTCGAGGCTTTTTACAATGAGATAGAAAAACTCGAATTCAAAAATATCGGCACGTCCCGTCACTCCAATCCTGCACTTATCATCCGCACCGAATCCGAAAAATTCACAATCAGCTTGCTGAAAAAAGAAAACACAAAGGAGCTTTCAGACTGTCTTTACGAGCTGGTAGATATCTGATTTTCCTTTTATTTTATTACATATATTACAAATTACCAAAAAAGGCCGCGTTTTGCGGTCTTTTTTAGTTGCAGAAAGTATTGATTTTTTACATTTTTTGGGGTAAGATATAATAGTAAAAATTTATAATGCGGGAGTTTTTGATATGATGAAAAACACAGACAAAACCATGGAAAAAATCGTTGCTCTCTGCAAGGGCAGAGGTTTCATCTTTGCAGGCAGCGAAATCTACGGCGGTCTTGCAAACACCTGGGACTACGGCCCCCTCGGTGCAAGAATGAAAAACAACGTTAAAGACACATGGCGCAAGCGTTTCATTCAGGAAAGAAAGAACAGCTACGAAGTTGATGCAGATATCCTTATGCATCCCAGAGTCTGGGAAGCAAGCGGTCACGTTGCCAGCTTCTCTGACCCTCTTCTTGACTGTAAGGAATGCAAAATGCGTCACAGAGCAGACAACCTTATCGACGACTTTGATCCCGATGCACACGCAGACGGTATGACAAAGGAAGAAATGTTTGAGTACATCAAGGCTCACTCAATTCCCTGCCCCAAGTGCGGTAAGCACAACTTCACAGGCATCAGAGAATTCAACCTTATGTTCCAGACTTTCAGAGGCGTTACCAACGACAGCAAGAGCGTTATCTATCTCCGTCCCGAAAATGCTCAGGGTGAATACGTTAACTACCTCAACGTTCAGAGAACAATGAGAGCAAAGCTTCCCTTCAGCATCGGTCAGATCGGTAAGGCTTTCAGAAACGAAATCACACCCGGTAACTTCACATTCAGAACAATCGAGTTCGAGCAGATGGAGTTCCAGACCTTCTGCAAGGAAGGCACAGACAGCGAGCTTTACGATTACTTCAAGGAATACGGTATGAAGTACTATCAGGATCTCGGCATCAAGGCTGAAAATCTCCGTTACCACGACCACGAAAAGCTTGCTCACTACGCAAAGGCAGCCTGCGATATCGAATTCCTCTTCCCCTTCGGTTGGGGCGAAATCAACGGCACACATAACAGAACCAACTTTGACCTCACAAGACATCAGGAATACAGCGGTCAGAAGATGGACTACCTTGATCCCGAAACCAACGAGAAGTACATCCCCTTCATCATCGAGTCAACCTACGGTCTTGACAGAACGGTTCTCGCTCTTCTTTGCGAAGCTTATGACGAAGAGGTTATCGACGCTGAAAAGAACGACACTAGAGTAGTTCTTCACCTCAGCCCCGTAGTTGCTCCCTTCAAGGCAGCAGTTCTTCCCCTTTCAAAGAAGCTTTCACCCGATGCTCTCAAGGTTTACGAAAAACTCCAGAAGAAGTTTATGGTTGACTTTGACGAAACAGGTTCAATCGGCAAGCGTTACCGCCGCGAGGACGAAATCGGCACTCCCATCTGCATCACATTTGACTTTGAATCACTTGAAGACAACTGTGTAACAGTCCGTGACCGTGACACAATGCAGCAGGAGCGTATCTCAATTGATGCTCTTGAAGATTATATTGCAGCTCGCATCAACTTTTAATCAGCAAAAAATTTCCATTAAAAAGAAAGGAATTTGAGTTTTTATGAAAGTTAATTTCACAGAAACCGTGCTCAGAGACGCTAACCAGTCCCTCATCGCAACCAGAATGCCTTTTTCAGATTTCAGACCTGTTCTTGAAAAGCTTGACAAGGCAGGCTATTACTCACTCGAGTGCTGGGGCGGAGCAACATTTGACTCCTGCCTTCGTTACCTCGATGAAGATCCCTGGGAAAGACTCAGAAACATCAAAAAGGCTTGCCCCAACACCAAGCTCCAGATGCTCCTCAGAGGTCAGAACCTTCTCGGCTACAAGCATTATCCCGATGACGTTGTCCGTATGTTCATCAGAAAGAGCGTTGAAAACGGCATCGATATTATCAGAATTTTTGACGCACTCAACGACGTTCGCAACATTGAAGTAGCAGTTGACGAAACTCTCAAGTGCGGTGCTCACGCATCAGGCACAATCTGCTACACAATCAGCCCCATCCACAACCTTGACAACTACGTCAAGCTCGCAAAGCAGATTGAGGCTCTCGGCGTTCAGTCGATCTGCGTCAAGGATATGGCAGGCATTATGAGCCCGAAAGAGGGATATGAACTCGTTAAGGCTCTCAAAGCTAACGTAAAAGTTCCCATCGTTGTTCACACTCACTCAACAACAGGTCTCGGCTTCATGACACTCCTCAAGTGCGTTGAAGCAGGCGCAGACGTTATTGACTCCGCTATTTCCTGTTTCTCAGGCGGTACTTCACAGCCTGCAACAGAAACTCTTGTTTACACTCACAAGGAATACGGCTACGAAGTTGACGTTGACGAAAACGTATGCAAGGAAATCAACGATTTCTTCAAGCCCATCCGCGCAAAGGCACTTGAAAGCGGTCTTCTCAATCCCGTTGTTATGGGCACACAGACCGACGCTCTTATCTACCAGATTCCCGGCGGTATGCTTTCAAACCTTGTTGCACAGCTTACTGCACAGAAGAAGCTTGATAAGCTTGACGAAGTTCTTCTTGAAACTCCCAGAGTCCGCGAAGACCTCGGTTATCCTCCCCTCGTAACTCCCATGAGCCAGATGGTTGGTGTTCAGGCAACTGCAAACGTTCTTGCAGGCGAAAGATACAAAAACATCTCCAAGGAAGTAAAGAGCTACATCAAGGGCGAATACGGTCAGGCACCCGGCAAGGTGAGCGAAGAACTCCAGAAGCTTGTTCTCGGTGACGAAGCTCCCTTCACAGGCAGATTCGCAGACACTCTTGAACCCGGTATGGAAGAAGCAAGAGCATATCTCGGCGACAGAGCAACCTGCGATGAAGACGTTCTTTCATACATCGCATTCCCTGCTCAGGCAGAGGCTTTCTTCGAGAAGCGTGAAGCAAAGAAGAAGAACACATTCGCATACACAATCAAGAGAATTGACTGAGGGTGACGGATATGTTTGCAGATAAAATTGAACTGACAATGTCGGAAACAATGTTGGTTGCGGTTGCAGGAATCCTGGTGGTTCTCCTTGAACTTGCAATCCTTTCAATCCTCATTGTTCTCCTTTCCAAAGTATTCAGAGCTTTTGAAAACAGAGTTGTAATGCCCGTACCTGAAGAAAATTCAGGCACACCTTCACCTGCCCCCACCGCAGCACCCGTTGCTCCTGCAGCAGCTGCTGCACCTGCAGTTGCGGTTTCAGGCGGTCTGCGTCTTATTGACACAGACGAGCGCACAGCGGCAGTTGTGATGGCGCTTGTCAGCGACCAAAGCGGCATTCCCCTTGAAAAGCTCAGCTTCAAGTCAATCAGATGCCTTGCTCCCGCAGGTCTCGAGCTTGAAGGTGTTGACGAAAACACCGTTGCAACAATTATGGCAATCGTAAGCAACGAAAGCGGCATCCCCCTTGAAAGACTAATCTTCAAATCAATCAAGAAAGTGGAGGAATAATCATTATGAAATATATTGTAAATCTTAACGGAAAAGCATACGAAGTAATCGTCGAAGAAGGCGAAGCTGTTATCGCTAACGTAACAGACGCAGTTATCCCTGCAGCTCCTGTTGCTGCACCCGTCGCAGCACCTGTTGCAGCTCCCGCAGCTGCTCCTGCTCCCGAGGCTGCTCCTGCTCCTGCAGCAGCACCCGTTGCAGCTGCTCCCGCAGAAGGCACAAAGATTGTTGCTCCCATGCCCGGCACAATCCTTGCTGTTAACACAGCAGTAGGCTCAGCTGTCAATGCAGGCGACGTTATCATCGTTCTTGAAGCTATGAAAATGGAAAATGAAATCGTTGCTCCCTGCGCAGGCACAGTAAAACAGATTCTTGTTTCAAAGGGTTCAACAGTTGATACCGACGAGGTTCTTGCCGTTATCGGCTAAGATTAAGGAGGATATCCCTGATGGATTTTATTGTTAACATCGCAAAGGGTATCTGGGAGAATTCAGGTTTTTCAATTCTTTTCAGCCAGGAGGGCGGATGGAAATATGCGGTAATGATTCTTGTTGCCTTCATTTTCCTCTATCTTGCAATTGCAAAGAAATTCGAACCCCTTCTTCTTGTTCCCATTGCATTCGGCATCCTTCTTGCCAATATGCCGGGCGCAGGTCTTATGGACGACCCCACAGGACTTATGGACACAACGAATCTTGTTGAAGGCGCTCATTGGTATGACAGCGGTGTGCTCAGGCTGCTTTACGCAGGCGTCAAAAGTTCCGTCTTCCCCTGCCTTATTTTCCTTGGCATCGGTGCAATGACAGACTTCGGTCCTCTCCTTGCAAACCCCGTCAGCCTTCTTCTCGGTGCGGCGGCACAGCTTGGCATCTACGTTGCATTCATCATTGCAATTCTCCTCGGATTCACTCCTCAGGAGGCTGCATCAACCGCAATCATCGGCGGTGCAGACGGCCCCACAGCAATCCTTGTTGCATCAAGACTTGCAGGTCATCTGCTGGCACCAATCGCACTTGCCGCCTATTCCTATATGGCACTTATCCCCATTATTCAGCCCATCATTATGAAGCTTCTCACCACAAAAAAGGAAAGAGAAGTTGAAATGAAGCAGCTCCGCAAGGTAAGCAAGGTTGAAAAGATTATTTTCCCCATCGTTGTTTTCATCATCGTTGCATTCCTTCTTCCCGACGCAGCTCCCCTTATCGGTATGCTTATGTTCGGTAACCTTCTCAAGGAATGCGGTGTAACGGACAGACTCAGCGATACCGCCCAGAATGCCCTGACCAACATAGTCACGATTATGCTTGGTGTAACAGTTGGTGCAACCGCAAACGGCGTTGATTTCATTCAGTGGACAACAATCAAGATTGTTATTCTCGGACTTCTCGCTTTCGCGTTCTCAACTGCAGGCGGCGTTCTCCTTGGCAAGGTTCTTTACCTTGTCACAGGCGGCAAAATCAACCCCCTCATCGGTGCGGCAGGCGTTTCCGCCGTTCCTATGGCGGCTCGAGTTGCACAGACGGAAGGCAGAAAATACAACCCCACAAACTTCCTTCTTATGCACGCAATGGGACCCAACGTTGCAGGTGTTATCGGCTCCGCAGTTGCGGCAGGTTTCCTGCTTCTTATGTTCCAGAAATAAGTTTTATCAAAGGACAGCTTCGGCTGTCCTTTTTGTCCGTCTCTTGACTTTTACGATGTAAAGTGATAAAATCCTATTATTCGGAAAGTAAGGTGATTTTATGACAGGCACATTGGTCAATGCCGTTGCAGTTATTGTGGGCGGTCTTATCGGCATACTGCTGAAAAAAGGCATAAAAGAAAGCTATACCCTGAGCATCAACAAGGCTCTGGGTCTTGCGGTGCTGATAATCGGCATAAACGGTGTGATTTCAAATATGTTTACTGCCGAAAACGGAAAACTCTCAAGCAGCGGAGAGCTTCTGCTTGTTGTTTTTCTTGTAATCGGCACTCTTCTGGGCGAACTTCTGAAGCTTGATGAACGTTTCGGCAAATTCTGCAAAGGCGTTGAAAACAAATTCAAATCCGACGGTTTTGCATCAGGCTTTATCAACGGTACCGTACTTTTCTGTGTTGGCGCAATGTCAATAGTCGGCTCAATCAACGACGGTCTCACGGGCGACAGCTCCGTTCTCTTTGTCAAGAGTGCGCTGGACTTTGTGAATGCCATTATTTTCGGTGCAACCCTTGGCTACGGAGTTATTTTCACCTTTATTCCCATTCTTATTTATCAGGGCGGAATTTCTCTGCTGGCAGGCTCTCTCAGCGGTATTCTTCAGGGCGAACTTCTTGAGCAGATATGTATGGTAGGCTACGCAATAATTATGGCAATCGGTCTGAATTTCCTTCTGAAAGACAAATTCAAAACCCTTAATATGGTGCCTGCCCTGCTCCTCCCCGTTGCTTATCATTACATATTGATTTTGATAAATTATATCAGGGCATAAAATTTGCGGTACCTTTCGAATGAAAGATACCGCGTTTTTTCAGAAGTTTTCGTTCTTCTTCTTGTTCTGAGCGTTGTTCTGGTTGTTCTTGTTCTGCTGATTGTTCTGAGCGTTGTTGTTCTGCTTGTTCTGGTTCTGCTGATTGTTCTTGTCCATTGTTACAGACTCCTTTTGATTTATATGAACTCTCGGTTCGTTCATATTATAACCGCATAAGGTTAATATATTCAAACTGAATATGCCGTAAAGGTCGGATATATTAACCTTGATTTATTGACAAAAATTTTTGCCGATGTTAAAATTTTACAGAGGTGTTAATATGATTTATTATTTTTCAGGCACAGGTAATTCACGCCACGTTGCCGACGTAATTGCCGAAAAGTCAGGCGACAAGGCGGTCGATATAGTTGAGGTGATTAAAAGCGGAGACTTCGGCTCTGCAAGCGATGAAATCACAGGCTTTGTTTTTCCCGTTTACTTCTGGGGTCTGCCCGAAATCATAAAGCGTTTTGCATCCCTGCCCGAGGTAAAAAAATCCCTTGGAAAATACGTTTTTGCCGTCATCACCTGCGGTGCAAATACGGGTACTGCAGACAAAATGCTGAAGAAGGCTCTCGGCAGAAAGCTTGATTATTCATATTCCCTGCGGATGCCCGATAACTACGTGGTTATGTATGACCCCTGCACAAAGGAAAAGGCACAGAAATTCCTGCGCCACGCTGACAAAGAACTGGAATCCGTATGCAAAGACGTTTCGCTCCGCACAAGCGGCAGAAAGGGCAGTACGCAAGGCGGAATCAAAAGTGCATTCGTCTACGCCCTCTACAATCCGTTCAGAAACACCAAAAAGTTTTACGCAACCGACAAGTGTGTCTCCTGCGGTCTGTGCGAAAAATTATGCCCCGACAGCGTTATAACTATTGAGGGAGGCAAGCCTGTCTGGACAAAGAAAAAGTGCCAGCATTGCACAGCCTGCATCAACCGTTGCCCCGTCAATGCAATCCAATACGGCAAGGCAACCGAAAACAGAGGCAGATATAACTATGAAGCCACCGTTGACAATATATAAACCGTTGACGGTACATAAAATAAATAGTATAATAAAGGTATAAATTCTTTGGAGGAATTGAAATGATAGTCAAGAATTCATTCGGCACAACAGCAGACGGCAGAGCCGTTGATTGCTACACAATAAAAAACTCACTTGAAACCGCAGTTGATATCATCACCTACGGTGCAACCGTCAACAGCATTTACGTCGCTGACAAAAACGGTATTTTTGCCGACGTGCTTGCAGGCTTTGATACAATCGACGGTCACGAAAACCATTCCGACTACGAAGGAATGACCGTCGGCAGATATGCAAACAGAATTGCAGGCGGCAAATTCTCAATCGACGATGTTGAATACAACGTTGAAAAGAACGAGAGAGGCATCACCTGCCTTCACGGCGGTGCAGAGCTTTCAACCGCAATCTGGAAGGCAATTATCATCGACGATAACTCACTTGAAATGACATACACCAGCCCCGACGGTGCAATGGGCTTCCCCGGCAAGGTGGATTTCAGAGTTGTTTTCACTCTTCACGAGGATAATGCGCTGAAGATTGAATATTACGCAGTCAGCGACAAAAAGACTGTTATCAATATGACTAACCACGCATATTTCAACCTTGCAGGCAAGGGCAACGTGCTTGACCACGTTCTGCAGATTAACGCTGACGCTTACACTCCCATTGACGAAAACAGCATTCCCACAGGTGAAATCAGACCCGTTGAAGGCACTCCTTTTGATTTCAGACAGCCCAAGGCAATCGGCAAGGATATCGGTGCAGAGGACGACCAGCTTGCAATCGGCAAAGGTTACGACCACAACTTCTGCCTCAACGAAGGTGACGGCCCTGCCGCAACCGCATACGACCCTGAAAGCGGCAGAATGCTTGAAGTTTTCACAGACCTTTGCGGCGTTCAGCTTTACACAGGCAATTTCCTTGACGGAACAATTATCGGCAAGCAGGGCAAGCCTCTTGTTCAGCACGCAGGTTTCTGCCTTGAAACCCAGTACTATCCCAACACACCCAATATGCCTGAATTTCCCCAATGCACCTTTGACGCAGGCGAAAAATTCTATTCCTGCACCGTTTTCAGATTTTCCGTTAAATAATTGTTCATTTTTTGCGGCATAATTGTTTCACGGCAATTCACAGATTCTTTATAAATCGGTGTATAATTATAATTGTAAGCTATATACAGGAGGGGACTAATTATGGCATCAGAAAAAATTCTTGTTGTTGATGACGACAATAATATTTGCGAGCTTTTAAGGCTCTATCTTGAAAAGGAAGGCTATGAGGTTGCTCTTGCCCACAACGGCGGCGATGCAGTCAGAATGTTCCACGAACTTTCACCCGACCTTATGGTTCTTGACATTATGCTTCCCGTGCTTGACGGTTGGCAGGTATGCCGAGAAATCAGAAAGTCATCGGATATGCCCATTATTATGCTCACCGCAAAGGGCGAAACCTTTGACAAGGTGCTTGGCTTTGAACTGGGCGCAGACGACTACGTTGTGAAACCTTTTGAAGCAAAAGAGGTTATGGCAAGAATCAAAGCTGTGCTCCGCAGAAGCGGCGCAGGTGCGCATACAGACATCAAGGAAGTGCGCTACGACAAGCTTGTTATTAACCTCACCAACTATGAGCTTCAGGTTGACGGCAAAAAGATTGACACACCTCCCAAAGAGCTGGAGCTTATCTATCACCTCGCCAGCAATCCCAACCGAGTTTTCACAAGAGATCAGCTCCTTGACGAAGTCTGGGGCTTTGATTACTACGGCGACTCAAGAACAGTTGACGTTCACGTCAAGCGTCTTCGCGAAAAGCTGGAAGGCGTTTCCGACAAATGGGAACTCAAAACCGTATGGAGCGTCGGCTATAAATTCGGAACTATGGATTAATCGGCGCAAGGGAATTTCAGGTGATTGAAATGAAAAAAACAAGAAAAAGTTCGGGTCTTTTCCGAAAGTATTTTCTTATCACAATTTCAATAATTCTTGCCAGCTTCGTCTTTTTGGGCGGAGCTCTCTTGCTTTTTGTTTCCAAGCTGTGGATGGACGAAAAAAGCGAACTTCTGACAGAAAACACAATCAGCGTTGCACGAAACACAAGCGACGTTTTCAGGTCGGATTATCTTGGTGAAAGCGGCAGAGGCTCCGTAATCGTAATCTGTAACACCCTGCACCAGATTTCCAATGCAATCGGTGCCGACGTTTTTATCACCGACACCCACGGTCAGGTTGTTTACTGCAAAGAAATCCTGCAATCAAATATGGCACTTTTCACGGGTAACTGTATGGTGCACAGCACGTATTCGATTCCGTCGGAGATAATGGACGAGGCGGTTGTTTCAACCGTTTCAACAACGGGCAATCTTGGCGGTTCTCTCAGCGACGTGCATTTCATCGTCAGCTCCCCCGTTATTGTCAACGGAGAAACCGTTGCCGTTGTATTCTCAACCCAGTCCATTGTTGACGGACTTACTCCCTACGTTGCAGGCATACTGCGAGTTTTTATGGCGGCAACCCTCTTTGCGTTTGCAATGGCGTTCATTCTTGTTTATCTCGTTTCTTTGAGGCTCACAAGACCCCTGCGTGAAATGAGTGCAGCTGCAAAACAATATGCAACAGGTGATTTTTCAAAGCGAATTCCTATCAAATCAAAACTTCACATCCTCGGTCAGGACGAAACAGACGAACTTATTCAGGCATTCAACACAATGGCGCAGGCTCTTGCAACCCTTGAAATGAGCCGCAGAAGCTTTGTTGCCAACGTTTCCCACGAGCTGAAAACTCCTATGACCACCATCGGCGGCTTCATCGACGGTATTCTGGACGGCACAATCGAGCCTGAAAAAGAGGCACAGTATCTGAAGATTGTTTCTGACGAAGTCAAGCGACTTTCAAGACTTGTGACGGGTATGCTGAATATGAGCAAGATTGAGGCAGGCGAACTCGAACTCAAGCCCGTTTCATTTGATATTTCGGAAATGATATTCCACACTCTGCTCAGCTTTGAGCAGATTATCGACAGCAAGCATATTGAAATCAGAGGTCTTGAAACCTTTGAGAGCAACAACGTTTTTGCCGACAAGGATATGATAAATCAGGTTGTGTATAACCTTGTTGACAACGCGGTCAAATTCACGCCCGAAGGCGGCTACATCGAGGTTTATTCAAAATCCGATGCCGAGAAGGTTATCATCCGCGTGCGCAACAGTGGCAAAGGTATACCCAGCGAAGAAACAGACAAAATATTTGAGAGATTTTATAAAGTTGATAAATCACGCAGCTATGACGTAAAAGGCGCAGGTATGGGTCTTTACATCGTCAAAACAATCATCGAGCTTCACGGCGGCAGCATCGTTGCCAGAAGCGAAGAGGGCGAATATACCGAATTCATTTTCCAGCTGCCTCTGAATTAAATCTTCCTTTACCTCGTATTCAAAATTTCTTAAAAATTATTGATTAGAATATAGAAAACGGCAGAAACTATCCATCTGACGTTGACGCACACAGGAGGTCAACCGTATGAATGACGAAAATATCATAAACAATATTCCCGAGGAAGAAATTCCTGCCCAAAACGATGAAACGGTAAAAGACGTTGCAGAGCAGGAAACCGCACCCGAGGAAATCACGGCTGCCGAGGAGGTTATCCCCGAAACCGTTTCTGTTGAAGAGCCTGCACCCGTTGAGGAAACAACAACAGAATCAGCACCTGTTGAAGAGGCTCGTTTTGTTGAGGCAGAGCCCGTTGCTCCGCCCGTAAATCCCGTTTACACAAGACAGGATTACACCAACACCTCCAACAACTACGGCTATTCACAGCAGAATTGTAATCCCTATTCAAATCAGTCCTATCAGTACCAGTCATATCAGTATCAGCCCACTCCCCAGCCTCAGCCTCAACCGCAGAAGAAGGACAGAAAAGGGCTTAAAATATTTGCCGCCTGCCTTGCAATAATCCTTGTTTTCTCCCTTGGATTCGGCATTGCATCCGTCAAAAAGAGCAACAATAGCGGCACAACTTCATCAAACGGCATCAACGGCAACGGGCCTCAGCTCAACATCAACGAGTCACCTGTCTCCCCAACCGCCGCATCAGTTGGCGGCGCACTCACCACCTCACAGATTGCCGCAAAGGTTAAGCCCAGCATTGTAGGCATTGTTGTTTACACCCAGCGCTCCAACTCCTCTGCAGGCGAAGGCACAGGCGTTATTATGGGTGAAGACAAGACGGGCGAATACACCTATATCGTTACCTGCGCTCACGTTATCAGCGATGCAGGCATTCAGGTAAGAGTACAGACAGAAGACGGCACAGCGTATGATGCGGAAATCGTCGGCATAGATACAAGAACAGACCTTGGTGTACTTAAAATCAAGGCAAAGGGTCTGCCTGCCGCAGAATTCGGTGATTCCAATTCACTCCGCGTTGGCGACAGCGTTTATGCAATCGGCAATCCCGGCGGTGTTGAATTCTTCGGTTCATTCACAGGCGGCTTTGTATCCGCCATCGACAGACCCGTAAGCAGCGAAATCGGCTACACAATGAAATGTATCCAGCACGATGCCGCTATCAACCCCGGTAATTCAGGCGGTGCTTTGGTCAACGTTTACGGTCAGGTTATCGGCATCAATTCCCAGAAAATTGCCGCAACCGACTACGAAGGTATGGGCTTCGCAATTCCCATTACCTCAGCAAAACAAATTATTGATAACCTTATCGCATATAACTACGTTCCCAACAGACCCAAGCTGGGTATCACCTACTATCCCGTCAGCGCAAGCGCACAGTACAGTATGATTGCACAGATCAAGGGTCTGCCCGCAGGAACACTTATCGTTAACGAAATCAGCTCCGACAGCTCTCTTGCAGGCACAAAAGTAAGACAGTACGATATGATTACCGCTGTTGACGGCAAGCCTCTGACAACCGCTGACGTTCTTCTTGAAAAAATTGACAGCGGCAAGGTAGGCGACAAAATGACGCTCTCCATCTGCAGAGTCAACGGAGACTATTCAATCGAGGAATTCGACGTTGAAATCACTCTTGTTGAGGATAAAGGTGATTCACAGCCTGCAACCACAACACAGTATTACATCGACCCCTTCGAATATTTCAACCAGTTCGGTTATTAAAAAAAGCACCCTTCGGGGTGTTTTTTTGTTGAGTGCAAAATGCAAAATTAAGGGCGGGTTTCACCCGTACACAATATAATAATCGGTCATAGGCAGAGCCTATCCGAAACTTTGCACTTTACACTTTGAACTTTGCACTTTTACATATTACAAACAAAAAAGCCCTGACCGATTAAAGTCAGGGCTTTGCCGTTTAATTATTCGGAGTACTTGCCTCTCTTAACATAGTGAGTATGAAGAACCTCGTGAGCAACGTGGCTGCCGGGTTTCTCAAAGTACTCAGCATAAACTGCCTTAACAGCTTCGTTTTCGTGTGACTTTCTTACGGGAAGGTTAGCATCAGCTTCATAAAGAGCCTTTGCTCTGATACCCTTAAGGTCAACAAAATTACGCACGCTTGCGGGCTGAACGGGCTGACCGCCGCCGTTTACGCAACCGCCAGGACAAGCCATAATTTCAACAAACTGATAGTCTGCTGTGCCTGCCTTGATTTTTTCCATAACAGCCTGAGCATTCTTAAGGCCGCTTGCTGCGCAAACCTTGATTTCCTTGCCTGCGATGGTGTAGGTTGCTTCCTTAAGACCGTCTGTGCCTCTTACCTCTGTGAACTCAAGAGCCTTGAGTTCTTCGCCTGTAAGAACTTCGTAAGCAGTACGGAGAGCAGCTTCCATAACGCCGCCTGTTGCGCCGAAGATAACGCCGGCGCCTGAACCTTCACCGAGAGGATTGTCAAATTCTTCGTCGGGAAGAAGGTTGAAGGTGATGCCTGCAGTTTCAATCATTCTTGCAAGTTCACGGGTTGTGAGAGCGTAGTCAACGTCTGCATAACCGCTTGCAGCCTGATCATCTCTGCCTGCCTCAAACTTCTTTGCAGTACAGGGCATGATGCTGACAACAACGATATCCTTGGGATCAAGGTTCATCTTCTTTGCATACCATGTCTTGATTACTGCACCGAACATCTGCTGAGGTGACTTACAGCTTGAAAGATGGTCGATCTGGTCAGGATAGTAGTGCTCGCAATACTTAACCCAACCGGGTGAGCAGGATGTGATAAGGGGCAGAGTGCCGCCGTTATTGATTCTGTCAAGAAGCTCTGTTGCTTCTTCCATAATTGTAAGGTCAGCTGAGAAATCGGTATCGAATACCTTGCTGAAACCGAGTCTGCGGAGAGCAGCAACCATCTTGCCTGTTACGTTTGTGCCGATTGCATTGCCGAAGCACTCACCGAGAGTAACTCTGATTGAGGGAGCAGTGTTAACAACAACAAACTTGTCGGGATCTGCGATTGCTTCGAATACCTTTGCGGTATCGTCCTTTTCATAAAGTGCACCAACGGGGCAGTTAACAATACACTGACCGCAGGATACACATGAGAAATCGTTAAGGGGAAGTTCAAAAGGTGAGCTGATGTGAGTGTCAAAGCCTCTTGCACTTGCACCGATAACGCTGATAGCCTGATTGTCACAAGCAGCAACACAGCGACGGCAAAGAATGCACTTGCTGTTGTCTCTGATCATGTGAGCAGCTGAATCGTCATACTGGAATTCGGGATATACGCCCTCGAATTTGTCGAGTTCTTCAACGCCGTAATCCTTGCAAAGCTTCTGGAGCTCGCAGTTACCGCTGCGTACGCAGGAAAGGCAATCCTTTCTGTGAGTTGAAAGAACAAGCTCAAGATTCATCTTGCGGCTCTTTCTTACCTTTTCTGTGTTTGTGAAGATTTCCATGCCCTCATTTACGGGGAATACGCAGGCTGCAACAAGTGAACGTGCGCCCTTAACTTCAACCATACACATACGGCAAGCGCCGATTTCGTTCATTTCCTTAAGGTAGCAAAGAGTGGGGATTTCGATACCTGCATATCTTGCAGCCTCAAGGATTGAAATGCCCTTGGGAACGCTCAGGGGCATATTATTTATTTTAATGTTTACCATTTCCATTATCTTATGCCTCCTCTATTAACCTTTGATGATTGCGCCGAACTTACAGGAATCCATACAAGCACCGCACTTGATACACTTGGTTGTGTCGATAACGTGAGGATTCTTGACTGTGCCGCTGATTGCATTAACGGGGCACTTTCTTGCACAGAGAGTACAACCCTTACACTTGTCAGCAACGATGCTGTAGTTAAGCAGCTTCTTACATACGCCTGCAGGACACTTCTTGTCAACAACGTGAGCAATGTATTCGTCACGGAAGAACTTGAGTGTTGCAAGAACGGGGTTGGGAGCTGTCTGACCAAGGCCGCAGAGTGAGTTTTCCTTGATGTAATATGCAAGCTCTTCAAGCTTGTCAATATCTTCAAGAGTACCGTTACCGTCGGTAATCTTCTCAAGGATTTCCATCATACGCTTTGTGCCGATACGGCAGGGAGCACACTTACCGCAGGATTCGTCAACTGTGAAATCAAGGAAGAACTTTGCGATGTCAACCATACAGTTGTCTTCGTCCATAACGATAAGACCGCCTGAACCCATCATACAGCCGATAGCAGTAAGGTTATCGTAGTCAATGGGAGTGTCGATAAGGTCAACGGGGATACATCCGCCTGAGGGGCCACCTGTCTGAGCAGCCTTGAACTTCTTGCCGTTGGGGATACCGCCGCCGATATCATAGATGATTTCGCGGAGAGTTGTACCCATGGGAATTTCAACAAGACCTGTGTTTTCAATCTTGCCGCCGAGAGCAAATACCTTTGTGCCCTTTGACTTTTCAGTACCCATTGATGCAAACCAATCAGCACCCTTAAGGATAATCTGAGGAATGTTTGCAAATGTTTCAACGTTGTTTTCTGTTGTGGGCTTGCCGAAGAGACCCTTTACTGCAGGATAGGGAGGACGGGGTCTGGGCTCGCCTCTGTTACCTTCGATTGAGGTCATAAGAGCTGTTTCCTCACCGCAAACGAATGCGCCTGCGCCAAGACGGATGAACAGATCAAAATCAAAACCGCTGTCGAAGATGTTCTTGCCGAGAAGACCGTATTCTCTTGCCTGATCGATAGCAAGCTGGAGACGCTTAACAGCGATGGGGTACTCTGCACGAACGTAAACGTAACCTTCGGTTGCACCTGTTGCGTAACCGCAGATTGCCATAGCTTCGATAAGGCAATGGGGGTCGCCTTCAAGAACTGAACGGTCCATGAATGCACCGGGGTCGCCTTCGTCAGCGTTACATACAACGTACTTCTGGTCAGCTGAGTTTGCTGCGGTGAAGCTCCACTTGAGACCTGTGGGGAAACCGCCGCCGCCTCTGCCGCGGAGACCTGAATCCTTAACAATCTGAACAACTTCCTCGGGGCTCATTTCTGTAAGAACCTTACCGAGGGCAGCGTAGCCGTCCATTGCGATGTATTCATCAATGTTTTCGGGGTCGATAAGACCGCAGTTACGGAGAGCAACTCTCTTCTGGGTCTTGTAGAAGTTTGTGTCATTAAGAGAAATTGTTTTGCCTGCTTCTTCGATAACAGCCTCGTCTGCATCCTTGTAAACAAGTCTGTCAACAAGACGGCCTTTAAGAAGATGCTCTGAAACGATTTCTGCAACATCAGTTGCCTGAACGCGGCTGTAGAATGTGCCTTCAGGGTAGATGATAACAACGGGGCCGAGGGCACAGAGACCGAAACAACCCGTCTGAACAACCTTTACTTCTTCTGCAAGGCCGTTCTTTTCGATTTCGCTTTCAAATGTGGAAATAAGCACCTTACTGCCCGATGAAGTACAGCCGGTACCGCCGCAAATCAATACGTGAGAACGAATCATATTTCTTTAACCTCCATTATGAGATAGCGTTGCTGATTGTGTATTCCTGAATAACGTTGCCGCCCTTGAGGTGCTTCTCAATAACTTCAGCTACCTTTTCGGGTGTCATCTTGATGTAAGTAACCTTTTCTTTGTCTGCCTCAAAGATTTCCACAACGGGTTCATACTGGCAAACGCCGATACATCCTGTCTGTGAAACGGTAACCTTCTCTGCAAGTCCTGCGTTGCTGACGCCTTCAACAAAAGCGTTGAGAACGGGTCTTGCACCTGCTGCGATGCCGCAAGTTGCCATACCTACAACAACTCTTACATCACCGCTGCCTTCACGAAGAACAACCTTGTCCTTCATTTTTTCTCTGATTGCTGCAAGTTCAGCCAATGATTTCATAAGATCTATCCTCTCTTTAAATATTAAACATTTTTATTGCTATCAAACGGATTCATAGCTCTCTTTGAGGAAGCCGTCAATCCATTTTATAACTTCAAAATTATCCAGCGGAACGTCTCCGAGGATTTCACGCAATTCTCTTGTGTCCAGCTCAACCGAGCCTTTCTCCGTGATATGTTCAAACTTCCACTCAATGTCAGGTGAGCCCTGAATAAGAGTTGTTACGGTTGAAACAATATCGCCCAGAGGGGTGAAATCAAGGTGATTTGTAAAAAATTCCGCTGTCACCGTTGTTCCGTGCTCAAGGGGGTTGTCCTTTTCGCTGACGGACTTTATCGTTATGCCCCCGCCCGTCTGCTCCGCCGCAAGCTTCAGCAGAGGCACGCCCATGCCGACGCTTCGGGTTGTACGGGTTGTGTAAAAAGGATTCATAACGTTCCGAACGGTTTCTTCGCTCATTCCGCAGCCGTCATCCTCAATAATGAGGGTAAGCTTTCCGTCTGCTTCAACAAGCTTTATAAGAATGTTCTTTGCCTTTGCTTTGACGGAATTCATCGCAATGTCCAGAACATTCAGGGAAAGTTCCTTCATATGTTTTTCAACCTCTCAAAAAGCTTTTTGCGGATATTTTCGGGGGTCTCGTCATCAACGTCAAGCTCAAAGCAGTTAAGTCTGCCGCTGATATCCCAAAGATAGTGGGCATCCGACGAAACAACAACGGGTTTTTCTGAAATAATCGGGAACCTTTCTTTGTATTCACCGATTTTGTCGCCGTCGTGAAGCTCGGCACAGGGGAAATACGGAAACTCGGGAAAAACACCGAGAGTTGCCACGATTCCGTTTGCCTCCCTGTCGATATGAGCAGGGTAACAAATTCCGCCGAATTGCTCAACAAGAGCAGGTGCTTCGTCAACGGTAATCTGCGTTGCGTTTGACAGCAGATAATCGTCAACTCCGATAACCTCATCGTTTTCGTCCATTATCATCTGCTGACCGAAAATATCAACACGGTTTTTGAACGGTATTCTGCGTGTATTCACTTCCTCGCTGAATTTCAGCGCATGGTCAAGCTGCTCAAAAAGGCAGACAAGGTGAATATCCTCCGCAGTTGTCAGCTCCATACCCGCAACGGGCACAATCCCGTTTGCCTGCGCAGTTTTGAAAAACGCAGGACAATTCAGACAGGTGTTGTGGTCCGTAAGCGCCATAATATCCAGCTTTGCAACAACGCCCATGCCCGCAATGTTATTGGGGGTCATATCGTCGTCACCGCAAGGTGAAAGGCAGGAGTGAATATGGAGATCGTAATAATACTTTTTCATATCAGAGCCTTGAACCGAGAGCCATCGCCGTTTCGTAAGCAGGCATATCGGCTGTCAGAATGTTGATGCCCTTTGCGGTTGCGGTGTCTGTGACCGCCGCATCAAGCTCAACGCCCTCTGCAAGAATAACGCAGGCAACGTCCGCAAGAGACGCAACGGCAACGATGTTGATGTTGGACATAATGGTTATCCACCCATCGTCCGCCTTGGCTCTGCCCATTACCCAGCTGAGAAGGTCGCCGATATAAACGCCGTTTATCTGCCTTTCACCGTCGGGCAGGGTTACTGCTCTGAAGCCCTGCACCTGAGCAAGCTCATTCACCGTCATCCGGCTCACCTCCGTTATATTCTCTGATGTATTTCTGAATCAGTTCTTTGTAAGCGATTATGCATTCATTTCTGTCTGCATTGCCCATAACAATATCCTCTGCAAATGCGCGGCAATTGGGTGCGCCGCAGGAGCCGCAGTCGATGCCAGGTAATTCCTTGCGGAGTGCCTGAATCTTCGACATCAGCCTCATTGACTCGCCGATGTTATCGCTGAGTCTGTTGAGAGGCTTATAGCTCGGCATATCGGAAAGGAAACTTTCCTCGGGGATGTAGCTTTCATCCTCCGGCATTGAGTTGAGAGCAATGGGCATATACCGTCTCAGGGTATGTAATCTGTTTTTTGCAACGTAAGGATTCTCAATAGTAAGTACTCCGCCAACGCAACCGCCGGGGCAGGCGTTAAGCTCAACAAAATCGATGGGCGGTATGTTGCCGTCCTCAATCTGGTCAAGCACGGAGATAACGTTGTTGATTCCGTCTGCTGCAAGAATTTTTTCGTTAAGGAGTGCGGAGCCTTCACCGCCGCAGATTGCCCAGCTTGCGCCGATTCTGCCTGACTGCGGTAATGCATCACAAGCCTTGTCACGATTCATAACGTTAATGAGCTTAAGATAAATCTCGCTCATTGAAACAACAAGGTCAACCTGACTTTTGTAGCTGCCGAAACCGTTCCTTGCATAACTGATTTTTGCGGGACAGGGAGAAATAAAGCAGGTGCATATATCCTCTCTGCTGAGCTCTGGATGAGCTTTGAGAGCACCTTCCTTTGCCATTGCCGCCGCAACTTCCATAGGCGGAAGCAGAGGAAGCATATTGTCCTTAAGAAAAGGAAAGCGCAACGCAATCAGTCTTGCAACAACGGGACAAGCCGTGCTGATAACGGGTCGTCTTATTCCTTCGGTCTGCAGGTAAAGCCTTGTGTAACAGGATACAAGTTCCGCCGCCTTTGCAACCTCAAAAACTTCGTCAAATCCGATATCCAGAAGTCCCTGAATCACATAGCCGATATTGTCAAGGTTGTCAAACTGCGCCATAAGTGCAGGTGCAGGCAACGCAATCCTGTATTTGTAATTTTTAATTTCGTCAAACGAGTTGCATATACTCTTTTTGGCATTGTTGGGACAGTTGCGGATACATTCTCCGCAATCTATGCATCTCTCCGCATCAATAACGGCACAGCCTTTTCGGATTCTGATAGCTTCCGTAGGGCAATGCTTCATGCAGGTTGTGCATCCCGTGCATTTTTCGGTATCCAACGAAACCGAGTGGATGTATGTATTCATCTGAAAACACACCTTTGAATCAGTAATTGACCCTCATTGTGATGGTCGTACCTTCGCCCACAACCGAATCAATATGCATATAATCGGTGTAGCGTTTCATATTGGGCAATCCCATACCTGCGCCGAAGCCCAGAGAGCGCACGTTGTCGGGAGCTGTTGAAAAGCCCTCCTGCATTGCCTGCTCAATATTCGGAATGCCCGGACCTGTGTCCTTAAGAATAATCTCTACACTTTCGTCGCTGACAACAACCTCCGCAATGCCGCCTTTTGCATGAATGACCATATTTATTTCGCCCTCATACATAGCGATTGAAACTCTGCGGATTGTTTCGGGGTCAATACCAAGCTCGCGCAGATTCTTTTTGACCTGAACGGATGCCTGACCTGCCGAAGTGAAGTTATCGCCGTCAACTTCAAAGTGGAAAACCAAGGGTTCAGCCATGTAAGTCACCATTTCCTTTGAGTCCGCTTGAATAAAGGATGCCGCAAGCCTCATACATACGCTTCGGCGTTGTGAGAATGACCATTCCGCTTTCCTTTGCAAGATCAACCATATCCTGCGAAGGCTGTTTGGAACGGACAAAAACTATGCAGAGCATATCCATCATTTCAGCTGTTCTGATAACCTGTGCATTGACAAGGCCTGTGAGAAGCACAGCCTGGTCTTTAACATATGCAAGAACATCGCTCATCATATCACTGCCGCAAGCGGAGTGAATCTCCTTGCCGAGGCTTTCGCTGCCGCAAAGCACCTCTGCACCGAGTAATTCTTTAACGTCGTTAATTGTCATGCCAAATCCCTCATTTCCGCTGTGTTGCGGATCAGTTCTGATACTTTGCGATGATTCCGGGAATTTCGTCTGCAGTTACTCTGCCGTAAACGTCATCATTGATTGTGAAAACGGGAGCAAGACCGCAAGCACCGATGCAACGGCAAGCCTCAACTGAGAACTTAAGATCTGATGTACATTCGCCGGGAGCAACTCCGAGAACTTCGCAGATCTTGTCAAGAATTTCCTGTGAGCCTTTAACATAGCAAGCTGTGCCGAGGCAAACAGAAATGTTGTACTGACCCTTGGGGGTAAGTGAGAAAAGTGCATAGAAGCTTGCTACGCCGTAAACTTTCTGAAGGGGAACACCCATACCGTCTGCGATCATCTTCTGAACTTCGATGGGCAGATAGCCGTAAATGTTCTGTGCCTCCTGCATAACGTGCATGAGCATGCTCTTGTCACCGGCGCACTCTGCAATAATTGCTTTGAGCTGTGCCTCCTGCTCGGGGGTGCCGGTAAAAGGTAAGTTGCTAATCTTCTTCAGCATTAAGCCATTCCTCCTGAGTGAAATATTTTTGATGTTTAATAAAACACATAATTATCGATGCAACTGCGGTTTGATAAGCCGCAGTCCTGCATTCTTTGCCATTATAACATATTATTATAAAAAATACTACTTTTTTATTAATATTTTTTTGGTTTTGAGGAAATTTTTTTGCATTTTTATGCAGTAAGATCTTCAGAAGTAAAATTTGACAACTTATACCCGTCCGTGATATATTATTAAAAAAATCAGAAACGGTAGAAAATATGAAGAATAAACGTAATTTTCCTTTTGTGACAGTCACAAAAAAGGCTGAAGCATCAATAAAAAGAGGTCATCCCTGGGTCTACGACGCAGAGATAACCCAATCCTTCGGTGAATTTGAAAACGGTTGCCTTGTTGACGTGCTTTCCGTCAAAGGCTCGTATCTCGGCACGGGATTTTTAAGCGAAAAAAGCAAAATCAGAATAAGAATCCTTTCCTCAAATGCAAACGAAGCCTTCTCCCCTGCTTTCTGGGAAAGAAGACTCCGATATGCCGTGGACTACAGAAAAACCGTTATGGGCAATGATTTTTCCTGCTGCCGCCTTATTTTTGGCGAGGCAGATGGCTTGCCGGGTCTGACAATCGACAGATTTTCAGACATTCTTGTTGCTCAGGTTTTGTCCTACGGTATGGACAAAATCAAGGATATGATTTACACAACCCTTGTCAGGATTCTCCGCGAGGACGGCGAAGAAATCAGCGGCGTTTACGAGCGTAACGACGTTGCAATCCGCGAGCTTGAAGGACTTGAACAATACAAGGGCTGGTATGAATCAATCCCCCATCCCGACTCACCCGTAACCGAAATATGCGAAAACGGAATAAAATATTTCGTTGACGTTGAAAACGGTCAGAAAACGGGATTTTTCCTTGATCAGAAATACAACCGACTTGCAATTTCAAAGATTGCAAAGGGCAAAAAAGTTCTCGACTGTTTCACTCACACAGGCTCATTCGCACTCAATGCCGCAATGGGCGGTGCAGAGAGAGTAACCGCTGTTGACGTGTCCGAAACCGCAGTAAAAATGGCTCAGGCAAATGCAGAAAGAAACGGTCTTGACGGCAGAATGGACTTCCTTGCCGCTGACGTTTTTGACCTTCTCCCCCAGCTTGAAGCAAAGGGCGGTAAGCCTTATGATTTCATCATTCTTGACCCTCCCGCATTCACAAAAAGCCGCAAAACCGTCCGTAACGCGGAAAAGGGTTACAAGGAAATCAACTACAGAGCAATGAAGCTTCTCCCCCGAGGCGGATACCTTGCAACCTGCTCTTGCTCACACTTTATGAAGAACGAACTTTTCGTAAAAATGCTCCACGATGCGGCTGCTGATGCAGGTGTACAGCTCAAACAGATTGAAGCCCGTCAGCAGAGCTGCGACCATCCCGTTCTGTGGAACGTTCCCGAAACGGATTATCTTAAATTCTATATTTTTCAGGTGGTATAAAATATGTTTTATGCAAATTGGATGTCCTACATAAAAGATGAAGCAAAGCTCACAAACGTTGTAATGCCCGGCTCCCACAACTCCGCAACAATGGGTATGAACAAATTCGCAAGATGTCAGGACGGCTCTCTTTATGCTCAGGCAATGCACGGTGTGCGAATGTTTGACCTGAGATTCAAGGCAACAAAAAAAGGCGAGCTTATTGCCGCCCACGGTCTGATGAACGGTATGCCTGCAGAGCAGGTTTTTGAAAATCTGAAGCGTTTGCTGGACAGCACAAACGAATTTTTCGTTATCAGCATCCAGACCTATATGAATCAGGGTTTAGGCCCCATTACGCTGCATTACAACAGCAATAACGAAGAAACCGACAGACTCATCAGAGCATACCTCTCCCCCGAAAAGTATGCCCTCACCGACTACGGCAATATGGCGGAGCTCACAATGGGCGACATCCGCAAAGCGGGCAAAAAATACATCCTCATCAATCAGAAGGAGGAGTATGATTTCAGCGTAAACGCACCGTTTTCAGGCCCTTGGGATCCCGTTGTTTTCGGCTATAAGCCTGAAAAATTCATCAAGGAAATTCAGAAATATCTCTGCACCGACTTTGACGGAATCCATTGGCTTCAGACCCAGCAGACCCCCAATCTCAACACGGAAAACGGTTGGACAAAATGGCCCGACGAGCTTGACGAATCCGTCAGAGCGCTGTTCCCTCAGCTTATTGCAGACATTGCGGCAGACCCCGTAAAACTGGGCAGAGTCAATATTGTTGCAGGCGATTTTATGGCTCGCGACTACTTCAAAGCAAACCTTATTCTCCGCCTCAATCTGCTCAAAGGTAACGTAAAAGAGGAGCTTGTTGAGGAGTTCACAAACCACACAAAATAAATCAGAATTTCTGTAAGGACAGCCCTCACGGCTGTCCTTTTCAGCATAGATGACGGCAATTTACGAATCGCCCGAAAATCAACAACCTGCGCAAACTTTCCATTCACGCAAAACGGGTACAACACCCCTTTAAAATTCACAAAACGTCTTATATCCGTTAAAAATGAATTCACACGGAATTAATATTTGGGGATTATCATATGAGTGTACCAAGCAGGAGCCGCAACCTGCAAGGTACTCAGCAATACCCCTCCTCAATTCAACCCCAAAAGCAGAAGACGGTGCCTCGGCACCGTCTTCTTGCATTTTTATGTTGTTTTTTTGGTTTGATCCTGAAACAAATTAGCCAGAAAGTGACAAATAAGTTCTGCGTTTTCCGCACATATAATCTCAGGCGCGGTGCTGTCTTTGTACGTTATGCTCAACTCATTGTCTCTCTTTTTCACCGAAGCAATTCTGTCGTACATAACGCAATGGTGATCCTCGGATGTGATGCAATACATTCCTTTTTCCGTAATCCAGCAGCCTGTTTCTCCCTTGCCGTCAGAAGTATCGGAATAAGCAATCATTTCGTCAAGCACCCAATCGGGCTCAACAACTGTTCTGAAAACGTTCTTTTTGGAAAGAGGAATATTCGATTTGAATCGGAACATTTTAACGTTGCCGGGAATGTACATATCTTTATACACCTGCATATTGGCTTTTTTCAGAGCAACTGCAACCTTTGACAAATTCGGATCAACGTTTTCAGCACTATCCCATTTGCTTCTTTCTTCACACACAATCGCAACAAACGCCATCACGTTAAATTCAGGGGACGTCTCTATGCCTGTAAGCATACCGTCGATTGAAACAACGCTGATATGGCTGTTCTTTGTCTCTCTGATTCCCCGAATGTTGTCAAACATAAAAGCGCCCGACTCATCTTTATCGCTGTCTTCCCAATAAATCGCATTCTTTGTGAACAAGTAGCTCTGAGAAGATTTGCCTTTAAAAGATCCCACAATGTTTTTGGGATCTATCACGTAATCTTCAACTATGATTTTCGGCACCGTATCTTTATTGAATGAATCGTCATCCGTTGTTGATATTTTTTCATCGACTTCATTGTATCGGGCAATGGCGTTTTCTACGTAAGGAATATCAGGCAAAGGTATTCTCTTCTGTTCCGCCTGCTCATCAAGACCGTATTCATACGACAGAGGAGGGCGTTTGCACATAAGCCTTTTCTTCCTGAGTATGTAAATGAACATTGCGTAAATCATATCCGAATACGAAGAATAATTTTTTGTTTCTGTTTTGCCGCCTTCAAGCTTGATTGTTATTTCACCGCTATCCGTGTTTCGGGTCACAGAACGAATTTCATCCAGATCTATGGGCACACCGCCTGCAAAGGTATCGTAGAGCTTTCCTCTCGCTATAAGAAGACCCTCTTTGCCCGTTTTATTCTTGGTTGTATCAAGAAGAGCATCAACTCTCCACTGATAAAACGGGTCTTTAATTTTTGTTTTTGTGAAATGCTCCAAAGCATTCAGCCTTTGTTTTTCGGTGAGGTTAGCCGCAAAATGAAAAACGTCATCTCTCTTGAAGTGTTTACCTGAGTGTTTCTTGTTTGCATGGCAGATTGCCTTTTTAATCAGGCACTCGGGTCTGTCTGACAAATCCTTTTCAGGCTTTTTGAAACCTCTGTGCTTCAGAAGAATTTCGGCAAATCTGTAAAAATCAAACAAACCATTGTTTTTGATTCCCAACACTTCTCCGTAATACATATAGAACACCGTGCATACGCCTGATTTCCTGACGTCAATCACGTCACCCAAATTTACGTAACACTCATCTCCCATATATCGCCACAACAAACTTTCTCCGCAGAAAAGAGCCCCCTCTTTTCCCGAAGACAGAACCGTCATATCCATCAGGCCGACAAAATTATCCGTTTTTTCCGTTCCACACGCAATATACTTCAGAGCATTTTCAACTTGTTTGGGTTTCAACTGTTTCTCATAGCAGATACGGTGTTTTGCCGTTGTGTTATATTCATCTATGACTTTGCGGATATCAAATTCGCCGAGAAGCCTTCTTCTGGCTTTTTCTTTTTCTTCGGCTTCTTTGATTTCCTCTGATTTTGACGCAATCCTTTCATCAAAATACTTTGATGTTTGCGGACCCGTATATTTTTTCTGCGATTTATCCGCACTCTTTTTTACGGACGTTCCTTCCGTGGTTTTTGACGCTGCGGATGTTTGTTGAGTTGCATCGGCAACTGATGATTTGTTCTGTGTTTTAACAGTATTCCCACTGTTTTTTGCGTATGTATCAGCTGATAACTCTGCGGGCTTTTTCTCGCTTTCTTCTATGTTGTTGCCGTCCTTGACCGTCAGCGGTTCGACTTGCTGTTTTCTGATGTCATTACCGCTGTTTACGCCTTTTGCATCAACCGACTCACCCGATTTTTTGAATTCGCCTATAAGTTTGTTGAAGTTATCTTCGTTTGACTCCTTATCCGAAACTTCTTTTGTCTCAGACTTGTTTTCGGCAATGTCAGCCACCTGCGGTTTCTTCTCCGACTTGCATGGTTGCAAAATCCTGAGTCCTGCCAAGGTGTCGCAAAGCGACTCATTGTCTTTGAAATTTGACAACCTGATATTCTGCAAATCGCCCAGCAGGAATCTTATGTCTATTGAAGGTTCAAAATCCTCAACGTACACAACCAATATATCTTTCTGGCACTCAACCGAAAAATTTATTTCCTTGCAGCAATACTGGGATTCCTGAGCGTTTCTGCTGAGCATCACAACAACCACCTGGCTGTTTTTGATTTTTTCAGCAAGATATCGCGTCCACTTTGATCCCACTTCTATTCCGCTGTCATACCAAACGTTGAAGTTCCTTTTCTGCAGCGCCTCGATTATGGGGTAAACAACATCGGAATCCTTATGAGAATAACTGACAAAGATAAAATTTTCTCCTGTATCTTGCATTTCCCCGCTCTCCTATTCTGAATTTATCTGAAATCAACGTACTGTGCCGTGTAGTAGAGCATAATCAGAAAGCCGATTATCATAGGCACAGTCTTCACGAAAGTTATCATCTTCGTTTTCTCGCTCATCACGGTAAACGAGGGCACCAGCCTGCGCTTTCCGCGGAGAATCACAAACCGCACGCTGCCTGCAATTGAAACAACCGTCAGCACCGCCATAGATGCGTAATAGACAATATTCAGCGTTTTTTCGTCTGCAATATCCGCAATCATAAACTCTGTCATAACCGCGTAAAAATTGTTGCAGAAATGAATCAGAATGCCTGTCCACACGCTGTTTGTGATGCAAACTGCATAGCCGATTCCGATGCCTGCAATCAGGGCAAAAGGAGCCTGAACGAGGTTTCCGTGAAGCACGGCAAAAACAATTGCCGATGCAAGAATTGCGAATTTGTCGCCGTATCTTCTCAGAGGCTGGAGCACAGCACATCTGATTGCAAATTCTTCAACCAACGCAGGCACAGCCGCAACCGCAAGCACGTACAGCACTCTGCCTGCAAAATCCTCGGGCACCGAATATTCGGGCGAAGTGAGCGAAACTCCTGCAAAATCCGCAAGGTTAACAAATACACTTGTGACGTAATTTCCTGCGAGGCAAACAAAAAATCCGAGCGCCGTTGCGCTGACCATCAGCTTTGTGCTGACAGGCTTGTCAAATCGGAAAACGTCTGTGCCCGTCTTTTTTTCAAGAAGAAATCCTGCGATACCAAAGGGAATAACCAAGCTCAGAACAGAGTAAAATATTGTTACAACGCTCTGCACCGACGGGTCTGTTTCATAAAGATTTGCCAGCGGTGTGAGGAAAATCAGCACGGAAACAATATTCTGCATCAGCACGTAGCCGATAACGCTCAATCCTGCCGCCTTGCTCAACAATTTTATATTCTTTTTCTCGTTTTCTTCGCGGATATAACTGTCGTATCCGCCGTTTTCGTAATTATACAAATTTATCACCGTATTTTGCATTTTATTTTCAACTTTTTATTATTATACCGCAAATTTTTACAGGATACAAGGCTGAAAATCAAACAAACTGTCAAAAAAATGTTGTAATAAATGTAATTATGGTGTAAAATAAAAAATTATATATAGACATATATATAGGAGGATAATCAAATGTCAATCAGCAAAGCACAGCTTGAAGAAATGATTTCTTCAAAGCTTTCCCATTTTTTCGGCGTTTCTCCCAAAGATGCCACCAACGAGCAGTTTTACCGCGCTCTCTCAATGATTGCGAGAGATATGGTCAGGGATTCACGCAGAGAATTTGATAAAACCGCAAAAGAAAAGGGTCAGAAAAAGGTTTACTACCTTTGCATGGAATTCCTTATGGGCCGTGCCCTCAAAAACACCCTTTACAATCTTAATCTTACCGAAACTGCAAAGGAAGCTCTTGCAGAATTCGGCATCAAGCTTGAAAAACTCTATGACTGCGAGCCTGATGCAGGTCTCGGCAACGGCGGTCTGGGCAGACTTGCCGCCTGCTACCTCGATGCTCTTGCAAATCAGGGCTACAGCGGTATGGGTTACTCAATTCTTTATGAGTACGGCATTTTCAAGCAGAAAATCATTGACGGCTGGCAGACCGAAATGCCTGATTTCTGGCTTCCCGGCGGCGAAGTATGGCTTGTGCCCAGAGAAGACAAAACCGTAGAGGTCAAGTTTGAAGGCAACGTTGTTGACAGCTGGGAAGGTCCCTTCCATCAGGTCGAACTCGTAGACTGCAAAACAGTCAAGGCTGTGCCCTACGATATGATGGTTGCAGGCAAAGACGGCAAGGGTGCCGCCGTGCTCCGACTCTGGAGCGCAAAGGTTGACGGCATTGATATGGCAATGTTCAATCAGGGTAACTATATCCGCGCTATGGAAGAAAAGGCTATGGCAGAGGTTATCAGCAAGGTGCTTTATCCTGCGGACAATCATCAGGAAGGCAAGAGTCTCCGTCTGCGTCAGCAGTATTTCCTTGTTTCCGCTTCAATTCAGGATATCGTTGCCCGTCATCTGAGAGATTACGGCTCACTTGAAAATTTTGCGGAAAAGAACGCAATCCACATCAACGACACCCATCCCACAATGGCTATTCCCGAGCTTATGAGAATTATGCTTGACGAATGCGGCTACGGTTGGGACGATGCATACAGAATCGTTGAGGAATGCTGTGCATATACCAACCACACCGTTATGGCAGAAGCACTTGAATGCTGGGGTGAAGACCTCTTCAAGCGTCTGCTTCCCAGAATTTATCAGATTGTCAAGGAAATCGACAACCGCTACAGAAAGAAAATCTGGGATATCACAGGTGACGCAGGCAAGGTTGAAAGACTTGCCGTTATTTCAGGCGGAGCTGTGAAGATGGCTAACCTCTGCGTTGCCGTATGCCACAAGGTAAACGGTGTTTCTGCTCTCCACAGTCAGATTCTCAAGGACACAATCTTCAGCGAATCATATGCTCTTGAGCCCGATAAATTCACAAACGTCACCAACGGTATTGCTCACCGCCGCTGGCTTTGTCAGGCTAACCCCCGACTCACTTCAATGCTTACCGGCCTTATCGGTGACGGCTTTGTTTACGACGCAAGTCAGCTGGAAAAGCTGAAAGCATATTCAACCGATGCAGGCGTGCTTGCAGACCTGCGCAAAATCAAGACCGCAAACAAGGAAGATTTTGCAAAGCTTGTTATGAAGAAAACAGGCATCGCTCTTGACCCCTCATCAATTTTTGACGTTCAGGTCAAGCGTCTGCACGAATACAAGCGCCAGAATCTCAATGCCCTCAACATCCTTGCAAAGTATCTTGAAATAAAGGCAAATCCCAACGGTAACTACACTCCTCACACCTATATCTTCGGTGCAAAGGCTGCTCCCGGTTACTATATGGCAAAGAAAATCATTGAATTCATCTGCACTCTTGCCAACGTCATCAACAATGACCCCGACGTAAAAGACCTTCTCAAGGTTGTATATATGGAGGACTACAACGTTACGATGGCTGAAGCACTTATGCCTGCGGCTGATATCAGCGAGCAGATTTCTCTTGCAGGCACAGAGGCAAGCGGCACAGGCAATATGAAGCTTATGATTAACGGCGCAATCACTCTTGGCACAATGGACGGTGCAAACGTTGAAATTTACGACGCTGTAGGTGCAGATAACATCCTTATCTTCGGTATGAGCACACCCGAAGTCAACGAGCTCAAAAAGGCAGGCTACCACCCTGTTAACTACTACAACAACAGCGAAGAAATCAATGCTGTAATCAATTTTATCAACAAGGGCTTCGGCGGCAAGACCTTTGGCGAAATAGGCGGCACAATCACTCATCACGACCCCTATATGGTGCTTGCTGACTTTGCGGATTACAGAAACATTCAGAAGCTTGCGGAAGAAATCTGGCACGACACAGCCAGATGGGATACAATGTCACTTATGAACATTGCAGGCGCAGGTATATTTGCAGCTGACCGTTCAATCAACGACTATGCAAGAGATATCTGGCACGTTGAAAAAATTGATTTAAGAAAATAAATTTATCATAAGGGCAACCCTTGGGTTGTCCTTATTTGTGGTGATAATATGACCGATACGGATTTTATGCTTCTTGCAATTGAACAGGCAAAACTTGCGGCTAACGAGCTTGAGGTGCCCGTCGGTGCGGTAATCGTGCGTAATGGCGAGGTTGTTTCCGTTGGCAGAAATCGCAGGGAAAAGGGTAAAAACGCCCTTGCTCACGCAGAAATCGAGGCAATCGATCTTGCCTGCAAAAAGCTTGGCGGCTGGCGGCTGTGGGAATGTGAAATGTACGTTACCCTTGAGCCTTGTCCGATGTGTACGGGTGCGATTATCAACTCCCGTCTGCGCCGCGTAGTTTACGGTGCATCAGATTACAAAGCAGGCTCCTGCGGCTCGGTGGTCAATCTTTTCGACTTACCCTATAACCACAAACCCGAACTTATAAGCGGATTTATGGCAGATGAATGTTCTGCGTTACTTACGGATTTTTTTGCCCGACTGAGGAAAAAGAAAAATGAAGAAAAAAATTAGAATTATATATATCATCGTTTTCTTTCTGCTCCTTGCGGCAGAAATCTTCATCGGCGCATTCATAAACGATGCCTTTGTTCGTCCATATATGGGTGACGTGCTTGTGGTAATGCTTATGTGTGCTTTTCTTCGCATTTTCTTTGCTGAAAAGCCGAAACTTCTGCCTCTTTATGCTACCGTTTTCGCCGTAGCAATCGAAATTCTTCAATATTTTGATTTCGTGAGCCTTATGGGTCTTGAAAACAACCGCATTTTAAGCATTGCTTTAGGCAGAACCTTTGACGTCAAAGACATAATCTGTTACATTGCAGGCGGCGCAATATTCTTTGCCGCCGAAGAAATAAGGAGGAGATGCAATGACAGCTGAAAACATATTTTTTGCCATTGAAATAATCGGTACAATCGCATTCGCCATAACGGGTGTCATAACGTCTCTCGAAAAGAAATTTGACGTTTTCGGTGCATTGGTACTCGGCACAATGACGGCAGTTGGCGGCGGTATTGTCCGTGACCTTATTCTCGGCTACACTCCGCCTATGGCATTCCGCAAACCCGTTTATGCCCTGACAGCGCTTATCACCTCTCTTGCGGTTTTTGTTATTGCCTATTTCTTCGGCAGAAGAATAAAAAAACATTTTGAGATTTACTCGCAGGTTATCAATATTTTTGACTCAATCGGACTTGCGGTTTTTGTAATTGGCGGTATCAACAGCGCAATATCCTGCGGCTTTGGTGAGAATATGTTCCTTTCCGTTTTCGTCGCAACCCTGACGGGCGTTGGCGGCGGCGTGATGCGAGACATCATGGCAGGCAGAGTACCCACCATACTCCACAAAAGAGTTTATGCCCTTGCGGCAATCATCGGTGCAATTATATATTATGTATTGTATTTTTACGGAATTTGTCCCGCAACCCTTGCGGTCATCATCGGTGCAGGCTCCGTGCTGATAATCAGAATCCTTGCAACAATTTTCCGCTGGAATCTTCCGACGGTAAAAAACCTTGACGAATAAAAACGAAAACTCCGTAAGGTCGCCCTTACGGAGTCTTTTTTATGCCTTGATTTTAAACAGTTTGCCATATTCTTTATAGAGTTTTTCGAACTCTGCGTTATGCTCATCCTTGACGGTTTCAAGGTATTCGTGTGCCTCAAAGGTGCCGTGTGCGGATTCAATAACCGCAACCGCAATGTTTGAGCAGTGGTCAGAAACTCTTTCGTAGTTGGTCAGCAGGTCGCTGAGCACAAAGCCAAGCTGAATTGTGCAGTTGCCGCCTCTGAGCCGTGCAATATGGTTGCGCTTAACAATCATAATCAGGTCATCAATAACCTGCTCAAGAGGCTCAACCTTTTTGGCAAGGTCAACGTCATTGTTTTCAAAAGCTTCTGCGGTAATCTTCAGAATTTCTGCGATTGCCTGAGTGAGAACGTTTATTTCACGGTTTGCCTCGTCGGAGAAAACAATTTCTTTTTCGTGGATTTCCTTTGCAACGCCCAGCATATTGACTGCATGGTCGCCGATTCTTTCAAAATCGTCGATTGTGTGCAGAATCTTTGCAATGCTCTTTGAGTCCGCGTCGGAAACACCGATTTTTGAAAGCTTCATCATATAGGTGCCCAGCTTGTCCTCGAATTTATCGATTTCAGCCTCTGTTTCAAGCACTTTGTCAGCTTTTTTGCTGTCATATCCGCCGAGAAGTCCGATTGAATCCGCAAAAGCCTTTTTGGAAAGCACGCACATCTGCTTGACAACGTCAAACGACTTCTGAACCGCAACGGTAGGCACGGTAAGCAGACGGTCGTCAAGGATAACGTCAAGCTCGTGCTTCTCTTCCCTGTCGGGAATAACCTTGTTTGCAAGCTTTTCAAGAAGCTTTGAGAAAGGCAGAAGAATTGCAGTTGTGACAACGTTGAAAATGCTGTGGATAATGGCAATCATAAAGGGGGTTGTTGCCTGCTCAACAAATGCCCATTTGAAAATCATATTGCCGATGCAGAAAGGAATGAGGCAGATGAGAGTGCCGAAAAGGTTGAATGAGAAGTGAACAACGGCAACCTTTTTTGCATTGCGGCTTACACCGATGCTGGAAATAACCGCTGTAACGCAGGTACCGATATTCTGACCCATAATTATGGGAATTGCAATGCCGTAGGTGATTCCGCCCGTCATTGAAAGAGCCTGCAAAATGGCAACGGATGCCGCCGAGCTCTGAATGATACCCGTGAATACCGCACCCACAATAACGGCAAGAACAGGATTTTTGAATGCAGTGAGAACGCTTGCAAATTCGGGCATTTCACCGAGAGGCTCCATTGCACCCGACATAAGATTCATACCGAACATCAGCACCGCAAAGCCGATAAGTACACTGCCGATATCTTTCAGCTTCGGCTTTTTGCCAACCATTATCATCAGCACGCCTGCAAAAGCAAGAATGGGTGAGAAATTGGAAGGCTTCAGCAGATTGACCCACACAACGTCGCTGTCAATGCCTGCAAGGCTGAGAATCCAGGCGGTCAGGGTTGTTCCGATGTTTGAACCCATCAGCACTCCGATGGTCTGACCGAATTCAAGGATACCCGAGTTTACAAGACCCACAAGCATAACCGTTACTGCCGATGACGACTGCACCGCAATGGTCATTCCTGCACCGAAAAGCATTGCAACAAGCTTGTTCTGAGTAACCTTTTTCAGATTTTTGTTAAGACTTCCGCCCGATGATTTTTCAAGTCCGTCGGACATAACTTTCATTCCGTAAAGGAAGAATGCAAGTCCTCCGAAAAGAGTTATGATTGAAAAAACATCCATTTTACTCTCCCCTTTCGACGAGATATCGGTAAATTATATATATTGTATCATATATTTATGTAAAAATCACTACAAAAATGGAATTTTATGCAAAAAAACGGCTTACACGGGAATAAAACCCACATAAGCCGTTTATTTTGTTATTCGCTTATCTTGCGTAGTCGCCAACCATCAGCATATAATTACCGATCTGTGCACCGAATTCGGGTGCACCGTCCATGATAAGCTTGCTGTCCTTTGTGAACTCAAGCATATCTGCGGTACCCATAAGGATGCCCAGTGCGCTGTCGAGACAGTCAAATCTCATTGTGAAGAAAGGAAGAGCGCGCTTGTAAACGCCTCTGCCTGCCTTTGACTTACCTGCCTTGATGCGGATGTAAGCAGAAATGTCGGGGTAACCGTCAACTGCCCAGGCATAAACTCGGTCAGGGCTTGTGAGAGTCCATCTGTGAATCTCTTCGTGACCCTGCTTGTTGAGCGTGCTGATACCGCTTGAAAGCAGGTAGAAATAGCACTTAACAAGGAGTTTTTTATCCTCTTCAGCTTCGGGAGCCTGTGTTGCGGTAAGCATTGAGGACATTTTGAGAAGTGTCATCATAAATGCCGCAAAAACTGCAGGCTTCTTTGCAACGCCCTTCATCTTAGGAAGAGTTGAGGGGCCGATTTTTCCTTTGAAGAATGCGTTCATCTGCTCAACACTCTTGAACTCAAGCTCGATGTGAGCATTGTCTGCAACCTTATCTGTGTGGCAGAGCCACTCGCCGCTGTTAACAACGTAGTGAGTTGCAAACTTTCCGTTGGGAGCGTCGGGGTCTTTTGCGCTGACCTGAATAACCGCATGAGCGTGCTCAAATTTCTTTGCAAGCTTGGGGTCATCCATAGCAATGGTCTTTACAAGAGGCAGAACAGCACAAAGGAAAATTTTATTGGTAAGAATGTCTTCTCTTGAAGGCATTTAAATCATTCCTTTCGCAATTTTATCGGGATACTTTTCGCAACGAGCGAGAAAATAAAATAAATCTCGGAATTTGAGATTAGTTTCGCTTTCGCAGTGAGGGCCGCGTATTTCTATACGCAACTGAACGAGAAAGTGAAAATAACTCAAATTATGCTTCGTCATCCCAGTCGTCGTCGAGTTCGAAGTCCTTACCCATAACTTCACGAACAGCGTCAATGATACCGTTCTGGTCGATGCCGAGAGTTGACATAATGTCCTCGTGGAGACCGATGGGTGCGAACTTATCCTGAATACCGAGCTGCTTGAATGCGCAACCCTTACCTGCCTCACCGATAACCTCTGCAACCCCTGAGCCGAGACCGCCGATAACGTTGTGGTCTTCTGCAGTGATGATTCTTCTGGTTTCCATAACAGCCTTTACGATAGCTTCCTTATCGATGGGCTTGATTGTGTGCATATTGAGAACTCTTACCTTGAGACCGTCGTTTGTTTCAAGGAACTTTGCAGCCTGATATGCCTGGAAAACACATGAACCGCAAGCGATGATTGTGATATCTGAACCTTCGTTGATTGTAACAGCCTTACCAACTTCGAAGCCGTAGTCTGTGGTATCGTAAAGAACACGGTCAAAGCCTCTGTTGATACGGATGTAGTAAGGTCCGAAGTTATCGTATGCAGCGTGAACTGCGTTGTAAGTTTCAAGACCGTCTGCAGGGCAGATAACTGTCAGGTTGGGGATTGAACGTGCAACTGCCATATCGCAGATAGCGTGGTGAGTTGAACCTGCCTGACCGAATGATGTGCCTGCGTGAGTAGCAATGATTTTTGCGTTAACGTTCTGGTAGCAGATGTCTGTGTGAAGCTGGTCAGCACTTCTGAGAGAAGCAAAAACTGAGAATGTTGAGAGGAAAGGCACAAGACCTGCTCTTGCCATACCTGCAGCCATACCGAACATATTCTGCTCTGCAATACCTACGTTGAAGTATCTGTCGGGGAACTTGTCGCCGAACATACCGATTTTTGTTGATTTACCAAGGTCAGCTGTGAGAGCAACAACCTCGGGATGCTTTTCGCCAAGCTCGCAAAGAGCCTTACCGTAAATTTCAGCGGTGGAGAAAGCTGTTGATTCAGTTGCTGTATAGGTTAATCCGCCTGCCATAATCAGATGCCCTCCTTTTCTGCGCGAGCAACGCGTTTTGCATAGTATTTTTCAAGGCTTTCTTTTGCCTGTTCGTATTTCTCATCGTTGAGAGCGCCGTAGTGCCACTTGTAGTCGCCTTCCATGTAATCAACGCCTGCACCCTTAACTGTGTTAGCGATAATCATAACGGGAGCGCCCTTATTTTCAAGAGCAAAATCAATAGCATCTGCAAGTTCGCTGAAGTTGTGGCCGTCAACTTCCTTAACGATGAAGCCGAATGAACGCCACTTATCTGCGAAGGGTTCAAGAGCCATAACTTCTTCTGTGGGGCCGTCAATCATGCACTGGTTGCGGTCAACAAATGAAATGAGGTTATCAGCCTTGAAGTGAGCAGCTGACATTGCTGCTTCCCAGTTTGAACCTTCGTCGCATTCGCCGTCACCGAGGATACAATATGTCTTGTAATCCTTGCCGAGTACCTTTGCTGCAAGAGCAGTACCGAGAGCGATTGAAAGGCCGTGACCGAGTGAACCTGTTGAAGCGTCAACACCCTTAACCTTGTTTGAGTCAAGGTGGATACCCATTGTTGAGTTGCTGAGGTTAAACGTCTTGAGCTTTTCCTTATCGTCAAAGCCAACGTGGCAAACAAGGCTTGCAAGAGCAACGCCTGAGTGACCCTTACTGAGGATGAAGCGGTCTCTGTCCTCCCACTGGGGGTTTGCAACGTCGTATTTCATGTACTTGTAATAGAGAATGGTGAGCATATCCATAACGCTCATACCGCCGCCGATGTGAGCACTGCCTGCCCAGAAAGTTGTGTCAAGGCAAAGCTTACGCAGCTCGTGAGCCTGCTTTTCAAGCTCAAGCCATTCCTGCTTGGTTAATGCCATAGAGAATTCCTCCTTTTAATATCTGTAAGCGACATTTCGCTTTGGTTCCGAAAATTATCAGCCAAGTTCGGGATGATTCTTGCGAAGAGTGTTGAATGCGTCTTCAGCAACGTCGATTGTGAACTTGATATCTTCATCTGAAAGTGATGCATTGATGAAGTGATTGTGGTGGTTTGTCATATATACGCCTCTCTTGACGATTTCAGCAATCCACTCCTGATGAAGCATAAGTGAATCGTCATCCTTAAGCATAAGGTAGAAGAGTGCGGGTTCGCCTGTAACGTTAAGGTTGAAGCCGTTATTTGCAGCAGCAGCCTTGAGACCGTCGCAAAGCATTGTGCCCTTTTCAAGACAAATCCTGGGAAGGTCGATTTCCTTCATCTTGTTGATACAAGCAATTGCAGCCGCAAAGGGAACTGCGCTCATCCAGTAGCTGCCTGTGTAAGTAAGACCGCTGATTGCGCCCTTAAGCCATTCCTTACCGCAAAGTGCTGAAACATTCCAGCCGTTTGCAAGTGCTTTACAGAAGCAGATAAGGTCAGCTTCAATGCCGTAGAAATGGTCTGAACCTGCAAGATCAAGTCTGAAACCGCAACGAACGTCGTCGATGATAAGAACGATGCCCTTTTCTGTGCAAAGGTTACGTACCTTCTGCCAATAGCCTTCAGCAGGAAGAACGTTATCAAGGAAATTGCCGTGCATATAAGGTGTTGAGATAAATGCAGCGATTTCGCCCTCGTTCTCTTCAACAACTTTCTTGAGACCTTCAAAGTCGTTCCAATCAACGTAAAGGTTGTTTGCAACGTCCTCGGGAAGAACACCGGGATAGTCAATCTTCTGGCACCAGGGAGCAACACCGTGGTAGTAGCCCTTAACGAAGATAATCTTCTTCTTGTGAGTTGCTGCTCTTGCAGTCATGATAGCAGCAGTTGTTGTGTCACCGCCGTTCTTTGCAAAGAAAGCCCAGTCTGCCGATGCAACGGTGTCAACCATAAGCTCTGCAAACTCAATAATCTTTGTTGAAGGTGCGGTAACGCAGTTTTCAATCTTCATCTGCTCCATAACAGCCTTGTCAACGTCGGGGTCATTGTAACCGAGTACGTTGGGGCCGTATGCGCACATATAGTCGATATATCTGTTTCCGTCAACGTCCCAGAAGTAGCTGCCCTCTGCTCTCTGGCTGAAAAGAGGATAAGCTGAAACGGGGATGCAGCAGCCCTCTGCAGGACCCTGATGGCCGTAAAGACCTGAGGGAATAACTTTTGCAGCTCTCTGGAAGAGTTCTGCACTCTTTGCGTGTGTGTTGATTTTCATGCTCATTTCTCTTCCTCCTTATGCAAGATACAGAGCAACTCTGTCAAGAATTCTGTTAAGGTTGTCAATCATTGAAATCATACCCTTCATAACGATATCGCCTGTACCTACGCAGGCAACAGCGTTGACCTTGCCGTCAAAGAGGGCTCTTGCAAGCTCGATGCTTGAGAATTCCATGATTGCTCTGGGTGATTCGCTGGGCTTCTTGATTCCGAGAAGTCTGTGGTTTTTGATTCTTACTGTTGTTGAGGTGCAATCCTTGATGCTGATTGAAATATCACCGTCAACCATATATTTTGCGGAATGTTTGCCGATTTCATCATTGTTACCGATCTGTGCAATAGCAACAGTAATGGTATTGAGCATAAGCAACGTGCTGATGCGGAAGAAATCAGGATCTTCAAGGTCGGCAGGATCGGGTCTCATATACTTTGTGAGAAGATCTGTGAGCTTTGTGAAGTCGTTAAGCAGGAACTTAACGTGGATAAGACCCTTTGAGGGGATGGGTGTTGTTGTTCCGTCGATAAGTCCGTTGAACTTTTCGCAGGAGCTGAAGGGAAGCTTTACGTCGCACTTTGTGCAACCCTGCTCCATTCTGCACTTGCCGTTTGCAAATGTGATGGTTGCCTTGGGGCCGCCCTTTACGTCAAAGCCGATTGAAATGGGCTTTTTGTTGGTGAGGATACTGCCTGCCTCGGGAGCCAGCTCGCAGAGGTTTTCAAGAGTACCCAGAACGCCGTAAAGATTGATATACGCCAATGTTTTCTGATCAATCATTTTGATTTCCTCCTTTTAAATGAAAGATATTCAATTTATTTTATCAAAATAATTATAACTTGTCAACAAAGAAAGACTGCTGTTTTCAAATTTTCCACATAAAATTACACAAAAAAGAAAGGGACAGCCTCAGCCGTCCCCCGATATTCATTTTGAGTTGACCACAAAATATTCAATCAGCTTTGCCGCATTTGCCGCCGCAACAGGTAAGAATTCGCCGTAATCCATATGGGATGAGCCGTCCGCGCAGTCGGAAACCGCCCTCACAACGCCGAAAGGAACGCCGTTTGAATAGCACACCTGAGCGATGCTTGCACCCTCCATTTCGCATACAATTGCATCGAAATTATCGGTGATGAATTTCTTCTTTTCATCGCTGGCAATGAACTGGTCTCCCGAGGCTATGACACCCCTCAGACCCTTAATGTTTTCAAGGGTTCCGATGCCCTCAAGGAGCAGATTTGCGACCTCTCCGTCAGCAGGAATATTGACCATATTCAGACCCGAAATGAGACCTACGGGATCGCCCAGAGGTGAGGTGTCCATATCGTGCTGAACAAGGCTTTCCGCAACGGCAATATCGCCGATTGCAAGCTTTGTGCTGAGGCTTCCGCCAACGCCCGTGTTGATGATTCTGTCGGGTGAATATTTAAGTATCATTATCTGTGTGCACATAGCCGCCGCAACCTTGCCGATGCCGCAGACTGCCGCAACGATTTCCTTTCCGTGAAGAGTGCCTTTCACAAATTCAACACCGCCGATTTTTTCAACGGTTTTGTTTTCCATAAGTGATTTTATTGTTTCAACTTCAATGTGCATTGCACCGATTATACCTGTCATACCGAATTACCTCCGTGATTTTCTCCTGCTATTTTAACACACAAAAATAAAAATATCAACACACAAAAAAGTGTTGCCTATTTAATGTATATGTGTTATTATTTAGTGTGTATTGTAAAATGGAGGATTGTTTTATGGAATACATAATTACTGCGATGCTTGCGGCGGTGATTATCCTTCTTGTGATTGTCATCGCAAGACAGGGCAAAAATAAAAACGACTTGACCGACAGAAAAATAGATTCATTATCCGAAAAAACAGCGGAGCTTTCACGTGCTCTCGGTGCGGAATTCGAGCGCAGCCGCCGCGAATCAACCACGGCGCAGCACAATATGAGGATGGAAACCTCTGCCAGACTTGCAGAAATGAGCGAAAAAATCGAAAGCATCCGAGTCAACAATCTTGAGCAGAATGCAAGGCAGAGCAAAGAGCTTGCCCAAGCCGTTGACAGAATGAGAGAAAGCAATGAGAAAAAGCTGGAAGAAATGAGAGTCACCGTTGACGAAAAGCTGACCTCAACCCTCACCCAGAGGCTTGACAGCTCATTCAAGACCGTTTCAGACAGACTTGAAAACGTATATAAATCCCTCGGTGAAATGAAAGAGCTTTCAAACGGTGTTACTGCAAACGTCACAGCCCTCAACAAGGTGCTGACCAACGTAAAGGCAAGAGGCACCTGGGCAGAAGTACAGCTTGGAGCAATCCTTGACCAGACCTTGCCGGGTATGTACGAAACAAATTTTGTCTGCGTTGACGGCTCAAAGGACAGAGTTGAATTCGCGGTCAGAATTCCCTCAAACGAAGGCACGGTCACTTATCTTCCCGTTGACTCAAAATTCCCCATGGAAGATTATATCCGCCTTTGCAATGCGGCTGATTCCGCCGACCCCGAGGCACTTGCCGCCGCCCGTAAGGCACTTGAAGCAAGAATTCTCAGCGAAGCAAAAACCATAACCAAATATATAAACGTACCAAAAACCACTCCGTTTGCTATTATGTACCTTGCAACGGAAGGTCTTTATGCGGAAATCGCATCCTCACGCACGGGCATTGCGGAAAAAATCCGCAGTGAATACAACGTAATGATTGCAGGACCAACAACAATTACCGCCCTGCTCAATTCACTTTCCCTCGGCTTCAGAGCCGTTGCAATAAATGAAAAGGCTAACGAGGTAAGGCTTCTGCTTGCCGCCGCAAAAGTGCAGTACGATAAATTCGGTGTTGTGCTTCAGAAAGCAAGGCAGAAGATTGATGAAGCAGGCAAATCCCTTGACGAAGCAGACAAACGCAATGAAATGATACGCAAAAAGCTTCGTTCCGTTGAAGAAATCGACGGCGCTGCCGCCGATGAAATACTTTTGTCAGAAGATAATTCAGATACATAAGGAGGACACAAAAAATGAAAGACCCCAAGGAAATTCTCGCTCAGTTGACCCTTGAAGAAAAAGCTGCTATCTGCGACGGTGCAGATTTCTGGCATCTCAAGGGACTGGAAAAATTCGGCATTCCCTCAATTATGGTTTGCGACGGCCCTCACGGACTCCGCAAGAAAGACTATTCAAAAACAGGTGACAGCCTTTCAAACAGCGTGCCTGCCATCAGCTATCCCACAGCCGCAACAACCGCAGCTTCATGGGATTCAGAGCTCCTCTTCGAAATGGGTGTTGCTCTGGGCAAAAAGTGCCTCAAGGAAGAAGTCGGCGTGCTTCTCGGACCCGGCATCAACATGAAGCGTTCACCCCTTTGCGGCAGAAACTTTGAGTATTTTTCAGAAGACCCCATCCTTGCAGGTGAACTTGCAGCAGGCTTCATCAACGGTGTTCAGTCAATGGGCGTCGGCACTTCACTCAAACATTTCTGTGCCAACAGCCAGGAAACCCGCAGAATGACCTGCGATTCAGTTGTTGACGAAAGAGCGCTCCGTGAAATCTATCTCACCGCATTTGAAATTGCCGTCAAGAAGGCTCAGCCCTGGACAGTAATGAACTCATACAACAAAATCAACGGTTTCCACGGTTCGGAAAACAAGCACACACAGATTGAAATCCTCCGTGACGAATGGGGCTTCGACGGTGTTGTAGTCAGCGACTGGGGCGCAGTTAACGACAGAGTTCTCGGTTTTAAGAACGGTAACGACCTTGAAATGCCCTCATCATCAGGTTCAGGCACAAAGAAAATCGTTGAAGCTGTTCAGAACGGCACACTCGACGAAGCCGTTCTCGACGAAAGAGCACTCAATATGCTCAAGCTTATGAAGAAAGCAGTTGACGGTGCAAAGGCAAACTATGCATACAACGACGCAGACGATCAGCCTCTTGCAAGAAGAATTGCCGCAAACTCAATGGTTCTCCTTAAAAACAACGGCATCCTTCCCCTCAAGAAGGGCGGCAAGATTGCAGTTATCGGCGAGCTTGCAAGAAAGCCCAGATATCAGGGTGCAGGCTCATCACATATCAACCCCACACAGCTTGACAACGCTCTCGACGAACTCAGGAAGGCAGGCTTTGACGTTGAATTCGCTCAGGGCTACGAACTTTCAAACAAGAAAGCAAAGAAGAACGCTGCTCTTGCTGCAGCCGCTGCAGAAGTTGCAAAGAAATGCGAAACCGCAGTTCTCTTCATCGGTCTTACCGACGAATACGAAGCAGAGGGCTTTGACAGAAGCCATATGAATCTTCCTGCAGCACACGATGCTCTTGTTGAAGAAATCCTTAAGATAAACAAGAACGTTGTTATCGTTCTTGCAGGCGGTTCACCCGTTGAAATGCCCTGGAACGACGGTGTTGCAGCTATCCTCAACTCATACCTCGGCGGTCAGGCAGGTGCAGGCGCAGTTGCAGATATCCTTTCAGGCGCGGTTAACCCCAGCGGTAAGCTCCCCGAAACTTATCCCATGACTTACGCAGACACTCCTGCAGTCAACAACTTCCCCGGCAACCCTGCATCGGTTGAATACCGTGAAAGCGTATATATCGGCTACAGATATTACGAAAAGGCTGCAAAGGCTGTACGCTATCCCTTCGGCTTCGGTCTTTCATACACAACATTTGAATATTCAGACATCAAACTTGACAAGTCAGCAATGGATGAGAACGATACTCTCACCGTTACCTGCAAAATCAAGAACACCGGCAACGTTTCAGGCTGCGAAGTTGCACAGCTTTACGTTGCAGATAAAGAAAGCACAATCTACAGACCCGTCAAGGAGCTTAAGGGCTTCAAGAAGGTATGGCTTAACCCCGGTGAGGAAAAGGAAGTTTCATTTGAACTTTCAAAGAGAGCATTCGCTTTCTATAACGTAAACATCAACGACTGGTGCGTCGAAAGCGGTGAATTCGATATTCTCGTAGGCGCATCAAGTGCAGATATCAGACTCAGCGCAACAGTCAACGTAACTGCAGCTGCAGCAGATATCCCCGACTACTCAAAGGTTGCTCCCCTCTACTACACAGGCAACGTTCAGAACGTTCCCGAGGAGCAGTTCGTTGCAGTTCTCGGCAGAGAGCTTCCCGAAACAGACTACGATCCCAACAGAAAGCTTGGCATCTGCGACACCTTTGAAAGCTGCCGCCACGCAAAGAACGGCAAGAAATTCTACAAGCTTCTTTCAACCCTTATTCCTGCAGGCTTTGCTCAGGCAATCGCTCTCCAGACTCCTTTCCGCGATTTCATCAGTATGAGCGGCGGCGTTATGAGCGAAGATATGGCAAACGGTCTTGTAATGTGGATCAGCGGCGAAAAAGGCGGTATCCGCAAGATTCTTAAGGGTATCCCCGGCGCAATCAAGGGCATTGGTCCCCTCCTTAAGAATATCTAAGGGTGAATACAATGGCAAAAAAGAAGTTATCAGTAAAAATAATCAGCGTTGTGCTTGCACTTGCTATGCTCATTTCCTGCGTTCCTATGATGGCAAGTGCGGACACTTCAACCATCCGCTTCGGCGTTATTTCCGACATTCATTACCTCGCTCCCTCGCTGAAAGGTGAGGGCGCGGAATGGTATGACAAGGTCAACAAGCAGCACAAGGAATACAACGACCTTGACGGTCTTGTCGACAACGCTCTTGACGGTGTTCTCCGCAACGCAGTTGAAAACGGAGAAACCTATCTGCTCATCCCCGGTGATATGACCAAAGACGGCGAGCTTGAGAGCCACAAGGTTCTTGCCGCAAAGCTTGAACAGTTTGAGGCTGAAACAGGCATTCCCGTTTTTGTTATCCCCGGCAACCACGATATCAACAACAGCAAGGCAACCGATTATTCGGGCAACACCCAGACTCCTGCCGCAACAACTTCTCCCGAGCAGTTCAGAGAAATCTATAAGAACCTGGGATTTGATATGGCAGACAGCTTCTTCGTTCCCGAAGAGGGCAAAAAAGGCGGTATGCTTTCATACGCCTGCACTCTCGGCGGTTACAGACTCATCGCTATCGACAGCTGTATGTACAGCGAGGATAACGGTGCAGAAGGCAACGAGCATATGACCGACGGTCAGCTTGCAGACGGTCTGCTTGAATGGATTGTTGACGAGTGCGAAAAGGCAGAGGAAAACGGACTTACCGTTATCGGTATGCAGCACCACAACCTTGTTCCCCACACAGACATCGAGGAAGCCACTTTCTGGCCCTTCGTTGTAAGAGATTGGATGAGAATTGCAGAAACCTATGCAGACGCAGGTATGCACTACGTTTTCACAGGCCATCTTCATTCAAACGACACGGTTTCTCACGTCAACGACAACGGTGAAACCGTATATGACATTCTCACTCCCACCCTTACAGGCTATCCCAACTATTACAAAATAATTGATTTCACATCCGACGGCGAAACAACCTCAATGGATATGCAGACGCTTGACATCGACAAGTATCAGCCCGTTGTCGGTGATGACGGTACTGTCTACGAAGTACCTTTCAAGTATACGTATTCATACGGTCAGACCTTCGGTGACGGCGGTGTAAAGAATCTTATTCAGGGTCTTGTTTATCCCTTTATCTCCGGCCTTTTTGAAGAAATTCAGGCAGCCGGCGGCATCGGTGAATACCTCAAGACAAAGAATCTTGACCTTGAAAAGATTATTGTTGACGCTCTCGGCACCAACGGTCTTGCAATCGGTGATGTTGAAATCCTCACCGTCAGCTCAAACGTTATGGGCTTTGCAAACGACCTTTTCAGTCAGGTTGACAACGTTTATATCAACGATATCGACGGCACAATCGCAAAGGTTGACGCAATCATCGATAAGCTCATCAATTTTGAGGTAAGTACCCTTGAAGCAACCATTCCCAACGAATACGTGGGCTATGAGCTTACAGGCAAGGGCTGCACTCTTGCAGACTACGCAACCTCACTTCTCATTCTCCACTACCTTGGTGATGAAGATATTTCCGGTTATCCCTATATGACCGATGCTCTTGACCGTTTTGAAAGCGGCGAGCTTGCAGAAAAGTTCTTTGCACTTCTTCTTGAGGTTGTTGTTGACGACCTTGTGCAGGGTGAAATCCTGGCAAATCTCAAATTCAACCCCGGTGAGCTTTTCCCCGACGGTACTGCGCTCAGCATCTTCGGTGATATCATTCAGGGCGGTCTTGAAGCACTTCTCGGCGGTGACAACAGTTTCATCAACCTTGTCAGCTCCGTGCTTGCAATTCCCCTTGTTCCCGAGGAATACAGCTCCGTCAACTCAATCATCGACACTCTTCTCGGCGAATATATCACTCAGAGCCAGTATGAAGCCTGGGGCTACACCATCAGCTGGATGGTAAATGCCTTCCTTGAGGATGACGGCATTGACGATAACAACTGCACAATCACCTACAGCGGCCCCGTTGAGGTCGAGGCAACTCAGGATAACTACCGTCTCCCCTCACACATTGCGGTTTCTCTCGGTGAAGATTCATCAAGTGAAATGAGCATCACCTGGCTCACAAAGTACAGCGTTGAGGGCAGCGACATCGAGATTATTCCTTACAGCGAAAATCCCGAGTTCACGGGCAATCCCACAAAGGGATTCGCTGCAAAGTGCGAGCCTGTTGAAAAAATTTATCCGGGTGCAGATATCGGTCTGCTCCTCACTCTTCTCCCCTTTGAGAGAATTTACAACAAGCACACCATCAATCTTTCAGGTCTTGAAAGCGGCACAAAATACAGCTACCGCATCGGTGATGCGGAAAAGGGCTGGTGGAGCGAAGCAGGCACAATCACCACCGCAGGCGGTGATGACGAAGCATTCACCTTCTTCTATATGGCCGACCCTCAGGCTCAGCGCAAAGACCAGTACGAAAGATTCGGCGAAGTTGTTGAAACTGCTCAGGCTCTTTATCCCGATGCACGTTTCATTGTTTCCGCAGGCGATCAGGTTGACGCAGGTCAGAACGTTAAGCATTGGAATTACTATCTCAATTCAACCACAGCGCTCCTTGATCTTCCTCTTATGCCCACAACAGGCAACCATGAAAAAGAGGGTGCGGTAATCACAGAAAACTTTGCACTTCCCAACGTTCCCGAGCAGGACCTTGAAACAGGCGTTTATTATTCATACGATTACAACGGTGTTCATTTCACCGTTCTCAACACCAACGATGACGAGGACGATAAGCTCAGCGATGCACAGATTGACTGGATGATTGATGATATCAGTTCAAGCGACGCAAAGTGGAAAATCGTTGTTCTTCACAAAGCACCTTATTCAAACGGCTCTCACTACGATGACAGCGACGTTGAGGGCTTCAGAAAGCAGCTCGGTACTCTTCTTCCCTATCTGGGAGTTGATATGGTGCTTCAGGGTCACGACCACGTTTACCTGAGAACAGACGTGCTCAATGCAAATGCGGTTATGCCCACCAAGACAGGAACAAAGACCTACAACGGTGTTGAATATCTCACCAAATATAACCCTGACGGAACAATCTATTCAATCTGCGGCACTTCAGGTGTTAAGGTTTACCACACCAAGGATACCGCCGCAACGGATGAAAAGTTCCCCCGTGCAGAGGCGATTGTTGACGTTGAAAATTCAATGTTCAGCGCAATCACCGTTGACGGCAACACACTTTATTACAACGCTTATGAAGTCAACAACGGCGAGGCAACAACTGTTGACACCTTTGCTATCGAAAAAACCGATAACAAAGCACCCGTTGATACCTTCGGAAGCGGTGTTGCGGATTTCCTTGCAGATATCAATCTGAACTTTATGTGGAAAATCGTCAACTTCTTCACAAACATCATCGGCAAGGTTATGAACCTCGTCCGGAGCATTTAATCAAAAAGCCCGACCTGAAATTTTTATCAGGTCGGGTTCTTTATTTGTGTAACACATTCCCCGTCATCCACATAAGATGTGAATGTAAGCGGCAGATAAACCGCTTAACGGGAAACGGAGGTAAGATATATGTGCAATAACAACTGGTGCCTTTTCATCATCCTCATTCTTCTTTTCTGCAACAACGATTGCGGTTCAACCTTCAATTCAGGTTGCGGCTGCGGTGCAGCAAGAAGCAACGACTGCGGCTGCGGATGCGGTTGCTAAATAATTAAAGCAAGGATTTCCGCCGCCTCTTCCTGCGTCAGACCGCCGGGGGAGGCGGGAAAATTTCCGGGAATAACGCTCTGCCAGCGCAGGGCGTATTCTTTTGCCTTTTCTCCGATTGATGCGCCTCCAAGGTCGGTCAGGGAGGCAATAACGCTCTTAACCTCATCAATATCAGCGGTCATCTCAACAAAATCAGCAAATTTTTCGGGCGCAAATCTTGCGCAGCGGTCAATATAGGGAGCAAAGAATGCCGCACAAGCCATACCGTGAGGTACTCCGTAGTTTTCCGTCAGCACGTAGCCGAGAGGATGGGGAAAACCCGTGCCGCAATCATTGATGACAAGCCCTGCATAGATTGATGCGTCATAGAGAGGCTCCCTCAATTCGGGTGCTACGGAATCCGTCTGTGAAAGTGCTTTGAGACAACGGTAAAGCTCGGGAATACATTTTTCTGCATAAAGTCGGAGCATTCCGCCGCATTTGTCGGTGAAAAATCCTTCAACTGCGTGTGCAAAAGCATCAAGAGCCGTTGAGACCGTTGTTTTATATGACATTGACGCTGTGTATTTATGGTCGCAGAACGAAACGGCGGCATAGCAATCCTTGCCCTTTATGCTTTTCTTTGCACCTGTTTCATCGTTTGAAAGCACGGCAACTGCCGTCACTTCGCTTCCCGTTCCTGCTGTTGTGCCGATGAGAGCAAGAGGCAGGGGCGGATTTTTATATTTCCTTTTGTAAATATCAATAGGAGTGAGATCTGCGTTGGATGCATATATCGCCACCGCCTTTGAGCCGTCAAGCACGGAGCCGCCGCCAATACCGAGAATAAAATCCGCATCGGCATCCCTTGCCGCCTCGCCTGCTTTGTGGCAAGCTGAAATAAGAGGATTTTCGCTTATTCCGTCAAAAATCGCATAGCCTATGCCCTGCTTTTCAAGGGCGTTTATCGCATCGTCAAGCGCACCGCTTGCCTTTGCGCTGTTTTTTCCCGTAACAATAAGGCATTTTTTGCCCAGTGCAAGAGCAGAAGAATTCTCTGCAACGGCATTTCTTCCCCATATACAATTAACGGGCATATGTATCGTATTTGCCATAATAACCATTCCTTTCACAATTATTTTACCATATTTTATACCAAAATCAATTATTAACCAATATTTTTTATAAAATATAAACTATTGAAATATTTTTAAAAAAGGTGTATCATATATCATTATAATTGGGGAGGTATGTGGTGTGAAAAGAATTGCATCAATTATTGCGGCAATTGCCGCGGTTATTCTTGCTTTTCTGATTATTTCCGATACCGTCACCCCAAAGCAGAGCTTCAGCTTTTTTGCTATGAATACTTACGTGTCAGGCGAGGTTGAAGGCGGAGAATCCGATAATCTTCCGCAGGATATTGAGGATATAATCGGAAATCTTGATCTGAAAATTCTTTCACGCACGGCGGAAGGCTCTTTTGTTTATGACCTCAACAAAAACCATTCGGCTTCTCCCGATGCAAAAATGACGGAATATTTCGAAACTCTCCGCGAAGTCTGCAAAAAAAGCGACGGTGCCTTTGATTTCACTCTCGGAGGAGTAAGCGACCTCTGGAATTTCAGCGGTACCCCTTCAATTCCCGACTCTGTAATGCTTGCAGACGTCCTCTCCCACAGCGGATACGAAAAAGTCACTCTCTCTGACGGCAGAATCACTCTCACAGACAAATCTGCCGTTGTTGACTTCGGTGCATCAGGCAAAGGAATCGCACTCGACAGCGTCAGAGATTATCTTGAAACACAGAATGCAAAACGAGCAGTTGTCAGCGTTGGCGGAAGCGTGCTTCTCTACGGAAAAGACGACTTCACCGTGGGAATCAAAAATCCCTTTGGAGGTAATGATTTTGCTGCAACGTTGACCGTTAACGAATGCTGCGTTTCAACCTCGGGCACTTACGAGCAGTATTTTGAGGAAAACGGCAAAAGATATCATCACATCCTTGACCCCAAAACAGGTTACCCTGCAGAAAGCGGAGTGGTCAGCGCAACGGTTATTTCGGAAAGCGGATTGCTCAGCGATGCTCTTTCAACCGCCTGCTTCGTGCTGGGTATGGAAAAAGGCTTTGAGCTTGCGGATGAATTCGGCGCAACCGTTATTTTTGTGACCGACGACGGCAAGATACACTGCAAAGACGGTGCGGATATCACAATCGACCTTAACGGTGAATCTTTCACCCTTGTGAAACATTGATATGAATACAAAACTTTTCAGAAAAGGCGATCTCATCGTCATTATTGCGGTTATTCTTTCAGCTCTGTTTTTCGCTTATTTTGCATATTCGGGCAACGAAAAAACCGTTGCGGTCATAAGTGTCGACGGGGTTGAGGTTGAAACCGTGGAGCTTTATTCCCTCACGGAAAGGTGTGAGATAAACCTCGGTGGCGAATATAATATAAAAATCGTTGCGGAAAACAATGGAATACGCTTTGAGCATTCCGATTGCAAGGACAAGCTGTGCGTCAACACAGGCAACCTGAAAAAGGGCGGTGACGTTGCTGTTTGTCTGCCTGCAAAAACAGTTATAACCGTTACAGGCACAGACGTTGATGCCGTTGTTTACTAAATTATGAAAAAGAATTATAACGTTGCACTTGTTGCAATTCTGTGCGCACTTGCGCTGAGTATGGGCTTTCTTGAAAGCCTTATCCCACCTATTCCCCTTTTGCCCCCGGGAGCAAAATTGGGATTTTCCAACATAATAACCATGTTTGCCGCAGGCAGTCTGGGTTTGCCCTCCGCTTTATTCATAGCGATTATAAAAGGCGGTTTTGCATTCATAACCCGAGGCGCAACTGCAGGAATAATGAGCCTTTCAGGCGGTATTCTTTCTGCGGCAGCAATGTTTCTGCTTATGAAATACGCACGCAAAGTGCTGGGCCTCATCGGAATTTCCGTTATCTGTGCCCTTTGCCACAACGCAGGTCAGCTTGGGGCGGCAATCTTCATAACAGACACGGCAAGCATTGTTTACTATGCCCCTGCCCTCGCCATTTTCGGAATAGTCACAGGCGCGGTTACGGGTATTATACTCAGGGCGGTTATTCCTGCGCTTGAGAAAATAAAAAATAAATTCGTAAACTTTCAATAAAAGTCAGGAGGAATATTTATGGCCAAGACCAGACTTGACGGTGTTTTGCAGGCTGTCAAAAAGGTCAGAGGCGGCGTTAAGGTTGCTCACCACAAAAACACCGCCGAAAAGGAAGTTGAAAGACTTCCCATACCCTCAAAGGTAGTTATCCCTATGCAACAGCATATCGGTGCACCCTGCGACCCCGTTGTCAAAGCAGGCGATATTGTTGCAGTTGGTCAGCTCATCGGTGACTCGGATAAATACGTCAGCGCCCCCATTCACGCTTCCGTTTCAGGCAAGGTTGTTGCTGTTGGCGACGTCAAGCTTCCCAACGGTGTTATGTCAAAGGCTGTCACAATCGAATCCGACGGTGAAATGAGACTCTGGGAGGGCATCACTCCCCCCGAGGTCAACACAAGAGAAGACCTTATCAAAGCAGTCCGTGCTTCAGGTCTTGTAGGCCTTGGCGGCGCAGGTTTCCCCGCTCACGTCAAGCTCAATTTCCCTGCTGACAAAAATATTGACACCCTTGTTATCAATGCGGCTGAATGCGAGCCTTACATTACGGTTGACTACCGCGAATGTATGGAGAATTCCTGGGACATCCTTGCAGGTGTTTATCTGCTCAAGGATTTGCTGGGCTTCAAGCAGGTTGTCATCGCAGTTGAGGACAACAAACCCGAAGCATTCAAAGTTCTCAAGAACATTGCTGACCATAAGGAAGACGTCCGTGATGAAGTAAAACTTATGACTCTGGAGTCAAAGTATCCTCAGGGCGCGGAAAAAATGATGGTTCAGTCCGCAACAGGCAGAAAAGTTCCTCCCGGAAAGCTTCCCGCAGACGTTGGTTGCGTTGTTATGAACGTTGCATCAGTTGCATTCATTGCACGCTACATAAAGACAGGCAAGCCTCTTGTCAGCCGTTCTCTCACAGTTGACGGTTCTGCAATCGCAAATCCCAAAAACGTAAGAGTTCCCGTTGGCACAAACATCGGTGATATCATTGAATTCTGCGGTGGTTTCAAAGGAGAACCCTGCAAAATTCTGACAGGCGGACCTATGATGGGTCTCGCAATAGTAGGCACAGACCTTCCCGTGCTCAAGCAGAACAACGCTCTCCTTGCATTCTCAAAGGATGATGCCGTTCTCAAAGATGAAACAGACTGTATCCGTTGCGGACGCTGTGCAAATGCCTGCCCCATGAGCCTTATGCCCACAAATATCGTCAGAGCCGCAAAAGCAAAGGACGCTGCTCTGCTCAGCAAGCTTGGCACAATGGTTTGTATGGAATGCGGAAGCTGTTCATTTGCTTGCCCTGCAGGCAAGCCCCTTGTTCAGCATATGCGACTTGCAAAAACAATTATCAGAGAGGAGGGCAATAAATAATGGTAAACGGTAAAAAACTGGTTGTCAGCGCATCACCTCACCTGCGCACAAAAGACACAACAACAAGAATAATGCTGGATGTTATCATCGCTCTTCTGCCCGCCCTCGGTGCATCAACAGCTATTTTCGGACCCCGTGTCCTTGCCGTTACGGCAACAACCGTTCTCAGCGCAGTTCTTTCAGAATACGTTGCAAGAAAGGTTATGAAACGTCACAACACAATCAAAGACCTGAGCGCAGTTGTAACCGGTCTTATTCTTGCATTCAACCTGCCCGTCAGCATTCCTCTGTGGATGGCTGCAATCGGCAGTTTCTTTGCAATCGTTGTTGTCAAGCAGTTCTTTGGCGGCATCGGTCAGAACTTTGCAAATCCCGCCATTGCGGCAAGAATTTTCCTGCTCATCAGCTTTGGTCAGCAGATGGGCAACTGGACTGCTCCCCTTGCATGGAAATCAGCTGATGCGGTTTCTTCCGCAACGCCCCTTGCAATCCTCGGCGGCGAAACAGCGGAAACTCTGCCCTCACTGGTTGATATGCTCATCGGTGTCAGAGGCGGCAGCCTTGGCGAAACCTGCTCAATCGCTCTTATTCTGGGCGGAATTTACCTCATTGCAAGAAAGGTTATTGCTCCCAACATTCCCGTTGCATATATCGGCACAGTTGCCGTTGTGATGCTTATTGCAGGCAAGTTTGACCTTGAATTCCTTGCATATCAGCTCATGGGCGGCGGTCTTCTCATCGGTGCATTCTTTATGGCAACCGACTATTCAACAAGCCCCATCCGCGGAAGCGCAAAAATCGTTTTCGGTATCGGCTGCGGTCTTATCACTTGCATAATCAGACTTTTCGGCTCATTGCCCGAAGGTGTTTCATTCGCAATTCTTATTATGAATCTCCTTGTTCCTCATATTGAATCTCTTATGGCTCCCAAGCCCTTCGGTACAGTCAAGGAAAAAAAGTCAAAAGCAAAGGAGGGCGAGGCAAAATGAAAAGCTTAAAGGAATATATTGTCCCCACGGTAACACTCTTCATCATCTGCCTTGTTGCAACCCTTCTTCTCGGCGTTACAAATTCAGTTACCGCACCTATCATTGCAGACCTTGCGGTTGAAACTGAAAAGAAATCAAGACAGGTTGTTTTTGCCGATGCTTCATCATTCAGTGAAGCAGAAATTCTTGAAGACGGCACAAGTATCGTTGCCGCCCTCGACGAATCAGGCAACGTTATCGGTCACGTTGTTGTAAACGTAGCAAAAGGCTACGGCGGAGATATGTCCGTTATGACAGGTGTTGACGCTGACGGCAAGGTTACGGGAATCAACATCCTTTCCCATTCCGAAACCGCAGGTCTTGGCGCAAAAGCAACGGAAGACAGCTTCCGTGACAGATTTGTGGGTCTTATTCAGGGAATCACAGTTTCCAAGGATAAGGCAGGCGACAATTCAATCGACGCCATCACAGGCGCAACAATAACATCAAGGGCGGTTGTTGAAGCTGTCAACGCCGCAATCGAAGCAGCAGGAGGTGCAGACAATGGCTGAGAAAAAATCCCTCGGTAAAGAATTTACCAAAGGTCTGATTGCAGAAAATCCTGTTTTCCGCCTTGCGCTGGGCACCTGCCCCACCCTTGCAACAACAACAAGTCTTGTCAATGCTCTCGGTATGGGCATTTCGGCAATGATTGTTCTTGTTTGCTCAAACATCGTTATTTCACTTCTCAGAAAAGTTATTCCCTCAAAGGTGCGTATCCCTGCTTACATAGTTGTTATCGCATCTTTCGTTACAATCGTTCAGATGCTTGTAAAGGCTTTTGTGCCTGCACTTGACTCTGCATTGGGCGTTTTCCTGCCCCTTATCGTTGTTAACTGCATCATCCTTGGCAGAGCCGAAGCTTTTGCAGGCAAGAATTCCGTTGTTGCATCTGCTGTTGACGGACTTGGCATGGGCGTTGGTTTCACAATTGCACTTTGCCTTATGGCGGCTGTCAGAGAAGTCCTCGGCGCAGGCACAATCTTTGCAGGCGCACAGAATCTTCTTGTTCTCTTCGGTGAGAACGTTCTCGGCGGTTTCAACGGCTTCACACTTCCCTGGACAGAATATCTTTCACCTATGACGGTATTCATCCTCGCTCCCGGCGGTTTCCTCACCTTCGGTCTGCTTATGGCTTGTGCAAACAGACTTGCGGAAAGCAAAGGCAAACCCAAAGCAGAGCTTGGCGGATGCAAGGCTTGTCCCATGGCTAAAAACTGCGCACTTCTTGCTGACGGCAAGGCTTGCGACAACGAAAAGAAGGAGGGCAAGACAGTATGATTCTGGTAAAATCTTTTCTTGCAATTATTCTGACATCCGTTCTCACAGAAAACTTTGTTCTCTGTAAATTTCTCGGCATATGCCCCTTCCTCGGTGTTTCAAAGAAGCTTAATACCGCAGTCGGTATGTCAGCGGCAGTTATCTTTGTTATGGCTCTTGCAACAGCCGTAACCTATCCCATCAACAAGTTCCTTCTCGTGGCAAACGGTCTTGAATATCTTCAGACAATCGTATTCATTCTCGTTATTGCTGCTCTTGTTCAGCTTGTTGAGCTTGTTCTCAAAAAGTTTATGCCCCCTCTTTACAATGCGCTGGGCATTTATCTTCCCCTTATCACAACAAACTGCGCTGTTCTCGGCGTTGTTCTTCTCAACCAGACAAAGGGCTACGGATTTGCTGAATCAATGGTAAACAGCATCGGTGCAGGTCTGGGCTTTATGGTTGCAATGGTTATTTTCTCAGGCGTACGCAGCAGGCTTGAGGGCGCAGATATCCCCAAATTCCTTCAGGGTCTGCCCATCGTTCTGATTGCCGCATCCATCGTTTCACTTTCGTTCATGGGCTTCACAGGTCTTGTTGACGGAATATTCGCTTAAGGAGGTAACGAAAAATGAATCCTATTGCTATGGCTGTAATTATCGTTGCCGCTATCGGTTTTATTGCAGGTCTCGGACTCTCAATAGCATCCAAGATTTTTGCTGTTCCCGTTGACGAAAAGGCAGAAGCTATCAGAGAATGCCTTCCCGGTGCAAACTGCGGTGCTTGCGGATTTTCAGGCTGTGACGGCTATGCATCTGCACTTTCAAAAGGCGAAACAACAGAAACCGCACTTTGCTCACCCGGCGGAAACGACGTTGCAAAGGCAATCGGCGAAATCACAGGTCTTGCAGCAGGCGAGGTTAAGCCTATGGCGGCTGTTGTGCTCTGTCAGGGTCATAACGAAAATGCCGCAACAAAGCTTGAATATCAGGGCGTACAGAGCTGTAAAATGGCTGCCCAGATTTTCGGCGGTCCCAAGGAATGTATCTACGGATGCCTCGGCTTCGGTGACTGCGTTGAAGCCTGCCCCTACGATGCAATCAGCATCTGCAACGGTGTTGCACGAATCAACCCCTATGCCTGCAAGGCTTGCAAAATGTGCATAAAAACCTGCCCCAAGGCTCTTATCGAGCTTCTTCCCCTTCACGAATCAAAAGCCGCGGTTCTTTGTAAGAACCACGACAAAGGTGCAGTTACACGAAAAGAATGCACCGCAGGTTGCATCGGCTGTATGAAGTGTGTCAAGGCTTGCGAAGTCGGAGCAGTTACAATTGATAAATTCTGCGCAAAAGTTGATTATGAAAAGTGCACGGGCTGCGGCAATTGCCACGCAGAATGCCCCGTTGGCGCAATTGACATAATGACTCTCGCAAACGCATAATTGAATCAAGTCAAAAAATCAAGGGACTGTTTTCACAGTCCCTTTTCTTATGCTCTGTATTTGACAAAAACCGATTTGACAAGGTCAAGAAAGCTTTTTTCGCCCACGGTGTTTATCTTGAATATCATCGCCTGACTTCCGCCCGACGTGATTGCAGATGCAAAAATCCTGCCGTCCGCTTCAAGCAACGTAACGCTCATACTCACTCTGCTCTGACCCGTAACGCTGTATCTCTCATAAATATGAACTGCGCACCTTGAGTTTTCCGTTTTAAAAAAGCTTTTGTCCTCAAGGATTGCGGTTGAACTGTTGACGAGAATCGCATTGTTGATTTCCTGAAGTATAAGGTCAAAATTCCCCTTGAGTTCAGCCTCAAGCTTTGCCATAATAATCTCCTTTACAAAAAGCGGTCACCGAAGTGACCGCCTTCGTTTTTATGCTTTTTTATTGGTAACTGATTTAAGAACAAGGAGAGCTGCAACTGTGAGCACCGCACCAACGGGAAGAGCAACTATTGCAAGACCCGAGCCTGCAAGTGCACCTGCGATAATATACGTTACGAATGAAATAGCCGCAACGGTAAGTGCATAGGGAAGCTGGGTTGAAACGTGGTTGATGTGGTTGCACTGTGCACCTGCGGAAGCCATAATTGTTGTGTCCGAAATGGGTGAGCAGTGGTCACCGCAAACTGCGCCTGCCATACAAGCTGAAATTGCAACGATTGTGAGAGGATTGGTTGCCTCAAATACGCTGAGAACGATGGGGATAAGAATACCGAATGTGCCCCATGAGGTGCCTGTTGCAAATGAAAGACCAACTGCAATAAGGAAGATGATTGCAGGAAGAAGTGCCTGGAATGCGCCTGCGCTGCCTTCAACAAGCTGTGAAATATAAATCTTTGCGCCAAGGCTGTCTGTCATAGCCTTAAGAGTCCAGGCGCAGGTAAGAATAAGGATTGCGGGAACCATTGCCTTGAAGCCTTCGGGAAGAGAACCCATAGCATCCTTGAAGCTGATAACTCTTCTGACAAGAAGATATGCAACTGTGAATACAAATGCAATTGCCGAGCCGATAACAAGACCGACGGAAGCATCTGAGTTTGAGAATGCATCGATGAAGCTTTCACCGCTGAAGAATCCGCCTGAATAGATCATACCGAATACGCAAGCGATGATAAGCACAACAACGGGAAGAACAAGGTCAATAACCTTACCCTTTGCGTTTGCTTCAACTTCTTCCGCAACAACACGGTCACCTGCTGTGAAGAGGTCGCCCTTTTCAAGAGCGTTCTTTTCGTGGAGTCTCATGGGACCGTAATCAAGCTTTGTAACTGCAAGAACAACCATCATAAGGATGGTGAAAAGAGCATAGAAGTTAAAGGGAATAGCCTGAACAAAAAGGCTGATGCCGCTTTCTGCACCTGCGCCTCTTGCAAAGCCTGCAACGGCTGCCGCCCATGAAGAAATGGGAGCGATGATGCAGACGGGAGCTGCAGTAGCGTCAATAAGGTAAGAAAGCTTTGCTCTTGAAACCTTTTTCTCGTCGCATACGGGACGCATAACCGAACCTACTGTGAGACAGTTGAAATAGTCGTCAACGAAGATAAGGCAACCGAGAAGGATTGTTGCAAGCTGAGCACCTGTTCTTGTTTTGATGTGCTTTGAAGCCCATCTGCCGAAAGCTGCCGAGCCGCCTGCCTTGTTCATCATTGAAACAAGCGCTCCGAGAAGAACAAGGAATACGATGATACCCATATTGTAGCTGTCTGAAAGGCTTGAAACAAAGCCGTCAAACAGAACGTGGTTGATTGCGGTTTCAAAGTTGCCGCCTGCATAAATAAAGCCGCCAACAACAATACCGATGATGAGTGATGAGTAAACTTCCTTTGTGATAAGCGCAAGAACGATTGCGATTACGGGAGGAAGAAGCGCAAGGATTGAAGCGTATGAGCTGATGCTCTCGCGTACCTTTGCAATAGCTGCGTTTATGTTGTTTCTGAAATCGGGGTCGTTGGTGAGATTGTCTGCGTAGCTGTCAACGTAAGCCTGAGCACCGTCTGCATCATCAAGGTCATATTCACAGATTTCTCCGTCAACGTCAACTGCAACGATGTTTGATGCAACCGCCTCTTCTGCCATAAGCAATACTGCTTCGCCCTCAACCGCTGCATCTGCTTCAGTTGCAAAACCGAACGAGCAGAAGATTGAGCCGATTAATGCAACAGCCATCAGAAGTGCAAAAATCTTTGTTCTGCGTGTCATTTGAATACCTCCAAAAAAATAAGCTCCGATATACACGGCTGCATATCGAAGCAAAAATCAATGTTATATCAAAGATTCAGATAGCGCTCCACAACCGTGACAGTACGTTACATATTCTGCAACGTCCCAGCAAATGCCGCCTCGGGCAAGCCTGCATTCACTTCGGCAAAAGTTCCTTTCATTCTCCGCTATGCCCTGTGCGCGGGAAATACTCTTAACTTCTGCACCTCTATCACTTTGATATTAACTTAATACTCTTTTTTTGTCAAGGAGAAAATTAACGGTTTTTCAGCAATTCTCCTATTTTTTCGCTGAGTTTCGCCAGTTCTTCCATGCTCAGACCTTCCGCGCGTACAGAAGGCTCAAAGCCGCATTCTTCAATGGCTCTGATAACCGCATCCTTGGGAATTCCCGAGCCTGCGCTGATTGAATTTGCGGCAGTTTTTCTGCGCTGACCGAAAGCGGCGTGCACCATTCTGAAGAAAAGTTCTTCATCGGAAATCTGAATTTCAGGCTCTTTTCTGATATCCATACGGATAACTGCGCTATCAACCTTTGGTGCAGGCATAAACGAGCCTGCGGTAACGTCAAAAAGCTTTTCCGCCTTTGCGTAGTAATCAACCGCAACCGTAACCGCACCCGAAAGTCTGCTGCCTACGGGAGCGCAAAGCCTCTGAGCCGCCTCTTTCTGCACCATAACGGTGATTGCCTCAATGGGCAGTCTGCTTTCAAGCAGGGTCATAATTACGGGAGATGTTATGTAATACGGCAGATTTGCGCAGACGTAAACAGGCATACCCTCAAATTTTTCTTTGATAAGGGCTGCAAGGTCGGTTTTCAGCACGTCCTGATTGATTATTTCAATGTTATCAAAGTCAGCCAGCGTTTCGTCAAGAATAGGCAGAAGCCTTGTGTCAAGCTCAACGCATACCACTTTTTTTGCTCTTTTGGCAAGCTCTGCGGTCAACACTCCGATACCTGCACCGATTTCGATTACACCGCAGTTTTCGTCAATTCCGCTTTCCTCCGCCATTCGGGGACAAACAGACGGATTAACTATAAAATTCTGCCCCAATGCCTTTGAAAAATGGAAACCGTGTCTGCCAAGAATTTCTTTTATTGTTCCAATGTCGGTTAATTTATACATCACAGTAACCTCGTATCGTTAATAATAAGCTCAAAATCGCAGCCGAGAAATGCGGCGGATTTTTTGCAAAGCACCATTCTGTCCAGAAATATCTCAAAATACTCCATAACGGGGCAGATAAGCGTGTCAATATTGAGGGTCAGGATTATGAGCTTTTCTTCCTTTTTAACCTCAATCCTTGAGCCGAAAACCGCATAATTCACTCTGTCGTGAATATCCGTGTAAACGGTTTTTTTGTTACGCACTCTCGTTGTGCGCACGTCGCTTTTATCCGCAAGAATGAGTGCAGCCGCAACGGGTGTTACGGGTGCGGCGGTTTTCTCGTCGTGATGACCGATCGCGGTTGTGACTGCAATCACATCCTCAACAGGAAATCCCCTTGCCCTGAGCAAATCAAAAGCCAGCAACGCACCGCTTTGAGCGTGGTCTGCACGGTTAACCATATTGCCGATATCGTGAAGCAAACCTGCAATCTTCACAAGCTCACATTCTCTTTCGGAATAACCGAGAGTTTCCAGAATAATACTCGCATCCGTGCCTGTTTTAACGGCGTGCGCCATTCCGTGCTCCGTGTATCCGATTGCTCCCAGCACCTCATTCGCCGCTTTCACATAGCTTATAATTTCAGCGTCATCCTTCAATTTTTCGTAACTGAACAAAAAACACACAACCTTTTGATAAAATATTGTTTACACTTCCGTTGATTTTTTCAAAAATATATTTATAATTGTATATGGAATAATAAAATGATTATAATGGAGGAATGTTGCAATGTCAATTCTCGTTACAGGCGGTGCCGGTTTCATCGGCTCACACACCTGCGTTGAGCTCCTTAACGCAGGATATGATACCATTATACTTGATAATCTCTGCAACAGCAAGAGCGAAAGTGTAAAACGTATAAAAGAAATTACGGGCAAGGATGTTAAATTCTACGAATGTGATATCCGTGACCGTGCAGGTCTTGATAAAATTTTTGCAGAAAACAAGGTTGATGCAGTTATTCACTTTGCAGGACTCAAAGCGGTTGGCGAAAGCTGCGAAAAGCCCCTTGAATATTATGACAACAACATCGGCGGTACAGTTATTCTCTGTCAGGCTATGGCTGCTGCAGGCTGCAAGAAAATTGTTTTCAGCTCATCTGCAACAGTTTACGGCAGCGAAAACCCCTCTCCTCTCAAAGAGGATATGCCTGAAGGCAAAACAACAAATCCCTACGGCACAACAAAGCTCTATATAGAAAGAGTCCTCAAGGACCTTTATGCCTCCGACAATGAGTGGAGCATTTCACTTCTCCGCTATTTCAATCCCATCGGTGCACACAAAAGCGGCAAAATCGGCGAGGACCCCAACGGCATCCCCAACAACCTTGTCCCCTACATTGCTCAGGTTGCAATCGGCAGAAGAGAATTCCTCAATGTTTTCGGTGACGATTACGACACACACGACGGCACAGGCGTGCGCGACTACATCCACGTTGTTGACCTTGCTTTGGGTCATATCAAGGCGGTTGAAAAAGTGCTTGGTGAAACAGGCTGTAATACTTACAATCTGGGCACAGGCAACGGATACAGCGTTCTTGACGTTGTAAAGGCATTTGAAAAAGCCTGCGGCAAGCCCGTTAAATATGAAATTGCACCCCGTCGCCCCGGTGACATCGCAACCTGCTATTCCGACCCCTCAAAGGCAAAAGAAGAACTGGGTTGGGTTGCAACAAGAGGAATTGACGAAATGTGCGAGGATTCATGGCGCTGGCAGTCACAAAATCCCAACGGATACGATGCATAAGGAGAATATTATGAGAGCTGTTATTACTGTTATCGGCAAGGACATGGTTGGTATCCTTGCAAAGGTTTCCACCGAATGTTCAAACCACAATATCAACGTTCTTGAAGTTACGCAGTCCATTCTTCAGGATCTTTTCGCAATGATTATGATGGTCGATTTTTCAAAATCAGACCTTCCATTCACCGAATTTTCCGATATGCTGGGCAAAATCGGTGATGAAATGGGACTTTCTATCCACGTTATGCACGAGGATATTTTCAACGCTATGCACACAATATGAGGTGACTTAAATGCTTAATGCAAGAGATATTCTTGAAACCATAACAATGATACAGGACGAACATCTTGACGTCCGCACAATCACAATGGGTATTTCTCTGCTGGACTGCTGTCACAGCGACGTTGACGTTATGTGTCAGAGAGTTTATGACAAAATCACACGCTATGCAAAAGACCTTGTCAAAACAGGCGAGCAGATTGAAAAAGAACTTGGTATTCCCATTATTAACAAAAGAATTTCCGTTACTCCTGCGGCAATGATTCTCGCATCCTGCGAAAACAAGGATGCGGTGAAGCTTGCGCTGACCCTTGAAAAAGCGGCAGTTACCTGCGGAGTCAACTTCCTTGGCGGATTTTCCGCCCTTGTGCAGAAGGGCTTCGGCCCCGGCGACAAAGAGCTTATTGAGGCTATTCCCGAGGCTCTCAGCGTTACCGACCACATCTGCTCATCCGTCAACATCGGCTCAACAAAGGCAGGCATCAATATGGATGCGGTTGCACTTATGGGCAAGGTTGTCAGAAAGAGTGCAGAGCTGACCGCAGACAGAGATTGTATCGGCCCTGCAAAGCTTGTTGTATTCTGCAACGCTCCCGAGGATAACCCCTTTATGGCAGGTGCATTCCACGGTGCAGGCGAGCCTGATTGCGTTATCAACGTAGGTGTTTCAGGACCCGGTGTTGTAAGAGCAGCCCTTGCAAAGGCAGGCGACTGCGACCTTACCGCAGTTGCAGACCTCATCAAGAAAACCGCATTCAAAATCACCCGTATGGGTCAGCTTGTTGCAACCGAGGCTTCACGCAGACTTGGCGTGCCCTTCGGCATTGTTGACCTTTCACTCGCTCCCACTCCTGCAATCGGTGACTCCGTTGCTCATATTCTTGAGGAAATGGGTCTTGAATGCTGCGGATGCCACGGCACAACTGCCGCACTTGCACTTCTCAACGATGCAGTCAAAAAGGGCGGTGTAATGGCATCGTCACACGTAGGCGGACTTTCGGGCGCATTCATCCCCGTAACCGAGGACGCAGGTATGATTGATGCGGCACGTTGCGGTGCACTTACCCTCAACAAGCTTGAAGCAATGACAGCGGTTTGCTCCGTTGGTCTTGATATGATTAACATTCCCGGTGACACACCTGCCGAAGTCATCTCTGCAATCATCGCAGACGAGGCGGCAATCGGTATGGTCAACTCAAAGACCACAGCGGTCAGAGTTATTCCTGCAATCGGCAAGCAGGTGGGCGAAGAGCTCAGCTTCGGCGGACTTCTGGGAAGCGGCCCCGTAATGCCTCTTTCAACTTATTCCCCTGCAAAATTCATCAGCAGAGGCGGCAGAATCCCTGCTCCTATGCAGAGCCTTAAAAACTGATAAAACGAATCCCCTTGGAGCAATCCGAGGGGATTTTTGTGTAGGGGGTTGAGATAATGTATCATAGTGTGATAAAATAAAAAAGACTTCGTGAAAATTATAAAACATATTATAAAAAAATATAAGAAGATTGGATATGAATACCGCTTATCTTATGATATAACAATTTAACATCAAAAATGATTTGGAGTGATTTTATGAAAATCAAGATACATACCTCTCTTGAAGAAAAAAGAGCGGAAAGTCTAAAAATAAAACAGTATATGGAAATCGGCATTATTATTCTTTTTGCAACGGAAATATTTTGCGAATTTTTCGATATTCAGTATTTTGACTATATCACTATGTCAATAAGTTTTATTGAGTGCGGTCTCTTTTTGTATGTTTATTTTCTTAATTTGTTTATGAGCCGTTATCTGGAGTTTTCTGTCGAAAAATACGATGCAATAATTGATTTTCACAATACATTTATGACAAGTATAATTATCCCTATGATATTTGTGTTTTCAAACAACAATACATCTTTTGAAAATACACGGATTTCAGATTTTGAATTACTAAAAAGAACAACTGTTGCATTAGTTTTAGTCGCTATGTTTTGCTATAAAACGATTCATTATGTTTTGAATAAGTTGTCATTCGATAGTCTTACTGATGAACAAAAGAAGTTATATGATCGTCGTGCTAAGATTTCTGTTTGTTTAGCGTACTTTATCGATATAGGCGTTATGTGTTGTTTGTTCTTGTTTTTTTTCGGGATGCTCAATAAAGAAGAAATGTTAACCACTTATTCTGTGTTGTTTGCTTTTCTGATTGTGTGTAATGTCGTTTTTTTGAATCGCGTCAAAGAAAAAAAGAATATCTTCAAAATTTCATTTGTGGTATTTACAGTACTTTATATAGCCTTTGGAGTGTATGATATTTATTTAGATAAAAGTATCGAAGAATTCCAATTTGAAGAGACCGATTATAGCTGCTTTACAGAGATGTCGGACGGTGGAAAAGTAGAGCAATACTGTAGATTTGCGGATGGCGAAAATAATAAAGAGATCTTAAAATATATTATAGTTTATACCACCTCTGAAGGAGATGTAAAAGCAGGCAGTTCGATCTATGAATTCACTGCCATAAGACCTTCAAAAGGCATTTTCAGATGGTATGATATTGATGATGTATACTATGCAAAAAAAGACATCGAGAAAGATGAATTTCCCGTTGTTATCTCGGTGTCTCGCGAAAAAACTGAAAGTGATGATGAATTTCCGTTTGTAAAACATCTCGAAAACAATAGTTATGCCTATAAGGGTGTGATTGGTGATGAGCGTGAATGGCTGCTTGTCGGAAAAGACCGTATTGAATTGCGTGGATATACCTTAAATAAAACAGATAGACTTCCTGATGATGTGGAAAAGATATTTGATGAAATGTCTTTTTAATAAGTTGTGACCTCAAACGGAGTATAGTAGCTGTTTATTTGTATTTTGTATAATAATTTGATGTAAATTAATACTATAGCAGACAATAATGACTTCCTGCTTTTTCTTGTCGCCACTCGGACGACGATTACTGAAATGAAACAATCAAATTTCATTTCAGAATAGCAAACAAGTAAAACTAATCACCTTGGAGCAATCCAAGAAGATTGGTTGTGCTACAAACAAAACAAAAATCCCGTTGTACCGAAGTACAACGGGTAATTTTTTTATAATCAGTCACTTGTGTAGGGGAGAAGAGCAATCTGACGTGCACGCTTGATAGCGGTTGTCAGCCCACGCTGATGCTTAGCGCAAGTACCTGTCACACGACGGGGAAGGATCTTTGCTCTGTCTGAAGTGAACTTGTTAAGCTTGTTTACATCCTTGTAATCGATGCATTCAACCTTTTCAACACAGAAAGCGCAAACCTTTCTGCGGCCCTTCTTGTTGGGTCTTCTTTCGCTTCTATCGTAAGCCATCTGGATTAAACCTCCTTTTCAGTTTCAGTTTGTGCGATCTCAGAACGGGAGATCGTCTTCGGGAATTTCTTTGAAATCGCCCTCATCTGCAGTTGAATATGAGGGTGCGGGCTGAGCTGCTGCATAGCTGTCCTCTCTTGCGAAAGAACCTGCGCCGCCTTCTGACTTTGAGCCGCAGAAGCTGACGTTGTCTGCTACAATTTCAACAGCCTTTCTCTTGTTGCCGTTTTTATCCTCATACATTCTTGTCTGGATATAGCCCTGAACAGCAATCATTGAACCCTTGCGGAAATACTTGCAGACGAACTCTGCAGTCTGTCTCCATGCAATGATGTCAATGAAATCTGCCTGACGGTCTTCACCCTGACGGTTGAAGCGTCTGTCAACGGCTACCGTGAACGATGATACGGAAATTCCGCTTCCTGTAGTGCGAAGCTCGGGGTCTGCAACAAGTCTGCCCATAATTACGGCATTGTTTAACATTTTGCGACCTCCTTAGTTCTTCTTGACAATGAGTGAACGAAGCACGCCGTCTGTAATCTTTACAACACGGTCGAGCTCAGCGGGGAATTCAGGAGCAGCCTGATAGTTGAAGAGAACGTAGTAACCCTCTGCCTCGTCGTCGATAAGGTAAGCGAGCTTGCGCTTGCCCCATTCATCAACGCTCCCAAGAGTGCCGTTAGCTCCAATCATAGCCTTGAATTTCTCCAGGAGAGTCTGAACAGCTTCGTCGCCGTTGGCAACTGAAAAAACCATCATTGTCTCGTAGCTGATGTTTGCTGACATTCTTAAAGCACCTCCTTCTGGTCTTTGGCCACGGTGCATCCGTGGCAAGGATAAAATTTGTTTTAATCCTGCTGCTATCGCAGCGGTTTATTATTTTAACAGAATAATATCAAGTTGTCAAGCAAATTTAAAAAATTAGTTGGGTCTTGCAGAAATTAATATATAAGGATATAATAATATATACAAATCCACCAAAACGGAGGTGAGCACAATGAATGAACGACTGCCCTATCTGCGAAAAAAGTCAATGAGCCTGCCACTTACACCCGGTGTTTATCTGATGAAAAACAAAAAGGGCGAAATCATCTACGTCGGCAAGGCAAAGGCTCTCAAAAACCGAGTCAGCTCCTATTTCGGCTCCCAGAACAACCTTTGGATAAAGGTGCGCCGTATGGTTGAAAACGTTGAAGATTTTGACTATATTATGTGCGACAGCGAGTTTGAGGCTCTCATTCTTGAATGCTCGCTTATCAAACAGCATTCCCCGAAATACAACATATTGCTCAAGGATGACAAGGGCTATCACTATATAAAAATCACAAAAAACGGTTGGAAGAATTTCACCGCCGTCAAACAAAGGCTTGATGACGGTGCGGAATACATCGGTCCTTACACCAATTCATTCGGAATAACCAACGCCATTGACACGGCAAAAAAAATATTTATGCTGCCCCAATGCAACAAGGTTTTTCCCAGAGATTACAAAAAAAGCAGACCCTGCCTCAATCATTCCATCGGTCAGTGTGCCGCACCCTGCGCAGGCAAAATGAGCGCAGAGGCTTATGCCGAGGCGGTTGACAGAGCAATCGATTTCATCATCAACGGCTCGGGCAAAGCCATTGACGACCTGACGGCAAAAATGCTTGAAGCCTCCGAAAATCTTGAGTTTGAGAAAGCGGCAAAGCTCAGGGATAAAATCAACGCTATCAAAAAAATAACGGAAAAGCAAAAAGTTGTTGCCGCTTCCGTTGAGGAGCAGGACGTTTTTGCAATCGTTTGCTCGGACAGCAAGGCTTGTCTTTCCGTGCTTCGCTTCAAGGATGCCCGTCTTTATGACAGCGAGCATTTCATCATTGACCTTCCCGACGATATGCCCGAAGCCCGTCACGAGCTTATCCGCAGCTACTATTCTATGAGGGATTTTGTACCCAGAAGAATTGCGATTGACGGAGAAGTTGAAGGAGATGAGCTTCTCTGCGAATGGCTGTCATCTCTTGCTAGGCGCAAGGTCAGCATCGTCACTCCCCAAAGGGGCGAGCAACATTCACTTGTTGAAATGTGTCGCTCAAACGCAGCGCAAAAGTTGGCAATCTATCTCGGAAAAACAGGCAAATCCACCGCCGCGCTCGATGAATTGGGTACACTTCTCGGTCTTAAGTCCCCTCCCAAATTCATTGAATCATACGATATTTCCCACACCGCAGGCACAGAAAATGTTGCGGGTATGGTTGTTTTCAAAGACGGCTTGCCCTATAAAAAGGCATACCGCCGATTTAAAATCAAGGGCTTTACGGGTCAGGATGACTACGCTTCAATGGCAGAGGTAATCGAGCGCAGAATCCTGCGTTATTTCGAAGAAAAAGACAGCGGCGAAGGCTTTGGCAGGCTGCCCGACCTTATTCTTCTTGACGGCGGAAGCGGTCAGGTTAATGCGGTCAGACCCATACTGGAAAAATACAGCCTTGACATTCCCCTTTTCGGTATGGTCAAGGATTCCCACCACAAAACCCGTGCCATTGCCCTTTCAGGCGATGAGCTTTCCCTGACCTCAAAACGTGCGGCATTTACTCTTGTTTCAACCATTCAGGAGGAAGTACACAGATATTCCGTTGAATATCACCGCAGCCGCAGAAAGAAAGCCGCCCTCTCATCAACCCTGACCTCAATCGAGGGCATCGGCGAAAGCAGATGCAAGGCGTTGCTCCGACATTTCAAAACGGTAAAAGCGGTTTCCGAGGCAAGCATCGACGAGCTTTCCGCAGTCAAAGGAATGAACAAAAATGCCGCCAAAGCGGTTTTTGAAGCATTTCACGGTCAAAATAACGTTGATGAGGATTAATTTTGCAACTTTTTTCCCTTTTGTTTACTTTTAATCTTGACATTAAACTATAATTAATGCGATAATAGATTGATAATACTCTGCGGAGGAATTATAATGAGAGTAATAACAGGAACAGCGAGAGGTATGACTCTCAGAACACTTGAGGGCAACGACGTGCGCCCCACAACAGACAAAGTCAAAGAAGCCGTTTTCAGCGCATTTCAGTTTGAAATCGAAGGCAGACGCATTCTTGATTTGTTTGCAGGCTCGGGTCAGCTTGGAATAGAAGCTCTCAGCAGAGGCGCAAAAAGTGCGGTTTTTGTTGATGCGGATAAAAACGCTGTCAGAATCGTAAAAGAAAATCTGGCAAAAACAAAGCTTGACAACCTCGCAACCGTTGTGCAGACAGATTCAATCGCTTTTCTTTCAATGACAGACAGAGTTTTTGACATCGCATTTCTTGACCCCCCTTACGAAAGAGGTCTTCTCCAGAAAGCGCTGGCAAAAATGGACAGTCTCATTTCCGACGGCGGCGCAGTTATCTGCGAGCATCCGTTCAAAGAAGAGCTTGAAGACAGCTACGGCTCATTGATAAAGACAAAAGAATACAAATACAGCAAAACGGCTGTAACCGTTTATCGGAAGGAAGGATAATTGTGAAAACCGCAATCTGCCCGGGCAGTTTTGACCCCGTAACAATCGGTCATATCGATATTATCCGCCGTGCCGCAAAGCTTTTTGACAAGGTTATCGTGGTTGTTATGATTAACTATCACAAACCTGCAGGCTATTTCACCGTTGACGAGCGCGTTGAATTGCTCAGACGCAGTCTTACCGACGTTGACAACGTTGAAATCGAAACAAACAGCGGTCTGCTTGCCGAATACGCAAAGCAGAAAGGTGCCTGCGCCGTTGTCAAGGGTTTGCGCGCCGTGTCTGACTTTGAATATGAATTCCAGCAGGCATTGACAAACAAAAAACTTAATCCCGAACTGGAAACCGTATTCCTGACCGCAAACGCAGAAAATATGTATCTTTCATCCAGCGTTGTAAAGCAGGTTTGCGAATTCGGCGGAGATATAAGCGAATTTGTACCCTCACAGGTATGCGACGATATAATCAGAAGAATAAAAGAAAGGAACAGAATCACAAAATGAACATTGAAAGCTTACTTGATCAGATCGAAGATATTCTTGACGCAGGTTCAAAAGTTCCCCTGTCAAGCAAAACAGGAGTAGATGCAGCTGCTATCAGAACAGCTATTGAAGATATCAGACTCAATCTCCCCAACGAAATCACCCAGGCAAGAGCAATCGTTGCCGACAGAAACAATATTCTTATCAAGGCAAAGGATGAGGCTGTCAACTGCGTTACAGGTGCTCAGGAAAAATCAAGAGCCCTCATTTCATCTGCCGAAGATAAGGTAAGAGCACTCGTTCTCAAAACTGAAGATTATTCAAAGAATAAGGTTGCCGAGGCTGAAGCTCAGGCAAATCAGATTGTGAACACCGCAAACGAAGATGCAAAAATCATCAGAGCAAACGCTCAGCTTGAAGCTGCCGCTATGGTTGACGCCAGCGAGGTTGCTGTTCAGGCAAAAGCTGCTGCGGAATCAATTCTGAAAGCAGCTCAGGATGAGGCAGCTTCAACAGTTGCAGGTGCAAGAGCACAGGCTGACAACATCGTTGCAGCCGCAACAGAGCAGGCAGAAAGACAGATTGCGCAGGCAAGAGCAAGCTCGGATGAAACAATCGACAAGGCTAACAAATGGTCGGCAGAAATCAGAATTTCCGCAAGTGATTTCATTGAGGATATTATGAAAACCGCAAACGACGCTGTTGCAGCAAGCCTTATGCAGATTCAGTCTGCACGTGAAAGCATCAGAACCGTTACAGGCAAAATCGAAAATCCCAACGCAACAGAAGAATAAAAACAACCCCCTGTTCCGAACAGGGGGTTAACTGTTGTCTGTTATTTTATTCCGAATCTTCAAGCAACTTTACGTCCTCAATCCAGACGTTTCTTGCATTTTCAACAATCTCTGCCTTGCGGACGGAATCACGGTAAAAATTGATGAGCTGCTTTTCTTCGGGAGTAATCGAAACAAGCTCCCTTTTTTCGGGTGTGCTTGCAACGGCATACTTTGAGCCGTCGGTGCTTTCGGTGAAGAATTCTTCCAGAAAACTGTCAACCGAAACGTCATAGAAGGCGGCAAGCTTCATAATAACGTCAAGTTCGGGTTTTCTTACGGTTTCATATTTTGTGTAGGTTGTGCGGTCTATTCCGAGATAATCCGCAACCTTTTTCTGGGTGTAACCGTGCTCAACTCTGTATTTGCGAAGCACGTCACCAAGAGCCTGCTCCGTTACGCCTAAGTAAACCCTCATAAAGCTTCCTCCTTCCTTAATAATATATATATTATACAAAGTATTTTTATAAATTCCATCATATGTGCCAAATCATCACATATTTTTTCGTTTACATCTTTATATGCACAGCAAAAACTGTTAAAATATAGCTGTTTAAAATTTCGCATCTGAAAAGGAGCTGATTTCTGTGGGAAACGGCATTTTTGCAAACACAAAATATTTTATCATCGATATGGACGGAACCTTCTATCTTGACGGTAACATAATCGAAGGTTCAATTGAATTCATCAAAAAAGCCAAGGAAAGCGGCAGAGATTTTTATTTCTTCACAAACAACTCATCCAACAACGTTGAGGTGTGCAGAGCAAAGCTTGAAAAAATGGGCTTCCCTGTTGACGAAAACAGAGTTATCATCTCATCTCACGTTGCCGCTGATTACCTCAACCGCAACTACAGCGGCAAAAAGGTTTTCCTCCTCGGTAATGAAAGACTTACGGGTGATTTTGAAAAGGCAGGCATCAACCTTGTTGCGGAAAACCCCGACATTGTTGTGCTGGGCTTCGACACCACTCTCACTTACCAAAAAATGTGGGATGCCGTCAGATACATTGACGGCGGCGCAGTTTATCTTGCCACTCACCCTGACCTCAACTGCCCCACAGCAGACGGCTATATGCCTGACACGGGCTCAATGATTGAGCTTTTTGCCGCATCAACGGGCAAAAGACCCACCGTGCTTGGCAAGCCTATGACTGCAACGGTTGATTACATCACCAATATGCTTGGTTGCAAGCGTGAAGAGCTGGCTTTCATCGGCGACAGACTTGCAACGGATATTGCAATCGGTGCAAATCACGGTATTCCCTGTGCCCTTGTTTACAGCGGTGTTACCACTCCCGAGGAATATGCAGCCTCGGATATCAAGGCAAGCGTAGCCGTTGAAAACCTCAAGGCACTTGCGGATTATCTTTAAATAAATTGTTGCTTTACAACGTTGACGAAGTCAATTCACGTCATAAGGCAACTCATCCAAACATGTCAGTTCGAAACCTTCCTGACGGACACCTGCTCGGTGTCAAACAAAACTAAAGGCGCTGCACGGCAGCAAAAGGAGCAAAAAAAATGAAAAACAAAAGAATTCTCAATCTCGTTCACGGAGCGATGATTGCGGCAATCTATGCCGCCGCAACCTATTTCTGCGCAACTCTCGGAGTTGCCTACAACGCAATTCAATTCCGATTTTCGGAAGCACTCACCATTCTCTCCGTGTTCACCCCTGCCGCGATTCCCGGCTTGACTGTCGGATGTATTCTGGGCAATATTTCAAGTCCTTTCGGAGTATGGGACATTGTTTTCGGCTCGCTGGCAACTTTCCTTGCAGCGATTTGCGCAAGAAAACTGAGGCACGTCACCTTCAAAAGTCTGCCTCTGCTTTCTCTGATAATGCCCGTAATTTTCAACGCAGTCATTGTGGGTGCGGAAATAACATTTCTCTTCCCCACAGACGCACCCGGCCTGACGGCATTTGCCGTTGCCGCCCTTGAAGTGGGCGCAGGTGAGGCGGCTGTCTGCCTTGCAGGCGGAATTCCCCTTTTCTACGCAATAAAGAAAAGCAAGCTGTTCAAATAAGTCACGGAGACGTTTCTTCAATCTCCAACGGAATTTCCCTGCCTATATTTTCAATACAAACAAAATCACCGCTGAACGTGCAGCCGTCAGGTTGTATGTCGGCGGTTATTTTTTCGCTTTCCGTAATAAGCGGACGGAATTCCTCCGCGCATTGTTCAAAGAATCTGAGCCGTGCAAGTAGTTGCACCTGATCATCCGTAAGTTTCACGGCAACCTGCTCTTTTTGCGTTTCCGTCCTGCGGACAACGGCAAACGGCAACGTGACTCCGTTGATTTTCAGCTCTGTTTTATCCTCGTATCCGTCCTGAATCTGCCTGCCGAGAGGGATTGAAAAGGTAAGGAATTCAAGGGCATAGGTGTGATTGGTCGCAACCGTTTTTTCTGCGGCAAACTCTTTTTTCACCTCGCATGTAATTTTTCGGTTTGTCCTCGCAACAACGTATCCCTTTGCCCTGCAAAAGCTGACGGTCAGGTCTTTGTTTTCTCTGATTCCGCTGATAATCAGGTCTCCTTCAAGCACGGCATTGCCCGTTTTCAGCTCCTGCGTGCCGCTGAAAGGGCGCAGAATAATTATCTGGCCGTCACGGGCGGCAACGATTTCAGAAGGTTTATCCTCCTGCTCATCGGGAATTTTCTTCCTTTCCCTGACCTCAATCCGAGCGGTACAACCGTCAAAATTAATATTGACCCACGACAGCTCTTCAATACGTTGCAAAACCGCAATTTCAGCGGCGGTTACGTCAACGTTTCTCCCTGATATCCCCTTTTTTATACCCAATTCCCCAAAAACCTCCAGAATTTCTTCCGAATGGATGGTTTCATTTCCTGCAACTTCAATGCTCCACACCCTTGTTGACAGAATACACACCACGGCGGCGCACAGACATATGCCTGCAATCAGCCCGACTCTGTGACTGTGTCTGTTAAGAAAGAAGGGCAAACCGTGCTTTTTTTCTATTTTAACCTTCATTCCCGATTTTTTTGCGGCTTTGCGGATTTTTTTGTAGCCGTTGCAATCGGTGCAGGCACGGATAACGGAATTGACGCTTTTAAGCTCCCAGAGATTTATCCTGTTCAACCTGCAGAGGTTAATAAATCTTTCGGGGAAGCCGCCTCTTGCGCTGAAGCTGACGTACCCCGAAACAAACCGCAGAAATCTCAATAAAAGCATAATTTCCCCCTAATTGCAGAATTCAACGCTTGTGATAACACCTTTTATGATTGCCTGCCCGTTCTGCATTGACACAACCGTAAGTTCACCGCCGCATATGCGGACGGTCAGCCTGCCCGTATTGAGAGCAATGGTGCAATCGCCGTATTCAAGCACGCCCTGACAACCGTCAACAAGCACCTCACTGTTGCCGCTGATTTCGATATGTGCATAGCAGCCCAGCGCATCCTGAGGCAAATCAAAGCTTCTGCTGATTGCGTCAACTATTCTGTCGCTGCGCCTTTCGTTTTTGCAATTTTTCTTTCTCATTCACATTCCTCCTCCCTATAAACTATGAGTACGGTGCATTAAAAAGAACGTTGCAGGCATAGAATGAACTGAACGGAGGCATGCAATTTGAAAAATAACAAGGGTTTTTTATCTGTTTTTACGGGAGTGCTGCTGTTTGCGGCTCTTTTTGTGTTTTCCGATGAATTTTCAGAGGGCATCGGCACGGGGCTTTCCGTCTGCGCAAAAGTGCTCGTACCCTCCATTTTCCCTTTTCTTATTGCCGCATCTCTTGCAGGCAACTGCACTCTGTCTGCGCCTGTCCGAAAAGTTTTTGAGCCCGTAATCCGCTTTTTGTTCGGCTTGCCTGCAGATTGCCTGCCTGCAATAATCCTCGGTCAGATTGGCGGCTATCTTTCGGGCGCAAAGTCGGCGCAGATTCTGTGCCGTAACGGCACAATAGCTCCAAAGCAAGCTGAACGTCTGCTGCTTTTCTGCGTCAACGCAGGTTTAGGTTTTTCCGTCAACGCAGTAGGCAACGGGCTGCTGAATTCCCGTGAGGCAGGCAAGATTCTGCTTTTTTCACTTTGTACTTCATCGCTTATACTGGGAATCATAAGCAGAATCCTTATAAAAGAAGCCTCCGATGATTCGGAAAAACAAAATCCCCTTATCCTCCCTTTCTCCTCCGCCGTGGTCAGCAGCGTTTCTTCAGGTGCGCAGTCAATGCTTACCGCTTGTGGATTTGTTACCGTTTTTTCGGGTATATGCGCTGTTGCGGAAAAGCTTTTTCAGAGTCAATCTCTGTGCCTTACGGTCACCTGTCTGCTTGAAGCAACAAAGGGTTGCATCGGTCTTGCAGGCAACGCATCTCTGCCCGTTATTACCGCTGTATGCGGATTTGGAGGGCTTTGCGTCCATATGCAGATTTTTGCCCTTGCCCGTGAAATCAGAATCAATTTACCCCGTTTTTATTTATTCCGTCTGCTCCACTCCGCTCTGGCATATGCCGTTTGCAGAATCACCCTCCATTTCCGACCCGTAACCCTGCCCGTTTCCGTCACTTTTTATCAGAACGTGCAGCCTTTCTCATTTTCCGCTCCCGCGTCAATATCTCTGCTGTTTCTGTGCGCATTACTCATATTAGACCTTGATAACAGACAAAAAATATGTTAGAATTTAATGGATAATGTAAAACACCGCAGAAAGGGTGTTAAAATGAAAAAGAAATTAACCGAAAAGAAAAAATATGCCGCCGTGTGCGAAAACTGCCTTCACGGCAGACTTGCCCCCGATGAGCAGACCGTTCTTTGCATAAAGAAAGGAATTGTTCAGCCCGACGGCACTTGCAGACGCTATTCCTACGACCCTCTCAAGCGCAGACCCAAAAAGCCTCTGCTTATCGAGCAGGCAGACCCATCAGATTTCACATTGTGAGGTAAATAAAAATGAAAACGTTAAAAGAATTTGTGTGCAACCCCTTGCCTACCCCCAACGCCCACGCATCAACTATCCTCCCCTTGCCCGACGGCACGGTTATCTGCGCCTGGTTCGGCGGCACAAAAGAGGGTAAAACCGACGTTGATATCTGGTATGCACGCCGCGACGAAAACGGCTGGAGCAAACCTTCAAGCATATGCTACAACAAGCGCATCCCCCATTGGAATCCCGTGCTTTTCCTGCGTGAAAACGGCGACGTCATTCTTTTCTTCAAAGTCGGTAAAGAGATTTATTCATGGCGCACCTTTGCCTGCATTTCCACCGACGGCGGAAAAACCTTCGGCAAGCCCTATGAGCTTGTGGCAGGCGATAAAAGCGGCGGCAGAGGTCCCGTCAAAAACAAGTGTCTCCGCCTTTCAGACGGAAGAGTGCTCGCCCCTGCATCAAGCGAAAACAGAGGCTGGAATTGCTTCATCGACACCTCTTTTGATGACGGTCTGACCTGGAAAAAGGGTCAGAAAATAAGAACCGAGCGCACCGCTCCCATTCTTAACAGCCTTAACCATTTCACCTCAAATCTTATTCCTATGATTCAGCCCACTCTCTGGGAATCCGAAAACGGCAAGGTTCATATGCTCACAAGAACAGCCGTCGGCAAGGCATACAGAAGCGATTCCGAGGACTACGGCGAAACCTGGTGTCAGGCATATCCCACAGTATTGCCCAACAACAACAGCGGTCTTGACGTTGTGAAGCTGCCAAACGGCGAGCTTTATCTCATTTCAAATCCCGTCAGCGAAAACTGGGGAGAGCGTTCACCTCTCACAATCCAGAAATCCTGCGACAACGGTGTCAGCTGGGAAACAATCATCACCCTTGAAGAGGAAAAGCTCGACAGCGAATTCTCCTACCCTGCAATGGTTTATATGGACGGTTCACTCTATATTTCATACACGTATGAGCGTCTCAACGTTGCATTCTGGAAAATCGATCTTTAATTAACAATTATTTTACACATTTAGCACAAAATAACTCTTGTAAAAGAAACATTTTGCTGATATAATCGTAGACGTTGCAAAAAATAAAAATATAAAAGGAGACAAATATGAAAAAGATTATTGCAATTCTTCTTGCACTTGCTGCTGTTCTTTCACTTGCAGCTTGCGGCAACAATTCAGGCACAACAGAAACAGAAACAACAACTTCCGCTCCCGCATATGAGCTCACAGGTTCTCTTGAAGATATCGCAAATCAGATCATCGAAAAGACAACAAAGATTGAAATGATGCTTATGCCTCCCACAGAAGTTGACTTCTCAGATGTTGAGGCTGCTCAGTACTACATCGGCGTTGACCCCACAGGCAAAGTTGCAAAGGCAGTTTTTGTTGAGCCTATGATCGGTTCAATCCCCTTCTCAATGTGCATCATCGAAGGTGCAGAAGGCGCTAAGATTGAAGACCTCAAGAACGAAATCCTTGAAGGCGTAAACTACAGAAAGTGGGTTTGCGTTGCAGCAGAAAAGGTGCTTGTTTCAAGCTGCGGCAACAAGATTCTCATGATTATGTCAACAGAAGAAATCGTTGACGACGTTTACAGCGCATTCCTCACAATCACCCAGAATTCAGCTTCAGCTCCTATCACAAAGGCAGGCGAAGTTAACGAAGAGCCTCCCGTTGACGGTGGCGTTGCTGATGATATGGGCGGCATTGCTGATATGGAAATCCCCGCAGATATGCCCGCATACGACGGCGAAACACTCGAATAATTACAAAAACAGAGCACCGAAGCAAATCACTTCGGTGCTTTTTCTCTGAAAGGAGACAGCTATGCTTTTTTCAAGCATAATATTCTTATTTGTTTTTCTGCCTGTGGTAATCGCAGGGTATTACATTCTGCCCTTCAAGGCAAAGAATCTCTGGTTACTGCTGGCAAGCCTGTTCTTCTATTTTTACGGCGAGCCGAAATATCTTATCCTGATGATATCCGTCATCACTATGAGCTACCTTTTCGGTCTTGTCACAGAAAAGGCAAAGGGTACTGCACGGAAAGTTATTCTCGGGCTTTCCGTTGCATCAACCCTTTCTGCGCTGATTTATTTCAAATACACAGACTTCTTCCTTTCAAGCATCAACGGCATTTTCGGCACAAACATTGATCTGCTCAACATTGCGTTGCCTATCGGCATCAGCTTTTACACTTTTCAGGCAATCAGCTACAACGTTGACGTTTACAGAGGCGACGTTCCTGCGCAGAAAAATCCGCTTAAGCTTGCCCTTTATATTTCGCTTTTCCCCCAGCTTGTTGCAGGCCCCATTGTCCGCTATTCGGATATTGAAAAAGCACTCACCGACAGAAAGCACAGCCTTGACGGCTTTTCTTACGGCGTAAAAAGATTCACAATCGGTCTTGCCAAAAAAGTTCTTCTTGCCAACTCATTCGGCAGCCTTTGCGAAACCTTCAGGGCTACGGACGAAAAATCCACACTATTTTTCTGGGTTTATGCTGTTGCATATTGTCTGCAGGTTTACTTTGATTTCTCGGGCTACAGCGATATGGCAATCGGTCTTGGCAAAATATTCGGCTTTGAGTTTATGGAAAACTTCCGTTATCCCTACGTTTCAAAGAGCGTCACCGAATTCTGGCGCAGATGGCACATTTCCCTCGGCAGCTGGTTCAGGGATTACGTTTACATCCCTATGGGTGGCAACCGTGTTAAAACTCCCCGATTTTTCTTTAACATTCTCACCGTGTGGTTTCTCACGGGATTCTGGCACGGTGCAGACTGGACGTTCATTATCTGGGGTCTCTATTTTGCCGCACTTCTGCTGATTGAAAAGAGCATTCCGAAGAAAATCAAGGATTCCGTGCCCTCTGTTATCAATCATATTTATCTGATTACCGTTGTTATCATCGGCTTTGTTATCTTCAACGGCAACGGAGTTGAGGGCGTTATCAGCGACCTTAAGGGTATGTTCACTCCTGCTTATCCCATTTGCACAGACATCACCCTTTATCATCTCAAAAGCTATGCCGTGCTTCTTTGTGCAGGTATTTTTGGTGCAACTCCTGCAGGCAAACTGGCAATCAACAAGATTTCCGAGACAAAAATCGGCTCAAAAATCACAGCGGTTGCAGAGCCTGTTTTTATCATCGCCGTGCTTGTTGCGGTAACGGCTTATCTTGTTGACGGCTCATACAATCCCTTCCTCTATTTCAGATTTTAAGGGGGTGCTGAAATGAAAATCAAAAAAATAATCAGCGTGATTTGCTTTGTTGCGTTCATTTTCACTCTCGGCATCGCTTGTTTCGTAAAAGAGCCTGTACAGGTGCTTATTTCCGAGCGCAGAAAGGCGGCTCAATTCCCCGAATTTTCCGTTGAAGCATTGCTTGATAAATCATTTTTCAGCGGTCTTGAGGACTATCTTGCCGACCAATTTCCCTTGCGTGATGCTTTTCGCAGTATCAAGGCAAGCATTCAGCTGAAACTCCTGAACCAGAGCGACAACAACGGTATTTACACCGCAGAGGGTCACATTTCCGAGCTTGACTACACCCTCAACGAAACCTCTGTTGAAAACGTTGCAAAAAAGCTGAACGAAATTTATGATAAATATATTTCAGGCAAGGGTGCAAAGTGCTATTACTCCGTTGTGCCCGACAAGAATTACTATCTTGCCGAGAAAAACGGCTATCCTGCCATTGACTATGACAAAATGATTGAGATTTACACCGCAGGCGTCAAAAATATGGAATACATCGATATTTTCGATTGCCTGACCGTTGACGATTATTACAAAACCGACTCCCATTGGAAGCAGGAAAATATTGCTCCCGTTGTCCGGAAGCTTGCCTCTGTAATAGGATTTGACGCAAAGCCTGCGGATTATTACACAGCGGAAAAGGTTGCGGATTTTGAGGGCGTATATGCTCCCCGACTTGCGTTGAAAAGCGGATTTTCGGATGAAATAACAATCCTCAACTCCCCTGCAACCGACGCCGCAAAGGTGTTCAACCTTGAAACAGGCAAAACCACCGTCGGTGTTTACGACAAATCAAAGCTTGAGGGCAACGACAGATACGACGTATATCTTCAGGGTGCAGCGGCAATGCTGACGGTTGAAAATCCCTTGGCAGCAGAGAAAAAAGAACTTGTGATTTTCCGTGACTCCTTCGGCTCATCCCTTGCACCACTTCTGCTTGAGGGCTACAGCAAAATCACAATCGTTGACCTGCGCTACGTTTCATCGGCAATCCTCGGTCAATACGTTGACTTCACGGATTGTGACGTACTTTTCATCTATAACACCCAGATTCTCAATCAGAGTTCATTGCTGAAATGACAAAACCCCGTACCGCGGTACGGGGTTATTTTTATGCTGTTGGAAGTGAAATTATAGCTTTGAAAAGGTCGCCGTCCGTCTGAATTTCAAGCTTGCCGTTCTGAAGCTCGCAAAGACTTTTTGCAATGGAAAGTCCGAGACCGCTTCCCTCGCCCGAGCGTGATGAATCGCCTCTGACAAATCTCTGTATAAGTTCATCGGGTGAAATATTAAGTGCATTTTTCGAAACGTTCTTGAACACAACCGAGCCGTGTTCCGCTTCTGCGACAACTTCAATATAAACCCGTGTTCCCTCCAGAGCGTACTTTCTTATGTTTGAGAAAAGATTTTCAATCACTCGGGAAACCTTCTGTGCATCCGCCATAACCATAACGGGCTTATCGGGATTTTTGAGCACCAACTCAATGTTGTATTTCTTCAGCTCGTCATCGTGCTCACCCACCGCCTGAGCAGCGAATTCGCAAAGATTAAGCTTCACGGGATGAATCTCCATTGCTCCCGACGAGGCTTTTGATGCCTCCACCAGATCTTCAATGAGTTTCTTCATCTTATGCGATTTTTCATCAAGTACGGTAAGATATTTTCGCGCCGTTTCATCCTCAATATCACATTTCTTCAGTAAATCAACGTAATTTACAATTGAGGTAAGAGGCGTTTTCAGATCGTGAGAAACGTTGGTGATAAGCTCCGCTTTCATCCTCTGATCTTTCACCGCGCGGTCAACCGCATCCTGCAAACCATCCTGCATACAGAGCACATCCTCTGCAAAACGGCGCATAAAGGGCGGCATATATTTTGTGTCAATCTCCTTGCCCGTTTCACCTTTTCTTATATCGGAAACCGCCGACATAATTCTGTCAAGTGAAACAATAAGAAGCGCCGCAAACAAAATCACGGCAACGTCACCGATTATACCAAGCAGGTAAAGCAAAAACGCAACTCCCTCGTCGTTGCCCTGCATAATCATACCGACCACGAAATAGTAAACGCCCGTCAGCACAACAAAAAGGCTGACCGCAAGGCAGGCAAGCACCTTGAATTTCTTACCCTGACCCTTGGAATAATCGCAGGTTAAAATATATTTTATTTTATCCTTTGTTTTCTTAATCCAAGCCCAAAGCTTTCTGAAAATCCAGCCAACGGGCTTGAAAACAAGACACACAAGCGAATGCTTGCGGAATGATTTGTTGCGGAAATTGCGGACGATGCTTGCTGTCAGACCTGTCCACACCGTAAAGAAAATCGCAACAAACCCACCCATAATCAGGTTTGAAAAAGGAGCTGCAGCGCAAACAATGGGAAACAGAGTGTTGCCAAAGCCGTAGTTATCCGCCAACATAAGCGGCTCAAAATCAAAGCAAGCCGTCATCGCCGCACCGAAAACGCAAAGAGCCATGACTCCCAGACCCAGCACAGAGTTTATTTCAACGGGCACTTTATCAGAAAACCTGATTTTCACGCTTCCGTCAGCAGATTTGCCTGCAACGGAAAGCAGATAAATGCACAATGCGCAGGCAAGCGCAAGGCAGATAAATGTTGCAAAAAGCAAGCCCGTCAGGGATGCATCCGTGTTGTATCTGCCGAATGAATTTGAAATCGCTCCGAAAGCATCTGCCTCCGGAGGCATATTAATGGCGAAATACGCGGATTTATAGCTTTCGTTGAGCATATAAGTTCCATCTGTAAGAACGCTTTTTTTGTACCATTCTCCGAAAAGCCAATCGTGAAGAGATGCATAAAAACCGTTTGCGGTTTTGTTTTCAGAATCGTTAGTTTGGTAGTTTCCGTTATTGACCCACTCTGCCCACAGAAGATTATCTGCACCGAGTTTCTGCATAATCTGCTCGTGAGTGTCGGTTGATGCAACTCCGCAGTTTGTGAAAACCTTGCCGTTTTCAGCAATAACCGCATAGTTAATACTTTTCACACTTTCCAGCGTGTCGATTGCATAGACATAAACTTCATATACCATATCATACTCTGATTTGAGCGCATACTGCCTCTGACTTTCAACAATTGAAAGCACCTCGTCAAGAGTACATTCGCCGTAGCAGGTGTAGTCACTGTAGCTGTTGAGAAGGCGAAGCGCTTCTGAAATCCGTGCCACATAATCGGGCGTATTGCCCGTTTCATAAGGGTCATAATAAACAATGTTGCTCTCGTTTTCCGGAACCTCAATCGGCACGGAAACACTTCCGTCAATGCCCGTCTCTTGAACCGCCGTTACATCCTCCTCAGCATAGGAATAAACAAATTCGTGGTCCGAAAACTGACTGTAACTGATGAATTCGCCATTATAAGTCATAAAATAGCGGACACCCTTGTAATCCAGCGTATAGCGGTAACGGTTCTGCCCGTCAACGTAAACCTTTATACCCGAATTATCAAGCAAAGTCATTGCATCGGTCACCTTTTTCGCATCCTCGTCAAACCTTGCGGAAATCTCCTTTGCACTTTCGGTCTGCAGCCATTCATCAAAGGTACCTCTGTTGTTTTTCTCCGCCACCCTCAGCGCATCGATGATATATCCGTTCATCTGACCGCGGAAAGATGCGGTGTTTGTGAAATCCTCGGGATGAGCGAAGATATTGAAATTGGCAAATCCTTTGATGAAAAGCCCTGCAAAGTTGCCTGCAAGGAAGAACATCAGGATTGCCAGCACAAGGGCAACCGCCTTTGTTGCCTTGTTATGCTTAAATTTTTTCCATTTTGTATCCAATGCCCCACACCACCTGTAAATATTTCGGCTCCTTGGGATTGATTTCGATTTTTTCGCGGATTCTGTTGATATGCACCGTTACCGTTTTGTCCGAATAGCCTGCCGGCTCGTTCCATACCGCCTCGTAAACCTGACCCGCAGAAAAAACTCTGCCCAGATTTTCCATAAAGAAGTTGACTATTTTGTATTCCGTTGCCGTCAGCTTGACGGGCTCACCGTCAACAGTCAGCTCCTTTGCAAGAGTGTCAAGAGAAAGCCCCCCCGTTGTGATAACTCCCTCTTTTTTCTCCATTGCACCCAGCGAGGTGTATCGCCTGATTTGCGACTTGACCCTTGCCATCAGTTCAAGAGGGTTGAACGGCTTTGTCACGTAGTCATCGGCACCGAAGGACAGACCCGTTATCTTATCGGTATCCTCGCTTTTGGCTGACAGAAGAATAATTGGGATATTATGTTTTTCTCGCATTCTGAGCGTTGCCTGAAGACCGTCCATCTCAGGCATCATTATATCAAGAATAACGCAGTGCACCTCGTTATCCCTGACCTGCTCAAGGGCGGCTCTGCCGTTTTCGGCTTTGAGCACGTTATATCCCTCCAGCTTAAGATAAATCTCAACGGATTCAAGAATTGCGACGTCATCATCACAAACAAGTACGGTATACATTTTGTCACCTCTGAAAAAATCAATCCCACGGAACAATTATGATTATAAGGGGCGTAAATTACAAACAAACACCCAAAAAAGTTACAAATTTATTAAGGTTTCAGAATTCCTGCTTTAATGGAGGTGTTTATAATCCCCTCAACAATATGCCACAGTTCGGGCGTTGCGGTGCGGATAATATCCATCCGCTTATAAATCTTTTCGGACGTAACGTCACCCATTTTCCAGGTGTGTCCGTCTGTCAGATAATTGAGCATAAGGGGCTGAATGCGGTCAATTGCGTTGGCATACTTGCTTTCCGCCGTTTCCATCGCCTCAAATTCATCCCACAAGGCTCGGATTTCCGCACCCTGCACGGGGTCGAGAATGCCGAAAAGCCTGTCCGCCGCCTGCACTTCCCTTTCGTGCTTATCCTCGTTGCCCTTGGCATCGTAAGCAAAGGTATCCCCTGCATAAACCTCTATAAGGTCGTGAACAAGTGCAATCTTCAGCACTCGCTCAATGCAGATTTTTTCCGCACTGTATTCTTCAAGAATCATTGCGAGCATCGCCAGATGCCAGGAATGCTCCGCATCATTCTCACGTCTTGAACCGTCTGCAAGCAGATTGCGGCGAAAAATATTTTTCATTTCGTCTATGGTTATCACAAACTTAATCTGATTCTGAATTTTTCCGTTCTTTATAAATGTGAAATCGTTCATAAAATCACCTCGTTTTCATTATACCACAGAGTTGCAACACAATCAAATTTATGTTAATATTTCATTACATTGTATATAGGAGTGCGGATATGAGAACTGAAAAAGGCACGGTTGAATTCACAAATATGATAATGATTGAGGACAATGCAACGGGCAAAGTGCTTGTGCAGGAGAGACGCAAAAGCTGGACGGGACTTTCCTTCCCCGGCGGTCACGTTGAGCCCTTTGAGAGCATTGTTGACTCCGCAATCCGAGAGGCAAAGGAAGAAACGGGTCTGGACATAAAAAATCCCCGTCAATGCGGTGTTATACATTGGGTACACAAAACACGCGGTGACAGGTACATTGTTTTTCTTTTCAAGACATCGGATTTCAGCGGTGATTTACTTGCCGAAACCGATGAGGGCAGAGTATTCTGGATTGACCCCGATGAGTTGAAGAATGAAAATCTCTCCAAAAACTTCGGTAACTATATTCCCATGTTTTTCAACGATGAGTTTAACGAAGCCTACGGAATCTGGCACGAGGACGAAGAGGACAAATTGATTTATAAATAAGTTGACAATAAAAGCAAACAAAAAAGCCACCCGATTTGGGTGGCTTTAGCTTTGCGTTTTCAATTACTTGAACTTACGCTTACGAGCAGCCTCTGACTTCTTCTTTCTCTTAACTGAAGGCTTTTCGTAGTGTTCTCTTTTGCGAACCTCCTGAATAACGCCGTCTCTTGAAGTCTGTCTCTTAAATCTTCTGAGTGCGTTCTCGAGTGACTCGCCTTCCTTAACTTTTACCTGACTCAATGTATTCCCTCCCCTCATTTAATTAGGGACTAATTTTCATAGCTTGGAGATTATTATACTATAACATAGCCCCGCTTGTCAACATCAAAATTATGAATTTTTTGTTGATTGCAGGGGTGTTTTTTAATGTCAGGGACGGACAACGATATTTACAAGTCTGCCCTTTACGTAAAGCTCCTTGACAACGGTCATACCGTCTATTGCCTCTGCAATCTTATCAAGGCTCTTTGCGGCTGCAATTGCTTCATCAGCAGTTGCTTCAGCGGCAATAACAAGCTTTTCTCTGACCTTGCCGTTAATCTGAACAGCAATTTCAACTTCGTTGTCAACACACTTTGACTCGTCGTATGAGGGCCAACTTTCAAATGCAATTGTTTCGCTGTGTCCGAACATTTCCCAGATTTCTTCGCAGATATGGGGTGCAATGGGACTGAGTGCTCTGATAAAGCCCTCTGCAAATTCCTTGGGACAGCTGTCTGCTTTGTAAACCGCATTAACAAAAATCATCATCTGGCTGATTGCCGTATTGAAAGCCAGATTTTCAAAGTCATTTGAAACCTTACGGATTGTAACGTTATAGATTTTTTCAAGTTCGGCATACTTGCTGTCGTTTATCTTTGTTTCATCGGTAAAGAAGTTCCATACTCTTGAGAGGAAACGCTTTGCGCCTTCAACACCCTGATTGCTCCAGGGCTTTGAAGCCCCAAGGGGACCCATAAACATTTCATAAAGGCGAAGTGTATCAGCACCGTAATCACGAACGATATCTGACGGATTTACTACGAATTCAGGGAATCTCTTACCCATCTTGATGCCGTTTGAGCCGAGAATCATACCCTGATGAACAAGCTTTTTGAAAGGCTCTTTGACGGGTGAAACACCTTCGTTATATAAGAATCTGTTCCAGATTCTGGAATACATAAGATGACCTACCGCATGCTCGGGACCGCCGACATAAAGGTCAACGGGAAGCCAATGCTTAAGAAGCTGGGGATCGCAGATTTCCTTATCATTGTTCGGGTCAATATATCTCATGAAATACCAGCTTGAACCTGCTGAGCCGGGCATTGTTGACGTTTCGCGCTTACCCTTGACGCCGTTTTTCTCAACGAACTTCCATTCCTCTGCATTCTCAAGAGGTGCCTGACCGTTCTTGCCTTTGTACTCCTCCAGCTCGGGAAGAACAAGCGGAAGCTCGTCATCATCAAGAACGTGGATTTCGCCGTCATCTGTATAGTAAACGGGAACGGGCTCGCCCCAATAACGCTGTCTTGCGAAAATCCATTCGCGGAAATGATAATTGACCTTTCTCTTGGCAACACCCATCTTCTCAAGCTTCTGAGTGATTGCCTCCTTTGCCTCCTCAACGGTAAGACCTGTGAACTCCTCGGAGTTGATGAGCTTGCAGCCCTTTCCGAGATAACCGCCCTTTTCAAAAGCGCATTCGGAAACGTCTGCACCGTCAATAACCTGAATCATGGGAATGTTATGTACAATCGCATATTCAAAGTCACGCTGATCGTGGCTGGGAACAGCCATAACGGCACCCGTGCCGTAGCTTGCAAGAACGAAGTCGCCGATATAAACGGGAACTTCCTTGCCGTTTACGGGGTTTATTGCATATATGCCCTTAAGAGGACAACCTGATTTTGTTTTGTTGAGGTCAGTACGATCCATATCGGACTTTTTGATTGTTTCCTGAATGTAAGCATTAACCTCATCTTTATTTTCAATTCTCGGCATAAGCTCCTTAACAAGATCGCCGTCGGGAGCCATAACCATAAATGTTATACCGTATATGGTTTCGATACAGGTTGTGAAAATAGAGAACTTGCCGCCGCCCACAAGCTGGAATTCAACCTCAACGCCCGTACTTTTTCCTATCCAATGGCGCTGCATATCCTTTGTTGATTCAGGCCAGTCTATTTCATTAAGACCGTCAAGAAGCTCTTCGGCAAATGCAACCTGATCTATAACCCACTGCTTCATATTCTTGCGGACTACGGGATAGCCGCCGCGCTCACTCTTGCCGTCAATAACCTCGTCGTTGGCAAGAACCGTGCCCAGTTCCTCGCACCAGTTAACGGGAATATCAACAAGCTTTGCATAGCCTTTGAGATAAAGCTGCTTGAAAATCCACTGTGTCCACTTGTAGTATGAGGGGTCAGATGTAGCAATCATCTTTGACCAGTCATAGTCAAAGCCAAGCTCTTTGAGCTGCTTTGAGAAGGTCTGGATATTCTCCTGAGTGAATCCGTTGGGATGATGACCCGTTTTAACGGCATACTGCTCTGCAGGCAGACCGAATGAGTCATAACCCATGGGATGAAGGACGTTATAGCCCTGCATTCTCTTCATTCTTGAAACAATATCAGTAGCGGTATAGCCTTCGGGGTGACCTGCGTGAAGACCTACGCCCGAGGGATAAGGGAACATATCAAGAACATAATATTTAGGCTTTGAGAAGTCCCACACATCTGTTTTGAACGTGCCGTGGTCCTCCCAATATTTCTGCCACTTTTTTTCAATTTGCGAATGCTCGTATCTCATTTTAATGTAAATCCTTTATATTTC
>JAZQTC010000023.1:0-1570 GCA_045630405.1 Acutalibacteraceae bacterium
ATCATACCGATGAACATTGCTATAACGGCTGAACCTATAAGATGAATCGGCAACAAGCTTTCAAGCCACATTGCAAGTAACGCAATCAATGCCGATAAAATAATTCCGGGAAAATATTTTAAAATCTTCATAATTTACCTCATACACAAAATATCGTCAGTATTATATCATCAACAAACAGAAAATGCAACAAAAACTGCCCTCACAGAGAGCAGTTGACTTGTTCAGTCTGTGTTTTTGTTATTTCCGCAGAGCTTCAATTCGCTCTGTCATAAGTTTTTCGAGAGAATCTTTCATATCATCGGGCATATATGAAGCTTTGCACATTTCAATATATGCGGGAATCATTTTAACAATCTTATCAATAATCTTTTCAGCAGATTTCGGATTGATACCGATTGTTTCGGCAAGAATCAGAAAATCTTTTCTGTGAAGATTGTGTTTTTTGCCGTTTGTTGTAAGTGCAAGCTGTTCGGTATCTTCCGGGATAACAACATTTGTCGAAAGTATATCATAAGCCGCTGAAAGAACATACTCTTCGCTCTGCTGCGATGTTTCAATGAGTGAAAAATTCTTCAGATGCATATCTGAATTGCCCACAGCAAACGAAAAAATTATTCTGATAAACATTTCTGCAAGGTCAAGACCTGAATTTACGGAATAATTTGAAACGATTTTTCCGCATCGCTCATAAGAGCCTCTGTATTTATCTTCAGTCAGTCTGCCTTCAAGCTGACAGAAGTCTTCCATAGCAAGAATCTGACCGTTTTCTCTGTCAATCCTTTTCGTGATATATGCAAATGCATTGTTCTGCGAAGGAAGTTTTATAAGTGCAAAAGGTACGGTCTTTATGCCGCTTGCTTTAGCCATCTGCATCACAAGATATTCCGTTTCGGGCAATGATGAATATTCCTGAGTCTGCGGTTTGAGAATATATCCCGTGGGGTAATTCACAAGTGTCAGTCTCGGTTCGCTGTCTGTTGTAAGATGTAATGACAGTTTTTTCTGCACTCCGGGAACAGTATAACCTTTGGTTGTACTGTCGATTGCAAGCTGATTGAGAATTTCTTCCGATACATCAATATCGGGGAATTTACTTATGCCGAAAAAGCTTTTTATACAGCTTTTGTGCCATTGATTCTGCGAATCAGTTTTAAGCGATTTTCCGCAACATAAACAATTCATCATTCTTTAACCCCCTTGATGCAGACATTTCCGATGGGGTCTTTGCAGGCGACAAGAAGCAGACCGAATCTGTCTTTACGGTCGATTTTCCAGTTATGAGTCACAACATCAAGCAGCCAGCCTTCGGGGATAAGTCCGTCAAAAAATGCAAACAGAGTTTTTGATGTATATTCTTCACTCTTCAGGGGCATAGTAAGACTCACCGCAGAAGCTTTTTCGTTTTTCAGATATTCATTATCGTAAACAAATGAATAGCCGTAATCGGTTTCTTTCAAGGTTCCTGCAAAGGTGTCCCGTACATATACATACGCTGTTCTGTATGCTTCCATCAGTCATCCTTCCTTCCGGGAACTGCCTTCATGCCAAACATTGAAAGAGCCTGATT
>JAZQTC010000024.1:0-3525 GCA_045630405.1 Acutalibacteraceae bacterium
CAGCCAAGGCACTGTGTGAAGTCAATCTGAGCCTTGCCGTCTTTCATGCTGATGGCAGGACAACCGATTTTCATACACATTTTGCAGGACTTACACTTATCTGCATTAACCTTAAGGGGCGGATTGTGCTTGACTGTTTTGAGAAGAGCACAAGGTCTTCTTGAAATAACAACTGCAGGGCCGTCTGCTTCAAGAGCCTGCTTGATGCCTTCCTTGGTTTCTGCAAGGTTATAGGGGTCAACTACGATAACGTTCTGAATACCGACAGCCTTTGCAAGAGCCTCAAGGCTGACTGCGTTTGCAGGCTCGCCCTTGATATTCTTGCCTGTTGTGGGATTCTGCTGATGACCTGTCATACCTGTGATTGAGTTGTCAAGAATGATAACAACGGAATCCGTTGCATTATAAGCAATATTGATAAGACCTGTAACACCTGAATGGATGAACGTTGAGTCACCGATAACTGCAACGCTCTTCTTTGCGTTTGCAGGGTCAGCAGCGTTTCTGCCGTGGAGAGCTGAAACAGAAGCACCCATACAGAGAACGGTGTCAATCATACCGAGAGGCTGTGAGAAGCCCAGAGTGTAGCAGCCGATGTCGCCGCTGACGGTAACGTTAAGCTGCTTGAGGGCATAGAAAAGACCTCTGTGGGGGCAGCCTGCACAAAGCACGGGAGGACGGGGTACAATGTTGACGTCTGCCTTCATGCACACCTGTTCCTTGCCGAGAATAACCTTTGCGATAAGGCTCTGTGAATACTCGCCCTGAAGAGTGAAAGCATCCTTGCCGATAACTTCGATACCGTTCTTGCGGCAATGAGTTTCAATGTAATCATCAAGTTCTTCAAGAACGTAGACTGTTTCACATTCAGCGGCAAATGCCTTTATCATATCAACGGGCAGAGGATAAACGCAACCCAGCTTGAGATATGATGCGTTCTCACCGAGAGCTTCCTTTGCGTACTGATAGCAGATACCTGATGCAATTACACCGATTTTTTTGCTGTTATATTCAACGGTGTTAAGACCGTCTGCACCCTCTTCGCAGAATGCAATCTGGTTAAGGATACGCTTTTCAACCTCAACGTGCTTAACCTTTGCATTTGCAGGCACCATAACGTACTTTGAAGGTGTCTTTACATATTCCTTGAGTCCGTTATCAACTCTGTCTGCTGTGGGAGCAACACTTCTTGAATGAGCAACTCTTGTTGTGAGACGGATAATAACGGGAGTGTCGAATTTTTCTGAAAGTTCAAATGCCTTCTTTGTGTATGCAAGGCATTCTGCGCTGTCTGCAGGCTCAAGCATCATTGTTTTTGAGCCCATTGCATAGTGACGGGAATCCTGCTCATTCTGTGATGAGTGCATTCCGGGGTCATCTGCAACAAGGATAACCATACCTGCATTAACGCCTGTGTATGAAGCGGTAAAGAGAGGATCAGCCGCAACGTTGAGACCAACGTGCTTCATTGCGCAGAATGAACGTGCACCTGCAACGCTTGCACCGAATGCAACTTCCATTGCAACCTTTTCATTGGGTGCCCACTCCGAGAAAATTTCATCATATGTAGCGGCAAACTCGGTAACCTCTGTGCTGGGTGTACCGGGATAACTTGAAACTACACGGCAGCCTGCTTCGTAAAGACCTCTGGCAACTGCCTCATTACCTAAAAACAGCTTTTTCAACCTGTTTCCTCCTAATCTGTCGTCAAATAATTTATTATTATATCATTTATATGCATATTTTGCAAGTTTCAAAAAGCGAATCACACCGACTTTTTTGCCATTTTATCGGTCACGGTGCAAAGCCGGCAAAAGTTAATTGTTAACATTCATTTCAACCTGCTTTGCCACAACGCTTTCGCCGCAGTAAATCTTGCGAAGCTTGGGCTTTTCAATCTTACCCGTGGGATTACGCGGAACTTCGGCAAAGATAATCTTATGGGGACGCTTGTATCTGGGAAGGTCGCGGCAGAAATCGTTGATATCTTCCTCTGTTGCCGTGCAACCTTCTTTTATTTCAATAATTGCGGTTGCAATTTCACCCAATCTCGCATCGGGAAGACCGATAACCGCAACGTCTTTTATTGCATCATGCTTGCGGAGGAAATCTTCAATCTGAACGGGATAGAGATTTTCACCGCCTGAAATAATAACGTCCTTCTTACGGTCAACAAGATAAATGAAGCCTTCTTCATCCTCCTGCGCCATATCGCCTGTGTGGAGCCATTCTCCGTGAAGAACTTCGTTGGTTGCCTTTTCATCGTTGAAGTAGCAAAGCATTACGCCGGGACCTTTAACCGCAAGCTCGCCGACCTCTCCCCTTGCAACTTCGTTGCCGTTTTCGTCAACAATCTTTGTTTCCCAGCCGTAGCCTGCCTTGCCGATTGCACCAACCTTGTGAACGTTTTCAACGCCAAGATGAACACAGCCGGGTCCGATTGATTCGCTGAGACCGTAGTTTGTGTCGTACTGATGGTGAGGGAACACCTTGAGCCATCTCTTGATGAGGCTGGGAGGAACGGGCTGAGCACCGACGTGCATAAGTCTCCACTGGTCAAGGTTATATTTGTCAAGTTCAATGTCGCCTCTGTCGATTGCGTCAAGCATATCCTGCGCCCAGGGCACAAGAAGCCATACGATTGAGCAGTGTTCCTCGGAAACAACTTTTATAATCCATTCAGGCTTTGCACCCTTGAGAAGAACTGCTTTGCCGCCAACAAGGAGTGAACCAAACCAATGCATCTTTGCGCCTGTGTGATAAAGAGGAGGGATACAAAGAAAAACGTCATCCTTTGTCTGTGAATGGTGAGCCTGCTCAACCTTGCAGGAATGAACAAGAGCCTTGTGAGCGTGAAGAATCGCCTTGGGGAAGCCTGTTGTACCCGATGAGAAATAGATTGCTGCGTGGTCTTCGTCATCAATCTCAATTTCAGGCTTCTTTGAGGTGCAGTATGTAACAAGCTTGTTGTAGCTTTCTGCAAAAGTGGGGCAATCGTTACCGATGTAGAAACGGAGTCTCACGTCAGGAATTCTGTCTGAAATCTGCTCCATTCTGCCTGTAAATTCAGGGCCGAAAACAATTGCATCACTCTCTGAAAGCTTGAGGCAATACTTGATTTCGTCTGCTGTGTAGCGGTAGTTGAGGGGAACGGCGATTCCTCCCGACTTCAGAATACCGAAATAAATGGGAAGATACTCGATGCAGTTCATAAGAAGAATTGCAACTCTGTCACCCTTCTTGATGCCTCTTGAAAGAAGAAGATTGGCAAAACGGTTTGCTTTTTTATCAAACTCTTCCCAGGTTATTTCGCTTCTGCCGTTGCCGTTTGCACCCTGCTCGATGAGCGAATACTCGCGCCAGGTTATGTGGCCTTTCTCCTGAAGCTCGGGGTTGATTTCAACCAGGCTTACATCGTCCTTAAAAAGAACGGCATTTTTTTCGAGAAATTCTGTGATGGGCATATAATCAATCCTTTTCAAATTATAAACAATTTCATTTGAACTTTACGAATATAACATATAA
>JAZQTC010000025.1:0-10658 GCA_045630405.1 Acutalibacteraceae bacterium
CCTACCCATGCAATCATAAAGGGAATTGCAAGTTCTCTCAGATAGTTGAGACCGGTTGAAATCCAGCCGGGAACGATGCCCTGGATAGCTTCCATTCTTTCGCCTGTTTCCCATTCGAGATAATCGAAGAATTCAACATTAAAGTGTGAGTTTGAAAGCTCCTGAATGCCGATGCCGATACCGAAAATGAAATAGAAAAGATAGAAGAAAATGCTGTTCCAACCGCTGAAGAACATTATACCGAACTGAGCTTCAACAAAACAGATTCCGAAAAGAATGCCTGCCGAAATGAGCGAATAGGGGCCGCAGAATTTGAGAAGCTTTGTGGGTTCGTGTTTCTTTGAAAGCTTTGTTGTAATAATATTACCAACAACTGTTCCGATAGCGGTAGGCAATGTGAGAAGAAGATTTTTGGATGAACCGACTGTGATTGCGGCAAGGAATGTTGACATTTTGCCAAGCATTGCAAAAACGTTTACCCATTGAATGCCGTGATAAGCGCGGTAGTTTTTGTATTTGAAAAGAGAAAATACTGCTTTTGTGACCTTGACCTTCTTTTTCTTGGGGAGTTCGATTCTTTCTTTGCAGAAAAGACCGCACATAAAGTTGCCGAAAAGTGTAACCGCACCCGCAACAATGCCGAGTGTCATATACATTTTGTTCTTGTCGTCGCTGAAAAGTCCGTAAACAAATGTGCCGAGATAAGCTGCGCCGTAACCGATGTAATATGACAGCTGCCATATTGTTGCAACGGTTTTCTTTTCTTTGTGGTTGGGTGAAATTACCTGAACCAGGTTATTGGAAGCGTTATTGAATATGTTGAAAACAGTCTGTCCGCAAGCAATGCCGTATCTGAGCAGATTCATCTGCTGAATTGACCAGCCCTGAGGAACGTAGAAATAAGAAACCGTAAGAACGAACATAGGGATAAGGCAGATGAAATACCAATGGCGGTATCTGCCGAGAGGAGTTCTCCATTTTTGAACCACATATCCGCCGACGATACCGAAAAGGATGCTGCAAATGGTTGTGAGTGTTGTCTGAACGGCAAGAATACTTGCAATTTGTTCCGAATCAACGCCGACGGGGCCGTAATAAAGCTCGTGAAGGAAAGCGGCTGCAAGTGAACCTGTAAGTGTTGTTCCGAACATACCGCCGGCTCGTGACAGCAAAATACAGAAATACTCGAATTTTGAGATATATTTGCCTTCGTTGTGTGAGAGAGCATTCTGCGGAATTTCCGTAGCCGATGTTTTTTTGTTTTTTAACATCATATCATCTCCAAAATCAAAATATAGTCAATTTTAACATAAATTCTGAATTAAAACAATAGATTTGATGAAAATAGCAAATTGTTGACAAGAGTTCATTTGTATTTTACAATTACAGCATAAAAATTATGGGAGAGTTAATTATGAAAAAACGAATTATCGGAATTGTTGCATTGGTTTTGGCTGTGATTTTTGTCGGGGGAATAGTCTATTTTGAACTTGATCCCAAAAACACAAACATTAACTTCAATGCGGCAGATTCACAGAATGAAACAGATAAAACAATCAGATTCAATTCTGACGGCAAGCTTAAAATTTTGCATATTGCCGATCCGCACCTTGCCAATGACAAGCATTTTGATTCATCGATATGGGTTATTGCAGAAGCCTGCGACGTTGAAAAGCCCGATCTCGTTGTGCTTACGGGTGATAACACAAAGCCCTATGATGATCCCGAAGAAACAAAAAAGATAATCAATTCTCTTATGAATATTTTTGAATCAAGAAATATTCCTGTTGCCGTCACGTTCGGTAATCACGATTCAGAAGCAGGTCCGATGACAAGAAAAGATATAATGGATTATTACAAAACTTTCTCTTGCGCGATAACGGCAGATGATTCGGTGGATTTCAAAAACTGCGCAACCTTCAATATTCCTGTTCTTGCTTCCGATAGTGATGAGGTTAAATTCAACGTCTGGGTGTTTGACTCGGGTGATTATGACGAGGACGAACCGAGACATTATGACAGAGTCAGAACCGAGCAGATTGAGTGGTATAAAGAAACGTCTGCAAAGCTTCAGAACGAGAACGGTGGCGAAAAAGTCAAGTCCGTTGTATTTCAGCATATAATCGTTCCCGAAATCTATGATGTGCTTGAAAAGGTTGATTTCAAACAGCCCTACGCAATCGAGCATATTTATAACGAAGGCGAATATTATGCGTTTGATGATGAGCAGACAAACTACGGTACGCTCAACGAAAAGCCTTGTCCCGGATATTATAATGACGGTCAGTTTGATGCTTTGGTTGAAAACGGTGATGTTCTTGCAATGTTTACGGGTCACGATCATACCAACGCATTCGGGGTAAAAAATCAGAATATCGATATTTACACTTCTCCCATGACCCGTTACAAGGGTCTTGCTTACACAACCCAGTACGGCTACCGTGTGGTTGAGATAGATGAAAACGATACGTCATCTTATGAAACAAGGGTTGAACGCCTTTATGATGTCTTTGATTTTGATTATATCAAAACAGCAAAGGATAACGGCGATAAGTACTCAAAGAGAATAGCTTTTGAACTTGCGGTCAAAGGTAAGGTTCAGGAAACGTTTCTGAATCTCTGGCAGTCAGCCGTTGAACTTTTCGCAAACAGAACAGTTACATATCCCGATTAATAAAATTGCAAATTTCTTTTTGAACTCCTTCGGCTTGACCGAAGGAGTTTTTACATCCGTTGATTCTCACAAAAACAATCAACTTATCGGTATTGATTTGTGCATTATGATGTATTATAATGTAAATGTTAATTTGGAAATTAAGCTGAAGAAAACATTCCAAACGGAGGCATAAGTAATGAATCAGAAAAAATTCAACTATGATTATTCCAAGACACTCTGGATGAAAATGTTTCTTGCAAAGCCTGACTGGGAGAAAAAAACGTCTGACGTTCTTATTAACTTTGAGCAGGCTCTTGAAATTATCAGAATAATGGATAACGTTACTCAGGGCATAAAGAAGATTGTTTATCTTGTCGGTTGGCAGGGATTGGGGCACGATGACTGTTACCCCGAAATGGAGGTTATCAATCCCTATCTCAAGCGTGACTGTGATGCAACTCCGAGAGACAGCTTTATGTGGCTGTTTAAGGAAGCTGAAAAGTATAACACGGTAATAAGTGTTCACGGTAACCTTGCGGATGAATATGAAGTGAATCAGTCGCACCCTGAGTTTGTTGAAGCAAGTGCAATAACCAAGTATCCTGACGGCACTCCTGCGGTTATTGAGGTTTTTTACGGCAGAAATGCATATAAAACGTCATATAAGCAATATTGGGAGAGCGGTCTTTTTAAGAAATATTTTGACCGTTTCTGTGAAGTTATTCCCGTCAGGGAAGCAGGCACCGTTCATCTTGATAACTTCTGCATTGCGGAAAATTTCGGCCCGAGAACAGAAATGCACGAGCAGGATGAGGCAAGAAACAAAATGCTGGATTACATTATGAGCCTCGGAATCGACGTTACAAGCGAATACACCTACCGTGAAATGCCTTTGCGCTCCGAAAGCAATCACCCCATCAGAAAATATTATGAAAAATGCGGTGCTGAAATTACCGATACTGACTGGCGCGACGCACCTGTCCGCACTCTCGGAAGAATTCCTGCCGTATGGTGGATGAGCAATATGACTATTGATGACTGTATCAGTATTCAGGCTTCCGAATTCAGCGGATATCTCAACGTTGAATCTTTAAGAAACGTTTTTTACGGCACGGTGCACGGCGAAGACATATGGATGAACAACGGCATTGAAAGGGATGTATGGGTGCCGATGTTTATCAGACAGTTCTGCACAATGCAGGTGCCGTATACATATCTCAACAGATACAAGAGACTCAGTTACACAGGCAACGGCGAAGACGGTTATGTTGTGACTTTTTCTGACGGTGTTGAAACTTGCGGTAACACTCTTTCAATAACCAAAAACGGAATTGAACTGAAAAAAGGATACGACGTTATTCTTCCTTTGACCGAAGATAACAAAACGTTTATCGCATATTCCGAAAACGGAAAAGACGGCGAATGGAACGTACCCGATGCCGAATTTCACAAAGCAAAAGTTTATAACATCACAGCAGACGGCAATGAATATATCTTTGATGTTACGGTCAAAGACAAAAAAATATCGCTCAACCTGAAAGCAGGTCAGGCTGTTGCTGTAATTGCTCAATAATCTGATAATATACGGAGGAAAAAATAATGAAAAAAGAGTATTGCGGAATGCCGATGAGAATCGCACACACGGGAGTTACTCAGTTTGCTCCCGAAAATTCATTGGAAGCGTTCAAAAAAACTGCCGAACTTGGTTTTGAGGGCATTGAGCTTGATATCCAGATGTGCGGAGACGGTGAAATAATCGTAATTCATAACGGAAATATGGGCTATATGACCTTTGAAAAGCACCGTGACGTTCTTATGGATATGACCTCTGAACAGATAAAGCGTTTTGACATTCCTTATCGGAATGCGCTTAAACTTAAATATCCTCCTTATCCGTGGACAGAGCATTTCGGCGGAAGACGCATGATTACACCGCCCGATTATGTTGAAGACAGGGTAACTCATCTGATAACCTTCCCCGAATTCGATGCCTGGCTGTCAACCGTTGACTACGACATTACCGTTGAGGTTGAATTCAAGTGCAAAGGTATGTGCCCCCGTATGGACGAAATACTTGCGGAATCACCGAATGTTTCAAGGTACATATTTTTCTCGGGTGACTGGGAAGTGCTTGAAGAAATGCAGGAGCATTACCGAAAAAACGGCAAACCTGACGGCCTGCGTTTAGGCGCAAATATTCGTTTTATAAACGAAAGGACAATGGAATTTGTCAAACGTTCCGACCTTTGGGAGGTGGGTCTCAATAACGAGGCATTCACCAAAGAGGATGTGGATATGTTTGAGTCGATGGGCATCAAGGTGTTTTCAAATCTCGGCGATTATCCCGAATGGTGGCAACAGATTTGCGATATGGGTGTAGCGGGATTCAAAACCAATTATCCCGATGCCTATACCGAATGGTGGTTAAGCAATTATTGAAGATGGAGGGGAAAGTTAATGGCTGATAATATTACAATCAGCAAAACCGAATTGCTTTATGACCCGCTTTTTGACAAAAAACCTGACGTGGAAATGAAGGGGAAAAAGAACAGAAAATTCAAGGCTCTCTTCATAATTGTTATAACCGTTTTTGTCGGTTTCTCTTTATATTTCAGCTTTAATTCAATCAGTTCCGATAAATATACATACCGCGAAAACGATATCGGATATACCCTTTATCAATTTATCGGTAAAGAAGATGACATAGTTTTGCAGGTTGATTATGTCAGAGATGAATCGGGCGCTGTTGACCCGACTAAACCTGTTACCGAAGTGCGTGAATTCTCAATGAGTTGCAATGAATACGTGCGTTTCATTTTTATAGGAAAAGATGTTTCGGAGCTTCAGACGCATTGTTTTTATTACACACAAAACCTTATGGCGGTAATTGTTGACCCTGAAAATCAAAGCTACACTTCCGTTGACGGTGTCTTGTATTCAAAGGATATGGAGAAAATTATTCTTCATCCTATGAGAAATCATCAATACAGGACGGCAATCAAAAACGGTGTAACAGCTCCTGTTGATGAAATAACCGCACAAGCGTTTCTTGATGCGTTTGCTGAAAAATACGGTGATGAAACAACTGCCGATGCTGAAGAATACAAGAAGCAGTTTTTCGGAGAAGCGTTTTATCGCATACCCGATTCGGTTGTTAAAATTGAAGATTCGTGCTTCAGCGATTGCGAAGCGCTGACGTATGTTGATATTCCGTCATCTGTTAAGGAAATCGGAAATCTTGCGTTCTTCAAGTGCAAAGGTTTTGAAACAATCACAATCCCCGACGGCGTTGAATCAATCGGTTCCGACGGATTTTCATATTGCGAAAAAGTTGCGTATATTTACGTGCCTGAAAGCGTAAAGTTTATCGGACATCACGCTTTTTACGGTGACCTGGGATGTGAGAAAATATATCTCGGCGCTGAAAATGAAAACTCGCTTGAAATCGGAGAAAATTGGCTTCCGAAACAGAGTCCGAATTCGCTTAAAGACGTTGAGGCGGTTTACGGACAGGAAAGGAGGGCGAACTGATGGCAAACGGTAAAATATCGGCTTTATTTCAGGATGTAAAAAATCATTGGAATGAACCTGACAGAGAAAAGGGAAACTACGTTCCGTTCAAAGAATATATGACGGTATTTTTCGGCGTCGGAATGAACTACAGCATCAAAGCTCCCCTTGAATATCTGGGCTTTACTGCGTCCTGTTTCCTCATAATGTATCATTATAAACTCCCTTATCTTGCGTTTTCCGTCATTACCCTCATCGGACTTCCGCTGACGTATCTGTGGAATGTGCTGAATTGGTTTGTCAACGATAATCTCGGTATTCTTGAAAAGAAAACAGAGAAAAAGCTTCTTGCTTTTTACGGCGCAATCACATTTGTCGGACTGTGTATGATTCTGTTTGATTTATCCGGTTTTCTTCCGTTATCGTTGGCTAAGGTTATTAACGGTATAAACGGTGTAAGCGCAAGAAGCTTTCTGAAAATTTTCGGCATACAGCTGTTTGTAAACGCATACGGCGGATTGCGCAATATTCTTTGGAGAAAGAAGCTCGTTCCGAAATACGGAAGATATAAGTACGTGTTGTTCTCAAACTTTTTCCAGAAGTCACTTATGATTATCCTTATCGGCTGGCTTCCCATCTATAACGTTAAACTGGTTGAAGACAGAATGTGGATGGCATATCTTTTGTTTATGATATATGATATGTTCCCGTTTGATAATGTTATTGAACAGTGCACACAGAATATTTCTCCCAATCCTCACGAAAGAATGCTTGTCAGAACGTGGCCTGTAAAACTGTCGCATTTTGTAAAGAATGTATTTGATGCAGCAATTCCGATTTTCGGAATTGCTTTCAGCGATATAAGATTTTACAAGTACGTTGTTCCCGCCGTGTTCATTCCGATGGGAGCGTTGACCCTGCTGAGTGTCAGAAACATTTCGGAGAGAATCCCTCAGCCTCCGCTTGAGAAAAAGCAAAAGGTATCCTTGTGGTACGGAATTTCTCAGGTTATGAAAAACAAGTATAATTGGCTGAACACCATTTCTTCTCTGCTTGATTCGTTTGGTAACGGAATGATAAGCATTGTGAACGTTATGTACTTTTTCTCGTTCCGTATGTATACCCAATGTGCAATTTACGCTTTGATGAAAACGCTGATGAGCTTCAGATCAACGCCTCTCAGCTTTGTTGCACCGTATTTTGTAAGGCGATTCTCGTACAGAAGTCTGAAAATCATCAAACTTGTCATACACGCTGTAAGTGCCGTCGCGGAAATGCTGACGATTATGGCGTTTCCCACAAAGCAGAATTTGTGCGGTATCGTTATATTTGCGTGTGAATTCTGCAAAGGTCTTGCAACTTCAATTCCCGACGTTGCCGACGGTGATATGGGTGTCAGAAAGAACGACTATCAGATGTATCTTTCGGGTGAGCGGCTTGAGAATTTCAGCGGAGTTTTCAACTGGATTATTTCTCCCGTTACCACGTTTGTGAGCCTGATAATCCCCGTGATTATTCTCAGAAACGGATTCAATTCAAACTGGGACGTCCTTTATATTGATTCTGCAAGATTCAATATTCTTGCGGTTCCGCTTATGTTTGACCTTGTCGGCTTTGTTCTGATGATTATTCCGTATCTGTTCTGGGATTTCAACAATCCTCAGCACGAATATGTTATGGAGGTTCTGAAACAAAGGGAAAAACTTGCTCAGGAAGGTTATTTCCCGTCGGAATATGAGGGAGGACTTAATTTTGCACAGCCGGGCGAACTTCACGCAGCAATACCTGTTGATTCTGCTGCTATGATTGAAAGACGGAATCAGCTGATTGCCGATATACAGAAAACACCCGAAACGGCAACTGCAACCGAAACGTAATTGATATTAATAACCCCTGAATGGATTGCAAAAATAATAGAGCAAACGCAAATTGAATTCAAAGGGGTGTAAACGAAATGTCAAAGAATAATTCAGTTGTTCCTCAGGCAAGAGCCGCTCTTGACCGGTTCAAGCCGGAAGCTGCAAGAGAGGTTGATGTTTCACTACATCTTAAAATCTACAACCTGTGAAAAATAATATTAAGCAATTTGTATTCTGCAGAAAATATAATCAATATAATGTGCCGAAAGCCGCCTTGTGATTACAAAGGCGGCTTTAGTTTATTAAAAAATCAAAAAAATTTTCATTTCTGCACTAAAGTACAATGTGCAAACCGAAAAAAGGTGATAGAATTACGATGTAAGAATGTATACTGACAAAAGTATACCCATTATAAACAAAAACGAAAGGAGCAATTTTTTATGAAATTACTCAAGAAAACCTTGGCGATACTGCTCTGCCTGATAATGGCGGTCGGTATTATGCCTCTCTCTGCAAGTGCAAAAGATTTTGATGTGGTTAAGGTAGACCACGTTACCGTTAAGACAGACAGCATCTTTAAAGTTGGTGAAGCGTTACCTGAAGGCTTCAAAGCAGATTATACTGACCATCTGTTCAAATTGGAGGATGTAGATTGGTCTTGTACCGAAGTCTACAATGAATGGGATTACAAATCACTCGGTGCCTTTTCCTACGCAGGCGACACATTTGAGAAGGGTCGCGGTTATGAGCTTGTATTGACTTTCTATTCCGATCAGAAGGAAGTCGATGTAGAAAAATTCACGCTGAAAACCGGTGACAGTACATATACTTCATATGGAACAAGCAGCGGCGTTGCACTTCGCCAAAGCAATATTTTGTATTATCATCAGCCTTATACATTGGCATATTTCTACATTCCTTTTACCGAGTTAGGTAATAAAGTTACAACTTATGACGAGCTTAAATCTGCGCTTCTCAAGAGCGAGGACTATGTAATCACTCTCGGAAAAGATATTACAAAAGAAATCGGTCTCGGAAAAACAGAAGAGAGCGAAGCGGCTCAACTTACCGTCAACGGCAAAAAGTGGCTCAACCTCAACGGCAAAAAACTCAAGGTTGTTGACCATTCCGATGTAACAAGCGACAAGGATGAATCACTTCGTTCATACAGAACTCTTTTCACCGTTTCAGAGGGTGCTGAATTAACAGTTGACGATACCCGTGGCAAAGGTGAAATAAAATACGATGCTCACTTTATTTCGCCAAACTTTTTCGCTATAGCTCATGACGAAGCTTACTATTTCAGTGTTCCTGAAAGAAACATGTTTAATGTTCGCGGTAAACTTATCGTAAACGGCGGTAAATTTGATGCCGGCGGTGCCAAGGAGCAATATCTTGCAGATGAAGTCTGCAACGCTTATCAGATTGCTGCAGGCTATATCTGTAAAACCGAAGGCAGCGGTCAGGCAACATTTAACGACGGCGATTTTATCGGTCATACATTTTCCGAAAAAATCAAACAATATTATCGTGTAGTAATGCCGGGCCCGCAATCAGATAAATTCATGGAATTTAACGGTGGACCGTACTATGTCCTCAGCGGTAACATTACAATAAACGGCGGCGATTTCGTCAATGAGGGTATCGGCAATTTTGTTGATGCAGAAAATTCAGCAAATATAAAAATTGTCAACGGCAGCTTTGACGTTAAAACACATTCTAACTTACGCCTTCCGATCAAAGATAATCTTGATAATTATTGTACGGATTGGGAAGTGGCAGCATTCAACATTCCTGAAGGTTCATGGAACAGCAATGATTCTCTTTTCCTCAAGGACGGAAAGCTTTGCTTCAACCCTGCAAAGGATTATCTTGAGGACTATGCAGAGGATGCTCGCATTGATATTTTCAAAATCGATTTTTATCGTGCAAATCCCGGACTTTCAGGCAAAAACATAATAGCAGAGGTAAATTATGCTATAGGTACAGAAGAATTCACCGTTGTTGGTCAAACATCAACAACATACACTAACTTCCTCTATTCAGCAAAGTTACCTCCGCAGTACCTTATCGACAAGGGTTATGAACTTAACATTAGAGGTACTTTGTTTGACCCGTCCGGCAAGCAGTTGCATATGGAACCGGAAGATGACAGCTATGTTACTTTGTATCCTAAGGCCTATTGCACAACTCCCGGCACATATACATATAAGGTTACCTTTGTGCTTATGGATAAGGACGGTAAGCTTTGCGGTGTTAAACCCTACACAGTGCTTATCAATGCCGTTACTCCTTGTAAAACTCACAATTACAATGTAATCAAAAACACTGCAACCTGCACATGGCGTGGCACAATAACCGAAATCTGTACCAAGTGCGGTAATGTCAATACAGACACCAGTGCTGCTCTCGGTCACACTTATATAGAATATTCAGATCCCTGGTCATCTGATAGTATGTACCATTGGAAGTATTGCTACAGATGTAATAAAACTTTCGACAAAGGAGTCCACGGTTACAGAGCAGGTGAAAGCGTATGCGTGACCTGCGGTCTTGACAACAGCTGCGACTACGGCAACGCAATGGATCTTGAACGCAATGAAACTCACCATTGGTGGGCTTGTGAAACTCAT
>JAZQTC010000026.1:0-35653 GCA_045630405.1 Acutalibacteraceae bacterium
CCGCCAGCGTTCATCCTGAGCCAGGATCAAACTCTCTAAAAATTATATCTAAACACCCTCAGGTGTTCAAATCATTCTTAGAGCTCAATCGCTCATGATGTCATCTGACATCTCTTTTTCTCGTATTCTCGAGAATTACTGCTGTACTTGAAAGTACATACTCAAATTAATCTTCAAGGGTTATTTAATCAATCGTTGTTTAATTTTCAAGGTGCGTTGCATTCGCGTTACTCGCGAGTGCTTGAATAATATATCACAACAAAAAGCTAAAGTCAACACTTTTTTTTAAAAAAAATTCAATTTTTTCGAAGTTTAACGTTTTGTATAGTGTCAATAATCTCAACGCTGCATTTTTGTACATTTTAAACAACAGATGTAGTTTGCATCAAAATTTACATTTGATACGTTCAATTATTTCTATAAATTTAAACCTTATTTCATATTCAGGTGATGATTTTACTATCTGTGAACAATTCTGATTGAACACAATATCAAGCTCCGTATTTTCCGTTGCCGCCGGCAAACAAAGCGGCGGAAACATTACACACCACCAATTGTGCCCCGCACCGTTACCCAAAATAACTTTGAGCGCAAGATACTCCCCTGCAGGCAATGTGAATTCATCATAAGAACGGGTTTCAAAATATTCCTTAATCAAATATACATCCGATTTATATTCAAATCCGTTATCCATCAATATATTATTAATGTATGCAATTAGTTGGCTTTTGTTATTCTCCAAACATCTATGAGCATTCTCAACAGACATAGTACCTTCGAAAAGTTCATTTCCGCTTTCAAGCAAGGCATCTCTAATGATAATTTTAATTGCCTGATCTTCTTTTGAATCTGAATTGGCAAGAATATGCAGTCTCAGTACACTGCTTCGGATATCTTCGCACGACACACCGAAACTAACCACAGAAAATATCACAGATATCACAAGACCGATTGCTACTGAAATTTCCAACATTTTAAACTTACTCATAAAAAAACCATCCTTTATGTTTTGAAAACATTATAGGATGGTTTTTTGATGTTTATTCAGAAAGTTCAGGTTCAAGTCCGCCGATTTCATCACGAGCTTTAAACACATAGCCGTTCTGGCCGAGGATATCAATATGAGCAAGTGCCTCACCTGTTCCGAGGGCAACACAGTTAAGGGCATCCTTGGCAACAAAGGTTTTTATTCCTGTTTTGCGCTGAATCATTTTATCAATCCCCTTGAGCAGCGCACCTCCACCAGTAAGATAGATGCCTGATTCACAAATATCTGCCGAAAGCTCGGGCGGTGTCAGTTCAAGAACAGAACGGACCGCTTCAGCAATCGCCTCAAGATGAGGGCGCATAGCAAGATAAACCTCAGTTGAACTGACATCAATGCTGACAGGAAGATTTGTTATGAAATGTTTACCTTTTACAGTCATACCAAGTTCAACATCACGCAAAAAAGAATACCCGATTTGTTTTTTTAGAGTTTCTGCTGTTTTCTCGCCGATGATAACGTCGCGCTCGCGTCTTATCTGCCTTGCGATTGCTTCGTCAAAATTATTGCCCGCAACCTTGATTGAACGGGATACGGATATACATCCCATAGTTATAACCGCAATATCAGTTGTGCCTCCGCCGATATCAACAACCATTGCGCCGACGGGTCGGGTGCTTTTTATGCCTGCGCCCAAAGCTGCAGCAAGAGGTTCTTCGATAAGACAAGCTTTTGCCGCACCTGCTGAAGTTACCAGATCAAGAATCGTTCTTTTTTCAAGACTTGTTGCCATTGATGGCACGCAGATAACAACGTTGGGTTTGAACACCATATTTCTGCATATTTTCGAGAAGATGTATTTAAGAATATGTTTTGTGGCCGTAAAATCCGATACAACACCGTGTTCCATAGGTTTTACAACTCTGATTGAGTCAGGGTTCTTGCCAATCATATCCCACGCACGCTTGCCAACCGCAATAAGCTTTCCGCTTTCTTTCTCGTATGCAGCAGCGCTCGGTTCAGACATAACAACACCCTTACCCTCAACGTAAGCAACTATTGAAGTTGTTCCGAGGTCAATTCCTATATTCGCACCAAGCATCAGATTTCACCACCTTTCTGACAATATATAATGTAATATATAATTACTTCTCTTTCGGAGAAGTGAGTGCAACCGAAATACAGTATACTGCTTTTGCTCCGTTGAGCCACAGTATTTTTGCACATTCATTAAAAGTTTCACCTGTTGTTGAAATATCATCACACAGCAAAATAACCTTATTTTCAACCACAGAAGGTTCAGGTACATCAAACACTCCCGTCAGATTTCCTCTTCGGAGCACAGGACTGATTTTGTGTTGTTTTTTAGTATCATAAAGTTTTATAACCAAACCTTTTCTGTACTCGATCCCTAGATTTTCGCTGAGTTTTTCAGCAAGAATCTCACATTGATTATATCCTCTTTCTCGTCTGCTTTTGTGTGACAAAGGAATTGCGGCTATATAATCAAAACTTATACCCGGAAACCTTCCAATAACAGTTTCGCTCATTTCCGCTCCGTAAGCTTCTGCATTTCCGATCGAACGGCGAAACTTGAAGTTATGGATACCCTTTCGGACATTGCCGACAAAATAAAACGGTGCTGCAATACCGTCATAATATTTTTCTGCTTTTTTACAGAAGCACTTATCTTTTTCTCTGCCGCATTTATTACAGACATCTCCGCTTATCCGGGGTAAATCTTTTTCGCATTGTTTGCACATATACGACGTATTAACCACAACTTTGCCGCAATAAGCACAACGATGAGGAAAAAATACAGAAGCAATCACATCTGCAATTCTGTTCATCAGCCGTCACCCAACATAATGAAGTTTTTCAGAGCAGAATAACGTTTTGCCTTGCTGTTGTTGAAAACCATACGTTCAACCGTAGATTTTGTTCCGACAAGAACCATAATTTTTTTTGCTCTTGTGACGGCTGTATAAAGCAGGTTTCTGTATGCAAGCTGCTCAACAACTCCGACAACAGGCATAACAACCGCATCAAATTCATTGCCCTGACTTTTATGAACCGTAACGGCATACGCGTGTTCAAGCTCTGACTGACATTCAAAAGGATATTCTGCCAGTCTGTCGTCATACCTTACGTGAAGCAGATGAGCACCCTCGTCTATCTTTTCAAGCATTCCGATATCCCCGTTAAAAACTCCGAGTCCGTCTTTTTCGCTGCCCGTCCAAGGGATATTATAATTATTCTTCGTCTGCATAAGCTTATCACCCTCACGCAACACACGCTGACCAAAAGTGTGCTCACGTTTATACTTTGCAGGAGGATTAAGCGATTGTTGCAGGATTTTGTTTATCCTTACTGTGCCTGCATCGCCCTTGCGTGACGGACAAAGCACCTGTATATCTTCCGTCGGAGAATATCCGTATGCTTTCGGCAATCTCTCTGCACAAAGTTCTGCAACTGTTTTGGCAGCCATAGCAGGAACGTTTCTTTCAAGGAAGAAAAAATCCTTATCCGTGCAGGAAATTTCAGGTAATTCTCCGTTTACAATTTTATGAGCGTTTGTAACAATCAGGCTTTCCATTGCCTGACGGAAAACTTCTTTGAGTTCCACAACAGGAAGAGCCTTTGAATTTATTATATCATGAAGCACGTTGCCTGCACCTACAGGAGGCAACTGGTCGGAGTCGCCAACCATCACAAGACGGCATCCGATAGGCAATGCGTCAAGCAGACTTGAAAACAGAACAATGTCAACCATTGAAAGTTCATCAATAATAACAGCACCTGCACTGAGAGGGTTACGCTTGTTACGTTGAAAAACCGGACGGTCGCTTCTGTCCCATTCAACCTCAAGCAGTCTGTGGATAGTCTGCGCTTCTCTTCCCGTAAGTTCACTCATTCTTTTGGCTGCTCTTCCCGTAGGAGCGGCAAGCGCAACCTCAAGGCCCTGATTTTCAAAGACTTTCAGAATACCTCGGAGTGTTGTGGTTTTTCCCGTTCCCGGACCGCCCGTAAGAACAAGAACGCCTCTTTCAACGGCAAGTCTTATTGCAAGACGTTGCTGATCATTGTAACAAACACCGCTGATAAGCTCGGTTTTATTAATATGCTCCTCAACGTTATCAAGACACTTCGGAGCAAATTTTTTCATAAAAAGAATAGAATTTGCCGCGTTTTTTTCAGCGTTATAAATATCCGGCAAAAACACGAAATCTTTTGAACTGAGATTTTCACAGACAAGCTGTCTTGTTTCAATAAGATTATCAAGACGAACTTCAACAACGTCTGCATCTACGGACAATAAGTCACAGCAAGGCGCTATCAGCTTTTCTATCGGAAGGCAGGTATGTCCGTTATACAGATTATGCCTCACAACATAAAGTATTCCTGCGTCAACCCTGAATTCATCGGCAGGAGGCACGGGAAGGTTGCGGGCAATACTGCAGGCTTTGTCAAATGTTATTCCTATTCCCTCTCCGCAAAGCAAATAGGGATTATGTTCAACAATTTCAACGCTTCTTGAACCGAACACCTTGAAAACCTTGAGGCATTCCGCAGTTGAAATTCCGTATTTTTCAAGAGAAATGAGTGCCTCTCTTTCAGCGGAACGTCGCCTGAATTCGGCAGAAATTTCCCTTGCGCGTTCCTTGGAAATACCTTTTATTTCCGCAAGACGTTCAGGAAAATTCTCAATAATATAAAATGAATCCTCACCGAATCTTTCAACTATTTTCTGGGCTGTTTTTTCTTTGACGCCTTTGACTATTCCTGACGAAAGATAAGACAACATATCTGCTGCGGTCTGAGGCATCTCACGTTGGCACATCTCAATTTTGAATTGTTTACCGAAAGTCGGATGAACGGTCCATTTTCCCGTAAACGTTACGTTTTCTCCGTTGTAAAGGTCGCTGACAGTACCGATTGCAGTAAAAAGTTCACCGTCACTTGTAAATTCAAGCACAGTGTAACCGTTTTCTGTATTCTGATATGTTATGTACTCAACAGTACCTGAAATTGTTACCAATTCATCCATAGCAACCAACAATAATAAAAATTGAGCAATGCCGAGACGGTCTGTAAGCCGAGTTCTGTCATTAAAGGCAATCATCTGTCTACGCCTTACGTTGCCGCAAAGCTTTAGCCACCCGTCGGAGTATCGTCGAGCAAACGACGGAGCAAAACTCCTCCTCCTGTCGGTGTTGCTTCGGATAGGGTTTGCAGGGCCGTGCGGTTCCCCGCACGCCGGTGAGCTCTTACCTCGCCTTTCCACCCTTACCTGCACAAGGCAGGCGGTATATCTCTGTTGCACTTTCCCTAAGGTCACCCTCGGCGGCCGTTAGCCGTTATCCTGCTCTGTGAAGCTCGGACTTTCCTCACGCAGCAAAAGCTGCCCGCGACTGCCCAACCGTCTCAGCATATATGCTCCGTATTATTTTAAATCACCTTTTGCAAAAAGTCAAACAAAATAGAAATTTATTTTAAATTATTTACAATTAAGATATTGTATATGTCAGAAAATTAATATAGAATAGGATAAAACAACGAAAGGATAAAACAATGGACGATATATATATTTCAAAAAAACGAAAACGATCTGATGATTTCATAGTTGAAATTCCTGAAGATGAGTTTTTTTCTCCGGAACCTCCCCAAAACAATGAACCGCCGAAAAAGAAGAAAAAACACCGTTTTCTCAGATTTATTGTCACGGTTGTTGCCGTTGTTCTTCTCCTGAGTTCAGGTTTTATTTTCTTATTTTCCGCTGCGTCGGGATACACACGCAACGACCTTGAACGAAATCAATATATTTCTTCACTTCAGCTCAAAAACAGCCCGTTTGTCACGAACATACTGCTCCTCGGTGTTGACGGTAACGCCGAATCTTCTTCTCGCTCCGACTCTATGATTCTTGTATCGGTCGACTATAAACACGCCAAAATAAAGTTAACCTCTTTTCTGCGTGACAGCTGGGTAGAAATTCCGTCAAAAGGCAAAAAAGCAAAACTCAACGCAGCCTGCTCATACGGCGGACCTCAGCTTGTAACGGACACTATAGAATATAATTTCGGTGTTGATATAGACCATTTCGTCATGGTTGATTTCGATATGTTCACCAACATAATAGACAGCCTTGGCGGTGTTGACGTTGAAGTCACGAAAAAAGAAGCGGATTTCATCAACAGAACAACAAGACAAAATGTTGACTACGGCGAAAAAGTTCATCTCAACGGAGAAGAAGCTCTTGTTTATTGCCGCATACGAAAGCTTGACAGCGACTATATGAGAACCTACCGTCAGCGAAAAGTTATCACCGCACTTATCAATCAGGCTAAAAACGCAGGTATAAGCAAACTTATTGAAACAATGCGTGACGTCTTCCCCCTCATTCAGACAGATATGTCCCCTGCCGAAATAACCGCACTTGCATACAAAGCCGGATTCGGTATGATTGCATTCGACATTGAACAGAACAGAGTACCTATCGACGACCATATGACACCCAAAACCATCAACGGTCAATGGGTTGAGTCGCTCGACATTGAAGCAACAAAAGAATATCTTATCGAATATATCTACACAAATAATATTGAAACAGAATAAAAAAACCTCCCTTAACGGGAGGTAAAATTTACTGTTCAGCTTGTATTTCGGGCGAAAATTCTTCTTTTTCTGTTGAAAGAACAACCTGAGTGGTGGTTGCGGCAACACCTGCAACGGAATTTATTTCCATTAATATTTTCTCAAGTCCTGCAGCATTTTCTGCACAAACCTTGAGAAGATAGGAAAATTCACCGGTTACACTATGACACTCAATAACCTGCGGATGCTTTCCAACAAATTCCGTGAAAACACCCACGTATTTAGGATGTTCAACATTAACAAACACAAAGGCGGTCAAATCCATTCCCAGCATCTTTCTGTCAAGCACCGCTGTGTATCTTTTTATTATTCCGCACGATTCAAGTTTTTTTATTCGTTCGATAACGGCAGAAACAGACATATTAACTTTGCTGCCGATAACCGAAGCATTTTCCCTTGAATTGGCCTTGAGGCATTCAATAATTTTTACATCAACAGAATCCATTTGATCAACCCGTTCCGATTCACAAGTGTTAATTCTATAATATCAAAAAAACAGAATTAGTCAAGTTTTATCCCGAAATTTTTTGGAGAATTCTTTAAATTGTTGAAAAATATTTTCATCAATTTGTTTTTGACCGAATAATTTCAGATTTTTGAAAGGACATATAATTATGGAAATCGTTTTCAGACCGTTTATTGAATCTGACAGAAATGAATTTTTCAGAATGGTAAAAAAATTCTATGCGCCTCCGGCAACATTGCATACACCGCCTGATGACGTGATGATGAGTTGTTTTGACGCATCACTTCAGACACCCGAATTGGTCAAAGGCATAATGTTTGAAGCCGACAAAACAGTTGCAGGCTATGCCATTGTTTCGCTCAAATTCGAAACGGAAGTAGGCGGAATCGCCGCTTGGATTGAAGAGCTTTTTGTTGAAGAAGAGTTCCGTAATATGGGGCTGGGCAAAAGCTTTTTCGCTTATCTTCAAAACGAAATGCAAGGAAAAATCAAAAGAATCCGACTTGAGGTCGGTGAAGATAATCACGGTGCAATAAGACTTTATAAAAATCTGGGCTTCGAATTCCTTGACTACAGACAAATGGTGCTTGATAAAGAGTTATGATATTCAACTACATCGTTGGTTCTGAGGCTGAGTTTCTCCTCGCCACGAGGAGACAATTTCAGATTTTCCGTTGAAAAAAACAGCCCGTTTTCAGTTCGGACAGCCGAATACCTGTACCATTGTGTTTCATGATAACAAAACTTACCGTCCGACTCTTTATCACGGAAAATCGCATCAGAAATTTCATCGGAATTCTCATCGGGTGAATAAACTTCTATCATGCTTCTGACGCAATATTCAAATAAATCAGCCTTGTCTGTTTTATCGCAGGCAAGGTTGATTTTTTTAACGTTTCCCTGCCCGTCCGTATTCATTTCAACAACCAAAACCAATGATTTTGAATAGGTAATATAACAGGTATAAACACCGTCTTTTGCAAAAGAAAAATCTCCGTCAAAACTTATATTTTCATCTGCAGCACAAAGCCTTTCACAAATGATTTCAGGGCTGACTTTTTCCTGGACGGAACAAGAAGCAAGTAAAAATAACATTCCAAAAACAACTGCGATTTTTCTCATATCAATACTTTTTCTTAATACGCAGATTCATTGCCGCAATCCCTCCTGCCGCACCACCGAGAAGCATTGCCGCCATAAATATGAAAACTCCCGTTCCCGCTTTGTTACTGTTCACAAAAAACATAACCAATGAGCAAAAAACAGAAGCAATCAGACCTGACGATGCACCACAGACAATCCCCTTTTGTTTGACGGACTTTGCCGCAACGAATCCACCGATCAGACCTGACAATGCTCCGATAAAGAAACCTGCCGGCATATAAGTTGATGCATTTATCCCCGTTTTGAGTGCAGCAAAAGCATATACTGCAATCAGAACAAAATACACCGCCGCAATCACCGCTGCCCCCACAGCAATTCCTGATGCAAAGTTCACGGACGCTGCGTCCTTTCTTGATACTTTTGGCTTACCGCTCATAAAAAAACTCCTCTCATACCATTGCTAATCAATAATATGAAAGGAGTAAAACAATTATTCAATTAAGAATCGAAAGTATCGTCTTTTTTCTTTGTCTTCTTTCTCTTTGCCTTGCTGTTTTCTGCAGCTTCTTCCATTTTCTTCTGCTTTTCAGCTTCAGCAGCAGCCTTTGCAGCTTCTCTTTCTGCAGCAGCCTTTTCATCAGCGGTGTTGTTCTGTGAAATTGCCCACTTAGCAATCTTCATCTTGTTTCTGTCTGCACCGGTTTCGATGATAAGAGAATCTTCTTTAACAGTAATAACTCTGCCCATAATGCCGCCGATTGTTGTGATCTCGTCGCCAATCTGAACGTTGTCACGCTTTTCCTGCTCTTCCTTCTGCTTTTTCTTCTGTGAACGATTCATAAAGAACATCATAGCGACCATAATGCCGATCATAATGATGAACGTCCACTGATTGCCGCCTGTTGCACCTGCTGAACCTGCAGCAGCACCTGTAGGAGCAAGTAAGTAAATGAAATCCATGTGAAATAACCTCCAAAGTATAATGCAAACATTATACAGTAATCAAACTGAATATGCAATAGTAAAATTGAAATTTATAAATAATTATATTCTTGTGTCGAGCAAATCAACGTTTTCATTGCGGAATTGCTCAAACGTGCCGTTATCCAGAGCGTCACGGATATCCTGCATCAGCATATTATAGAAATACAGATTGTGCATTACGCAAAGACGCATCGCAAGCATCTCTTTTGCTTTGAAAAGATGGCGGATATATGCTCTTGAAAACTTTGAACACACAGGACAATTGCACTCGGAATCAATAGGTTGCGAGTCTCGTTCATACTTCTTATTGTTAAGGTTAATTATACCCTTTTTAGTGAAGAGATGACCGTGTCTTGCGTTTCTGCTGGGCATTACGCAATCAAACAAATCAACACCTCTGTAAACAGCTTCAATAATATTGCCCGGTGTACCGACACCCATAAGATAACGGATTTTATCTGCAGGCATATGGGGTTCTACTGCAGAAATAACGCGGTACATATCCTCTTTCGGCTCACCTACGGCAAGTCCGCCTATAGCATAACCGTCAAGGTCAAGTTCCGCAATCTGCTTCATATTTTCAACTCGCAAATCCTCAAAAGTGCAACCCTGATTTATGCCGAAAAGAAGCTGATTTTTGTTGATTGTTTCAGGCAAGGAATTGAGTCTTTTCATCTCTGCTTTGCATCGTTCAAGCCAGCGCACCGTTCTTTCGCAAGACTGTCTGGCATATTCATATTTTGCAGGATTTTCAACGCATTCATCAAATGCCATTGCGATTGTTGAACCAAGATTTGACTGAATCTGCATACTCTCTTCAGGCCCCATAAAAATATGCTTACCGTCAACGTGAGACTGGAACGAAACACCGTCTTCATTTATCTTTCGCAACGATGAAAGTGAAAAAACCTGAAAACCGCCGCTGTCTGTGAGAATAGGTCCTTCCCAACCCGAAAATTTATGAAGACCGCCCATATCACGAACAAGGTCATCACCCGGACGAACGTGAAGATGATAGGTATTGGAAAGCATAACCTGACATCCGATTTCTTTGAGGTCTTCTGCAGAAAGACCGCCTTTTATCGCTGCGCAGGTTGCAACATTCATAAATGCAGGCGTCTGGACAGTTCCGTGGACGGTGACAAACTCACCTCGCCTTGCATTACCTTCTTTTTTTATAAGCTTATACATAATTATTCTCCGTAAAATACGCAGGCATCGCCGAAACTGAAAAATCTGTATTTTTCCTCAACGGCAATTTTGTATGCGTTCATTGTGTTTTCATATCCGCAGAATGCGCTGACAAGCATAATCAGCGTGCTTTCGGGCAAATGGAAATTGGTTACGAGACAGTCGATACATTTAAACTCATAACCCGGATAAATAAAGATGTTTGTCCAGCCGTCATCCTCGCAGATTTCACCCTTAAAAGTTGCAACCGATTCAAGAGTTCTGCAACAGGTTGTGCCCACGGCAAATACCCTTCCGCCATTTGCTTTTGTTCTGTTAATGATTTCCGCCGTTTCGGCAGGCAGATGATAATGCTCGGAATGCATATGATGATCTTCGATATCGTCAGCCTTTACAGGTCTGAAAGTACCCAGACCGACGTGAAGTGTAACAAATCCGACCTCAATCCCCATTGCTTTTATCTTTTCAAGAAGTTCAGAGGTAAAATGAAGTCCCGCAGTAGGCGCCGCAGCACTGCCCTGCTCCTTTGCATAAACGGTCTGATATCTTTCTTTATTCTCAAGTCTTTCGGTTATATAATGAGGCAAAGGCATCTCGCCGATTTTATCAATCACTTCAAAAAAGTTGCCTTCAAATCCGAACTTCGCAATGCGGTTACCGTCATCAAGAACTTCAATTATCTCCGCGGTGAGTATTCCGCCGCCAAATGTAAAACAATGACCAACCCTTGCTTTTTTTCCGGGTCCGGTTATAACCTCCCAAGTGTCAAAACTCCTTTGATTCAAAAGAAGAAATTCGACAATCGCCCCTGTGTCAATCCTTTCACCATACATTCTTGCAGGCAATACTTTTGTGTTGTTCAGAATGAGGCAATCACCGGGTCTGAAGTATTCCGTTATATCGCTGAACACTCTGTGAGCAAACTCTCCCGTGTGTCTGTTAACGGCAAGCATACGGGAACTGTCACGGGGTTCAACAGGTATCTGGGCTATGAGCTCCTTTGGCAGATCATAGTAAAAATCGCTTCTTTTCATTAAAAACCTCAAAATTCTTTCAAAAATTCCAATAACTTTGTATAAATAATCATTTGATTTATACTTGCATTTGTGTTATCATCTATAATATTATTATAATAGATTTTTGTCAAGGCGCATAATCAACAAAAATTTGATCAGATTTTCCGAAAAGAGGTTAAACTTATGAAGAATTACAAAGTAGGTATAGTCGGCGCAACAGGTATGGTAGGTCAGAGATTTGCAACTCTCCTTGAAAATCATCCCTGGTTTGAAGTTACTGTTCTCGCAGCAAGCCCCCGTTCTGCAGGCAAAAAATACAAGGATGCCGTAGGTAACAAATGGTGCATGGCTACAGATATTCCCGAGAAGATGGCTGACATCATTGTTATGGACGCAACTGCAGATATTGAAAAAATCGCTGCATCCGTTGACTTCATTTTCTGCGCAGTTGATATGAAGAAGGATGAAATCAAAGCTCTCGAAGAGGCATACGCAAAGGCAGAATGCCCCGTTGTTTCAAACAACAGCGCTCACAGAATGACCGCAGACGTTCCTATGATCGTTCCCGAGCTTAACACAGACCACGCAAAAATCATTGACTCACAGAAAAAGCGCCTCGGTACAGAAAGAGGTTTCATTTCTGTTAAATCAAACTGCTCACTTCAGAGCTACGTTCCCGCACTTTACCCCCTCAACAAATTCGGCGTTAAGGACGTTCTTGTCTGCACATATCAGGCTATCAGCGGCGCAGGAAAAACATTTGATACATGGCCCGAAATGGTTGATAACGTAATCCCCTATATCGGCGGTGAAGAAGAAAAATCAGAAAAAGAGCCTCTCAAGATCTGGGGTGAAATCGTCGGTGACGAAATCGTTCCTGCCAAGGCCCCCAACTTCACAGCACAATGTCTCCGTGTTCCTGCATCAGACGGTCATATGGCAGCTGTTTTCGTAAGATTCGAAAACAAACCCACTATGGACGAAATGAAGGAAATCTGGAAGGAATTCAAAGGCTATCCTCAGGAAGCTGAACTCCCCAGCGCACCCAAGCAGTTCCTTAACTATTTTGAAGAAGACAATCTTCCCCAGACAAAGCTCCAGAGAAACCTCGAAAACGGTATGGCTGTTTCAATCGGTCGTCTGAGAGAAGATACACAGTATGATTACAAATTCGTATGCCTTTCACACAACACTCTGAGAGGCGCAGCAGGCGGAGCAGTTCTTATGGCAGAGCAGCTTTGCGCACAGGGCTACATCACACCCAAATTCAACTGATGAGAGGAGTCAGACAATGAAGCAGACTGTTTTTACCGGAGCAGGCGTTGCAATCGTTACACCTTTTACAAAAGACAATAAGATCAACTACGACAAGCTTGCCGAGCTCCTTGAATTCCAGATTGCCAACAAAACAGATGCAATTATCATCTGCGGCACAACAGGCGAAGGTTCAACACTTGACCACGACGAGCACTCAAATGCAATCAAATTCACAGTTGACGTTGTAAACAAGAGAATTCCCGTTATTGCAGGAACAGGCAGCAACGACACAAATTACGCTGTCAAACTTTCAAACGAAGCTGAAAAGGCAGGCGTAGATGCTCTTCTTTCAGTTACCCCCTACTACAATAAGACTTCACAGGCAGGTCTTATTCAGCACTTTAATTATATTGCTGACAGAGTAAACGTTCCAATCATTCTTTACAACGTTCCCTCGAGAACAGGTGTTAACATTGCTCCCGAAACATACCTCGAGCTTTCAAAGCACGAAAGAATCGTAGGTACAAAGGAAGCAAACGGTGATATTTCATCCGTTGCAAGAACAATAGCTCTTTGCGGCGACGATTTCTCTGTATATTCGGGCAACGATGATCAGGTTACTGCACTTATGTCACTTGGCGGCAAGGGTTCAATTTCCGTACTTTCAAACGTTGCTCCCGAGGTTGCTCATAACATTCCTGCTCTTTACCTTGAAGGTAAGCACGAAGAAAGCCGCAAGCTTCAGCTTGAATACATCGATCTTTGTCACGATCTTTTCCTTGACGTTAATCCTATCCCCGTTAAGGAAGCAATGAATATGATGGGTATGGACGTAGGCGATTGCAGACTCCCCCTTTACAGAATGAATGATTCTGCAAGAGAAACTCTCAGAAATACCCTTATAAGACACGGACTTATAAAATAATTCAGAGGTAAAACAAATGACAGGAATTTTATTAAGCGGATGCAACGGAAAAATGGGTAAGGCTGTTACAAAAAGCGTTGCCGAAAGTGCCGATTGCGAAATCGTTGGCGGCATAGATATTTTCAGCGAGTCATTAAGCGGATATCCCGTTTTCCCCGCGCCCGCAAACGTAACAAACGATATAACCGAAAAAGCCGACGTTATAATCGACTTTTCAAACCCCGCTGCACTGTCGGGGCTGCTTGAATACGCGGTTAAGAATTCAATTCCTGCCGTTATTTCAACAACAGGTCTCAGCGATGCTCAGATTAATCTGATCAAAGACGCATCCAAAAAAATCCCTGTTTTTTTCAGCGCAAATATGTCACTCGGTGTTAACCTTGTGTGTGAACTTGCAAAAAAAGCCGCAAACGTTCTCGGTGATGCCTTTGATATCGAAATTATCGAAATGCATCACAATCAGAAAATTGATGCCCCCAGCGGCACGGCACTTATGATTGCGGATTCTATCAAAGAAGAGCTTGACGATGACGTCAGATATGAATATGACCGTCACTCCAAGCGTGAAAAAAGAACAAAAAAAGAAATCGGAATCCACGCTGTCAGAGGCGGCACAATCACCGGTGAACATCAGGTTATTTTTGCAGGACTTGACGAAATCATCACGATTTCACACTCTGCAAGAAGCAAAGAACTTTTTGCAACAGGCGCAATCAGCGCAGCAAAGTTTATTTGCGGCAAACCTGCAGGGCTTTATAAGATGGCGGATATGCTTTAATGGAGGGTAAAATGAAGCTTGTTGAAAATATTTTTGTAACCGAAGACGTTACTCTTTTTTCGCTCAGCGATGCTCCTGCCGATATTTCACATATGGCAGACGTTTTCAAAATGATTGCCGAATCCGGAATTGACGTTGATATGATATCGCAGTTTCCGTCCAGCGGCTCAGGTTCAGGCTTCTCATTTACCGTTAACGACAAGGATTTTGTGCCCGTGCTTTCAATTGCATCGGAACTCCGCACAAGATCTCCCAAAACAAAAATAAGCGTCAGCAGCGGCAATTGCAAAATCACCGTAAGTGGTGAAGATATGAGAGGAACTCCCGGAGTTTCCGCAAGGATATTCAAGGCTGCAGCAGATGTTGATGCAGACGTAAGAATGATAACAACATCAGAAATTGAAATTTCTCTGCTCGTTGTCAAATCCGACGTCGATAACGTTGTTGAAGCAATCAAAAATGCATTTTAAAAATAAAAAAACCGACCGTAACGGTCGGTTTTATTTTTTCTTAATTCTGTTCTTTTGCTTTACTTTTATATTTTTATCTTATTTCTGATCCTAAATCTTTTTCTTTTTTCTCAAACTCAAGCTCACCGATATCATCTTTATGACGCTTCGGATCAGAAAGAGTTGTTCCGGAAAGTTTATCATTAACAATTTGATAAATCTCTACTTTTTTTCTGCATTCTTCACATTGCATAATATGACAATTTACTCTTGCGGCTAATTGAATGCCTTCAGGTGTAATACTGTCCATAGTTATAAAATTCAAAATTTCTTCAATTGTCAGATGTGTCGTCGTCATCATTTTCTTCATCATCCTTTTCCTCGTCATCCTTTATCAAGCGATCATTCATTCTGTTGACCCAATCGCTTACGGAAGCCTTGTCTCCCTTCTTCATATAAAATTCAAAATACTTTTTGCTGCCTGTACGGCGACCCTCCGAATCAGTTTTGTCAAGTTTTGACTTCATTTTGCGGATTAGGTCTTCGCTGATGTTGAGCCACAACACTTTATCTGAACAACTGACAATGAAATTAAAGAGTTCATCCATCGTTGCGTTTCCAAAAACAGTTGTAATATACACAGTTGCTTCACTTCTGTTAAGTCCTCCGCGGACTACTGCAAGCATAACAGCAAGCCACGTCATTGTAATGTGAACTTCCGAAGAAGATTCAAGAACAAATTCAAAATATCCGTTCAGCGCATCATAATCATAATCATCCTCATTGTAAAGCTCATTGTCGTTATCTTCGATATCAGGTTCAGGTGCGTCCTCATCGGTGGCATCTGTAATATCTAACGGTTCATCTGACAGCTTTTTCGCAAAGTCGTTATAAATATTTCTCGCCACCCTGAACATCCAGCTTTTAAAGCCATCAGGATTATCGTTAAGCACTCCGTCTTTCATAAGGAAACCTGTTACGCTCTTCTTGATAAGGCGCAAATAAATCTCCTGCATAACGTCCTGCTCATAGCCTCTTGTTGTTTTGCTTCTGGAGCACCATGCATACACGGCTTTTTTGAGCGTTTTTTCTGCAATATGGTACAAAGTAACATAGCCGTCAGGATTTCCCTCCGACAGCTCGGTAAGCATCTTATGAAACTCTTCCTCTGTAAAATAAGCCATTTTTCAAACCTCTGTTTTTATGATTTAGCAGAATAATATCATAAATTGTCGAGAAATTCAAGCATAAAAAAAGCGCAGCATCTCTGCTGCGCCAAGGTTTGAAAACAATTAAAATGCTGCAAAAACTGATGCAAGTGAATTTTTGATGATTTCAATAATACCTGCTGCTTCTGCTTCGTTCACATAAGCAAGAATCTTTTCAACCATTGCAAGGATTTCTGTTACAAATTCCATTGTTTAGCCCTCCTGTTAATTTTTGCAGTTTGACTGCAACAAAATTATACAACAGAAACATCCGATAAGTCAACCGTAAAACTTTATACAATTAACCCATTCTGTCTGACTTTACTTAAGCATATCCATTATCGCACGTTTTCCTGTTACACCCACACTACGGTTATAAACCTCACCGTCTTTAAGGACAATGAGAGTCGGTATGCTCATTATACCGAATTTTTGGGCAAGTTCTTTTTCAGACTCAACATTAACCTTGCACACTTTAACGTTTTCATCTGTATTTTCTGCAACATCCTCAATAATGGGCGAAAGCATTTTGCAAGGTGTGCACCAATCGGCAAAAAAATCAATCAGAACCGTTCCGTCGAAATTCTCTATTTCACCTGCAAAACTGTCATCCGTAACATTGAATATTTTCATACTGTTGTTCCTTTCATAAATAATCACACAAATTATCTTTTCTTCAGAACTTTGTTTTATTCCGAAACAAAAAGGAACAATAATGAAATGAATTTACACGCAAGGAATAAGAAGCATCTTTCCGCTTTCCAGAACGTCTTTTTCTATTGAATTTTCAACCATAATTGCATCAACTGTTGTTGAGTAACGTTTTGCTATGTTCCAAAGATTTTCACCGCTGTTACAGAAATAAATTGTAAGTGCGCAGGGTTTCATATTTTTTTCACGTTCACCTGCAATTTCAACAGAACTTACATATTTTTGGGGGTTGTTTGAAAATACCGTTGCACCTGCAGCCATTTCGGTTTTTAATTCAAGGCGACTGTCACCCGTAACAGCGCAGGAACAACCAAGCACAGACACCGAACCGTAGCAAGAGATTCTGTCTGATTTTTCAGGAAGCTTTGACGTGTATTCAAAATCAACCGGTTTCTGAATAATTCCTATCTGGTTTTCGCTGTCTCTGTAAATTACGTTTGCATTATAAGTACCGCTCACAACGCATCGTCCGTCTTTGCCGGAGAAATTGCTCTTGACGTCAGAACACCACACAGCCAGTACGCAATCCACGCTTACGCCGATACTTTCGAAAACAACCTTATTTGTAAAAACAGAATTGAAACTGTCGTTATACTCGAAAAGCTCAGTATTCTTCAACGTATTTTTTACCTCGTATTCCGTTGAATAAGCGTCCGAAATAATCGAAACGGGAATTTCCTCAAACGCCGCCAGAAATGCGCTTATTCGCACGTTCAAATCAACAAGACGCATATCCCCTGATGAATTCGATTTTGCCTGAACCTCACAGGAAGTTACGGAAAGACGGACAGAGCTGATGCTTTTTTCGTTCAAACCGTCAAGTTCAATTATCTGGCTGATGGGCATTGCGTGCTCAACGCTTTCTATGCCTCCGTTTTCATTCAGATAAAAAATTTTGACTGTACACTCCCCTTTCAGCAAGGCTTTGTTATTTATTATTTTCACTTCGTCAACCGAAGCACAAGACGATACGTTGATTATATGAGAAATCGATTCACGGTTTTCTTCAATCTCCATAACCTCACTTAATAAAAACGCTCTTTCACACACACCCGTCATCGAAGCAACGTTGCAATCGTTTGTTAACAACTGTATACCCGAACCCTGTGCTCCGCAAAGCATTTGTTCTTCCCGTTTTCCGATTGCTTTGAAAAAGAAGGTAACAATTCCTCTCACGTCAATTCTGCGAGAATTAACCGCTCTGCAATTGACGTAATCGGTATTTACTTTTACGCTGACTGCCGAGTCAGCAGCAATTTTGTTTGACTCAATAAATTTTTGCAACGGATAATTTTGTTCATAGGCGGCAAGCTTACCGTTTTCGCCGGCATAAATTACTCTCACAACAGCTGTTACGTCGGCTGTAACTCTTCCTGAATTATTTTGCACCGAATTAACGTCAGGCGTTACGGTGCATTTGAGAATACGCTGAATTTCAGGGCAATAATCCGGCAAAGAAATATCCGCATCCAGAGATTGCTCGGCAGTTGATTCAAAAAGAGTTTCGCAGAAACCGATTTTTTGTGTTTCACAGTTTAAGTTCATATTATTCCTCCTGATGTATATGTCACCACAATATATTCATTCCCTGTCCAATTTATAACCTCAGTCCTCTCTTTTTTCAAATTTCTCCAAAATAATTATAAATATTTAAAAATTTTTTAAGTTTTATATTTACAATTAAAAAACTTTATATTATAATAAAAGCGTATAAATAATGAAAGGAGCAACACCATGCCCGAATTTACTTACGAAATCGTTGAATCCGTAGCAGTTCTTTCAGAAAACCCCAAGGGTTGGACAAAGGAGCTCAATCTTATCAGCTGGAACGGAAGAGATCCCAAGTATGATATCCGCGAGTGGGCGCCTGACCATGAAAAAATGGGCAAGGGCGTTACTCTCAGCAAGGATGAAATGGCAGCACTCATTGAAGCTGTTAAAGGTCTTTAATCTTATCATCGTTCAAGCGGGCGTTGCGGAAATTTAACCGCAACGCCTTTCTTTCTTTATCCTTACTAAAAAGCAAGGAGGCATTTTTATGAGTAACGAACCCAATCGTTCACACTCCGAATTCAAAGTCTATGACAGAAGATACGTTGGCACAAAAGAAACCGTTGCATACCTTCTGAATGACTTTTCAAACGCGTTCAATATTAATCAATATAACGACAGATTTATCTGGGACATTGTTAAAATTGACTTCAAAACCAACGCGCTTGTGAGCCTTTTTACCGGCGCTTGGGATATTATCAACGACCCGATAATTGCTGCTCTTGTTGATAAAACACGAACCAGATGGGGAAAGTTCAGACCTTATCTCGTTTCTTTCCAGATACCAATGACACTTCTCGGTGCATTGTATTGGTTTATTCCTTTTTTCTTTCCCGGCACAGCAGGCACTCATCTGCCTAAATTGATTTATTATTTTGCTTTTAACGTTGTCAACGAAACTGCAGGAACGTTCACAAGCATTGCAAAAGCAGGCTATATGACAACAGTTACCCCTCACCCCAACGACCGAGCGCGACTGATTACTCTGGCCGAATTATTGACGGGATATATGGGCGAGGATTTGCCTGCCTATGCGATGGGTGTCCTTATTGACCTTATCAACAACGGAATCCTCAAATGGAAACTTCAGAACGTTTTCCTCGCTATGGGTCTCGGCACAAGTATTATTTCGTCAGCTTGCACTCTTTATTTCTTCCTCGTTTCAAGAGAAAGAGTTATGCAGTCCATTGAAGCACCCAGCGTTCTGCAAGGCCTCAAGGCAGTTCTGAACAACTACCCCGTTCTCCTGATCACCCTTTCAGACTTCCTCGGCGGTTTCAGCGTCGGTTCAAGCAGCACAAACTATTTCATTGACGTTCTAGGTTCCGCTTCGCTTCAGACTCTTCTCAACATACCCTCAAGCGCAAACGGCTCAATAAGCTATGCATTCGTTAAACCCATCAGAGAAAGATTCTCAACAAAAGCAATATGGGTTTTTGAAGACCTTTACACAAGATTCTGGATTATATTACTGTTCATCATCGGTTCAATAAAGAAAAACTACAAGAAGCGACTGCTTATGTGCATACTTTTCGGTATTCAGGCTTGGTTTGATAAATGGGCATTCGGTATCAGAAAAGTTATCAAGGCCGAGCTTTACAACGAAGCAATGGACTATTGCGAATGGAAAAACGGTTACCGCGTTGAAGCAACTATCGGTGTTGCAAGAAACCTTATCTCCAAGGTTCAGAACATTGTTATGAACTCGGCAAAAAGCCTTATCCTGAATGCAATCGGTTATAAACAGGGTATCGCAATCGGCACTCAGAGCGACCAGACAAAATGGTGGTTGTTTGCTCTTTGCACAGGTATTCCTCAGATTACAGGCATACTTGCCGTTATCCCCAAATTCCTTTATCCTCTTTCAGGCAATCTGAGAAATCAGATGTATAACGAGCTTATGCAAAGAAGACACGATATGAACGAAAGAATGACAAAAGAAAGCAACGAAATAACAATAAAAATCGAAGAAAGCGTTTAATACATCATGGAAAACAGACCTTTAAAAACTATTATTGTGGGCGGCGGACACAGAAGTCTCACCTATGCCGACCTTGCCAACAAAGAATGTGACAAAATGGAAATTGTGGGCGTTGCAGACCCCGACGATAACAGAAGGGAATCGATTGCCAAGCTTTACAATATTCCGCCTGAAAATTGTTTCAGAACTGCAGAAGAACTTGCAGAGGCTCCCAAATTCGCCGATGCGGTTATAAACGGAACAATGGATCACGTTCACGTTGCAACCACCATTCCCCTTCTGAAGGCAGGATATGATGTTCTGCTCGAAAAACCATTTTCTGTTAACGAAAAAGAAGCAAGAGAACTTGTTGAAGCAGCACAGAAATACGGCAGAAAAGTTATGGTTTGCTTTGTGCTGAGATATGCACCTTTCTACAGAAAAATAAAAGATCTCATCCTTGCAGGTGAAATCGGCAAAATTATCAGCATTGAAACCAACGAATACGTCAGCTACCATCATATGTCCACTAGTCACGTAAGAGGAAAATGGAACAATTCTGACAGATGCCACAGCTCAATGCTGCTGGCAAAATGTTGTCACGACCTTGACATTATGATGTGGCTTATGAGCGAAACAAAGCCGTCTCTTGTTTCAAGCTTTGGTTGCAATATGCAATTTACACCCGAAAATGCACCTGCAAACTCAGGAACAAGATGTCTTGTTGACTGTCCTCTGTCCGAAGAATGCCTTTACTCTGCCAAGAGACTCTACATTGACCACCCAGACAGATGGTCATTCTACGTATGGGATGCTCTTGAGCATCTTGAAAATCCTACCATAGAGGACAAAATAGAACTGCTCAAAACAAGCCCATACGGCATTTGTGCCTACAAAAGCGACAACAACGTTGTTGACCACCAGACTGTCAGCGTTATGTTTGAAAGCGGCGCAACGGGAACTCACAATATGATCGGCGGCACAAGCTACGGCACACGCACAATCCATATAACGGGAACAAAAGGTGTTATTGAAGGCGACTTTGAAAAAGGTGTATTCACCCTTTCAAAAATCGATCCCCGACCCGGCTGTGAACACGAAGACACCGTAATTGACGTCAAAGTCAACAATGACTCTCACGGCGGCGGTGACCTTGATCTTGTACGTGACTTTGTTGCATATGCAAGAGGAGAAAATCCCAGCGTATCCTGCACAAGCATAACCGATTCCCTGCTCGGTCATCTTGTGGTTTATCTTGCCGACAAATCAATGGAAAACGGCGGATATCCTGAAAAAGTGATTATATAAACATATGACAAAACACCCGAGACACTTTACAAAACACCCGAGACACTTTACAAAAGCGCCTCGGGTGTTATTATTTTTGCTTATTTTGCATCGTTTTCGTCAAATTTATCGCCGCACTCAGGACAGAACTTGGGAGGATTCTTGGGATCTTCTGGTTTCCATCCGCACTTATCGCATTGATAAAGAGGTGCACCTTCAGGTTTCTTCTGTCCGCAGTCGGGGCAGAATTTGCCTTTGTTTACCGCACCGCATGAACAAGTCCAGCCGTCGTCAGCAGGCTTCTTTGCACCGCACTCTGTGCAGAAATTACCGCTTACCGTTGCACCGCAAGCGCATTTCCAACCGTTAGCAGGTGCTGCTGGCGCTGACTGTACAGGTGCCGCTGCAGGCTGCTGTGTCTGTTGCTGCTGAACGCCTGCCTGATACATCTGTGCGGCATTAAATCCGCCGTTTGCATTCATAGCCATACCCATTCCCATAAAGCCTGTCATTGCACCGCCTTCGTTCTGAGCGGCTGCTTCCATAGCGTTTGCCTGAGCATCGGTCATTCTGCCTGCCATCATAAAGGGATTTGAACCCATTGTTGCAGCATCTTCCATCTGATTGATTTTCTGCATATCCTCAGGTGTGAGGGTAATGGGGTTCATTGCGATGGATTCAACGGAAATGCCTCTGCGTTCTGTCCAGTCAACCTTAAGAGCGGTGTTGAGCGCATTCTTAAGTTCAGCTGTTTTTCCGGGAATCTGTGCCGGACGGAGTTCAAGCTCTGAAAGCATTGCAAATGCAGGCTGAAGAGCGTCAATAAACTCTGTTTTGAGCTGCATATCAATCTGATCTCTTCTGTATTCGTCACTTACGTTACCTGCAATCTTTGTGTAGAAAAGAAGAGGATCGGTAATTTTGTATGAGTAAATACCGTTACATCTTATCTGAACGGTTCTTGTCATACCGAGACGCTTATTTACAACCTCAAACATAAACGGATTGGGAGTACCGAATTTATTATCCAGAATTTCTTTCATATTGAAATAATAAACTCTCTGATCTTTGCCCGTGTCACCGCCGTATGTAAATCTCTTGCCAACAAGTTTAAAGGTTTCTTTTATTGAATCGCCAAGCTTGCCTGAAAAGATTGAAGGCTCTGTTGATGAATCATAGGTGAATTCACCGGGTTCAGCACAAACTTCAACAACCTTACCCTGCTCGACGATAATCATACACTGACCGTCTGCAACAGCAATGCCTGAACCGTTTGAAATGATGTTGTCGCTGCCTTTTGTATTTGAACTTCTGCCGCTGATACGCTTCTGTCCCTTTACCATAAGCACGTCATTTTCCAGTGAATCACAGTAGAAAAACTCCTTCCACTGATCTGCAAGTACACCGCCGAGTGCTCCGATTCCTGCTTTAATAAGTCCCATATTTATATTTCCTTTCGAAAAGTTATTTGATTAATTTATCAACGTCGGAAAGCTTGATGCGCTTTGAAACAACATATGTTTTATACGTGCCGTCAGCTTTCTTTTCACCGAATTGACCGTACGTTGACGTAACAATTGTTCCGTCATCCATCACAACGTTACCGCAATAACCTGTATCTGCATTTGCCGAAATATGCGGTTCAGTCTGCTTTTCAAGATAGGTATGAGCAAGCTTGATTCTGTACTGACCCTCTGTGCCGTTTTTCAGGTCATCGTACGTGCCTACCCAAGCTACCCAACCTTCACTATACCAAGTTTTCATTTTCTCAACAGAATTTCTCTTTATCTTTTCCTCACATCTTTCAATAGAACGGAAAGTAATAAAGAGTCTGCCGTCAGGTGTGTAATCTGCCTTGTGACGCTCACCGTTAAGGGCGGAAGGCACAAAAACAGGCTTTGACCAGGTCTTGCCTTCGTCAGTTGAGAAAGAAAGAAGGCTATTGTAATTTTTGTTATTACTGCGTGCAATAAGACAAAGCTCATCACCTTTGCCGCAATCGGAGCGTACAACCTCAACCTCACACATATTTGCCTTTTTCTCAATTGAACGGTGCTGCGCAAAATAAGGCTCGGGTTTGCTCCATACAGGCTTTCCGTTTTCGAAAGAAAGAATGGTTTTGTAATTTACAAAATCGGGATTATGGAAAAACGCCATCCATTTATCAACAAAAACACCGTTTTCCTTAAGTCGTGTAAGAGATGCCATCGATACTATGGGAATAACCGTAAAATCGTGTTTCTTTGAGAAACAAAGTTCAAATTCGCTCCAGGTTTTTCCCTCGTCATCAGAAAGTGAGAAATTAAACCCTCCGATTGTACCCTTTCCGTCGTGCCAGTTGGGATTACCTGAAACAAGAAGAATTTTGTCGGGAGTACCGTCCGCAAATTCAAGGCGATAAATCGTCGGTGTTTCCCTTGATGTTTCCCATGATTCAGGCATATTTTCAATTTCAGCATCGTATGTGACGCCACCGTCGCGGCTTATACGGCTTCTGATTGCACCCTTACCGTGACCCGAAGGATAAACATCAAGAATACTTCCGTCCTTAAGCAAAATCGCATCAGGATGACCGATATAGTCAAGACCGTTATCAACAACAGAAAATTCATAGAGGTACTTGAGTTCCTCAGGTGTATTCTGCGGCATAACGTCAAGACGTACCATCGGGATAGTATAATCCCCTGCACCGTTCTTGAAAGTTTTACTGAATAAATTTAAACACATTTTAATTCACCCTCACTCTAAACAATCTTACACCATGTCCTGACACAGTTGCATTAAACGTATCTTTCGAAATAAATTTTTCGCCACTCCATAAATCCGACAGCAAATATTCTTCTGCATCAGGCGTATCAACAAATGTATTTCTTATAATCTCTCTTATCGAGAAAGATATTTCGGTTTTGCTTCCGGCTTTATTAAACAAGCAAACAGCAAATTCTCCGCCAACAAGAGGCTTGACAAGAACATCCTCTGCACCGTTTGTCTTTATTCTTTGGCATTGAATTCCGAGAGGATCCTGATCAATGGAAATAACATCTCTGTTGGTGAGAATCTGATACGTGGGATTTTCGGTATCAACCGTACCGTCTTCAAGAATAAATTTTCTGATATCATTGCCGAGAATTAGCGGCGCAGCCATCATACACCAAAGTGTAAAATGTGACTTATTTTCCTCAAACGTCAGATTTCCGTTGCCAACTTCAAGCATATCGGGGTCATTCCACGCTCCGATACCTGAATGTTTATAAAGAAGCACGTTGATTTCATATATTCCTAAAATCGATGCCCATTTAGGCATAATATCAGGTGTTGTGCGCCAGAGATTTCCTGCGTGCGCACCCCAATTCCAAGGAAAATTCCTGCCCCATTCACAAATCGAAAAAACAATAGGCTTTTCTTCACAGCCGTTCTTATCTGCAAATTCCTTTGTTGCTCTTTTGAGCTCTCTGCCCATATTTGCATATTGCATCGCGGCACTATCCTGTCTTGAAGCAACAGGATTACTTATTCTGATTGTATTGACACCTTCATTGAGGCGAATCTTCACCTGATGCCTTCCGTCTGCCGTAAAAGATTTTGTTGCAGGGAGAAACGTTCTGTATAAATCAGTTCCGTTAACAAGGATTTCAGCATATTTATTGCTGTTACTCTTTTTACGGATACAAAGAGTGAGAATATATTCTCCGTCTTTCTCTGCCGTAATCTCACGGAATTCGCAGGCTCCCATATTGGACGAAAGACCGGTTATGTACTTACCGCTGACAAGTTTGGGGTCTTCCATAAGTTTGGCATCACCTGAAAGCAAAGCCTCTTCTGCGGAATATTCCTTACCTTGAGCACAACCGACCTCCGCAATAACAATCTTCTCAATTTTAGGAGCAAGAGAAGGAACGGGAACGTTGTGACAAAAATCATATTTGAAATACTCAATTCCCCACTCTGCAAAAGTATCGGCATCAACAGCCTCGTTGCCAAGACTTGCAGGCAAATCTTCGCATGTCAACGTGCCGTTTGAACTGTAAATGCCCAATTTTAATCCGAGTTCGTTTACTTTTTCAACCAAAGCTTTCATACCGCTTGGAAAAGCACCGAAATCACCCTGCAATCTGCCGTTCTCATCTCTCATTGAGGATTGCCAGCAATCGTCAATATTCAGATATTTATATCCGCAATCAACAAGACCGCTGTCCTTCATTGCTTTTGCGGTTTCGTAAATCAACTCTTCGTTTATTCTGTTTCTGAACAGATTCCAGCTTGACCATCCCATAGGCGGAGTAAGTGCAACGCCGTTATCATAAGGTTCCGACGCATCATAGGTAAGTTTGACCGAGTTGGTAACCTTTTTAGCAATGGTCTGAGGCGAAAATTCATCAAAATCCGTATTCTTAATATATTTGGCTGCAGCTGCTGCACCTGCCGCAAGCAACGCGGCTGAAAAAATACTGCCCATATTGAGTTTTTCCCTTCATCAGTTCTTTTTTAGTTGAGGTATATAGTAGGTATAACCGTCCATATCCGCTGCACGGTCAAACGAATCAGGATTAACCGTTTGTGTATTGTATATAGTCATTTTCTGTGGCTGATAAATCGGACATTCTATTGCTTGCTCCATAACAAGCTCCATAAGCTGAGCGGTCATCTGTGATTTGTTATAGTATCCTGTTGCCGCTCTGATTGCAGACGTAAGTGAATCTATTTCAGGTGTACCTACACCTGTTTTGTTGTTTTTTCCGCTGCTGTGATAATATTCCGACTTATCGCAAGTGCTTCCGTCATAAACAGCTTCAACCCACATATCGGCTTTGCCTGATATGATTGCCCCTGCAAGCATCAATTCATCAGCAAGAACAACGTTAAGGTTTATTCCTTTTTGACCGAGTATTTCTTTGTATGCCATTATTGCAGAATACGCGAGGTCGCTCTCCTCACCGCAATAATAAAGATTGGCTGATGATAATTTTTCAGCGGTACCCATAGAGTAAACAGTAAAAGCACTTTCACCGTAGTATGGCTGCGTAACGGATGACGGGTATTCGTCAAATCTCACGCTCATCGGTCTTAAAGGTCTTGTATAATATGATCCTATCTGTGCTTCAACTGCAGAATTCAGATTACAAACACCTGCAAGAGCCTTTCTCGCAGACAAATCAAGAGTTCTTGTGTTAAAGAAAAGTGACACGTAATAATCACAATCCTCGATAAAATAACGTACGTTTTTGTTGGAAAGACCGTTTATTGCATCGGCAGTAACAAGAGTTTCCAAAACGTCGATTTTTCCTGACGTAACAAGCTTTATATGGTCTTTTTCATCGGTGATGTCGATGAATCTCAACGCAGAAAAATCAAAATTTTGTCTGTAATTTTTATTTTCTGTCAGCAAAACACTCTTTTCGGAATATTCCGCCATAACGTAAGGACCTGAACAAACTTCAAGCCTGTCAAGCTCTTTGATCTTATCTGCATAACCCTTGATATATTCTGCTGAAAGGTTTGTTTTGGAAACCAGTAACGCATTCAGTTCTGAAATAGCATTGATATTTTTTGAATTAAAAAGCACCGTACAGGTATAATCATTCACCTTTTTAATGCCTGAAATGTTTTTTACGTTAACGCCGTCGGCATAATTATCCTTGATGTAATTTGTGTAAAGAGTTTCTCTGTACCAATTTTCGGGATTATAAGCAAGAGGATTACTCTCCGCCTCCGCACGTGCAACAAGTTTTATAAGTGACTCTGCCGAAGGATTTGCTCCAAGGTCATCGATGGCTTCACCGTAGCCGAGTTTCCTGAGATATTCATCCCAGCTAACCCCTGACGGAGCAACAGCTGAAAGATCTCCGCTGAATTTGCCCTCCAGCTCGGTTTCAACGAGATACTTGACGTAATCGTTGACTTCAATAGTGGTAAGAGTATAGTTGTCCTTGATTTTATCTTCAATCTTCTGAATAGACGATTCATAATCAGCATCGTCAAAATAATATTCTCTTAAACCCTCAATATCATTCAGATACCAATCGCTGTAATAGCCGTCATAGGTTGCATCGGCAATAAAATGATAAAAGAAAATGACATCGTCGATTGTGACGTTAGTTCCGTCAGAAAACATAAGGTCGTTGCTGATTGACACGGTGTATTCAACCTTTGAGTCACCAACGAATTCATACGAAATTCCACCACTGTAATTAACAAGCTTGTTGCTTCCGTCAACGCGCTGAATACTGCTGAACATCTGCATAACAACCTCTCTGTCAGAGTCAGTTTCGGCATAAAACGGATTAAACACATACTCTAACCCCTCAACACCGATTTTCAGCTCAGAGGAACTTTCAACACTTTTGCAAGCAGGCAAAATCAGAACACAAAGACACAAAATCAAAGAAATAACAGTTTTGAATATATTCATAAGATAAATACTACCTCAATTTTATTCTATGCTATCATTTTAACACATTAACGGTTACTATACAATATTATATTTTAAATAAAATGTAAAAAAACAGCGCCTTTCCAAACGGAAAGACGCTGCAGTTTTGTTTAAAATCAGTTTTTGTATTCCTTGAAATCTCTGTAGATATACTCTGTGTAAACGTTATCTTCGTCCTTATCGTGAAGAGGATACCAAACCTGAGCGAAGAAGGGGTTAACCTTTGCTTCAGCATCGTAAGCCCAGCAGAACTTCTTCTGCTCAGCCTTTTCAAGGGTTGAGGGAAGCTCTTCGGGGCACCAGTGACCACCACGGAGTACAAGGTTGGGTGACATCATGAATTCGTGACCGTGAGCGCACTTCCAGAGAATGGGAGTGTACATATCAACGATTTCTGTTGCAAGGCATTCGCCGCCTCTGAATGCAGCTGCCTTCTTGAGATCTTCGATTGTAAGTGAATCAAAGTCTTTTGTTTCATCGTAACCGTGATCAAGAACAAGTGCCTCTGCAGGATTGTCGTTGGGACGGTAAACGTTTACCTTGCTCCAATCGCTGCCGATTGCATCCCACTTCTCTTTTGAGCCAACGTAAGCGTTGATTCTCTCTGTTACGTTGTTTTCTCTCCACCAGAGTGTACCGTAAACGGGAGTCTTTGCAATCTTTTTCATAAAGGGCTTAACAGCAAATGCAAAAGGCTTTGCAAGCTTTGCAAGCTTGTAGAACCATTCAACTCTGTTCATAACGCTCTTGAAGTAGTCTTCAATAGGCATATTAGCACGGAAATGACAGTAGCTCTCAAGTACGTCTGAGTCAAGATACCACTGACCGTGGAAGTTTCTTGTGATGAACCAGTCGGGATCGAAAAGCTTTCTGGGATCGCCAAGTCCGAGACCGTACTTACCGAGAAGAAGCTGTTCAAACTCGAAGTTTGTGATTCTGTACTGAGCACCTGAACCGATGTTGTAGAATCTTCTCCAGAATTCTTCGGGGATATCGTCGCCACAAACGTTAACAAGAAGACGACCTGAATCTTCAACTGTTGCCCACTCAAGAACACCGTTGATAACAACGTGGTACATAATGGGTTCCATATTCTTAACGATTTCGGGATAAAGGATACCTGACTGACGGAGTGATACCCAATGCTTAAGACCTGACTCAGCAAAAATTGACTCTGCAATTACCTTTGAGGTTGCATAGTGGTCATAAACGCTGATTTTGATGGGGTCACCTGTACGAGCCCAATGGATGGGGTCGTCTCTTTCGCCTGTTTCAGCAACAGTACCGATATAAACAACTTTAACTGCATCGGGATCGGGCTGAGCCTTAACAGCCTTAACAATGTTCTTTGCAGCGCCAACGTTTGTTTTGATTGTGTTGATGGGATAATAGTCAGCTGAAGGTGAAACCATACCACCAACGTGAAGAACATAGTCTGCACCGTTTACACATTCAAGAACGCTTTCGTACTTCTTGAGGTCGCCCCAAACAACCTTAACTGAGGGGTCGTTCATATAGGGAGCAAACTGCTTTCTGTTCTTTTCGCTGTCACGAAGAAGAACAACGATGTTGAACTTATCCTTCTTTGCGTAGAACTGCTGGAAACCTTCCCAACCCATTGTGCCTGAAGCACCGGTAAGGAATACCGTCTTTTTCTGTGCCATTTTGAATTCCTCCAAAAAGTTTTTTTGTCAAATTGCTACACAATATTTTAACATATACAGGTAAACAAATCAATAACAATTTTATTTTATATTGTCTAAATTTATCACAAAATCATATATTCAGCATCTTTTTGAACATTTTCTCTACTGTATACATCTGTTCAATTTCTTTTTTGTTGCCCTCGCTGAAAAGAGATGCGTCTTTAACCCTGCAATTATAGCCAACGTCAAGTCCGCAAAGACCGAGATGGTACTTTGCATTTACGGGATACATCTGACACTCTGCAAGCGATGCAAAAGCGAGGAATGCCTGCACCTGCTCTGCCTTTTCGGGCTCGGTTTCATAGTTTTTGCAAAGCCATGAATAAAGTTCAGGATGGAAATTAGCCATAACACCTGAAAAACCTGCACAACCTGCTCTGAGCGATTCAAGAAGAGTTGCTGAATTAGCGTTGTAAATCTTGAGTCCAAGACCTTCAACCGCCTTGAGCTTTGCCTCAATCTCACTTATGCGGCAGCAGGTATCTTTAAGGAATTTGAGTCTGCCGTCAAGGGCACAATGGCGGAGGGTTTCGGGAGTCATAAGGCGCTTATAAGGATAAGGACATTCATAAACACCGAGTCCGATTTCAGGAATCGAGGACACCATTTTTTCGTAGTTGCGGATAAACACGGAATCATCCTCGTCCTGCTTTGCAAAACGGTTTGCAATAAATACATATGCATCAATGCCTTCATTTATAAACGCATTTGCCTCATAAATCTGTCTGTCAAGGTCATCTGCCGTGTGACCCGATGCAACAACAGACATATCCGCAGGCTTATTTTTCATAATGAAGTTAAGAAGTTCCAGTCTTTCTTCAAATGAAAGGAAGAAAATTTCACTCGACTGGCAGATAGCAAAAATGCCGTCAACTCCGTTATCATAATACCATTCAAGAAGCTGTAAAACGCCGTTGTAATCAACCTTGTTGTCATCAGTAAACGGAGTTACCATTGTAGGATAAACACCGTTGGGAATATTCTTAATCATCGAAATCACTCCAACAAATAAAATAAGCGGCAGAAACCTGCCGCATTAAGTTTAAACTTATTATATTGGTTTGTCAATGCTAAAGGATCAATTTTTTTCTTATCGCTTCAAGCACGGTCTTTTCCCGCCTTGAAACCTGCACCTGAGTCATTCCCAGTTTTTCTGCTGTTACGGATTGTGTCATTCCTCCGTAATAACGGAGTTCAATCATTTTTCGATCACGTTCATCAAGAGATTCAAGCACCTGACGGAGAGCAAGCAAATCAGAAACCTCGTTTTCAGGTGAATCAACGGGAATTTCAAGCTGATTCTCGCCATCCTCTCCTACTGTCAGCGAAAGTACGGGCATTGAAACATTAAGCAACATTGCAGTTTCCGTTGAATCAAGCCCCAGACTCTCCGCAAGCTCACTTACCGTTGGCTCCCTGCCGAGCTTCACGGCAATTTCCTCCTTGCGTTTCAAAGCCATTCTCGACTTTTCTTTCATCGCACGCCCAACTTTTACCGTTCCGCCGTCACGGAAAATTCTTTTTATTTCACCAAGAATAACCGGCACCGCATACGTTGAAAAAGTAAAACCTCTTGATTCATCAAAATTATCCGCAGCCTTTATGAGACCTACGCATCCTGCCTGAAACAAATCGTCATACTCCGCTCCCCTGCCTCTGAAACGGTTGGCACAGGAATGAACAAGTCCCAGATTTTTCTCAACAAGTCGGTTTCTGCTTTCCTTAACTTCGGTCATTTTCAGCATCACGACCTTTTAAATGCTTTTCAAGAGTAACCGTTGTTCCTTTTCCGACTTTGGAGGTTACTTTTATTTTATCGCAGAAGCTTTCCATAACCGCAAAGCCCAGCCCTGCTCTCTCCCCTCCGAGAGTTGTGAACAAAGGCTCCATAGCCTGCTTTACGTCTTGAATACCGCAACCTCTATCTCTGATTCTGACTTTAAAAACACCGTTTTCATAAATACCTGCCCATATGTAAATTCTGCCCACTTTTTCAGCGTATGCATGAACAATGCAGTTTGTAACTGCCTCACTTACCGCTGTTCTGATATCGGAAATTTCTTCGACGTTGGGGTCAAGCTGCGCCGCAAATGCCGCAACCGCAGACCTTGCAAACGATTCATTCACCGACCTGCTTTCAATCTGCATTTTCATTTCGTTAATCACTTTCATTTCTTCACTTCCTTTTTGTTTTCAAGCTGACAAGTTTATCGAGACCTGCAAGTCTCATCATTGAACAATTTCTCTCCGAGAGATTAACAACCTCAACGTTGCCGCCATAGCTTTCCGCAATTCTGTATCTGCCAAGCACAAAACCGATTCCCGAGCTGTCCATAAAAGTTACCTCTCCGAAATCGAGGCGCACGTTAGGCGCAAGTGTTTTTTGAATCGCTTCATCCGCTTCAAGGCGCAATGCAGCTGCATTATGATGGTCAATTTCACCTATAAGTTCAATCGTTACTCTTACGGGAGTTGATGAAATTCTGATTGCCATTTTTACACTCCTTTGCAAAAAAATAATCCCTTATCTCAAAGGATAAGGGATTGCACATAAAAAATTTGTTGAATTATATTCAATTTAAAAATTAATAAGTTCGTCGCGGACTTCGCCTGCAAGATAAAACGATCCGCACACTATGAGCGCATCCTCGGGCTGCAATATATTCTTTGCTGCCGCAACAGCCTTGCAAGGATCGGAAATATCGTAACAATCGTTGCAAAACGCTTTTGCATTTTCGCAAAGGTCTGCGCTGCTCAAAGCTCTGGGCACGTCAGCCTTTGTTGCAATAAAAGTGTCTGCCAAAGGAGCAACGATACGAAGATAAGACTGATAATCTTTATCAGCCATCATCGAACTGACCATAACGATTCTTTTGCCATCAAGATGCTTACTGACGAAAGTTGCCAATGCATTTGCACAGCCCTCGTTATGACCTCCGTCAAGAATAACAACAGGCTTTTTCTTGATTAACTCCATTCTGGCAGGCATAACTGATTTTTCGATACCGCCAATAATTGCAGCCTCGGGAATATCTATCGCAAGCCTTGAAAGTGAACGCACCGCTTCAATTGCAGTACAGGCATTGTAAACCATATGCTTTCCCGCAAGAGGTAAAAGGAACTTTATTCCGTCATATTCGGCATAAGTTCCTTCAAGCTTTTCTTCTTTCACAGAAAGGCGATCAACGTCGGGAATACGCAAAGAATTCATTCGTTCATCGCAAGTTTTGCGGATAACACCCATTGCCTTTTCGTCCTGGAAAGGATAGGCAACTGTTTCTGCCCCGAATTTGATAATTCCGCATTTTTCTGCGGCTATGGCTTCAATTGTGTCTCCGAGAATTGCGGTATGGTCAAGGGAAATGCTTGTGATAACGCTAACGTACGGAGCATTGACAACGTTTGTTGAATCAAGTCTGCCGCCAAGACCAACCTCAAGCACAACAAAATCACAGTTTTTCTTTTGGTAATAAAGAAAAGCCGTTGCGGTCAGAGCCTCAAATTCCGTTGGCTGAATTCCCTGCGGTGCAAGTTCATCAATTACTGATTTCACTTTTTCAACGCATTCGGCAAGGTCGTTTTTCTCAATCATATTGCCGTTGAACTGAATTCTTTCACGGAAATCAGTTACGTAAGGAGAAATAAAAAGACCAACATCATAGCCACTCTGGCGAAGAACGTTGGCAATAATCGTTGAAGTTGAACCCTTACCGTTTGTGCCTGCAACGTGAATGACCTTCAGTTTATCCTGCGGATTCCCCAGAGCTGAACAAAGAGCGCGTATACGCTCCATACCCGGCTTTATTCCGAATTTTTCAAGAGAATGGATATATTCTATTGCTTCGCTGCAATTCATAAAATTCACCTGTTCAAAGACCCCGAAGACAGCTTCGGGGTCGGTATAATAATTAACCTAATTTCGCAATACTTTCTTTGAGCATTGCTATCTTTTCAGCATATTTTGCTGCTGCTTCTCTCTGAGCAGCAACAACGTTTGCAGGAGCTTTTGCAACAAAGTTTTCGTTTGAAAGCTTGTTGTTTACAAAATCAAGATCCTTCTGCACTGCTTCAAGTTCCTTGGTAAGTCTTGCCTTTTCTGCTTCGAAATCAACAAGTTCACCCATAGGAATGTAAATCTTTGCATCCTGAGTAACAATACAAACAGCACCGTCAAGTTCAAAGCTGTCTGCAACTTCAACCTCTGATGCACTTGCGAGTCTCTGCATAAACACTCCGCCAAACTCAAAGGTTGAAGTATATGCGGTTGCAATATAAACCTTTGCCTTCTTTGAAGGAGGAACATTCATTTCAGCTCTGCGATTACGGATTGCACGGATTGCAGTCATAATCTTTTCCATAGCAGCTTCTTCTGCGGCAAATGAAAGAGCTTCATCAAATTCAGGCCAAGCAGAAATCATAATTGATTCGCCGTCATGAGGAATTGTCTGCCAGATTTCTTCAGTAATGAAAGGCATAAAGGGATGGAGAAGCTTAAGAATCTTATCCATAACCCAAACAAGAACCTGCTTTGCAGTCTGTGCCTCTTCGCCACCCTTCTGGAGGCGGATTTTTGCGATTTCAATATACCAATCGCAGAATACATCCCAGATGAAATCATAAAGCTTAGCAATAGCAATACCAAGCTCAAATTTATCGAGATTCTCAGTAACATCCTTTGCAAGCTTGTTAACAAGGCTGATAATCCATTTATCTTCAAGAGCAAGCACCGCGGGAAGTTCACAAGGAATTTCATCGTCACCGATGTTCATAAGAATGAATCTTGACGCATTCCAGAGCTTGTTTGCGAAATTACGGCTTGCACTCACCTTTTCATCGGAGAATCTCATGTCGTTTCCGGGGCTGTTACCTGTTGCAAGAGTAAGTCTGAGAGCATCAGCACCGTAAGTGTCGATAATTTCAAGAGGATCAATACCGTTGCCCAGTGACTTTGACATTTTTCTACCCTGAGCATCTCTGACAAGACCGTGGATAAGAACTGTATCGAACGGAACACGGCCTGTATACTCAAGCGCTGAGAATATCATACGGCTGACCCAGAAACCGATAATATCATAGCCTGTAACAAGTGTGCTTGTGGGATAATAATGCTTAAGGTCTTCTGTTTCATCGGGCCAACCGAGAGTTGAGAAAGGCCAGAGTGCAGATGAGAACCAGGTATCAAGTGTATCTTCATCCTGATTGAGGTTCTTGCTTGAGCAATGAGGACAGGTATCAACATCAGTCTTTGAAACCATTGTTGCACCGCAGTCTGCACAGTACCAAGCAGGAATTCTGTGACCCCACCAGAGCTGACGCGAAATACACCAGTCACGGGTTCCGCGCATCCAGTTCATATAGTTCTTTGTGAATCTTTCGGGAACAAATACTGTTTCACCCTTTTCAACAGCCTCAATAGCAGGCTTTGCAAGAGGTTCCATACGAACGAACCACTGTTTTGAAACCATAGGCTCAATTGTTGTGTGGCAACGGTAGCAGGTACCTACTTCGTGAGCACGGGGCTCAATTTCCTTGATATATCCGCCTGCTTCAAGGTCAGCAAGAATAGCTTTTCTTGCATCCATTGTTGACATACCTGCATACTTACCGCAATCAAGAACTTCGGGCTCGTCTGCAGTTGCCTTGCCGCTTGCAACAAGTTCGTCATACTGTGCTTTATCAGCCGCACCTGTCATAAAACCGTCATATGTGAATGTTCTGACCATCGGAAGATTATGGCGCTTACCAACCTCAAAGTCGTTGGGGTCATGAGCGGGTGTGATTTTAACAACACCTGTACCCTTAGTCATATCTGCATGCTCGTCACAAACGATGGGTATTTCTTTGTTAAGAAGAGGAAGAATTACATGACAGCCGTGAAGATGAGCATATCTTTCGTCTTCCGCATTGATTGCAACTGCAGTATCACCGAGCATTGTTTCGGGTCTTGTTGTTGCAAGTTCAAGCTTTTCGCCTGTTTCTTTAACAGTGTA
>JAZQTC010000027.1:0-18500 GCA_045630405.1 Acutalibacteraceae bacterium
ACGGCCATGCATATGAGGTTGACGGCGATGTTTATTTCAGCCCCAAAACCTTCGATGAATACGGCAAGCTTTCGCATCAGCCTCTCGAAGAACTTGAAGCAGGCGCAAGAATCATGGTTGGCGATATAAAGAAAGAACCCATGGATTTCGCTCTCTGGAAGTCGGCAAAACCCGGCGAACCCTATTGGGAATCACCCTGGGGCAAGGGCAGACCCGGCTGGCATATCGAATGCTCTGCAATGGTATGCAGATATCTCGGCGAAAGCATTGATATCCATTGCGGCGGTCAGGACCTTATCTTTCCTCATCATGAAAATGAAATTGCACAGAGTGAATGCTTCACAGGCAAGCCTTTTGCAAATTATTGGATGCATAACGGCTATATCAATGTTGATAACGTCAAGATGTCCAAGTCACTTGGAAATTTCAAGACTGTTCGTGACGTTGCCAAGGTTTACGGCTACGAGCCTATCCGTTATCTGATGATTTCTTCATCATACAGAAGTCCCATCAACTACAGCATTGATATTATTGAACAGTGCAAAGCATCACTTGCAAGACTTTATACCTGCCGTGACAGCATTGATTTTGAGATAAAAAATGCTCCTGAAGGTGAACTTTCTGCAGAAATTAAAGAACAGCTTGACAAGAGAGTTGCGCAGTTCATTGAAGCTATGGATGATGACCTCAACACAGCGGACGGTATTGCTGCTGTTTTTGAGCTTGTAAGAGATATAAATTCACTTGTTATCGGCAAAGGCGGTTCAAAGGCTACTGCAGAATATGCAGCAAAGATTTTTGACGAGCTTACAGGTGTTCTCGGTCTTGTTTATAACCGTAAAACAGAATCACTTGATGATGAAATTGATGCTATGATTGCCGCAAGAACCGAAGCAAGAAAGAATAAAAACTGGGCAGAAGCTGACAGAATCAGAGATGAACTTAAGGCAATGGGTATTGTTCTTGAAGACACCGCTCAGGGTGTCAAGTGGCATAGGGAATAAAATTATAAAGCATAATGCCGTATCGGATCTTTTCTGATACGGCATGTTTTGTGTATTTCAAATAAAATTCCACTATATATTAAAATATTTAAATTTATGCTTGCTTTTTTTGTGCTCTTGTGATATACTTTTCAGGCAAATCACACGCAAAGCTATTTTTATTATGAGTGCGGTGCCAAAAATCGTTGTAATATCAGGCTTTGCGGAGGTTCGTATCTGACATTAGATACAAAATTTAACTTAGGAGGAAAAACAAATGTCAGTAGTATCAATGAAGCAATTGCTTGAAGCAGGTGTTCATTTCGGACACCAGACCAGAAGATGGAACCCCAAAATGGCTGAGTACATCTTCACAGAGCGTAACGGCATCTACATCATCGACCTTCAGAAGACAGTTAAGAAGCTCGAAGAGGCTTATATGTTCGTTCGCGAAATCGCTGCAGATGGCGGCGAAGTACTTTTCGTAGGTACAAAGAAGCAGGCTCAGGATTCAGTTAAGGAAGAAGCAATCCGTTGCGGTATGCCTTTCGTAAATGCACGTTGGCTTGGCGGTATGCTCACAAACTTCAACACAATCCAGAAGAGAATCAAGAGACTTGCACAGCTCAAGGCTATGGAAGCAGACGGCACATTCGATCTTCTTCCCAAGAAGGAAGTAACAAAGCTCAACCTTGAGATTGAAAAGCTTGAGAAGTTCATGGGCGGTATCACAGAAATGAAGAAGCAGCCCGCAGCTATGTTTATCGTAGATCCCCGCAAGGAAAGAATCGCTGTTCTCGAAGCAAAGAAGCTTGGTATCCCCATCGTTGCAATCGTAGATACAAACTGCGATCCCGATGAAGTTGATTATGTAATTCCCGGTAATGACGATGCTATCCGCGCTGTAAAGCTTATCGCAGGCGCAATGGCAGATGCTATTATCGAAGGCAGACAGGGCGAGCAGACAGCTCCCGAAGCAGCAGAAGCATCAGAGGAGGAATAATACAATGGCAGCATTTACAGCTAAAGACGTTCAGGCTCTCAGAGAGAAAACAAACGTTGGTATGATGGATTGCAAAAAGGCACTCACAGAAGCTGACGGTGATATGGATAAGGCAATGGACATCCTTCGTGAGAAGGGTCTTGCAACTGCAGCAAAGAAGGCAAGCAGAGTTGCTGCTGAAGGCGTTATCGGTCTTTACACAGACGGCAACGCATCAGCTCTTGTTGAGCTTAACTGCGAAACAGACTTCGTAGGTAACGGCCCCGAATTCAAGGCACTTGCAAACCAGATTGCAAAGACAGTTGTTGCAGCAAAGCCTGCTGATGTTGAAGCACTTCTTGCAACAACAATCGCAGACGGCACACTTTCAGTTAACGATGCTATTCAGGAGCTCTTCCTTAAGATTCGTGAGAACCTTAAGCTTCGTCGTTTTGAGCTTGTTGAAGGTACAGCAGTTTCATACATCCACGGTGGCGGTTCAGTTGGTGTTCTCGTAAGCTTTGAAACAAACGCAGCTGACAACGAAGAGTTCATTGCAATGGGTAAGAACATTGCTATGCAGGTTGCAGCTATGAGCCCTGCATATCTTGATGAAGCAGCAGTTCCTGCTGATGTAGTTGAGAAGGAAAAGGCAATCAACCTTGCTCAGATGAACGAGGATCCCAAAATGGCAAGCAAGCCCGAACAGGTTAAGGCAAAGATCATCGAAGGTAAGATCAAGAAGTACTTCACAGAAGTTTGTCTCCTTGACCAGACTTTCGTTCGTTCAGACCTTTTCGAAGGTTCAGTTAGCGGCTACGTTGCAAGCATTGCAAAGGCAATCGGCGCTGATATCAAAGTTACAGGCTTTGTTCGTCTCGCAAAGGGCGAAGGCATCGAGAAGAAGGCAGACGATTTTGCAGCAGAAGTTGCAAGCATGATGAACAACTAATTAAATAGTTTTCACGGCTGTTACCAATCGGTAACAGCCGTTTTTTGATTTGAATTTTCCTTTCAATTTTGTAAATACTATAAACACAAAAACAGTAAAGGAGAATTACGATGGCAAATCTAACCTCAAAAGAACTTTCTGCTATTGAAGACCAGCTTAACTGTGAGCAGATGCTTATTAAAAAGTATAAAGCATACGCTCAGGCGGCGAGTGATCCGCAGATAAAAACAACTTGCGAACAGATTGCAGCCCAGCATAAACAACATTATGATACACTTATGGGTCATCTTTATTAATGGAGGATAAAATGAATATAAACACAAATTTTACAGACAGAGAAATTATGGATGATATTTTAACCTCCCAGAAGCATATCACAGGTGTGTACAATTCTTTTTCAAATGAATGTACTAACCGTCAGCTTCAGACAGATATGCTTAATATTCTTAAAGAAGAACATTCAATTCAATTCAGCGTTTTTGATGAAATGCAAAAAAGAGGCTGGTACAGTCCCGCTGCGGCGCAGTCTCAGATGATTGATGAAGCAAAAACCAAATTTGAGAATCTTGCTAAACAACTTTGATTTTGGCGGGCACCGCTTGGTGTCCGCTTAAATTTTTTATAAAAATTTATAAAAAGGGTTGGAAAATCAGACGATATGCTTTATAATAACATTAATATTGGTTTATCATCGGAAAGATAAATCGGATTATAAGGAGAATATTATGAGCAAATATTCTGTTTCTCTTGAAAAGGTTGTAAATGATCTTTCTTTTCAGGTTATTTATACACCAAAGGACATTGCAGATATCTATATCACAGCGCAGGATGTTAACAGACCGGGGCTTATTCTTACAGGTTTTGAAGATTATTTTGATCCTGCCAGAATTCAGTTTTTTGGTCTTACAGAACTTGAATATTTCAAGAGTTTAAGTAAAGAAGCTTTTCTTGAATGTCTTGAAAGATTCTTTTCAAAACGTCCTGTTGCAATTGTTGTAACCAGAGATTTGCCTTGCGGAAAAAGATTTCTCAGTTTTGCTGAAAAATATGAAGTTCCCGTTCTCAGCACGTCAGAATCCACTTCAGGATCAATGGCGGCAGCCATTTCTTATCTTGGTGTTGAACTTGCACAGAGAATTACCCGACACGGAGTTCTTGTTGAGGTTTACGGTGAAGGTGTTCTTATTCTTGGTGACAGTGGCGTCGGTAAAAGTGAGACTGCTCTGGAGCTTATCAAAAGAGGACACAGACTTATTGCCGATGATGCTGTTGAAATCAGAAGAGTATCAAACAAAACCCTTGTAGGTTCTGCTCCTGATAATATTCGTCATTTCATTGAACTCAGAGGTGTCGGTGTACTTAACGCAAGACGTCTTTTTGGTATGGGAGCTGTAAAAATGACCGAAAAGATTGATATGGTTGTTCAGCTTGAACCGTGGGACAGTGACAAGGTATATGACAGACTTGGTCTTGATAATGAGTATACGGAAATACTTGACATCAACGTGCCCGTCACAACTGTTCCCGTAAAACCGGGTAGAAATCTTTCTATTATTATTGAAGCTGCTGCTATGAATAACAGGCAGAAAAAGATGGGCTACAATGCAGCCAGAGAGCTTCTTCACAGCCTTGGTATGACAGATGATGTTATACCGGCTCAAAAAGAACTTGAATTCTGGCATAATTTTTGAGGATATTTTATAAAATTTTTTGGAGGTAAAAAATATGTATAGAATCGGTGTTGACCTTGGCGGTACAAATATTGCCGTAGGTGTAGTAAATGAAGAACTTAAAATTGTAGGCAGAGGTAAAGTGAAAACAAAATGTCCCAGACCTGCTGCAGAGATCTTTGATGATATTGCCGTTGCAGTTGAAATGGCAATTAAAGATGCGGGTATTTCAATGGATGAGGTTGTTTCTGTTGGTGTAGGTACACCCGGATCAGTAAACAAAAACAACGGCTATATTGAATTTGCAAATAATCTTGGTTTTGATCAGGTACCTGCAAAAGAGATGCTTGAAGAAAGACTTGGTAAAACAGTTTATCTTGATAATGACGCTAACTGCGCTGCTCTTGGTGAGGCAATTGCAGGTGTAGGCAAGGGTGTTGGCAACTTTGTAGCCGTTACTCTCGGCACAGGTGTAGGCAGTGGTATCATTGTTAACGGCAAAATCGTAAGTGGTGTAAACTATGCAGGTGGCGAAATGGGTCATACTGTAATTATGGTTAACGGTAAGCAGTGCAACTGCGGCAGAAAAGGCTGTTGGGAACAGTATGCTTCAGCAACTGCTCTTATTTCACAGACCAAGGAAGCAATGCTTAATGACAAAGAAAGCAAAATGTGGCAGCTTGTAAATGGTAATATTGATTCCGCAAGCGGCAGAACAGCTTTTGATGCAATGCGCCTCGGTGATGCAACTGCAAAAACGGTTGTTGATAATTACATTTACTACGTTTCAGTTGGAATTATAAATATTGTTAACACTTTCCAGCCTGATTTTGTATGCGTAGGCGGCGGAATCAGCCACGAAGGCGAAACAATTCTTGCTCCTATCAGAAAGCACGTTGAAGATGAGAGATACAGCGTTCATTCAACAAAACAGTGTAAGATTGTTGCTGCAGAGCTTGGCAATGACGCAGGTATTTTTGGTGCTGCTCTTCTCGATGAATAATTATTACGGAGGAAAAAATGAACTCTTATAGTGATATCTGCGCACTTTGCGATAAGCTTGAATGTGAATATTCTGTTGATGCGCCTTTGAGGGACTATACGAGTTTTAAAATTGGCGGAAACGCAGACGTTCTTGTTTTCCCTGATTCTGCAAGCCAAATTCTTGCTGTAATTGAGTTTGCAAAAAAGTCCGGTATACCTGTGTTTGTTTTAGGCAAAGGCAGCAATCTGCTTGTCAGCGATGAAGGATTACGCGGTATTGTTATCAACACTTGCAGAATGGATAAGATTGAGTTGATTGATGAAACAACAATTTTTTGTCAATGCGGTGTTTCGCTTACTCGTCTTTGTCGTTTTGCTCTTGAAAATTCACTTGAAGGTCTTGAATTTGCTTTCGGTATACCCGGAACGGCAGGCGGTGCTGCATATATGAACGCCGGTGCTTACGGCGGTGAAATGAAAGACGTTTTGATTAGCTGCAAACACATTACGTCGGATGGAGAAATTGCGGAATTTGACGCTGATAAGCTTCAGTTAAGCTATCGCCACAGCGTTTATTCTGATTCGGATTATGTTATTTTATCCCTCGTTCTTAAGCTTAAAAAAGGTAATAAAGACGAGATAAAAGCAAAAATGAATGATCTGATGTCACGAAGAAAAGATAAACAACCCCTTGAGTTTCCCAGCGCAGGCAGCACATTCAAACGACCTGAAGGTTATTTTGCGGGTGCGCTTATTGAACAATGCGGCTTAAAGGGTTACACATCAGGAGGAGCACAAGTCAGCGAAAAACACGCAGGTTTTGTTGTTAATATCGGTGGCGCAACTGCCAAAGACGTGATGAACGTTATTAATCATTGCAAAGAAACTGTGTTTGAACAGACGGGTGTTACTCTTGAGCCTGAAGTAAAAATTATCGGATAGGAGGAGAATGATTTGTCTTTCTCATCAAATGTAAAAAGCGATATTTCGAAGTTGGAAAATCTTTCTCCTTGTTGTTTCCATGCACAAGTCTACGGGCTTGTGCTTTTTGCTCATTTTTCGAAATATAATTTTTCAATCACAACAGAGAATGCAGATGTTTTTTCTTTGTATTTATCGTATCTCAAAGAATATTGCGGAGTTGAACCTACTGTCAGCGAAAGCGGAACAAAAAAACTTACCGCATATCTTCAGACAGATTCCGAAAAAGAAAAAGTGTTTGAGAAATTCGGTCATATGCTTAAAGAGCCGACTTTAAGGCTTAACCGTGCCAATATTTCAGATGAATGCTGTGCAGGTGCATTTCTGAGAGGCGTTTTTCTTTCCTGCGGTACAGTGACCGACCCGGAAAGAGGTTATCATCTTGAATTTGTTGTTCCTTATAAAAAGTTGTCATCTGATCTGATGAAATTTATGGACGAGCTTAATCTCAATCCTAAATATATAGTCAGAAAAGGTAATCACGTTATATATTTTAAAGACAGCGAAAGCATTGAAGATATACTTGCAATTATCGGTGCGCAGGAAGCGTCCCTTTATGTTATGGGTATAAAAATTGAAAAAGACGTCATTAATAAAGTTAACAGAAAACTTAATTTTGAGATGTCAAACATAAGCAAAACTGTTGATGCTGCGAATGCTCACATCAGCGCAATCGAATATATTGATGCTAAAAAAGGACTTGCTTATTTACCTGAAGCTCTTCAGAAAATAGCTCGCTTACGTCTTGAACATCGTGAAGCCAGCCTCAATGAGCTTGGAAAACTTCTCGACGAGCCTATTTCACGCTCAGGAGTTAATCACAGATTAAACAGAATTGTTCAGATTGCAGAAAGTCTTAAAAACGGAGAAAAATAATGTCTTTTACTCATTTACACGTACACAGTGAATACAGTCTGCTTGACGGTGCTTGCAGAATTGAGCCTATGCTTGACAAAATTAAAAGTATGGGTCAGACTTCTGTTGCCATAACGGATCACGGTGTTATGTACGGGGTAATTGATTTTTACAAAGCAGCCGTCGAAAAAGGTATCAAGCCCATCATCGGATGTGAGGTTTATGTTGCTCCGAGATCGCGTTTTGACAAAGTTCACGGACTTGACAGCGAGCGTTATCATCTTGTTCTTCTTTGTAAGAATAACGAAGGATATAAAAATCTTATAAAGCTTGTTTCAGAGGGATGGGTTAACGGCTTTTATACTAAGCCTCGAGTTGATAAGGACATATTGGAAAAATATCATGAAGGTCTTATTGCGCTTTCAGGTTGTCTTGCGGGAGAGGTCGCAAGAGCTTTGCAGCAGAATGATTATGACGAGGCCAGAAGAGTTGCTCAATGGTATTCATCAACATTTGGCGAGGATAATTATTATCTTGAAATTCAGAATCACGGTCTCGATGACCAACTTCGTATAAATCCGGAGCTTATAAGGCTTTCAGAAGAGCTTAACATTCCTCTTGTTGCAACAAATGACGCTCATTACGTTGACAGATCCGATGCAAAGATGCAGCAAGTTCTTATATGCATTCAAACAAACCATACCATCGGAGAAGATACAGGGCTTGAATTTGGTACGCAGGAATTCTATCTTAAGAGCGAGGATGAAATGCTTGCTGCATTTCCCGATTGTCCCTCTGCGGTTGAAAATACCGCGAAAATTGCCGAATGTTGCAACGTAACTTTTGAATTCGGAAAAACAAAGCTTCCTCATTTTGATGTTCCCGACGGATATGACCATTTTGAATGGTTTTCATTTCTTTGCCGGAAAGGTTTTGTTGAAAGATACGGTGAGAATCCTCCGTCAGAATATGTGGACAGGCTTGATTATGAACTTGAAGTTATAAATAAGATGGGCTATGTTGATTATTATCTGATAGTTCATGATTTTATCCGACACGCAAAAGAAGTGGGTATTCCTGTTGGACCCGGTCGAGGTTCAGGTGCAGCAAGTATCTGTGCTTACTGTATCGGCATTACGGGCATTGACCCTATGAAATACAATTTGCTTTTTGAACGTTTTCTTAACCCCGAAAGAGTCAGTATGCCTGACTTTGACGTTGACTTTTGCTTCGAAAGAAGGGGAGAGGTTATAGACTACGTTATCGATAAATACGGTGTAGATCACGTTGCTCAGATTGTAACGTTCGGTACTCTTGCTGCAAAGGCTGCAATTCGTGACGTTGGCCGAGCGCTCGGTATGCCCTATTCATCGGTAGATAACATTGCAAAACAAGTTCCAAACGAACTTAATATAACTATCGAAAGAGCTTTGAAACGATCCAGTGAGTTCAAGGCACTTTATGAAAATGATGACGAGGCCAGAGACCTCATCGATATGGCGAAAAAGGTTGAGGGAATGCCTCGCCATGCATCTACTCACGCAGCGGGTGTTGTTATAACTCACGCCCCTGTTGTTTCATACGTTCCTCTTGCAAGAAACGACGAGGCTGTTGTTACTCAGTTCCCGATGACAACTCTTGAAAAACTTGGACTTCTTAAGATGGATTTCTTGGGACTCCGTACTCTCACGGTTATTAAATCAGCCGAAAAGCTCATTAAAAAAACAAAGCCTGATTTCAGCATTGATAAAATTGATACAGACGACAAAGCAGTTTTTGATATGATGTGTTCTGCACAGACTGAAGGTGTTTTTCAGTTTGAATCTGCAGGTATGAGAAGTGTGTTGTCTCAGTTAAAACCTGAAAGCTTGGAAGATCTGATTGCGGTTATATCGCTTTACAGACCCGGTCCTATGGATTCAATTCCGACTTATATTGAAAACCGTCACAATCCCCATAAAATTCGTTACAAGGTACCTGAACTGAAAAATATTCTTGACGTTACTTACGGATGTATGGTTTATCAGGAACAGGTTATGCAGATTTGCCGTGAGTTAGCAGGTTATTCATATGGTAGAGCAGATATTGTCCGCCGTGCAATGAGCAAGAAAAAGCACGATGTAATGCTTGAAGAGCGTGAAAACTTTGTTAACGGCATTGTTGATTCAGAGGGGAATGTTGTTTGCGAAGGTGCTGTAAGGCGCGGAATTGACGAAAAGACTGCAAATGAAATCTTTGATGAAATGATGTCTTTTGCTTCTTATGCTTTCAATAAAGCACACGCTGCAGCTTATGCATACGTTGCCTATCAGACTGCTTGGCTCAAATGCCATTACCCTTGCGAATTCCTTGCTGCGTTGCTCACAAGCTTCCTTGACAATACAGGCAAAGTTGTACAATATATCAGCGAGTGTTCAAGACTTGGAATAAAAATATTGCCTCCCAACGTCAATCAGAGTACAGAGGCTTTTGAAGTTTCTGACGGTAATATTCATTTCAGTTTACTTGCGGTTAAAAATTTGGGCAGAAATTTCATAAAAAAGATGATTACCGAGAGAGAGCTGAACGGAAAGTTCACAGATTTTTATGATTTTTGCCGCAGAATGTACGGAAAAGATTTTAATCGAAGAGCAATTGAAAGTCTTGTTAAATGCGGTGCATTTGACGGATTAGGTGCCAACCGCAAGCAGATGTCATCTGTTATCGATAATATCATTCAGGATCTTGACAGTGAAAAAAGACGAAACGTAGACGGTCAGATCGGTTTCGGAGATCTTATGAATTCTGAAGAAGATTACGTAACTGCAGCGACATTTACTTATCCTGATGTTGACGAGTATCCTGCAGACGTTCTTTTGAGATATGAAAAAGAAGTTGCAGGAATGTATCTTTCCGGTCACCCTATGGCAAGGTTCAAGGTGCTTTCAGAAAAGCTTAAATGCTCCAAAATATCAGATATTATAGCTGAAGATGAAGCTTTATACAAAGATAATGACAGGGTTAAAATTCTCGGTCTCGTAGGCTCTGTAAAAAAGAAAATCACAAAAAACGATTCAACAATGGCTTTTGTGACTCTTGAAGATACCTACGGAAGCGTAGAGGTTATTGTTTTTCCTAAAACACTTTCAGAGAATCCGTCTCTTTTCTTTGAAGGTAATATTGTTCTTCTCAGAGGAAGAGTCAGTATGCGTGAGGATGAAGATACCAAAATCGTCTGCGAATCTGCTGAACCTTGTCCGCCCGAAGAATCAATTGTTGAAGAAAAACAACCATCGAAGAAAAAAGCAAAAGGACTTTTTCTCAGGTTTGACAGCGCACGTTCGCCACAGATTGAATGTTGCAGGAAGCTTCTGTCAATATTTGACGGTAACATTCCCTTGTTTTATTACTACAGCGACGTAAAAGAATATTGTAAAAATCCTATTGGACAAGCAATTGACGTTAATCCGGTATTATTGCGTGAACTGCGCAAAATTCTTGGTAACGAAAACGTGATTTATAACGAATGAACCCTATTATTAATATAACTTTTTTATCAAAAAATGTTTATTTCATTGACATTATGTAATAAAAAGTGTATTATATCATATGAACATTTTTCCAAGGAGAGAATTTATTATGAATACTATCGGCGTTTTAACAAGCGGCGGTGACGCACCCGGTATGAATGCTGCCGTTCGTGCAGTTGTAAGAACAGCATGTGAAAACGGTCTCAAAGTTATTGGTATTAACAGAGGCTATCAGGGTCTTATTGACGGAGACGTTCGTGAGCTTAACATCAGAAGTGTTTCGGATATAATTCACAGAGGCGGTACAATGCTTTATTCTGCAAGATGTAAGGCTTTCAGAGAAGAAGAAGGCATTCAGCAGGCTGTTGATAATTGTAAAAAGCTTGGTATTGAAGGTATCGTTGTTATCGGTGGCGACGGCTCATTCAGAGGTGCCCGTGACCTTTCACTCAGAGGTATCCCTTGTATCGGTATCCCCGGCACAATTGATAACGATATCGTAAGCTCAGATTACACAATTGGTTATGATACATGTCTCAATACTGTTATGCAGATGGTTGACCGTGTAAGAGATACAGTTGAGTCACACAGCAGATGCATTGTTGTTGAAGTTATGGGTAACAGATGCGGTGACCTCACACTCAATGCAGGTATTGCTGTTGGTGCAACTGCAATTGTTATTCCTGAAATTCCTTTTGAAATTGAGAAGCACGTTATCGACAGAATCAGAAGAACACAGACTACTGACAAGAAGCATTTCATTGTTATGGTTGCTGAAGGTATCGGCGGTGTTGAAGAGCTCGCAAGAAAAATTGAAAAGGAATGCGGTGTTGAATCAAGAGCTGTTATTCTTGGCCACGTTCAGCGCGGCGGTTCACCCACAGTACGCGACCGTGTTGCTGCAAGCCAGATGGGCTACAAGGCCGTTCAGCTTCTTATGCAGGGCATTGGCAACAGAGTTGTTGTTCAGAAAGATGATCATATCATTGATTACGATATTTATGAGGCTCTCAGCATGGAACGTTCAGTTAACTATGAGCTTTATAAGATTGCACATGAAATTTCAATTTGAGGTAACAAATGCTTTCTAACGATTTTCTTTCATTACGAAGAAGAATTATTGAAAGGGATTACAAGTCCCTTAATGATATGCAGAAAAAAGCGGTCCTTTCTACGGAGGGACCGCTTTTGGTGCTTGCAGGTGCCGGAAGCGGAAAAACAACCGTTCTGGTCAATCGCATAGCAAATCTTATCAAATACGGAAAAGCTTATTATAGCGAAGTGGTTGAATATGAACCAACCGAAGGTGAGCTTGCAATTATGCGTGCTGTTGCAGATGGCACTATAGATGATGCATTCGATATAGAACATCTTCTTAAGGTTGACGCAGCAAAACCTTGGGAAATTCTTGCCATTACTTTCACAAACAAGGCTGCAGGTGAACTTAAGGACAGACTTGAGCGTATGCTCGGTGAACAGGCTCGCGATATATGGGCAAGCACCTTCCATTCTTCCTGTGTTAGGATCCTTCGCCGTAATGCCGATTATATCGGTTATTCATCCAATTTCACAATTTATGATACGGACGACAGTAAGCGTATCATAAAAGATTGTCTCAAACAGCTGGGCTTTTCTGATAACATCCTCACTCCCAAGAGCGTTCTTTCTGCAATAAGCAGCGCAAAAGATATGCTCATTTCTCCCGAGGAATATATTAAAGAAAATTATATGGATATCCGGAAAAGGAATATCGGCTCGGTTTATGAGGCGTATCAGAAGCGTCTTAAGTCTGCTGACGCAATGGATTTTGATGATATTATCGTCAACACCGTACGCCTTTTGCAGAACAATCCTGAAGTTCTTGAATATTATCAGCGTAAATTCAAATATATAATGGTTGATGAATATCAGGACACTAACCACGCACAGTACCTGCTCACTTCATTGCTTGCAGGCGGATATAAAAATATTTGTGTTGTAGGTGATGACGACCAGAGTATTTATAAATTCCGAGGAGCTACAATTGAGAATATTCTTTCATTTGAACATCAGTATAAAAATGCAAGAGTCATAAGACTTGAGCAAAACTACAGATCAACGCAGAATATTCTTGACGCTGCCAATAAAATTATTTCCAATAACCAAAACAGAAAAGGCAAAAACCTTTGGTCAGATAACGGCAGGGGAGACCCTATAATTTATCATACAGCTGATTCTGACAGAGACGAAGGATTTTATGTTGCCGACAAGGTTTATGACGGAATCAGAAACGGAAAGAAATACAGCGATTTTGCCGTTCTTTACCGTATGAATTCTCAATCAAACCATATTGAACAGTCATTTGTTAGAATGGGCATCCCGTATCGACTTATCGGCGGACATAAATTCTATGACCGCAAAGAAATCAAGGATGCCATTGCATATCTGAGTGTATTGGTCAACCCAAATGACAGCGTAAGACTTCAGCGTATCATCAACGTTCCCAAAAGAGGAATAGGTGATTCATCGGTTGCAGCTGCTCAGGAGATTGCAGACGGACTTGGAATCGGTCTTTTTGACGTCATTAAATCGGCAGATGAATTCCCAAGACTCAGCCGTTGTGCAAAGAAAATGCATGATTTCGCAAGAATGATTGAGGATTTTATTGAAGAAATGGATAACCTCGATCTAAGCGAGCTTTTCAAAAGAATGATGAACGTTTCAGGTTATATTGATTCACTTTCCAATGAGCCTGAAACCAAAGAAGACAGACTCGCAAACCTTGATGAATTATCTAATAACCTTATGCGATTCTCTTCAGAGAACGAAGGTGCAACACTTAATGATTTCCTTCAGGAAGTTGCACTTATGACAGACATTGACAATTACAATGCTGAGGCGGAAACTGTTGTGCTTATGACAGTTCACGCCGCAAAAGGACTTGAGTTCCCCATTGTATTTCTTGTTGGTATGGAAGAGTCAATATTCCCTTCAGATATGTCGTCTATGTCAGGTCAGGATGAAATCGAAGAGGAACGCAGACTTGCTTACGTTGCTGTTACAAGGGCAAAAAAGAAATTGTATATAACAAGAGCAAAAATGCGTATGCTTTTCGGTCAGACGCGTTTCAACCAGCCTTCCAGATTCATAAAGGAAATTCCCGAAGAACTTATGGAAAGAACGGGAGAAACACTTAAAAAGTCAATTGATCATAATTATACCCCTTCTAAACCGCAGACAACTTCAAGGGGCTTCACATCTTCTCCTGCAGTTTCTGCACCTGCGAAAAATACTGCATCATTTAATGTTGGAGATGCAGTTGTTCACAAAGCATACGGTGAGGGCGTTGTATTAAGTGCAAAACCAATGGGTAATGATACTTTGCTTGAAATTGCGTTTGCAGCAGCAGGTACAAAGAAGATTATGGCCAATTACGCAAAAGTTGAAAAGAAATAAGCAAAAGACGGGTGATTACACCCGTCTTTTATATTTGTTATAAAAATCAGGACTTGCTCATATATATTATTAAAAATATATCGGAGGTCAAAAAATGAGCAAGTCAAAATTGAACTATGGAGTGTATAACGGTAAGGTCTTAAGAAAATTCTTTGAAAATTCAAGAGTTTATATTCTTACATTATTATTCGCAATCGGGATATTTACAGGTGCATTTGTCTTGAATAAGAATTCTGATTTATTTGCTGAAATAACTGATATTGTGGAGAAATATATATTTTCAAGAGGTCAGCAGGGGATAGCAGATAATTTTATAGACTCTTTGACTGTTAACTTGTTTTTCAACATTTCTGTTCTGTTTTGCGGTTTTTCGTTGATTGGATATCCGCTGATATTTTGGATCCCGTTTTTGAAGGGAATAGGCATCGGTGCATTCAGCGGCTATCTTTATTCAGCGTACAAAATTACGGGCATTGGTTATTGTGTGTTGACTGTTTATCCGTCGGTGATTATTTCAACAACTGCGTTTGTTGTTTCGTGCAACGACTGTTGTGAATATTCAAAAAATGCATTTGCAAAAGCGATAAAGGGCAGAGGTCAATTTGAGAAAGATGAAACGAAAATATTTTTGTTAAGGCAAATGATTTTTGCCGGAATAATCGTATTATCATCATTGACGGATGCTGTATTTAACTGTTTATTCAGCAGGCTTTTTGAAATTTGAAGGTTTGTTTAAAGGGTTTGAATCAACTGCCTGCCTGAGCTGTTCGTTGTTAATGTGCGTGTAAATCTCGGTTGTTGATAAATTCTCGTGTCCGAGTATTTCTTTAAGTTGCAGGGGATCGACGTCGCCGTGTTGATACATAAGCGTTGCGGCGGTATGTCTTAATTTATGAGTTGAAAATCCCATACCGTCAAGACCGCATTTTTTAAGATAACCTTCAACCATTTTCTGAACACTTTGCTTACTGATACGTTTTTTCTGATTGCTTATAAACAACGCATCTCTGTCTTTGACTCCGTCTGCAGGTCTGACAGCCATATAAGCCTTAATAGCGGCAAGACAAGCGTTGTTAAGGTATATAGTTCTTTCTTTGTTTCCTTTACCGAGTACAACAAGGGTGTTGTTATCTTTTATATGGGAGATGTTTATTCCTACAAGCTCCGAAAGACGTAATCCGCAGTTCAGGAACAAAGTAAGCATACAGTAATCACGTTCCTTGAATTTACCGTCAACGCTTTGTAAAAGCATAACGCTTTGTTCAAGAGTTAAATATTTTGGCAGACTTTTCTTTGTTTGAGGAGACTCGAGAAAAGCAATTCTGTTTGTTCGGATGTATCCGTTTATTTCCAGATATTTATAAAATCTCTTGATTGAGACAACTTTACGAGCTCTGGCGTTATTATCATTTTTTCTTTCGTTGCGACAATAGGTGAGGAATGCATATGCATCTTCGAGCGAAGCACTGCAAATAACTTCTTCTGAAAGCATCGAAATATTTATTTCATCAAAAGGAATTGAACTGTCACATAAGCCGTGCGATTTTGCGATGAATCTGAAAAACAATCTTAAATCTGATCCGTATTCAAGAACGGTAAGCATAGATTTGCCTTTAATTCCAAGAAGGTAGTTCAAATAATTTCTGACCAGCGCAGGTAACGTTACCATTTCTTCTTGTCTCATTTAATTAATCCTCCAAAAAAAGACAGGGTATTGTTATAAACAGATTATAACATACCCTGTAAAAAAAATCAATATAATTACACAAAATAAATGCTAAATCAACGTTTATTTCCGTCATTATGCACAAAACACTCCCTCACCGTGCGGTGGGGGAGTTTCTTTTGTGTCCGATTTATTGTACATATTGTACTTAAGTATATACTTAAGTATATTTACTTTATCTTCCTGGGTTCGTCTATGATACCCAGTAGAAAGTCTGCTGACACATTGTAGTATATTGCAAGTGCTTTTATTTGGTCTGCTCTCATTGGGTGTATTCCTTTTTCGTACTTTGCATAGTAACTTTGTTCTGTTCCAATTATTTTTGCGATTTCGCTTTGTGTTTTATCGTTATCTTCTCTCATTGCTTTTATTCTTTCATAGTATTCCATTTTTCTCACCTCAAAAAAATTTTAACATAGGTGATTAATTTACTATTGACTTTTGGTGACTTATTACCTATAATTAAGCCGATGAGACTATTCCTCATTTTTACCCCACTTTTCTCAGAGAGCCGTGGTTGCTCCTCCAACTACGGCTCACCCAATTTAATAAGAAAGGCTGATATCATGAAAGTAACTGTTGTTGGCACGTCTGACCTTATTACGTATAAGGATAAAAAGACAGGTGCTGAAAAGCGAGCGAGAAATATTTATATCGTTCGTGAACCTACTTCAAGGGAAACCGGCGGAACTGGATTAATTGCTGCTGCTATTTTCCTGCCCGAAACGCTTTTTTCTAAAATTCCCATAGGCGGATTCGACCCTAAGAAAAAGTATGATTTTATTTACGAATCCGATGGCCGTTTTTCTTTCCTTGCGGATATTCGGGAGGCCTCTTAATGAAAACCTCTAAACTCCTTGCCGTGGCTCTTGTCACGGCTTTTATTTTTATATCAATGTTTATTCCTGCTTCAGCTGCATCTGATGCTTCTTTCTGGGATTATTATAATGAAGGTTATTTAGTTCCTTCTCCTGATTATCCCAATCGTGAGTCATTGCCTTATGGTGATGATACTGCGGTTTATGAATTTAAAAAGCATTATTCAGATTCTGAAGCAGAGGTTTATAGAGTTTATATTCGCCGTGATTTATATTCTGGTTCTGAAGTATCGGCCTATAACGGAATGTCAATTGTTTTTGTCGATAATAAAACTGGAACTTATCCCAATTTTGAAATTTTGATGACTTCTCCTGCTACTATATTTACTCAATCGTTCCGATATAATTATTCTTCTGGTTCTATTACTTATTGGTCATCTGTTAATACTGTTCCATATACTAAAGAATCAAACGGCAAGATATATCAATTTGGTGTTAAAACTGGTCAGATATCTAATTCTGGAGTTATCGGTAAATGGTCGGGTGTTGTTGCTGCTACTGATCCGTGTTATTACGGTGGCCGTGATTTGAAGTCTCTTGTTACTGCTGGTATTCTTTCCAAAGCTCCTTCTGATGAATTACCGGCTTATAGTGGTGTATATCATCTAACTGCTCAGACAATGAGTTACCCAACTTCTAATGATATATCATCAAAAGCTATTGCTAATTCTATTGATGAAAGCAATGCAAAAGTTATTGCAGAAATTAAAGCACAGAGTCAACAGCAGATTACTGCTATTAATAATGCAGCATCTAAAATTGAGGGTGCTATTACTGAGGCCGTAGACGATATTATAAATGCCGGTTCTGATATGCCCACCCTGGATACTAATAACGACTGGATGAATGACAGTCTGACTAAAGTGAATGACTGGTTATCTCAGCTTGAAGATTTTGAAAAACAAATGGATGAAGCTGAAGCTGATAATGCCGAAAATATGCAGCAAGCTAAATCTTTTGTTGATGGATTCTTTTCTGCTGTTCCTGGTCCTATTATCGCCGCTCTGACTTTGATTCTTGTTGTTCTTGTAGCTGTTAAGATTGTGGGGCGTTAGTTATGGTAAAAATAATTGATTCTGTTCAGAGTTTCTTTCAATGGTTTATTGACCTTTTTAAAACGTTAGGCCAGGTTATAACAACTTTGATTGATATTCTCGGAATTGCTGTTGAATATCTTCAGAACGTTTTATCTGTCCTTCCTGGATGGGCTTATGCTGTTGTTGTTGTTTTGATAATTGTTTGTGTATTGTATAAAGTTCTCGGAAGGGAAGGTAATGCCTGATGCAGAATGTTATTGATTCATTCGCTGCTGTTTTTGATTTTTTTACCGGTACAACTGTTGCCGGTCTGAGTCTTACAACCTGGATAGTTATAGTTTTAATTTTTTCTGCGATAGCTTTGTTTGTGCGAGGTAATAAATGAAATGTTCAAAAGGATTAATTCACGGTTTATATCGGTTATTCTGTTTTGTATCGTCACCGTTTCGATTCTGTCGCCGTCAGTTTATGCGGTCTACTACGAAGGTTCGTTTCCGTATTCTGAAAC
>JAZQTC010000028.1:0-33540 GCA_045630405.1 Acutalibacteraceae bacterium
TTGGAGTATGGCATATTATAATCATATCTTAAAAACAGATTCCATAGATTATTCAGATGAATTTTATGGGAGATTTAATAATATTACAAAAGAACAGATAATTCAGGCGGCAAAAGAAATTTTTCAAGTGAAGAATATGACCGTTGCAATTAAAGGAAATAAGAAAAAAATCAATGTTAAGCACTTGGAAGACATCTTGAAAAATCTTGATAATTAAAAAATTTATCGGGTGTCATTCCGTCCTGTAGACACAAAAAAGATCGAAGCATTTTGCTTCGTTCTTTTTTTATTCAAGCCGACAAGCTTGGTATATAATCACACGAAGTGTGTGTTTCTGGTGGCTTGATGATAACGGCGTTACGGCTTCGTGTTCCCCTTTGTGGTTTGACACTAAAAGTATCGCGGATTTTCGTGAAAGAATCTTTACAACCTTTGCACTTTGTGATAGTTTTTGTTCAGGATTATTGCAAAGGTTGTGAGAATATGAAACAGAGTAAAAAATTTTTTCTTACGGGAGGATGTCTGATTTTTGCTTTTGCTGTCTGGACGATTCTGATTCAGATTATTGACGTTCAATCTGTCGGAGTAAACGGTACGTCAGTTGGTTTTGCAACATTCAATACTTGGTTTCACTCGTTGACTGGGGTAAATATGTTGCTTTACGATATAACTGATTGGTTGGGGCTTGTACCGATATTCATATGTATGTTTTTTGGCGCACTTGGGCTTGCTCAGTTGATTAAGAGAAAAAGTTTAAAGAAAGTTGACTTTTCGATGATAATTTCAGGTGTGTATTACGTTATAGTGATATTGTGCTACTTGATTTTTGAAATGCATCCTGTGAATTACAGACCGATTCTGATAAACGGGTTTGCCGAAGCATCTTATCCTTCGTCAACAACTTTACTTGTTCTGTGCGTTATGCCGACATTTGCTTTTCAGGCAAAAATCAGAGTAAAAAAACAAGCGGTTGAAAGATTGATTTCCGTATCGGCAGTTCTTTTTTCGGTTTTTATGGTTGTGGGGAGACTGGTTTCGGGTGTACATTGGGCAACCGATATAGCAGGGTCAGTTTTTCTGAGTGCAGGATTATTTTATCTGTATAAGGCAATGAATCTGACGAGGTGATTGTTATGGAATTTTGCGAAAAACTTCAGATGCTGAGAAAAAACAAAGGTATCACTCAGGAGGAGCTTGCGGAAGAACTGTACGTTTCACGAACCGCGGTTTCAAAGTGGGAATCGGGTCGCGGTTATCCCAATATTGAGTCTTTGCGTGATATATCAAAATATTTTTCGGTGTCAATTGATGATTTGCTGTCGGCAGAAAAGCTTATTCTTATAGCTGAAAAAGAAAATAAGGAAAACATCGGAAGAATGTGTGATTTTACGTCGGGAATAGCGGATTTGTTTTCGCTTGTACTGATTGTGTTGCCCCTTTATCCCAATGAAATTCAAGGATTTGTATATTCCGTCAATCTGATAAATTACACCCAGATATCTTCCGCAAACCTGACGGTTTATTGGGTTTTATACGTCCTGCTTTTTATGCTCGGTGCAGTAAAATTGATATCAGTAACGGCAAAACTGGAAACTCCCCAAAATATTGTTACCGTAATATCGGTAATTCTTAATGTTTTTATGGTCATATTTTTGGCGTTGGCAAGAGAAGCCTATGCCGTTGTGATGGCGTTTCTGCTTTTGACGGCAAAGGCGGCATTGTTTTTCAGAATGATAAAATCAAAATGAACATTTTGCGGTGCAATCAGTTCGGATTTTTGTCTGTCAGAAAATATTAATTTGTTGACATTTACATAACGGTGATATATAATATTTCTGATAAAATTTTATAGGAGTGTGTAAATATGCCCTTAGTAAATGCAAAAGAAATGCTTACAAAAGCAAAGGCTGGTCACTATGCAGTTGGTCAGTTCAATATCAATAACCTTGAATGGACAAAGGCAATTCTTCTTACTGCACAGGAAATGAATTCTCCTGTTATCCTCGGTGTATCCGAAGGCGCAGGCAAATATATGTGCGGCTACAAGACTGTTGTTGGTATGGTTGAAGGTATGCTTGAAAACCTCAACATCACAGTTCCCGTTGCTCTTCACCTTGACCACGGTTCATACGAGGGCGCAAAGGCTTGCATCGAAGCAGGTTTCAGCTCAATTATGTTTGACGGTTCACACTATCCCATCGATGAAAACATCGCAAAGACAAAGGAACTCGTTGCAATCTGCGAAGAACTCGGTCTTTCAATCGAAGCTGAAGTTGGTTCAATCGGCGGTGAAGAAGACGGTGTTGTTGGTGCAGGTGAATGCGCTGATCCCGACGAATGCAAGATGATCGCAGACCTTGGCGTTACAATGCTTGCAGCAGGTATCGGTAACATCCACGGCAAGTATCCCGCAAACTGGGCAGGTCTTTCATTCGAAACACTTGCAGCTGTTCAGGAAAAGACAGGCACAATGCCTCTCGTTCTTCACGGCGGCACAGGTATCCCTGCTGAAATGATTCAGAAGGCTATCTCACTCGGCGTTTCAAAGATCAACGTTAACACAGAATGCCAGCTTGCATTCCAGGATGCTACAAGAAAGTACATCGAAGCAGGCAAAGACCTTGAAGGCAAGGGCTTCGACCCCAGAAAGCTCCTCGCTCCCGGCGTAGAAGCAATCAAGGCTTGCGTAAAAGAGAAGATTGAACTTTTCGGTTCAGCTAACAAGGCATAATTTTTCTGATATTCAGATACCGCGTGTCGTTTGACCCGCGGTATTTTTGTTTTTATCCTGTTTTATTATGCGTGTCTGTATTGACTGTTTATTTTGTTTGCGGTAAAATATCGTTATTGATTCAAAAAGGAGATTACCCATGGACAAAAAATTGAGAGTTGCCAACATCGGTATGAAATTCGGTATGTGTCACGTTGAGGGCGCAATGAGCTTCGGTGCAGAGATTGCAGCGATTTGTGACTGTGATGAGGAAAATCTGCGTTTTGCAGGTGAGAGATACGGAATTCCCGAAGAAAAAAGATTTACCGATTACACAGATATTGTAAATAATCCTGATATTGACGTTGTAACTGTTGCTATTCCTGACCAGCAGCACGTAAAGGTATCCTGCGATTTGCTCCGTGCAGGCAAGCACGTGCTTTGCGAAAAGCCCCTTGCTCTTACACGCGAGGATATTGAAGAAATGGTAAGAGTTGCCGATGAATCGGGCAGCAAATTTATGGTGGGTCAGATCTGCCGCTTCACTCCTGCTTTTGAAAAGGCAAAGGAAATCATTGAGGCAGGTACAATCGGTGAACTTTATTTTGTTGAGTCCGAATATGCACACGACTATATGAAACTTGTTGATAACTGGCGTGCTGATCCCAGACGTCACGGTGTTATCGGCGGCGGCTGCCACGCAGTTGACCTTCTTCGTTGGCTTGCAGGCGACCCTCAGGAGGTTTTTGCATACGGCACTCACAAGCTTTTGCCCACGGTTGCTTATGACGATGCAACAATTGCAATTATGAAATTCGGCGAAAACATTGCAGGTAAGGTGTTTGTTTCAACGGGTTGCAAGCGTGACTACACAATGCGTACTGTTATCTACGGAACAAAAGGCACGATTATATGTGACAACACGTCTCCCACGATGACTCTTTTTGTTACGGATGAGGAAGGAGTTACTCAGGAGGCACAGACCATTGAAGTTCAGGTCAATAATCACAATGCGGCCAAAGAATTTGAGGTTTTTGCCGATGCGATTCTCAACGATAAGCCCGTTGTGACCGATGCAAGAGAGGGTGCAAAGACGGTTGAAGTGTGTCTTTCGATTGTTGAAGCCTCAAAAACAGGAAAAATCGTCAAACCGAATTATAATTTCTGAAAAAATTGCAGGAAGTGAAAACTTTCTGCTTTTTTGTTGCGAAAAACGGGAATTTTCAGGCGTTATACGATAGTAAGGAGATAATTAAAATTCCCGTAATTTGCATAGATTGGCAAAATACGGGAAGGCTTTTCATTTTCTGTTATTCAGAAAATGGATTATTATTTTAAAAACAACAAAAGGAGAAATTTATGAGCAAGTATGTTGTAATTGACTTGGAAATGTGCAGAGTTGACAAGTCAAAAAGAGCATCATACCCGTTTCCGCAGGAGATTATCGAGATAGGAGCCGTGTTGCTGAACGAATCATTTGAAGTGACAGACAGCTTCAAGACCTACGTGATGCCTCAGTTTGGCAAAATCGATAAGTACATACGCAGACTTACGGGAATCACAAATCAGGAGACACGCAATGCTCCTGCAATCAAAGATGCGCTTGAACTTTTTCTTGCGTGGGCACCCGAGGATGCGGTGCTTGTTGCGTGGAGCACAACCGATGCTTATCAGCTCCGTGAAGAAACAAGACTCAAGGGTATCCGAATTGATATGCTTGATGCTTTGCTGGATAAATCGGTTGATTGCCAGGTTGCTTTTGCAAAGAGGATTGATTCCCCAAAGTCTTACAGCCTGACAGATGCACTCATTATTGCAGCGGTTGAGTATGAGGACGGTGCTCATGAGGCTTTGGTTGACGCACGCAACACCGCATTGCTTTATGCAAAGATGATGAAAAATCCGTCGATGAAGCTCAACAAGTATTACACTTATGAAAAGCCCCGAGCCTCAACATACAATCCGTTTTCAGAGTTGCTGGCTGAATTCGGATGCGCCGTGTAACGGGCGGTTTCGGCGTGATATTATCAGTTCAGGAGGAATAAATATGGACAAACATTGGCTCAGCCTGAAGGTGACAAAGCCTTTTACGGATGACGGACTGTGTGACTATCTGATTGAAACGGACTGCAGGATAATTGTTATCGGCGGCCCCAGCGGCAGCGGAAAAACAAGCGTAATCAAAAACCTGAAAAGCAAAAAAGCGGTCAACTCTGTGCCTTATACTTACCTTGTTGAATATATTTGCCGCGGAGTGCGTGAAAATCCGATCAGCGATGAAGATTTTGAAGAGAAAACCCACGGTGATTTCTTCTGCGTTGAGGATATTGATTTTCTTCGCTGGAAGAGCGTTACGCAGGGGGTAACGGGTAACTTATTGAGGAATATCAGCAAGGAATGTAAGGTTATAATCACGGGAATCGAACTGAAGAAAAGAGTTCCCGAATTGCTGAAAAGCCTTGGAAGTTATGAAGAAATAGTGTATATGTATGAATAAAAGTACCGCAGGGTGATACGTCACTCTGCGGCTTTTGCTTTATTTATACTGATAGCATCTTACATAGTCAACAACCATACTTGCGGGGAGAAAATCGTTGTTTTGGATTTTATCGTCAACGCCGACGGAAATGATAAGATAGAGAGGCACTTGACACACTCCGCCAAAGGCCGTTCTTGCTGTTTCAACACCGTTTATGTAGAAAATATATCCGTTTTCATTCCACTCAACGCCGTAGGTATTGAACTTGTTATAGGGGTCGTCGGCATAGTAAAGTCCCTGATTTTCCCATTTGTGGTATTCGTCGTATGAGTCAACGTGAATTGTGTGAACAACGCTTCCGAACTCCATGCTGTCAACATCATAGTCGGTATTGGTTTCAAGCACATCAACCTCTGCACCTGTTATTCCACCGTCTGTGGGGTCATCAAACATACCGTCGCAAAGCAGCCAGAACGCAGGATTGATACCCGAGCCTTTGGGAAGAATGCATCGGATTTCAAAATAGCCGTAAAGCTGTTCATAACCCTCGTAGCCTGCGTCATATTGCTTGTTGGGGTTGGTTTCCATTCCGTAGGAGTAGTATCCTGCGCCCTTGGGACCGTCTTCTTTATATTCAACGGTTATTTTCATGCAACCGTCATCGGTGAAGCTGACCTGATCTCTGTTCCACCAGGCAGTGTCTCTCAATTGAGTGTCCTCTGCGCCGTAAACATAGTGTCCCTGCCATACGGAAGTGTCAAAGCCGTTGTCAAATTCATCTGCCCAGACAAGGTCAAATCTGCTCATATCAATGCTGTCTTTGTATGGAGTAATGGGCGTGTCAAGAACAAAGGTGCCCATAAGTTGAAAGGCGGCAACGATGAGCGCACCGATTCTTTTGAAATCAAAGTCAAAAAGAGCTTTGAAAATCATTGACGGAATGTCGAAAATTGCATAGAACGCAACAATTTGTCTTGTTGCAAAAAAAGATAAAAGATTCTTCAATTTTTTCTCTCCTTTGCTTTGAATACAGTTTTATAAAACACCTCAAATGCAACGATATATTCTCGTGCAAATCTCTGCATTGCGCTGCCCGGGGTGGGGCAGGATACCCTGCGCACGTCTTTTATTCCGCTTTGCTTTGCAATTATACCTGCACGATGCATATGATAATCGGATGAAAGGAAAGCAATGCGGATTTCGTCAATATTTTTGCTTGCGTGAGCAGTAATGACGGGTATGCCAAATTCAAAATTTTCGTAGGTTGTTGTTGATTTGTCCTCAAGGATGATTCTGTCCGATGAAATTCCCTGCTCAACAAGATAATCGGCAATTATTGCCGATTCGGATTTTTTCTGCTTTTCGCGGAAACATCCGCCGCAGGGCACAGCGATAACGGTTTTGTTTTCGTTGAGGTATTGTGCAGCAGCTTTCATTCGCTCAAAAAGCTGAGGGCTGGGCGTGTCTGCGCCTATGATGTCGCCGCCGAGGATAAGCAGATAGTCGCAGTCATCCTTGAAATTTCTCAGTGCATCGCTGATGACAAAGGGCATATATGCACCTGCAGTAACTGCAACAATGCCGCAAAGAGTTTTTGCAACGCCCGAAAAAACTTTGGTAATCATAGTTTCACCTCTCGGTCAAGTATATCATCTTCAAATTTTATTGTAAATGATTTTTCTTAAGTCTTGTGCAAAGAGTATAAAATTATTTGTTAAATTTCCGAAAGAAGAATTTTTATGACATTGCAAAAGTCTGCGGCATATGATATAATACTAAACTGTTGAATTATGAATATTAAACCGAGGAAAGGTTTTTGCGATGATTTGTAACACAATTCTGGAGGCTATGGGTAATACTCCCATAATCAGACTGCAGCATATGACAGGCCCCGAGGATGCGGAAATTCTTGTTAAGTTTGAGGGTCTCAACGTTGGCGGTTCAATCAAAACCCGAACAGCATACAATATGATACTTGATGCCGAGGCGAAGGGTCTTCTCAACGAAAACACAATTATCGTTGAGCCCACAAGCGGTAATCAGGGAATCGGTCTTGCACTTGTGGGTGCGGTAAAAGGATATAAGGTCAGGATTATTATGCCCGACTCCGTCAGCGAGGAGCGTCGTAAGCTTGTTCAGCACTACGGTGCGGAAATTATTCTTGTTCACGACGCAGGCAACATCGGTGCTTGCATCGAAGAGTGTCTTGCACTTGCAATGAGGATGAAAGCGGAGGACAGCAATGTTTTTGTGCCTCAGCAGTTTGAAAATCCTGCTAACCCTGAAATTCAGAGAAGTGCCACTGCTGTTGAAATTCTTGAGCAGGTTGGCGGACCTATCCACGGATTTTGCTCGGGTATCGGCACAGGCGGAACAATAACAGGCATCGGTGAGGTGCTTAAGGCGCACAATCCCGATATGGAAATCTGGGCGGTTGAGCCCGAGAATGCAGCTATTCTTTCAGGCGGTTCAATCGGTACTCACGTTCAGATGGGTATCGGCGACGGACTTATTCCCGATATTCTTAACTGCGAGATTTTCAACGACGTGTGCATTGTCAATGATGAAGAAGCTTTGCAGACTTCAAGAGACCTTGCATCAAAAGAAGGCATTATGTGCGGTATCAGCAGCGGCACAAACGTTGCGGCGGCACTGAGGCTTGCCAAAAAGCTGGGCAAGGGAAAAACAGTTGTGACTGTGCTTCCCGACACAGCCGAGAGATATTTCTCAACGCCTCTTTTCAGATGAAAATTTTAACCGACTCTTAAATGGGTCGGTTTTTTTGTTGCAATTTCAGTTTATATAATATATAATACCTTTAATATATGTACCCATGAGGTGGAAATATGAAAAATTACAATCACGCATTGCTTGTTATGGAAAAACACAATTACCCTGCAGAAGCAAGGGAAGCTATAATCAAAGCAGAGGAAAGAATTCTTGCCAACGAAAAGGCGAACAAAATTTATGAGTCTATGTACAGAGCATATTGGCTCAAGAAGAAGAATTTCGGCGAATTCAGCGACAAGACAAAGGCTCTTTCGGAGCTTATTGACGAGCCTGTTTACACTATCAATCTTGTGCTTCTTCTTAACTGCACAAAGCCTCTCAAGGCGGCATACAAAAAGAACGGCATTTCCGAGGAGATTTATTGGACTTCAATCCACGACCTCAAGGTAAAAATGCTTGAGTGCAAGGAAAATTACGATATCTGGGGCACTTTTGTTGAAGGTTGGTTTATGGGATTCTATAAGCTTGAACGTTTCGGTATCGGCAGATTCCAGTTTGACCTTTCTGATTTCGGTGAGGAATTCTATGAGGAAAACGGAATTTTCATCAAGGACAGCGACTTCTGTCTCGGACTTCATATTCCCTCACATATGGGTCCTCTTACATACGAAACCAGAATGGACACTTACAAGAAAGCTTACGAGTTTTTCAAGGACAGATTTGACGGCAAGCCTATGGTTGTTTGCTGTAACTCCTGGCTTCTCTACCCCGACAATCTCAACATCCTGCCCGAAAAATCAAATGCGGCTGACTTTATTCTTGATTTCCAGCCTCTTGATATCAGACAGACTTATGATTTCGGCGATTGCTGGAGAATTTTCAACGTTGGCAAAAGCTGTCTGCGCCCCGCAGAGCTTCAGAGAGACACTTCAATGCAGAAAGCTTTCGCAGAGTGGTTTGATCAGGGCAAGAAAGCAGGTTCTGCTTACTGCATCCTGATTTTTGACGGCGAAAAGCTTCGCACCCGTTGCGACAGAGAAACCTACAGACAGAGATACGGATATTGATTTAAGGCAGGGAGAAATCCCTGTCTTTTTTATTGCAAATAAATTGAAATTAAATTACAATAAAATTGACCAAAAAGAAGTTTGAATCGTATTATTAATGAAGGGGGTTGAAAAAATGCACCGTATTTCCGAAAAAAATGCACTTGGAATTGAAAAAGCTATTGATGCGTACGGCGATATGCTTTTCAGAGTATGCCTTGTTATGCTCAAAAATGAGACTGACGCGGAAGATGCAGTGCAGGATACTTTTCTGAAATATATTCAGAAAGCCCCTGAATTTGCAAATTCGGAGCATGAAAAGGCGTGGTTATTAAAAGTTGCGAGTAACAATTGTAAAAACATGCTCCGAACAAGAAAAAGAGAGTCGCATTTGTATGTTGATAATTTGAACGATGCAACTTATGATATTGAAATTGATTCCGTTGCGGAAATACTTATGGAAATCCCCGAAAAGTTCAGGCTTGTTCTTAGCCTTTATTATGTCGAAAATTATCGGGTTAATGAAATAGCACAAATTATAGGAAAAACACCGTCAGCAGTTAAAATGCGCTTGCAAAAAGGACGAAAGCTATTTGATGAAAAATACAGAAAGGAGTTTGGCTGATATGGATTTTGAAAAAATAAAAGAATCGTGCGAAAAAATCAGAATGCCGTCTGATATGAAAAAGCGGTTGAAAGAAAAGTGCAATGCAGCTGAAGCTCCCGAGAGGAACATATCAAGGCAATGTCAATTTGATGTACGCTTGGTTATGGCTTGCGTGTGTTGCCTTTTGATTGTGTTGGGGATAGGATTAAAATACGGAAATATACTTGAAAAGAAGCCGCCGATAGCAGAGGAAACAACAACACAAACTCAAAACACAGAAACTACTCTTTTTGAATTTCTGACAGATGCGGAAAGTACGGTGATTCAGATTATTGAAACGGTAGCTGAAAGCAGTAGGCAGGAAGAAACGACTGTTACCCAAACTCAAAGCAGCACAGATGAGCCTATTGTTTCTCAGCTTGAAACTACTCGAGAGGGATATGTTGATTCCGAGGATGTGCAAGGTGTACCTCCGTGGACTTTAGATATGTGTGACCTTGATAAATTAAAAAGGGCAAAAGCGTCGGCAGAAACAATGAGCGAGGAAGAATACAGAGAGTTTTTAAATGAAAATAAATACTGGGATGTAGAGGGATGCTTTTATTTTCCGGAGGAATATCTGGCTTTTACGGAAAGCGATTTGTATATTCCTGTAGTTAATGAAGGCGTTGCAGAGATATTGTGGATGAATTATACGCCGGAGTATGAAAGCATAAATGTAGGTATTAGTTTTGATGAGAGAAACGCGTTCAGGTTTTATATTGATATATCAGGCAAAAGAGAAACTTATTTCAGAGATTATTCATATATGTACAGATACAAGAAAACTTTTCAGAAGGGAAATATAACTGCGGATATTTTCAAAACAAAGCTGATTTACAGAGAAGATTGGGCGTGGGAAGGCTTGGCTGTTGATTTGATTGTTGACGGTCAGGAAATGGCGGTAAGAACAGCCACGGAAATGAGAGATGAAAATTTTGAAAAGTATTTTGAACAGATAAAATTTGTGAAAATAAAGGATTGGATTTAAAGTAAAAGAGCCGTGCAAAAAGCACGGCTCTTTGTTATACAAACTTATAATCCGTCAATGCTTTGAATTCATAGCCGTTCTGCCTTGCGTAGTCAATGATTCTGCCGAGGGCTTCGGCATTGTCGGGCGAAACGGAGTGAAGCAGGATAATTGCACCCGGGTGCAGGCGAGCGGTGACGGTGTTGAATGCGTGGTCACCGCCCTTTGTTGCATTTACGTCCCAATCAGCATAGGCGCAGGACCAGAAAACGCTTGTGTAACCCATTGAATCAATCAGCTCAAGGGCATTTTCGTTGTATGAGCCTTCGGGGAAACGGAAAAAAGTTGTGGCATAGCCAAAATTTTTACGCAGATAGTTGTCACATTCAAGAATTTCATCTGCCATTTTCTGCCTTGATATTTCCGAAAAATCTGCGTGGTTTGCAGAGTGATTGCCGATAATATGACCCTCATTAATCATTCTCGCTATCAATTCGGGAGTGGATTTTATATGGTCAAGAGTGCAGAAAAATGCGGCAGGCACGTTCTTTTCCTTAAGAATATCAAGGCATTTTGCGGTGTATCCGTTTTCCCATCCGCAGTCAAAGGTAAGATAAAGCACTTTTTCTGCCGTCTGCGTATCGTAGCACATTGCCTTATAGCCTGTTGAAGCAAAATATTTCTGAAAATCAACGGAAATCTGATGAGGTTTTCCGCCTTTTGCCGCACCGTAGCTGTGTTCAATCTTTTTTGTTGAAAGACCTCGGCTGTTGTCGGGGTCTTTTGCGGTGAATGAAGCAGGCGGCAGGATTTTTCTGCTCGTCAGCGGTGACGTTACGCCGTTGACTGCGGTGGTTTCCGTGAGTGTTTCGGTTGTGCGCTCATCTGCAACGGTAGCAGGAGCATTGGCGTTTGTTTCTTCAAGAGTACCTCTGCCCGTGCACGCCGCAAAGGTTGCAACAATTGACAAAAGAACAAAAACTGTTAAAATTTTCTTCAAAAAATACACCTTGCTTTGTTATATAGATTAATGTATAGTATATCCCGAAAAGAAAAAAATAAAAATTTTTAAATTTTTTTAAATTTTATGCAACAAAAATCGAAAAATAAGACACTTATTAAATGAGAGTGATAAGGAGGGTCGATTTTGAGCGCTCAGATAAACGAACTCGTTACTCTTGCGAAGAATGGCAATGCCGAAGCATTCGGCAAGCTGTATGAGTTTTACTACAAAGATATGTATTGCTATGCCTGTTATGTTACAGGCAACGAGGATTTTGCACAGGACGCTGTAGCAGATGCGGTGCTTTCCGCTTTTGATCAGATTAAGTCGCTGAAAAATCCGAAAGCGTTCAAAGGTTGGCTTTTCCGCATCCTTTGCGCAGCGTGTAAAAGATATTACACAGAAAATGAAAAAAAGAAGTCTCTGGTCTATCTCGATGATGAAAACGGGGGAAATTTTGAGCCTGTAACAATCGGCGGAATGGAACTGTCGGTTGAACTGAAAAGGGCTCTGGAAACCCTTTCTTGCGAGGAAAGGGAGATTGTATTGTTAAGTGCGCTGTACAAATACAAAAGTCACGAGATAGCACAGATCCTCGATTGTCCGTCATCAACGGTGCGTTCCAAGCTTAAGAGATCGCTCAAAAAGCTTCGCATCATATTGGGTGACGAGAATTAAGGGAAAGGGGATGAAAATGATGAAGAAAACAGACAAAGAAATTCTGGAAATGCTTGGTTCAGAGCTTGAAAAAAGCTCCGAAAGCGTTGAAATACCTCTCAGGCTCCGAAAAGAAAGTATTGTGAAAATGCTGGAAGACAGCAAAAAAGAAGAAAAGGATTTTTCTGCTGAAACGGGGACTGACAACAAAATTGTTGTTTTGCGCAGACTTACCGCCATTGCCGCTGTGCTTGTTGTGGTAGTTGTTGCCGCATTGTTTATGAGAACGGGCGGTGTAAGGGTTATCAAAACCGACACGTTCTACAAAGGCTACGAAAGTGTTGAGCCTGTAAAGAGTGCAAGGAGCTATGAGGAAGTTGAAAAAGCCGTTCTGAAAATTCTGGATAAAAAGAGCGAGACGAAAAAGCCTCAGACAGAAACAACAAAGGCTGACGGCTCAACCCAGAGCGTAACTCAGGGCGTTATCGACCGCCTGATTGAGGGCTACGGTAAGGATGCCGAAACCGTTGAATACGAGGCAGATGTTGCCAAGGTTGAGAAAAAAACAGGCGTTGTGTCATTCGGCGATTTTACTGCGGATATAGTTAAAACCGACGAAAAATATCTTTACGTTGTGACAACGGGTGTTGACTCAAAAACGGGTGCTGCCGTTGAACAGATAAAGATAGTGAAAGCGTCACCTGCAGAAGAAATGCAGGTTGCTTCAACAATCGTTCTTGCAGACGGTGCAAATGCAGGTGTTGTTGACGAGTGTATTGAAATCTACGTCAAGAACAATCGCCTCATTGCCCTTATGAAAAGCTACACTTATTCAATGGACGGCTCAGCTGCCTACAGCAGCGTGTCAACAGTTGCAGTTCATTACGATATTTCCGATCCTTCGGCTCCCGTAAAGGTGCGTGAGCACAGACAGGAGGGCAGCTACGTTTCATCGGGTCTCTATCAGAACAGACTTTGCCTTGTGACCCAGGTAAGTATTTCAGCAGCTGCGGCAAAATCCGCATCAGACAGCGCGGCGATAATCCCGTCATTTACCGTTAACGGTGTGCAGACCAAACTTACGGCAGGCGAGGTTTTCATTGCGGTCAACGATCCCGAGGCATCATTCCTTTTCATAACCGTTACCGACATTGCGGATTCCCAGAAGCCTGCAGGCAGACTGGCGATCCTCGGCAGCGGCAAGGAAATTTATTGCTCGGAAAATACCGTGGCGGTTGCAAGAGGTTTTGTTTCTGTTGAGGCAGATTCAAAGGGCGTTCACAGCTCGCTTACCGAAATTTACCGTTTTGAAATCAGCGATTCCGAAATTAAGTTTGCAGGTTCATACGTGGTCAGAGGTTCTCTCACGGGCGGTGTATCCGTTGATGAAGAGACCGGCAACCTCAGGGTGCTTGCCTGCGACTCCGGCGAAAATAATTTTTACGTCATCAGCAAAAATATGGAGTTTGTAAGCGGACTTACGGGCATTCTTCCCAACGAAAAAATAAAGAGTGTCAAGTATATCGGCAGCAACGCTTATTTTGTTGCAGGGGATGACAGCGAAAAAACCGTTATCATCGATATTTCCGATCCGTCAAAACCAAAGGCGGCAGGCAATATTTCAACGGAGGGCTTCTCCAGAGAGCTTTATGCGGTGTCCGACAAAGCTTTACTGGGCATCGGCAACGACGATGACGGCTCCGTAAGCATAGTTCTTTTTGACGTCAGCAATCCTGCAAGTCCCAAGGCGGCGTCCGCTTATATTCTGGAGGGCGAGTTCTCATTGCCTTCCGTGGGAGACGGCAGATGCGTTCTGCTTGACGGCAAGGAAATGCTTTTCGGCATTCCCGTTGTTAACCACAATTCAGAAATTGACACCGATATATCCGCATATATTCTTTTCAGCGTTGCGGACGGAGAAATCCGACCCGTCGGCACCTACAATCACGATGCGGCATCCACGGGTGATGCGGCGGTGAGAGGCGTATGTATCGACGGAATACTCTACACAGTATCAGGCGAAAGAGTTGTTGCTTTTGATATCGAAAAATGCACGCTTGTTTCGTCGCAGACAATCCGATAAAAAACCTGTAGCTTTCAGGATGGATGGAGCACAGAGTTTTTGCATAGTTCTGCATTCTTTGGGGAAAGAGTGCAGAACACAGGGGAACAAGATGGTAGTTCAGGCGGGGCGTATCGGCACAATACGCCCCTGCCGACCCTGCATCCCTCAAACGGGAACTTAATCAGAGGTCATCTGCATCCTGAACGGGTTCAGGATCGCCGTAAGCGGTGCCCGTGTAGCTGCCGAGAACGTCGGAATGGATTTCATCGGCATCGTAAGTCGGGCGGATATCCTTTTCAAGGATGTGCCACGGAGAAGTTTTCTCGTTTTTCTTATCGAGAAAATTAAAGGACATAAAGACGCTCCTTTCACATAGATTATTTATATTTTTAGCAATGAGAGGCTGAAAATACAGTATCTTTGCCAAATACACGTCTGCTTTTATTTGTATTTTGGTAAATATATTCACTTGACAAATTGACACGTTATGTGTAAAATGATTACTGTATTAAATTAGGCTTTTATGCCGAAAAACTAATAAAGGATGGATATGAGAATGAAAAAGACAATCGCACTCGTTCTTGCTATGATGTTTGCACTTTGTGCATTCGCAACAGCATTTGCAACAGGTACAACAACTACCACCACAACAACCACAACAACTACTACAACACAGGCTGCAACAGAGACAACAACTGTAAAGACTGATGACGTAGATGACCTTGCAACAACTGCAGCATCAACCGTAGCAACAACTGCAGCAACAACCGCAGCAACAACTGCAGCTTCAACTGCAGCAGGTACAACCGCAGCTTCAACTGCAGCAGACGTTACAGTTACTCTTGCTCCCGGTCAGACCGCATACGAAGGTCAGGACACATCAACAACAACAAAGAAGCCCGCATCAGTTGACACAACAATCCCCTCAACAGGCAGCGGCATCGTTGTTCCCGCAATTGCACTTCTTGCTCTTGCAGCAGGCACAGTAGCAGTTATCAAGACAAAGAAGGAAGACTAATTCCTGATTGTCTCGATGAACAAAAATAAACAGATTGGCTTGAACGGGCGATGAACCTGTCCAAGCCAATTTTTTATTCACCAAACGTTCACTTGATTTTTGTGGCGTACTGTGGTAAAATTACCGATATGAGAAAGATAATGATGAAAAAAATAATTGCAATATCAGTTTCTGTTTTGCTTTTGCTTGGTTTTTCTGCCTGCAAGGCAAAAAAACCGACCGTGGTTTCAACCGAGCCAACAACCTCAAACGTTGTCCGCCTCACCTTTCCCGAGGGTTCAACCGTTGTCCAGATTGCGCAGATTTTAGGCGATAACGGAGTTTGTTCCGCAGAGGAGTTTATGGCAGAGGTCAACAATCCCGAAAATCTTGAGGGATATTCCTTTGTGATTCCCAATCCGCAGGAAAGAGCATTTTTGCTTGAGGGCTACGTTTTTCCCGATACATATGAATTTTACAGGAACGAGAGCGCAAAATCTGCGTTGAGAAGATTCCTGAAAAACACGGAAAACAAAACGGCTCGCATAACGGAACGGTGCGCTGAACTGGGCTACACCGTTGATGAAATTCTGATCCTGGCCTCGATCATTCAGGAGGAGGCAGGTGACCCCAATGAAATGGACAAGGTGTCCTCGGTGCTTCATAACCGACTGAACAGCAGGTCATTCCCCAAGCTTCAATGCGACGTTGCCACTTTTTATCTGAGGGATTACGTCAAGCCCTACGTGGATGAAGAACGCTATAACGAGTTTGTTGAACTTTATAATACCTATAATTGCGACGGTCTGCCTGCAGGCCCCATAACAAACGTTGGTATGGACGCAATAAATGCCGCCCTTTATCCTGCGGAAACCGATTATTACTATTTTATTACCGACGGTAACGGCGACTATATTTATGCCGAAACGTTCAGGGAACACAAAGAGAACTGCAGAAAAGCAGGACTCTGATGAATATAAAAAACCGAAAGGATTTTTACTATGAAAAAAGCATTGTCAATTTTACTTATTCTTGCATCCGTTCTTACCCTTTTCTGTTCCTGCAACAAAGAAAAGATGGATGAAACAGGTCTTTACAGCTACGTTGTACTGGACGACGAAACCGCAAAAATAACAAAGTATAACGGTACAGAGCCTGTTACGGAACTTCAGATTCCCTCATCGCTTGGTGATTACACCGTTACTGTTATCGGCAAGGAAGCGTTCAAGGACGTTCAGACTATTACAGTTATCAGAACTCCCGACACCCTCACCAAGATTGAGGAATATGCTTTTGCAAACAGTTCTGTCAAAAAGGCACTTATGAACAGATCACCTCTGCTCACCGAAATCGGCGAATATGCTTTCTCCGAGTGCAAGAATCTTGTGCAGACAGATATGCCTCACAACCTTGAAACCCTCGGTGATTATGCATATTATTACTGCGAAAACCTTAAGATTGCTCAGTTCAGAGGCGACAACGTCAACATTGCAAAGTTCTCATTTGACGCTTGTCCCAAAGCAATTTTCTATATCAAGAGCACGTCTGTCAAGGTTAAGGATTACGCAGAAACCTATAACTTCAACATAAAGATTACAGACAACAGATAATAATTGAAGCGGTCATCTCATAGAATTGAATGAGGTGACTGCTTTTTGTTTGGTGAAATAAATTCTGCAATCAGCGCCTTTGTGTGGGGGCCGCCTATGCTGGCGGTTTTTCTCGGCACGGGGCTTTTTCTTTCCGTGCGGACGGGATTTTATCAGATTTCGGGAGTGGGAGACTGGCTGAAAGCCACGGTTTTTTCAAACAAAAAAGGCAAATGTGAAGACGGTACGATTTCTCAGACAAGCGCCCTTGCAACTGCTCTTGCCGCTTGCCTCGGTACGGGCAACATAGTGGGCGTTGCAACCGCCCTTTGCTCGGGAGGGGCAGGTGCCGTATTCTGGATGTGCATTTCTGCGGTGCTTGGTATGATGACCTGCTGCTGCGAGAATATTCTCGGAGTTAAATACAGGGTGAAGAATGTCCTCGGCAGGTGGAAAGGCGGGCCGATGCAATATATTGAGCGCGGTCTCGGTATGAAAGGGCTTGCAGGCGCGTATGCGGTTTTTATGACGGGAGCATCATTGGGAATGGGTAATATGACTCAGGCAAATTCGGTTGCGCAAGGGCTTTCCGGGTTCGGAGTGCCGCCGGTTGCAAGCGGAATTTTGCTTGCGGTGCTTGTAGCCGTTTCCGTCAAGGGCGGATTGGAAAGGATATCCGCTATTTCTGAAAAACTCATTCCCGTGCTTTCCGCATTGTTTATCATTGCCTGCTTTGTTATAATCGGCAAAAACGCAGACAATCTGATTCCCTGTATCAGAAATATTGTGAGAGAAGCGTTTACGGTGAGGGCAATTTCGGGTTACGGAATGGCAAAAGCGGCAAGATACGGCATATCGAGAGGTGTTTTTTCAAACGAGGCAGGTCTCGGAAGCAGCGCAATAATCCACGCCGCGGCAGACTGTGAAAACCCTGCACAGCAAGGAAAATGGGGCATTGTTGAGGTGTTTATTGACACCGTGTTTATGTGTACGGTTACGGCTGCCGCAATTCTCACAAGCGGAGTGTGGTCGCCTGATGTAAGCCTTAACGGGGTTGAACTCTGTGCGGCGGTTTTTGAGAGTGTATTCGGCAGGGCAGGCGGTTATTTCCTTGATATCTGCATCTGTCTTTTTGCTTTCGCAACCCTCACCGCCTGGTCGTATTACGGAAAAAGCGGTGCGGAGTATCTTTTCGGGTCAAAAAGCGGCAGAATATATAACGCATTATATGCGGTTGCCGCCTTTGCAGGCTGTGTTATCCGTCTGGAAAGCGTGTGGAGCTTGTCAGACACTTTCAACGGTCTTATGGCGGTGCCCAATATTTTTGCGTTGCTTATGCTTTCCAAGGAAGCGACGGATGAACTGAAAAATAATGTAATTGCTGAAAACTGTTGTAATAACCCCCGTACCTGTGATATAATTAAATAAAACTCAGGTAAGGAGAGGAATTATGAAAATTACTCAGGACATAAAATACATAGGCGTTAATGACAGAGAAGTTGACCTTTTTGAAGGTCAGTATGTTGTTGAAAACGGTATGGCTTATAACTCATACGTTATAGAAGATGAGAAAATTGCGGTTATGGATACTGTTGACGCTCGTTTCGGCAAGGAATGGCTTGCAAATCTTAAGGCCGTAACAGGTGACAAAGCACCAGACTACCTGGTTGTGCAGCATATGGAGCCCGACCATTCAGCAAACATATTACTTTTTGCGCAGACCTATCCTCAGGCAAAAATCGTTGCATCCTCAAAGGCATTCACAATGATGAAGCAGTTTTACGGCTCGGATTTTGCGGACAGACAGGTCGTTGTGGGCGAAGGAAGTCAGCTTTCCCTTGGCAGACACGAGCTTAATTTTGTGACGGCGCCTATGGTGCATTGGCCCGAGGTTATTATGAGCTATGACAGCACGGATAAGGTGCTTTTCTCTGCTGATGCCTTCGGCAAATTCGGTGCTCTTGATGCTGATGAAGACTGGGCCTGCGAGGCAAGACGTTATTATTTTGGTATCGTGGGCAAGTACGGCTCTCAGGTGCAGCCCGTGCTTAAGAAGGCGGCTGGTCTGGATATTGAAATCATCTGCCCTCTTCACGGCCCCATCCTCAGCGAAAATCTGGACTATTACGTCAATCTTTACGATATCTGGTCATCCTACGGTGTTGAGAGCGAGGGTGTGCTGATTTCTTATACCTCTGTTTACGGCAACACTAAAAAAGCAGTTGAAATTCTTGCAGAAAAACTGCGTGAAAAGGGTTGCCCCAAGGTTGTTGTAAACAACCTTGCACGCTGTGATATGGCAGAGGCTGTTGAAGATGCATTCCGCTACGGCAAACACGTGCTTGCAACCACAACCTACAACGGCGAGATTTTCCCGTTTATGCACGAATTTCTCAAGCATCTCACCGAGCGCAATTATCAGAACAGAACGGTGGGCTTCATTGAAAACGGCACGTGGGGACTTATGGCTGAAAAGTTTATGAGAAAAATGCTTGAAAAAAGCAAGGATATAACATACACGGAAGCAGGCGTTCACATCAAATCGGCTGTGAACGATGAAAATCTTATTCAGCTTGAGGCTCTTGCAGAGGAACTCTGCAAATAAAATCAGAGTTCCCTTATTGCGTGAAGTGCAGCGGTATAAGCCTCGGACGACGGCTCGTCTGCACGGAGAATATCAGGATACAGTTCAGAAACACAGCTGCCCAGAGTACGGGCAGCTTTTGTTTTGTCCAGAATTTCCTGCCCTTTTTTCAGCATTTCCGCATAAGTATGGCAGCCGCTTTGCTGAATACATCGGGCAAGGAGCTCGACCTCTGCAGAAAAACAAGGGTCGGTGCGCGAACTGATTCCCAGAGCATCAAGGGTGGAACGGTCGGCTTCACCGTTGCGGCTGATGCCTGCACTCCGACGAAAATTTTTTATTGCTTTGTCTGTTTTCGTGCAGTATATACCGCTGATTTTTTCGCTGAAAAACTTTTTTTCTGCCAACGCTTGTTGAATTAACGCAACTCTTTCACCGCTGTCACCCATATGGGTTGCATTGGCGGTGAAGGTTGAAATCAGAATGAGCAAAGCCAGATCGGCGGCGAGCAACGTCAGAAGTTGCCACAGTTTTTTGTTTTTTTGTGTCATTATATCTCACCCGAATATTATCATTGCTTTTCGGAAACAAAATATAAGTTGCAAAATTCGGCAGTGAAAAAATCAAAAAATTTATTTTTCTCGATTGGATTTATAACGAAAAAACACAATATTTTGATTTTTTGGTCGAATTCGTCACAATTAACAAAAAATAAAAGGCGATTTGGTAAATTTGTTGTTGACAAAATTCAAATATTAGCTTATTATATTAGTTAAGATGATTTTCAGAGGTAGTCTAATGTGCGAAAAAAGCAAAATAACCCTTACCGATGATGAGCTTGTGTTCCGTGCGGCAAACGGAGATGACGCAGCAATGGCATTGCTGATTGCAACCGTAACTCCCATTGCCAGAGCAAAGGCATCAGGTTTTTCAAGTCCAAGGGTTTCGGGCGATGACCTTGTTCAGGAAGGTTTGCTCGGTTTTCTCGACGCAGTCAAGACGTACGACCCATCGAAAGGCTCGCCGTTCAAGGCGTATGCAGAGGTTTGCATAAACAACAGAATCGTTTCTGCAGTCAGGACAAGCTTCAACAACAAGAACGCTGCCCTTTCAGGTGCGTTGCCCTATGAACCCGAAAAGATTGACGAGGCTGACGCCAGCGCAGACCCGGCCAACATAGTGTCCGAAAAAGAAGATTCGGAGCATCTTGAAAATATACTCAGCGAAGGTCTTTCTGATTTTGAAAAGCAGGTTGTTGACCTGAGGCTGATGGATATGAGCTATTCCGAAATGGCGGAAAGGCTCGGCTGCACAGAAAAGGCAATCGACAATGCCCTGCAGCGCATACGCAAAAAAATGCGTCTTTTATTCAGTTTATAATACTCCGTAAGGAGTAATATATGCCCCCGGTAGCTTAATACAGAAGAGCGTTGTTTATTCACAAAGGCGGCGGTGCGAATCCGTCCAAGGGCAAATAAAATATTTTTTCAAGCGAGGTTAAAAACAATGTACGAAGACAAGACCCTTATCTGTAAGGAATGCGGCAATGAATTTACTTTCACTGCAGGCGAACAGGAATTTTATGCTGAAAAAGGCTTTGTAAACGAGCCCCAGCGCTGCAAGGACTGCCGTGCCGCACGCAAGAATGCTGCCCGTGGCGAACGTGAATATTTTGAGACAACATGCATGGATTGCGGTGGTGTTGCAAGAGTTCCCTTCAAGCCCCGTGATGACAAGGGCGTTCGTTGCAGCGAATGCTACGCAAAGATCAGAGAGAGCCAGGAATAATATTTCCTGTTCTTGACTTACATTAAAAATTTACCCTCCCGTTTTTTCGGGAGGGTTTAAATTTTTTCTGTACCAACTGAAAATAAAAAGCGGCTTGCACGGGAGTTATGCCTGCAAGTCGCTTTTGCTTTTATTTGCCGTAAATGAGCTTTGAACCGAATTTCACCTTGAATTGAGGCTTTTTTTCGGGTTTTTCAATGCGGATTGCACCATACTTGAAAGCTTTTTTCAGGATTGCGCTCATTTCTTTGTTTTCGGTAAAATTCTTTGTTGAAAGGGGCTTTGACCATTTCTCACCGATTTCATCATAAGTGTCAGCGGTCAGGTCTGCTTCGGGTACGTTGCCGGAATAAAGATAATTACACTTGAATCCCGAGCCTTTGAAATCGCCTGCGAGCCAAGAGATTCCGTTATCATTCATTGCGGTGAGGGAAGATTCAAGGTTTTCGTCCGCCCTCAGCTTGCAGATTATAAAAGGAATTCCGTTGCCGCCGAATTGATGAATACCGTTGAGAAGAGCCTGAATTTCATAGGTAGTGTGAAAACGGGAATATATTCCGTATGCAACGTTGTTGTCGCTTATTTTCTCAGGTACGGGAAGGGTATGGGGTGCGCCTGCCGCCTCAAGGATAATTATGTGTTTTTCGTCAACGTTACGGATTGCTTTAATAAGCCTTCTGTAGAATTTATGAAGGGTGTCAAGGCTTTCTTCCCAATCAGCTATACGGTTGAGGGGTCTGTTAAGCAGGTCGTATGCCGCAATAACGGGTTCATCCTTGTAATGTGCGGCAATCTGTGTCCAGAGCCTTACGGTTGCGTTGCGAGCCTCAAAACCGTCCTTTGAGGAGCTGAAGAGCACGCTTTCTTCATCCTTGCAGCAAGCGGAATCAGTATTCTGAAAACCGGGTGCGGAATGCAGATCCAGTATGACGTAAAGCCCTGCTTTTCTGCATTTTTCAATTATATAATCAAGGCGTTCAAAATCAATGTCACCCTTGCAGTTGTCCTTGCTCAGAAGAAAACGGCTGCGCAAAGGAATTCTTACGCAGTTTGCACCGAGTTTTGCGATTTTTTTAACGTCGGATGCGGTGATAAAACCCTCGTTATACTTTTGAGCAAGCTGTCTTGCACCGTATCTGCCGAATCGGCTTTCAAGGGCGGCAAAAACTTCGGCTGTGCGTGAATTTTCGTCAAGGTCATCTTTTTTGAACCAGAAAAAGTCATCATTGAGGTTAATGCCTTTCAGCGCGGTTATTGCACCGCATTCGGAGATGAACGTTCCGTTTTCGGCACGGAGAAAATCCTTGTCCGTAATGGGCTGTCTTGCAGTTGCCTTGACAAAGCCGTAAACGGCAGGCACCGTAGCCGCCGCTGCACCTGCGGCACAGCCTGCTATCATAATTTTTTCGTTATTCGTCATTCGGGTTCCTCCTCTCATATTTTCGGGAGAGAAAAATTATCAAACAAACAAAAATCAGAGCCGCCGCCGCGCCCGAGCAATCAACCAGCCAATCAAAGAATCGGCAGGCACGCCCGTCAACAAAAATCTGATGAATTTCATCCGTGATTCCGTATACGGCGGTAACCGCAAAAGCGGTGAAGGGTCGGAATTTGCCGAAGGTGCTGTGAAGTGCATTGAAAACAAGCACAGCAAGACCTGCAAATTCAAGGAAATGAGCAGATTTTCGCACAATGAAGCTGCCGAACGGAAGCTTCAGAAGGAACGCAAATCTGTCGCTTACAGATTGAGAGAGGGTTGCAGGCTGGTCTGAAAAACAAAAAATCACAGCCATACACAAAGCAACGGCAACCCAGCAAAGAACGGTTACGGTTTTCTTTTTCATCAGTCAAACCTCTTTGTGCCGATGAACGAAACCGTACTTTCTGATTTGCCTACGGTTATGCCCTCGATTTCTTCGTGAACAACAAAGCGGCTTGCACGGCAATAAAGGGGATAGCAATAGCCTTGTTGAAGAATATGACTTTCAGCGGTAAAGCATCCGCCCAGCAAATCGCTTTCGTCTTCAACGGTCAGAAGTCTGTCGATGATTGCGCTGTATTCATCGGAGGAAAAGCGCATTGTGTTTCCGTTTCGGAGAGACGCAAGGAAATCAACTGCGCTGTCATATTCGGATTCTATGCCTGCAAGGGCAATCTGGAAATTGCCTGAATTAACGGCAGCCTGAATTTCCTCTGGAGTTTTAGTTTCAATAGTAATGCCCAGACCGATTCCCAGAGTTTGCTGCCAGATCTGAAGCTGACGGCGTACGGAATTGTCAAGCCAATCGGGACAAAGCACGGTGAGTTCCAATCTGTCTTTGTCCAGCTCGGCAAGCGCCGTGCGCCAATATCCCTGAGCGGCGGCAGAATTGTTGCTGATATGAGGGGTCTGAGAGCCTACGGAATTGCGGTAGTTGCCGCTGCCTGCGGAACAACTTTCGGGCACAAAACCACTCATAGGTACGGCTCCGTCAATCTCGCTTGAAAAAAGATCTCTGTCAATTGAGTTGCAAAGCGCAAGTCTCACGTTGATGTTTCTGAGATACGTGTCCTTGCAATTGAAAACAAAGCCGAAAACAGAGTTTTTGTTCTCTTTTACAAGGGTTGAATTTTCGGGAAGAGCACAGTCGGGAGGAAGCATTGCCGCCGAAAGTGCGGCAGAAGATATTCTGCCCGGTGCGGTTTTTAAGTCGAATCGGAAATCAAAATTAACCGAGCTGGGTGATACTTCCTGCGAGCCTGAATAATATTTGTTTTTTCTGATGGAAAGCGAATCGTCCTTGCTCCAGGCACTTATATAGAACGGGCCGTTGCAGAGGATGTGCTTGTGGGTCAGACCGTATCTGCCGTTCATTGCGTTGAAGAAATCTTCATTGCAGGGCATAAATACGCTTTCCGTAAGTCTTTCGAGCAAATCGGAGCAAGGCTCGGAAAGCCTGATAACAAGGGTGTAGTCTTGCGGTGCGGTAACACCGAGAGTGGAGACGTCCGCCTTGCCTGAACGGATATCGGCGGCATTTTCAATAACGAAAAGTCGGTGCGAGGAGGGTGACCCCGTATCGGGAGAAACCGCCCTTTGCATTGCAAAAACAAAATCTTTTGCAGTTACCTTTTCCTGTGCGAATTTATTATAAAATTCTTCACCGAATTCGCTTTTCAGCACAGAGGGACAATACCATTCTGTGCCTTCCTTGAGGTTGAACGTGTAGGTCAGCCCGTCGGGAGAAACCGTCCAGCTTTCGGCAAGACCGGGAATGATTCCGCCGTCTGCAGAAAGTCGAACAAGCCCCTCGAAGGCGTTGTTGATAATTATGTGAGCGCCTGTATCCGTTGCATACTGAGGGTCAAGGGTTGAGGGGGATGCGCTCAGACTGTATGAGATTGCCTTGTTGTCACCGCCTGAACAAGAGGTGCAGGCAAGGAGCAAGGCGAAAATTACTAAAACAGAAAGAAAACGTCTCATTTGTTTTCCTCCATCCATTTTGCAAGCTGGTCGGCAAGGGGATTGCTGGAGCTTTTTTGCTTTGACTGCTGTTGCATATACTTTGCAACGTCTCTTTTGCCTGCGCCTGCACTTTCTTTTCTTTTTTCAAAATCCGTAAGTTTTTCTCTGTAGCCGCAAACGCAGAAAAATGCTTTTTTGTCACCCTCGCCACGCATTTCCAGCTTTTTGTGGCATTCGGGACAACGGGCGTTTGTGACAACGGAAATACTTTTGCGGTAACCGCATTCTCTGTCCTGACAAACAAGCATTTTGCCCTTTTTGCCGTTGACTTCAAGCAGATATTTACCGCATTCGGGGCAAGGCTCGCGGGTCATATTATCGTGCTTATACTTAACGTCTGCGGATTTGACGGAATTTACAAGTGAACTTGCGTAGTTGCGCATTTCTTCAATGAATTTCTTGCTGTCTGCACCGCCTTTTGCGATGAGTGAGAGCCTTTGCTCCCATCTTGCGGTAAGCTCGGCGGATTTAAGGTCGGGGGGGACGATTTCAATAAGCTGTTTTCCTTTTGAGGTGGGGAAAATCTCCTTGCCTCTGCGCTCAACGCAGAAGGAATCAAACAGTTTTTCGATTATATCGGCTCTTGTGGCAGGAGTGCCCAGACCGCCTGCGGTTTTCAGGGCATCCTTGAGTGAGCCGTCATCAACCTGCCCCGTGGGATTTTCCATTGCGGAAAGCAGGGTGGCTTCGGTGTATCTTGAGGGAGGTGCGGTTTTGCCTGCAACAAGGCGCACGTTGTTCACGTTTACGCTTGCTCCCTGTACAAGAGGAGGCAGGGACTGGGACGAAATATCCTCATCACCGTCGTCATCCTCGGCAAGAGACGAATCATAAAGAGCTCTCCAGCCTGCGGCTTTGACGGATTGACCTTTTGTGTAGAATTTGTGCTTGCCTACGGTTACGGTAACCTGCATTTCGTCATATTCAAAAGGTGCGCTCAGAACGGCAAGAAAACGGCGCACAACAAGGTCATAGATACGACGCTCATCCGTGGAAAGCTTGTTGAGGTCAACGTACTGTTCGGTGGGGATTATGGCGTGGTGGTCTGTAACCTTGGCATCGTTCACAATATATTTCGTCTGAATCGGTTTTGAACGGAGAACGGCATTTGCCGCGTCTTTGTAAGGGCCGATTGCAATCGCTTTGAGTCTTTCGGGAAGGGTTGCGGCAACGTCCTTTGTGATGTAGCGTGAGTCCGTTCTGGGGTAGGTCAGCAGCTTGTGAGTTTCGTAAAGACTCTGCATAAGTGAGAGAGTCTGCTTTGCGGAAAAACCGTATTTTTTGTTGGCATCTCGCTGAAGCTCCGTCAGGTCGTATGTGGCAGGGGGAGCCTTGAAACGATAAACCTTTTTGACCTCGGAGATAATTCCGCGCTTGCCTTTTGCGGAGTCTGCAACCTCCTGTGCCGCAGCGGCATCAAAGAATCTTGCCTGATTGCGGCTGTCCTTGTATATAGCGGAAAAACCGTCGAAATCTGCTTTGACGGTAAAATAATCTTTTGACCTGAATTTCAGGATTTCTTCCTCACGCTTCACAATCATTGCAAGGGTGGGGGTCTGCACTCTGCCTGCGGAAAGCTGTGCGTTATGCTTGCAGGTGAGTGCACGGCTTACGTTGAGACCGATAAGCCAGTCAGCCTCTGCACGGCATTGGGCACTTCGATAAAGATTGTCGTACTGCGAAGCAGGTTTGAGAGAGGCAAAGCCCTCGCGGATTGCTTTGTCCGTCTGGGATGAAATCCAGAGACGGAGCATAGGCTTTTTGCAGTTTGCTTTCCGGATTATCCAGCGTGCAACAAGTTCGCCCTCACGGCCTGCGTCTGTGGCAATAACAACTTTGTCAACCTCGTTGCTTCCAAGGAGGGAGCTTACAGCCTTGAACTGTTTTGAGGTTTGCCCGATAACAACCAGCTTCATATATTCAGGCAGCATAGGCAGGTCATCCATACGCCAGGTTTTGTATTTGTTGTCGTAGGCTTCGGGGTCTGCAAGAGTAACAAGGTGACCCAAAGCCCAGGTAATTATATATTTATCGCCGATTATGCAGCCGTTGCCGTTCTTTTTGCATCCCAGAACACGGGCAATATCCCTTGCAACGGAGGGTTTTTCGGTTAAAACAAGCGTTTTAGCCAAAATCATCAGCTTCCTTTCTCTTCAGAGTTCAAATCTACATTAATCCATATTATATGATAACAAAAATAACATAATTCTAATTTCTAAAAAAGAATATTAATAAAAATAATAAAAAAAGGGAAGCATAAGCTTCCCTCGTAAAATTTGCGTGTTAATATCCTCTGCGTTTTTTGATTATTTTCTTTATGACAAGGATTGCAACGAATATTGCGGCAGCCAGCGGAATGATAACGGGCAGACCGCCGATAACGGAAACAACCAGTTCTTTCATCAAGTCAACAAGATTGTCAAGGTTGCTGAGGAAACGGTTTTTGATGCGTGTCCGAAGGGTGGGTTGTGTGTCGGTTACTCGTTCAACCTCGTTGATGTGCAGGGTGACGGTGCTGTAGCTGACTCTGTTTTCAAGCACCTTGAGCTGTGAAGTGTAGGTTTCAATCTGATAATTGACCTCGGAGAGTCTTTCCTGAATTTTCAGAACGTCATCAAGGGATGCCGCCTTTTCAAGCAGACCCGTGAGAGTGGCTTTTTCTGTTTTGAATGCCTCGATTCTGCTTTCAAGGTCAACGTATTCAAGGGTCACGTTCTGCTGATTTTCGGTTTTTGAGATGATAGTACCTTTTTCGTCGGATGCGTTGATGAATGCATCAAGATTTGCGGCAGGAATACGCACGGTATAAGTTGCATATCTGTTGGAATAGTCGTATCTGCCCAGATTTGCCGATGAATTTTCAATGTAGCCGCCTGCGGATTTCACGCTTGCCGTAAGGGCGGAAATATATGCCTCATATTCTTTTGTTTCAACGGTAAGCTCAACGGTTTTGATGATTTTTTCGTTTGAGTTTTCTTTTGCACTTTCGGGTGCGGTTGCACCGCTTGCGCTGTCGGCGACGAAATAATTTACGTTTTCCGCATCTTCAGCGGCAAAATAGTCAAATTGGGTATCGGTCACTTCGGCAGAGGTGGCTTTGTCCGACGTTGAGCCGCAAGCGACAAAAGAAAGTGCGATTACCGCACAGAGAATGATTGCAAAAAAATTTTTCATTTTGACAACACCTTTCGTTAATTGTTGTATTTGAATTGCGGAAATGTAAAATTTCTTCAAAACACTTGACTTTTTTTTGAAAATATGCCACATATAATATGTAGACATTAAACACACAGGAGGAGATTCCGTGAAAAAGATAATATCACTTTTACTTATCCTTGCTGCAGTTGTTTCACTTGCAGCCTGCAAGGTAGAGCCTGCAGAACCCCAGGAAACAGATCCCGTTAATTATGATGAATTCCAGGAACAGCTCAACGTTTATGAGTCGGAACGTCAGTCACAGATTGAGGCTTCTGTTCAGGCTCAGGAAGAACTTGAAAAAGAAATTGACAAGTACGTTGCCAAGGTAGGCAAAACCAAGAAAAACAAAGAGCTTGTTATGGAGAAAAAGACTCCTCTCGGCAGGGAATTCCAGAAGTATATTTTTGACAAAAAAGGCAACACGGACTACAGACTGGACTATCTTTTCTTTGATTCATATGAAAACTATGAAGCAACCGTTCAGGAAGCAAAGGACAATGATATCAAGAAGGTAGTTGAAAAGGACAATGACATGAAGCTTGTTGTTGTCAAGAGAACAGAGATTGTTGAAAGCACTTTTGATGCACTTTATGAAAGCTTCAGCAGTGATGCTTTTAAAGAACTCGGCTACACCGTTATTGAGTAATCACGGACCGCTCTCAGTTGAGGGCGGTTTTTTATTTGCGGTAAATGCCGTCAATAAGCTCCTTGTCGAAGGTGTAGATTGCATCGGTGTCAAAACATTTGCCCGTACGCGAGGAAAAAGCAAGGTTTGCAGAGATAAAATCATCTTTTGAAATGCCGAAATGCATTACAAACTGCATAATCGCCATTCCATTGTCGGGAGAAACGGAAGAAAGCCAGCTGTTTAAACCGTCGCCTGCAAAGTGCAGGAATTCCGAAGGGATAAGGCAATAAAGCTCCGAAAATTCATCTGCTTCAAATGCGGAAAAATCCGCAAAAATGCAGACGTCCTGAGCAGGCATATCTCCTGCACCGCTGGTTCCCGAATAGTAATAAATATCCTCGTCGGCAAGGTAATCATAGTCATCTGCAAAATTTTCCTGTTTTATATTTTCGGCGGAATCTGCATTTTTTGCCCTGAAAAGAAAACCCGGTGAGGCAATAACGACAATGATTACGGCGGCTGCCGCAGCGGCAATAAGGGGTTTGTAATTGAATTTTTTCTTTTTTCTTTTGCAGTTGCTGATAATCTGCTCCATTTGCTCGTCGGTCAGAGTTATCTCCTCAACGGCAGGCCTGATTTTGCTGAAATCCATTGTTATATCGCCTCCTTTTCGTAAATTTCACGCAGTTTTTCTCTGCCTCGTTGCAGACGTTTTCGCACGGCGGCTGAGGATATGCTCAGCATATCCGATATTTCTTCCGTGCCGTAGCCCTCAACGTAGTGCAGGTGAATGACTGCTCTGTATTTTTCTTCCAGCATCATAAGCATACCGAGGATTTGCGCATTATCCTCGCTTGTGCTGACGGTGCGTATTTCGTCAAGGCTGAGAAAAGAGGTGTGTCTGCGGTATCGCAGCATATCCTTGCATACGTTGCTTGCAACACGGATTAGCCAGGCTTTTTCGTGCTCGGAATCCTTGAAGTCGGGTGCTTTTGTTATGTAACGCAGGAAGCATTCCTGCACGGCATCCTGAGCGTCCTCCCGATTTTGCAACATAACCGTGCACAGGCGGTAAAGACTGTTGCCGTATTTCTCAACGGCACGCCGCGCGTCGGGCGGGAATTTTATTTTTTCTGCGGACAAGCTACCGCCTCCTCTCATAGGGTTTCATAACCTTAAAGCAAAAATCACCTTTGCCTTTTACAACATAAACGATGCTGAAAGGCAAAAGGTGACAAAAAGTTTTTATTTCTGATAAACTTTTATTATTTCGCCAACGTACATTTTGTGATAATCCTTGTTGGCATAGTTGTTTTCGATTGAATTATCAATAAAACCTGCAGGGTCAAAGAACTGAGCCGCCATTTTGCGGCACACAAGGGTGTATTCCGCCTGCTCAAAGGTTACGCTGCCGTCGGTGAAAACGGGGGTAAGTCCGCAGACGGCCGCTTTGTCAACGTCTCTGCCGCTTTTTGAGCCGCAGATTTTAAGTGCGTCCTTGAATTCGCTTCCGTAGAATGAAAGGGTGAATATTTCTTCTTTTTCGGTGAATTCATAGGTATATCTCTGGGGGCGGATAAATACAAACGCCGCATCCTTGCCCCATATTTCTCCGAGTGCACCCCAGCTGACGGTCATTGTGTTATAGCCGTTTTTGTTGCCTGCGGTAACCAGTCCCCAGCCGTCGGAAATAAGCTCAACGGGGCTTTTTCTGATATCTCTGATGTTGATTTCTTTCATAATTATACGCCTCCTGAAAGTAAGTATATCACACATTCTTCAAAATGAAAAGTGATGTTAATATTAATAATATGTAAATATTTCCTAATTTATTGAAATTTGAAAAAATTAATGGTAGAATACTAAAATGTACAGATATTGAAAAGGAGGATAAGCGTTTGGATAAGGAAAATTTGAACGGTATTCCCGAAGAAGAAATTGCGCAGGAAACTGACGCAGAAGTTGCGCAGGAAGTTGCGGATGCTCCCGAAACTGCAGAAGAAATTGCAGAGGAAGCAACAGAGGAAATCGCAGAAACTGCGGAAGAAGTGACAGAAGAAACTGCAGAAGAAATTCCTGCAGAGGTTTCGGATGAAGAATCCGACGAGGAAAAAGAAGAATCAGCAGAAGATGCAGAGGAAAAAGAGCCTGCCGAAATCTGCCCCGTATGCGGCGAAAGAGAGGTTTCGGAGGACAGCGACTACTGCACCGAATGCGAAAAGAAAATGATTAAGAGAAGGATTCCCTTCCTTGCCTGGATTGCAGGCTTTGCTGCTTTTGGCTTCAGCTTTTTTGCGTTTGTAATCGTCTTGCTTGCAAGTGCACCTGCTCTTCAGGTTGCCAAGGGCGATTCATATGCGGCAAAAAATAACTGGTATAGCGCATACACGGCATATGCCGACGTGCAGACAATGGCTGATGAAATCAACTCCATTCTCGGCAAGGAGTCAAAGTTTACAAAAATCGGTATGGGTGTGAATAAGCGCATTGTTAAAGCCGTTGCAAATTACAGCAGCCCCATCGATGCTTATTACGTTGCCCAGAGAGTCATTACAACCGCTAACGTTGATGAACTGGGATTCATGAAGAAATACAAGGCTGTGTGCGACGAGCACGATACAACCTTTGATCAGATTGAAGAAACCCTCAACAAGGCATATGACGAAAATCCCGATGCAGAGGCAATTTATGCAGAGCTTGACACGTTCAAGGCAATGGAAGGCGTAACTCCGCTTTACGTTGATTTCTATAAATTTGCGGTTGCGGATTTGCTTGAGTCTGACCTTGAAACACAGGTTGCAATGCTTGAGGATCTTGAAAAAGCGTGTCTTGAAACAGGCAAGGATTACAGCTGGCTTTACTGTCTGCCTATGGCAGAAACCCTTTGTGCTGCAGGCAGAGGCAAAGATGCAATCAAGTATATTGATATTCTGATTGAAAATGACACCTCAAAATATGATGCTTATGCTCTTAAGATGGATGTTCAGCTTGATTCGGGCGAAAAGGATGCCGCAAGCAAAACTCTTGCCGAGTTCAAGGTTAACAACGAAGAGACGGAAACTGCATACCTGCTTGAGATTGAATTTCTGCGCAGAACAGGTGATCAGGAAAAGGCAAAAACTCTTTGCATTGAGGCACTTGAGCTTTATGAATCAATTCCTGAGCTGAGCCGTCAGCTTGCACTCATCTATATGGCAAACGGCGATTACAGCAATGCTTTTGATTCGATGATGCTCGCATACAACTATGCATATTATATCTATCAGTCAACCTATGACACAAGCACTCTCGATGACCCTGCATTCTACAATTCCCTTTATCTGAGCGCATATCTGCTCAAGAACAGCGACCAGATGAAAGAAGAATTTACAGAGGACGTTGAAGAAATCCTCGGTCAGTTTGAAGAAAGTGTGCTTGAAGACGTTACAAAAGAAATCATCGCAGGCACAAAGTCTGTTGCGGAAGTTCTTACGGAAGGAGAGTGTGATTTAGCATGACAGCTCTTTATATAGCATCAAAAATTCTCACTTTCCCCGGAGCTTATATCAAGGGCTTCTGGGAGCAGCTTACCTGTAAGGTTCTCGGTCTGCCCGTAGAAGTTCCCGGCTATCTCCGCCTTGATGAAGCCTGCGGTCACGTTGAGCATTCTCTGGCAACAAAAGGCGGTGCGGCATATCTGATGGCAACAGGCCCTGCGTTTATGAATTTCAGCGCAGGTCTTTGGATATTCCTTGCAGGCTTTGTGAATCTCCGTTATATGGGAATCACACATTATGATTCAATTGAACTTTTTGCGGCATACGTGCTTATGACGTACGTTGGCGTTTCAATGCTCTGCAACGTATTCCCTCTGGTTGAAGATGCAATGAATCTTCACGATTTGCTTTATCGCCAGAAAAAAGGTAATTTCCTCGGCAGAATTCTTGCATATATCCCCACAATGATTGCCTATGCAGGCGCATATGCGGAGAAATACTGCATCACAACTCTTCTGTGGATAATTGTTCTCGTTGTAAGTTTTGTTTCCTGAATATAAAAATGACAGGCTTGCGATTTTGCAAGCCTGTTTTTTGTTGCGTGTCATTTGTTTCCAAAAATAAAAACTCCGATGAAGAATCATCGGAGAATGGCACCCCCTGCGGGAATCGAACCCACAACTGACCCTTAGGAGGGGCCTGTTATATCCATTTAACTAAGGAGGCGGATATTCAATTTCTTCAGCCTACACATTCTACCAAAAACACATTGTAAAGTCAAGCCGAAAAAAATCTGATAATCCCGTAGATATTCGGCAATTTGCCGATAAATAATACTTGAAAAATTTGACATAATATTATAAAATAAATAATTGGTAAAGTATGTTCTTACAAAATTTTTGAAAGGATTGAAAAAAATGAGCTTACTTAACAAAAAAACAGTTGACGACATCAATGCAAAGGGCAAGAAGGTGCTTGTTCGTTGCGACTTTAACGTTCCCCTCAAGGAAGGCGTTATCACAGACGAAAACAGAATCAATGCAGCTCTTCCCACCATTCAGAAACTTATAAATGACGGTGCAAAGGTTATCCTTTGCTCACATCTCGGCAAGCCCAAGAACGGCCCCGAAGCAAAGTTCTCACTTGCTCCCGTTGCAGCAAGACTCAGCGAGAAGCTGGGCAAGGAAGTTGTTTTTGCAGCTGACGATACAGTTGTAGGCGAAAACGCAAAGGCAGCAGTTGCTGCTATGAACGACGGCGATGTTGTTCTTCTTGAAAACACCCGTTTCCGTGCAGAAGAAACAAAGAACGGCGAAGCTTTCTCAAAAGATCTTGCAAGCATCTGCGAAATGTATGTTAACGATGCATTCGGTGCAGCTCACAGAGCACACTGCTCAACTGTTGGCGTAACAGCTTATGTTGAAGAAGCAGCAGTTGGCTATCTTATGGGCAAAGAGCTCAAGTATCTT
>JAZQTC010000029.1:0-172863 GCA_045630405.1 Acutalibacteraceae bacterium
CCGATTCTGAAGAACGGGGGTTCGAATCCCTTCGGGCGGGCCAATGCAAAAGCTCACGCTTTATGTGTGGGCTTTTAGTTTTTTCTTTCGGTGTATATCCGACTCTTCTGACTTCATACTTGTGTGCCATACGCTTAAAACATTCGTCCGCAACCTTAACTACGTTAACAAAACTCATCTTTTCTGCAATAATTATCACGTTCAAAAAAACTGACCCCGTCAAAAACGGAGTCAGTTTTTCACTTAATTAAAGATTTCTTTCATTAGTTTTTTATTTGCGTTTTTCCGTGCAAAGTGCAATCAACTCTTCGACTCTTGCCGTTGCAAGACATTCAACTGTATCTGACGCACCGTAATAAATTTTCACTTCACCGTTATCCTCTAAAATCATACCGCCGGGAAAAATCACATGCTGACGGAATCCGGACTTTGTTTCGTAATAAGTTTCCGGAGCAATAAGCGGCAATTTGCTCATACCTACAATTTTTGTGGGATCGTTCAGGTCAAGAAGCATAATTCCTGCGCAGTATCTCTTTTTCCACGTTCTTTCCCAGCCGTTTTTTCTTCTTTTGTTATCCTTGTCTACTGCGTGAAAAATTGTGAGCCAGCCCTTATCGGTTTTTACAGGAGGCGCTGCAGGGCCGATTTTATCGTTGGCATACGGAACGTCTTCAACGGCAAGAACAAGCTCCGTCTCGCCCCAGAATATGAGATCGGGTGAAGTTGAAAGCCAAAGGTCAAATCTGTCCTTACCGCCTCTTGAATAAACAGGAAACGGTCTTTCAAGGCGAACGTATTTACCGTTAATTTTTTCGGGGAAAAGCACCATATTGCGGTTATCGGGAGCTGAAGCGCTGATAATATTTATTTTTTCAAAATTGTCATCGATTTCAGCAATGCATCCACGCACGCCATGCTGGGTATCCATAGCCATACATAAATACGGTTTACCGTCGATAACCGTAATTCTAGGGTCATAAAGTCTTTTGATTTCATCACCGGGCAAAAGATTCTTGTTATCAAAAATGGTTTTTTCGCTGACGCTCCAATTTATGCCGTCGTCACTTGTTGCTAAGCCGAGCGAGGTTCTGAAACGTACTTTCGGATAAGTTTTTTCTGTAGGCCCGTAATCGTTACGGAACACCATAACGTATTTACCTTGGTATTTAGCAACACCTGCATTAAAAATCAGCGAAGCTTCATAAGGTATATCATCCTTGGTAAGAACGGGTTTTTCTATCTTTGTTATACACTTTGCACTGCAAAGCTTCGGCTTTAATGTTTTTATCATTTTGTTTCATCTCATTTCAAATATCTTTTGGAATTCAGATTCATTAAATTTTCAGACTTTTTGACTCTTATGCTTTTTTTGCAGCTTTTTCGGAGAAGTACCGTAAACTTCTTTGAACTTTTTGGAAAAATAATTGCTGTCTTCAAAACCGCAGATTTCCGCAACCTGAGTTACACTCTGTCCTTCTGAATTTCTGAGAAGTTGTTCGGCATACTGCAGCCTTAAAGAGTTGAGATATTTTGAAAAACCTAATCCTGTTTCTTTTTTGAACAACCTCGAAAAATGCTCAGGGCTGAGTGAAAACCTTTTTGCCAGAGAAGAAAGTGTTATATTCGATGAAAAGTTTTCTCTTATATATGCTACGGCTTGCTCAATTACTTTGTTACCGTCATCAATATCGACACACGATTCGGTGTTACGCAAAATCAGATAAAGCAGCGAATGAGTGTAGCAAGAGATTATTTCATCAGAAAAAGAATCTTTGATATTATATTCATTTTCTATTTTTTCAAGAGTTTTTCTGATTTCGTCGACTATGAAAGGATTTCTGTAAAAATACTTGCCTGAAGATATGATTGACTGCAAAGAATCAGGTATGTGTCCTTGGGCACAATTGATAAGTATTCGTGAGTGCTTTATGTTATCATACTTTGTGTGATGAATAATACCGTCAGGAATTATTACAATGTCACCCGACCGAACGTTGTAAAGCTTATTATCAATGATATAGGTGCAATTGCCTTCCTCAAGAAAATATATTTCATAAAGAGAATGATAATGCGGCCACGATACACCGTCTTTGGCGACTCTTTCATTCATGCCCCGATGGTAATAAAACTTTTCAGCCGGATCAAATTTGATATGGTTCATATTTTACACCTTCATTCTTTTTTGATAATATCATCCGATGTCAAAAAAGTCAAGAAATTGTCAGAAATGAGTCAAAATATTTAAGGAAAACACAACAAAATAGATATATTATATTATTATACCGAATATTAAAGGAATGATATAAATGAAAAAATTCGTAAAAATCATCATCGCTCTTGTTCTGGCGACGATAATCGGTGTAAGCGGTTTTATGATTTATAAAAATTCACAAGGCGTTTCCTATGATATTTCTTCAGTCAAAAAAGTTCAGAACGATGTTGAAATCATTTCCGAAACAGAAGACGGCGTTACCATAAAAAAGAAAAGTGACGACGATTTTAAAGTGCTGATGTTTACCGACACACACCTTAACGGCAAAAAAGAAACAGATATTCAGACTGTTTCGTACATTGTCAAAAACATAACCGAGCAAAAGCCTGATCTTGTTATTTTTGGCGGAGACAACGTTTCGTCAGGCTTCAACAAAAAAAGAAACAACGAACTTGCTCAGCTTATGGAAAATCTCGGTGTCTATTGGGCGGCTGTTCTCGGCAACCACGAAGGCGACGGTGTATTCGCAGTTTCAAGGGAAGAAAATGTCGGAATATTCTCATCATATGATTACTGTCTTATGCGCAACGGTGCAAAAGATATTGACGGCAACGGTAACTACACAATCAACATTCTTAACTCTGACGGCACATTGAAAGAAGTGTTTTTCCTGATGGATTCAGGCAGTTATATGACAGATGAATCAAAAAAAGAGTACGGCGTTACAGAAGACGGTGAAGTTTACGACGGTGTTAAAACCTCTCAGGTTGAATGGTACGGGAACAAACACGATGCTCTCACTGCAGAACACGGCAAATTCAAATCAATAACGGTTGTTCATATTCCCCCTTACCAAGCTGAAAGAGAATACAGCGAAGGTGATTTTCTTTACGGCGACAAGAGAGAGGGCGTTTGCGAATCGGGTTTTGATGCAGGTCTTTTCGATGCAATGATACAAAAAGGCAGTGCGCAGGCAGTTTACTTCGGACACGACCACGTCAACAACCTCCGCGTAATGTATGAAAACATTCTTCTTTCTTATATACAGCCGTCAGGCTACGGTGTTTACAATATGCAAAGCAAGTTTGATTCCCCCGAAAGCGAATGGATTCAGGGAGCTACATTGCTTAACATAAAATCAGACGGCACATTTACTGCCGAAAGAATATACAACCACAAATAAGCTCTTTTAAACTTCAAAAATTCAAGGAGAAAATTGTATGGGAAAATTAAAGGATAAGTATCAGGAATTGAAAAACAACCCCGACGTTGCACTCAAGGAGCAAGTAGGCTACGTTTCGGGCGTATTCGGCAACTGTATGGGTCAGGATTCGGTCAGCACGTATACCGACCAGTTTATGCGTGACTATATGGGTCTTAAGTCTCATCACCTGCTCACAATGAAATCTGTCACAACCGGTGTCAATATCTTTATTGCTCCGATTGTCGGTGTACTTCTGGACAACAATCACTCAACAAAGGGTAACGCCAGACGCTTTATGATGGCTTCCGCAATTCCCTTTACTCTTTCTTCGATTCTTCTTTTTATCGTCCCTTCATCTTCCGTCACATTCAACGTCATCTGGAGTTTCCTGCTGTATCTGCTTTTCAACATTGCGGACACGTTTTTTGATGTTGCATTGTCAACGCTTTCGGTACGTATGACACCCAACGCAAAATCCCGAAAGAATTTCTACACTATAGCACAGCTTGCATCCACCCTCGGCTCAATGTTACCGGGCGGTATGGTGCCCATCATAATCGAGCTTCAGGGCAACGATTATGCAAAAGAAAAATGGGCTTTCTTCACGGTTGCTCTTTTCTTCGGTATACTCGGTATGTTCACTATGCTTGTGCCCTGCTTCACTCTTAAGGAGCGCAATATGGTATTGCCGCCCAGAGAAAAAGAAAAGAAAGTTAAAATCGACTACAAACTTATCCTGCTCAACAGACCGCTTCTTCTGCTGTGTCTGAGCCAGGTTATAGAGTCTGTAAGACAGGTGTGCTACAGCTCTCTTCCCTTCTTCTATAAACACACACTTAACCGCTACGGTATGAAAACCTACGTTGAAATGGGCAGCTCCGCACTTTCTTACGGCGGTCTGCTTTCCGTACCCTTTGTCGGCAAAAAGCGTTCATCAAGAGATATTGTTGTATGGGGTTATCTCCACACAGGTATATGTTATCTTCTTCTTTTGATTTTCGGTTATAAGCACCTCTGGTTGGTCGGTATCCTCATCGCACTCGGCGGTTTGCCCAACGCAGCTATGAGTGCCGCAAGAAGAATTCTCCTTGCAGACTCAACCGATTATATGGAGTGGAAAAGCTACCGGAAGTACGGCGTTGCACAGCGTAACGAGGGTATGGTTTTTGCATTCAGCACGATGGTTTCCCGTATTTCAGCTCTCTGGAAAGAGGTTCTTGTCAACACAGGCTTTGCACTTATCGGTTATCAGAGTGCAGTTTCAATCAACGGTGTTATGACTGAAGTTGTACAAACACCGCAGACTCTGCACGGCATATTCCTGCTTGTTGCAATCCCCGGTATAATAGGCAATCTTCTGCCCGGAATTATTATGCTGTTTGACAACTTTACAGGCAAGCGCAAGGAAATGATTATGTCAGAGCTTGAAGAAATAAGAGCTGCAACAAAGTCAAAAATCGAAGCTTTGGAGCAATAAAAGGAAAAAATATGAAAAATACTAAGAAAAGAAGCAAAACGGCTTCTGTGGTTTTAAAAATTGTCAGAACATCACTCATTTGTATAGCGATTATTGCTCTGACAGTTGTCGGATTATATGAGCTTGTTACATATCAGTGGAAGGATGAACCGCAGGAATATGCTGCAATAAATCAGTATATTACCGGGCTCGGCGATACGATGATTGCAGCTCACCGTGGCGGCAGAAGTCTTTTCCCTCAAGGTACGATGATGGCTTTTGAGGGGTGTGTTAACTCTCAGACGTTTGAAACGGATATTATCGAGTTCGATGTTCGCCTGACTGCAGACGAAAAGCTGATTATTCTCCACGATGAAACACTTGACGAAGTGACAAATGCGGTAGAATATTTCGGAAAAACCGATAATTATCCTGAAGATTATACTTACGAAGAAATTTATAATCTTAACTTCGGCGAATACTTCAAAGATAAAGACGGTGAAAATCCCTACAAAGGTCTGCGCGGCGAAGATATACCTGATAATCTGAGAGTGGCAACCGCAGCGGATGCTTTGACTTATCTTGAAAACAACGGCGAATATTATTACAGCATTGAAATCAAAAGCAGCGGAGAATCCGGTATCAGGGCAGCGGATATTCTTTATGTTGTTTTGAAGCAAATGGATTTGCTTGACAAAACAATTGTTGCTTCTTTCAACAGAGACGTTATTGCACATCTTGAAGAAAACTATCCCGATTTAACCCGTTCGGCTGTCAACGTTGAGGTTGCGAAACTGTATATAGATTCTCTTTTTGATATTGACAGACCTGACGGCTACTATAAATTTGACGTGTTGCAGGTACCGCCTGATAAGTACATTGTTAATCTCGGCACGTCAAAACTTATAAATTATGCTCACAAAAATAATATTGCCGTTCAGTACTGGACAATCAACGATGCTGAAAGAATAATATTTTTGCAAAGCATAGGAGCTGACGGTATTATTACGGATAAACCTGATATTGCATACGAAGCACTCGGCTCTTGAAACATCAAAATCAGCAGTATTTGAGGAGTAAAAAATGACACCATCAAAATGGGGGCAGGGACAGCTTTTTGCGTTTTCTGCCCTTGACGGGGAATCTTTTTTCAGCGACGATTTTACAGGCACGCTTGCCGCAGATAAAATCGGCGTCATATTTCACACAAAAATCCGCAGAACACTTTTCTTTTCCGATATAAAAGATTCTGTGCCTGCTTTCCGTTGCATAGCCTCAGACCTTATTGCTTTTGAAACCGCTGCAGGAAAGCGCAGTATCATATTCGTTGAAAGACACCTTGTCATAGGCGAAACATCAAACGAACACGCGGCTTTTGTAAGCGTTGACGGAGAATGTGAAACCATCAAAAACGACGATGCGGAAATACATAATACTTTTGACGGCGAATATACGGCTTTACTGAAAAGAGGTAACAGATTTGCTTTTGCATATGCTGACAGTGCCGAAAAGGCAATTGAGCTTTGCAAGAAAGGCATAAACCTTGACGTTGAAGAAGCAGAACAAAAAAAGCTGAAGCCTTATGTATCTTCTCCGTCCAAAAACAGTAATTATGCCGCTTTATACTCTAAGTGCATAAGCGTAATGAAAAGCCAGCTGTATTCTCCTGAAGGAAAAATAAAAAGAATATGGTCAACACCTGACCGCCTGCCTCACAGAAATATGTGGCTGTGGGATTCGGTTTTCCACGCCATAGGTCACAGACACCTTGATACAGACGTTGCTGAAAACCTTATTCTTGCTCTTTTTGACATCCAAGGGGATGACGGATTTATTCCTCATATGGCAAAGCCCTATGAAATCTCCGCCATCACCCAGCCTCCCGTTATAGCTTGGGGTGCATATCTCGTCTATAAAAAGAGCGGCAACAAAACGTTTCTTGAATCCGTATTCAAAAACAACAAAGCGTTTCTTCTCTGGTGCAGTAAAAACAGAAGAAAAAGTGATAAAGAGCTTTACTCCTGGCACACCAACCCCGAGCTTAATAACCGTTGTGACGAATCCGGTATGGATAATTCACCAAGGTTTGACACTTGCAACGACCTTTTTGCCATTGATTTTTCGTGCTATATGGCAAACGAAACACGCTTTATGGAAAAAATAGCCGTCGAACTCGGCGACAAAGAAGGCTCTGAATTTTTCGATAAGTGGTATAAAAAAATAAAAGCAGACATAAACAGCACCCTGTGGTGTGAAGATGACGGTTTTTATTTCGATTACGATATTCAGAACAAATGCTTAAGCAAAATATATTCAGTAGCTTCTTTCCTGCCGGTTTTCGCAGGTGTATGTGACGAAGACCGATGCAAAAAGCTTGTTGTTCACCTTGAGAATCCCGAAGAATTCGGTACAGAATTCCTGATACCGAGCATATCCGTAAAAGACAAAACGTTCGGCTCGGATATGTGGCGCGGTCCTGTATGGATTAATTACAATTATATGATTTCAAAGGGACTTACCGAATACGGGTACTCCGTTTTATCACAAAAAATAAAAGAAAAAACGCTGAGCGTTATCAATGAGTGGTATAACCGTACGGGCACGGTTTACGAGTTCTACGACAGTGAAAACCGTATTCCTCCATTCTGCTTCAACAGAAAGGGAGCAGTAGTCGAACCCTATGATTTCAGAGTAAAATACCAGTCTATACGCGATTACGGTTGGAGTATTACGCTTGCGTTTGATTTAATGAATGAACAGTAAAAAAGCACGACTTTCACGGAAGCTGTGCTTTTTGTTGAATATTGTCCGTTCTCTGAGCCTGTTTTTATATTGAGTTCTGATAACTTATATGATAAACTGAAAACAAACAATTACTATGGTTGGTGATTATTATGCAATTCGGGTTTACCACGACATCTTTCCGACAAATAAAGAATTTGGAAAAAATCGTTGAAATCGCCTGCGAAGCAGAAGTTGACTGCATAGAGTGGGGCGGAGATGTTCACGTCAGAAGCGTTGCTGATGCAAAGCGCGCAAAAAATCTTTGCGATAAAGCGGGAATACGCATAAATTCTTATGCGAGTTATTACCGTGTCGGCTGTAAAAACGCTGATGAATGGAGAAAAATCTGCGAAATCGCAAACACGATGGGCGCACGCAGTATTCGTGTGTGGCTTGGTAAATCCGACAGCGAAAAGACTGACGAGGCAACGTACAGACAAATAGTTGAGGACACTAAAAACATCTGTGTTGCTGCCAAAGAATACGGTCTTATTGTGTGCCCCGAATGTCACGATAAAACTTACAACAATAATACCGACGCTTTTCTTAAAATTCATACCGATGTGGGATGTGACAATTTTCGGACATACTTCCAATCGCGTTACAAGCGTCTGCAATATGACCTTGACCGCATTGAGCGTACTTTGCCGTATATTGAAACCGTGCATATTTCCTATTCTGAGCAAAGCCGTGAGCAGTTTCCGAAATTTAACCCGACCTATATTGACAATCTGCTTGACAAAATCAAGCAAGTCGGCTTTGACGGCAATATATTGCTTGAATACACTTATATTTGCGGTTATTACGGAATACCGTCGTGTATGATTAAAGATATGAAAAGACTTAAGAAAAAGGTGGACGAGGCATAATGAAAATTGCTCTTTTCGGCAGCAATCAGCTGCAGTTTTCCAAGGTTTATACACCTGAAGTTCTCAAAAAATTAGCTGAATACGGCGAGCTTTCGCCGAGGATAAACAAACAAAATATTGAAGAACACAAAGAATTCCTCAAGAACTGCAAAATCGCCTTTGCTACCTGGGGTATGCCGCAGTTCACAAAAGAAGAAATCGCTGAATATATGCCTGATCTCAAGGCTGTTTTCTATTCGGCAGGCACTGTGCAATATTTTGCACGTCCGTTTCTTGAAAGCGGAATAAAGGTTTACTCTGCCTTTGCGGCAAATGCCGTACCTGTTGCGGAATACACCTTTGCACAGATTACACTTGCGGCAAAAGGATATTTTCAGGCAGCTAAATATTATCGTATTCTGCCTGTTCGTTCATTTGCATTTGCAAATTACTCCGTCGGCAATTTCGGTTGCAAGGTGGGTCTGGTAGGGCTCGGCGCAATAGGCAGAATGGTTGCTGAAAGGCTCAAGACACTCGACGTTGAGGTTTATGCCTGCGACCCGTTTGTTTCCGAAGAAACAGCGAACGAGCTCGGTGTTACACTTGTTGATATGGAAACACTTTTCAGCGAGTGCGACGTAATCAGCAATCACCTTGCCAACAAGCCTGAACTTGAAAACGTTTTCAACTACAAGCTTTTCAAAAAAATGAAAAAACGTTCAACATTCATCAATACAGGCAGAGGTGCACAGGTTGCGGAATATTCGCTGGCACTCTCACTTCTTCTTCACCCGTCGAGAACTTTTGTTGCCGACGTGCTGAAAAAAGAGATGTTCCCCTATATAAATCCGCTTTTCTGGGTGCCCAACGCAATTCTCACACCCCATATTGCAGGCAGTACGGGCAAGGAGCCGCAGCGTATGGCTTACTATATGATGGAAGAGATGGAGAGCTTTCTTGCGGATAAGCCTACACGCTATGAAGTAACGCTTGAAGCTCTTGAGAGGATGGCATAAGCCTATGACGGTTTTGTATGTGTTGATTGCCATTGCAGCGTTTTTTGTGTTGCTGACAGCGGTTGAACTTGTGCTTCTGTTTCATCAAAAACCGTTGTCTGATTTACCCGATGATGCGGAGCGTGAAAAGTATTCGTTGAATATAAACGGTAAAAGCTTTGAGAATTTATACCTTTTTCTCTGCGACAAACAGAAACACACCCTGTTCAGCGAGGATGAAGTATATTCCCTGCTTTGCAAGCAGGCGGAATATATGAACAACCGCTTTGACTGTGCTGATTTCCGTGCACAGATGCTGTTTAAAATTTATAAGGATTGCGGCGAAAAACTAAACTCCGAGTGTAAAGCTCTTATAAAAAATACTTTTCTTGATTTCAAATATTTTATGGATGAACCCGGTGACGACAGTATGTGCTACTGGTCGGAAAACCATCAGATTATGTTTGCCGTCAGCGAGTATCTTGCAGGTCAGGAATGGTCTGAAGATATTTTTACAAACGACGGTAAAACAGGCGCGGAGCATATGAAAAAGGCTGAAATCCGAATTGATTCGTGGATGAAGCAACGTTTTGATTATGGATTTTCCGAATATCTCAGCAACAACTATCTTGCCGAGGATATTGCACCTATGGCGAATTTTATCGCTTATTCGAGGGATAAAAAAGCTGTTGAGCAAATGAAAATAATTATGGATATTCTTTGGCTTGACGTTGCTCTTAACAGCGTTAACAACCGTTTTGTTGCAGTCAGCTCAAGAATGTACGGTAACAACAAAACAGCAAACTGTATCGGTAACAGTATTCAGGCGGCAATGAATATCCTCTGGGGTAATGCGTCTGAAGAAAAAAAGCCGAATTATATTGTTCTTTGCTTTACGGATGCGGTTGAAAAAGGACTATATAATCTGCCCGATGCCATAAAGGATATTGCACTCTCAAAAGAAACCTTTGTTTCAAAAATGAGCTGCGGTCTGTCTCCCGATGATATGGTGAGCGAAAATCTTATCGGTCAGAGCGACGGATGTATTATGGCACAGACAGGTGCAGAAACCTTCACGAATCCGCAGGTTATAAAAAATACACTTGAATACCTCAAGAAAAACAGGCTTTATACAAACAAATTTTTAAGCTACTTCAAATTTTTAAACCTTACGGTATTTAAGTTTGTAAACTGGGAAAAGTTTGCCCGCAAGCACAACATTATGCCTCACGGAATAGCCCTCGGCAGAGGCAATGTTTACACATACCGCAATGCACATTATTCAATGACTACTGATATTTGCAAGGATATCGGAATGTGCGGCGCTCAGGAGCACGTATGGACGGCGAATATTGCAGAAGAGCTGACTCTTTTCACAACTCATCCTGCAGGCAACGGTAACGGTAAATACGGTGAATCACCGGGATATTGGGTTGGTAACGGCAGACGTCCGATGAGTGTCCAGCACGAAAACGTAAATATTACCGTTTACAGATTACCGCAGAAAAAAAGACTTGGTGAGAGTGCTGTTTGCGATATTACTCATGCTTATATGCCCCGCGATTTGTATGATGAATTCGAGCTTGACGGAAACACGGTTTTTGCGAGAAAAAACAGCGTTTTTGTTGCCTTGATATCGGACGGAAATCTTGAATATAAACCGTTTAACCCCGACTCTGCCAAAGGTCTCCTCAAGGGCAGAGAGTTGCCGGAAGGATTGACTCTTGAAAACGGATTTGACCTGTGCCGTAAAGGCGGCGAATACAACTGTTACGTCACCGAGCTTTCAGATTCGGATACGGAAACCTTTGAAGAATTCAAACAAAGAATAAAACAAAACCGGATTATTTTCACCAACGGATGTGTCAGCTACAGTACAAAGTGCGGTGAGATATACGCATCTTATGACGGCAGCTTCACGGTTGACGGCAAAGCTGAGCAAACGGTATTTGATCGTTATGACAGCATTTTCTGCAAAGCCGGAAGAAAAGATAAAACACTCCGCATTACCAATCCGTCGCACAGCGTTATTTATGATTTCGAACAAGGATTAAGAATTTCGGAATAACTTTAAGGAGGTGAGAAAAATGAAAAAGAAAACCATACCCGATGACAAATATCGTGTTATAAAAATTGGCAAGGAAGCTGTTTTTGAATTCTTGTATGAATCCTTTAAGGATAAAATTGAAACATTTTTTGATGTTTCTGATATGACGACTGTTGTTACGGCTTTCGATATTGACTGGGATAAAGGTGAGTTTATCTGCGTAGCCAGAAATGAAATGTCGGAAAACGAACACCTTCAGATGGACGTTGATTTGCAAAAATTACTTTCTGAACTCGAAACAACAACAGACACTTTATTTAAAAACAATCGCTATGTTGAATTGTCAAAGAGCGATATTGAAAAAATGACTGATTGTTAACCTGTAAACCCTCATCAACAATTTCACAAAACAAAAAACCTGCACAGTCATTGACCGTGCAGGTTAGTTTTTATACGTTTGCGATTTCTTCTTCTTTTTCTTCCGCTTTTTCTTCTGTTTTTTCTTCTGTTTCCTCGGGAGGAATCTCAACCTTCTGAAGTGAAACAACAAGGTTTGTGATTGATGAAACAAGGAAGATTGCGCCGCTTACGAATACGCCCCATGAGGGTCCGCATTCAATAGCATCTGCAAGAGTGCTTGCTTCCATCATTGTTGAAAACTGATTGAAGCAGAATGCGCTTGCAAACATCATTATGCTTGCCACAAGGTTTGTTCCGAAAAGACCCTTGCTGTTGAACTTCTTGAAGTTGAGCAACAGGAAAACGAGGCTCACAAGAAGCGAAAGGGCGGAAAGCACAACGAGGAGAATGGAGAGCAGGAACATAAGAGCTGTGTCGCCGATAATCTCCGATGAGGGTGCTTTGAAGATGCCGCCGATATCGAAATTGAGAATGTTCATCACAAGAGTGATGGCATTGATTGTTATTTTTTCGTCGCAGAAGGGGATTGAAACTGCCATTGTGCCAAGGGGCAGGAGAAATGTGAAAAGGGGAAGAACGCTGATGGGGATTCTTGCAATTCTCAGCTTTGTGCCGACAAATGAGAATTTGAACTTTCTCATTGTTTCGTGAAGCTTTGCAAATGCTGCTTCAGCTTCGATTGAGTCCTGCTCAAGCCTGTTTTCCCAGTCGTAGTTGGCAATGTTTACTCCGCAATCGGGGCATTCTGCCTTAACGTTCCATATATGTAATTTGCGGTTGCATTTAGGACATTTAGCCATAAAATCACACCTTTTTTCATTTTAACATTTCTATTTTATACTCAAACGGGGTTTGTGTCAAGCAATTATTTCTGTCCGTAGTAAGCACCTGCACCGTGCTTTCTGAAATAATGCTTTTTCTGAATGTCTGCACTTGCTTCGGATGCATTCATCATCCTGCTCAGATAAGCCATTTTTGAAACTTCCTCGAGTATTGCGGAATTCTTTGCAGCTGCATCGCCGTCTTTTCCCCAGGTGAAAGGACCGTGAGAACGGACAAGCACAGCAGGCACGGCATTGTAGTCGATGTTTCTGCTTTCGAAGCATTCAGCAATAACCTTGCCTGTGTTAAGCTCGTATTCACCCTCAATTTCTTCTTTTGTCAGGTCTCTTGTGCAGGGCACGGAGCCAAAAGCGAAGTCTGCGTGGGTTGTACCGTAGCAGGGTACGTCGCTTGCCGCCTGAGCAAATGAAACCGCAAAGGTTGAGTGCGTATGTGCCACACCGCCGATTTCAGGGAAACGGCGATAGAGTTCAAGGTGGGTGGGTGTGTCCGACGAGGGATTGAGATTGCCCTCGACTTTTTCACCGTCAAGATTCATAACAACCATATCTTCGGGACGCATCTTGTCATAGTCAACACCTGAAGGCTTAATTACAACAAGACCTGTTTCTTTGTCGATTTCGGAAACGTTGCCCCAGGTGAAAAGCACAAGTTTATACTCAACGAGTTTAAGATTGGCTTCGTATACTTTTTGTTTGAGATGTTCAAGCATTGTTGTTGCTCCTTAAATGTAGAGTGTTGTTATAACCGTTGAGTAGACGTATGACGGGTCTTTGAGGAATTTGCGTTTGATTTGTTCCGCCTGTTCGTAGTCAGCGGCATAGACCGTGAGTTCCATCAGATTGTCCGCCTTGTGAGTGACGCGGCAAGTGACGAAATATCCCGAGTCGGATTTGTTGATTTCAACGGTGTTTTCACTTTCTCGTTTTTCAAGAATCTGCAGGTTAAGAGCGTCTGCAAGGGCAGTTTCCTTAACGGTTTTAGGCAGTTCCTGAGCGAGTTCGTCAACGGAAAGTGAGCCTTTTGGGGTGATATATACCAACCCGTCCGCTGTGGTGAGAATTCCGTTGTCAAACAGCTCGTCGAGAGCCTGACTGACTTCAAAATAGTTGGCAAGTCCGTGAATCTGGAGAGCCTCAATAATCATTGTGTCTTTCAAAGGCTCTTTGATTTTGCTGACGATGAAAGTGATGAGTATTTTGATTTGTGTTCTGTTGCGCAATCCGCCGGGTTCAACACCCTCTGCGAATGCGTCAAATTCGTTATCCATTGACATTTGATTTCTCCCTGCGCTGTGCAAGTTCTTTTTGTATTTCTTCCTTTTTCTTGCCCGTGTATTTGTTGAAAATCATAGGCACGGCGCAAAGAGCAAGGCTGATTGCGGGAATGACGGAAACCATAACGAACATTCCGTCAAGGATTTTGTTTGTCTGTGCGGCAGAAATGCCTGTGTTGAGGTTTTCAAATCCGATGATTTCAAGCGCAATGCTTGTTATGAATGTTGAAATACCTGCTGTAAGCTTGCTGATAAAAGTCTGGGATGCAAAGCATATGCCTTCCGAGCGTCTGCCTGTTTTCCATTCGAGGTAGTCAACGCTGTCTGCAACCATTGCATAGGTGATAACGTTGAAAATGCCGAGAGGAAGACCTGCAACAACAAGAAGTGCCAGAAGCAGGTAGAAATTAGAATAGCCTGCAAAATAGATGATAACGTGAATCAAGGTACCGAAAATGGCGGAGATTATGTAAATCTGCTTGAGTGAAAGCTTTTTGCGGAGAACGGGCATAAGCACCATCGCAACCATCATTCCGATGCCGATGGCAACGGTCATTGAAACCTGAACGGAGCCTGCGGGGATGATGCCCGAATCCTGAATAAGATATTTTGCAATGTAGCTTCCCGATGTCTGAATCATAAGCATTGCAGAGCCGAGAACGCTTGCAAGAATGAGCAGAAGCAGGGGAGCGTTTTTTGTGTATGCGGTAACGATTTCCTTGACGGAGGTTTTCTCTTTTGTCTGCTCAATTCTTTCTTTTGTGCCGAAGAAAGCGAGAAGTGAAAGCATTGAGCCGAGAACGGCAAAGATGATGCCGCTGACTCTGTAGCCCTGAACGGTGCCGAGTGCGTTGTCTGCGCTGAGCACGGGAACAAGAACAGAGGGGATGATTCCGCCGATTGTGCAAAAGATTCTTGCGGTTGAAAGGAACTTGTTTCTTTCGTTTTCAAGGGGAGAAACAACTGCGCTCATACCCCAGAAAGGAACGTCCTGAATTGTGAAGCATATGCCCCAAAGAATGTAGGTTACAGCCGAATAAGCCAGTCTGCCGCCATATGTAAAACTTTCGGGCACGTTGAAAAGAAGTGCCGTTGAAATCAGAATCAGGAAAGGTGAGAAAAGAAGGTAGGGGCGGAGCTTTCCGAATTTTGTTTTTGTTTTGTCGGCAATAATGCCCATAACAGGGTCGTTTGCCGCGTCAAAAATTCGGGCGGCAAGAATAATTGCACCTGCGTGAACAGGCTGAAGCTTCATTGCATCGGTATAGAATATCAGCAGGAAGATTGACATCAAATTGTATATCATACTTCTGCCGAAACCTGCAGTTGAAAAAGAGAGTATCTCGCTGGTTTTAAGATATTTCTTTTCCATTATTTGTTCCTCTTTCTGCCCTTGATATTTTTGCGGCTGTTTCTGTTGGGATTGATGGGCTTGCCGTATCTGCCTCTGTTGATGAGTTCAGCGGTTTTGAAGCTTTCCTTGGTTGCCCAAAGACCGCAGGTGTTTGCCCAACCCTCGCAGTAAGCCTTGTAGTATGAAACGTTATCGAGCTTTCTCATCTTTACGAAATAAGGTGTGTTGCACCATATCATTGAGGGGATAGCGATAACAAAAAGCCAGACGGGGCCGAGGAGAAGCGACTGAACGGTGTGACCGTATTCGTGGATTTTTGTGTCGTGCAGGTGGTCGCCCTCTCTTTTTGCATTAATGAAAATGAACATACCGAGAGAAACACCGCCGAAATTCTTTTTGTCTATGTAAGTGATCAGCGCATTGTGATACCATTCGCTTTTTGCGCCCTTTGATTTGTAGATTGCAAGCATAATAAGACCTATAATGTTCTGTACAAGAGCGAATGTGAATTGCCAGATATAAAACAAAACAGATTTGATGATTTTCAAAATTTATTCCTCCTAAATCATATATGAATTAATTATAGCATATTGTTGCTTTTAATGCAACAAATAAAAAGCCCGAATTCCGTGAAGAAATCGGGCATAAAGTTATTTTGTTTTTCTTTTTCGGATGATTATGATTACGGCGATTATGCCTGCAACTGCAATAACTGCCGCACAAATAATTATGATGATTGCGGAGGATGAGAGTACGTTTGTAAATTCGGGGGCATTCTGAGCTGTTTCACGGCTGATTTCCTCGGCACCAAACGGTGTGTCAAGCTGTTTTTCGGAGCCTTCAATATAGCTTGCTTCTGCCTCGGTGGCAAAAATCCAACCGTTTATTCCGTTGTAGTTTACGAACGACCAGTATGCGGTTTCTTCTCCCTTGACGGTTTCATAGCCGTAAACGCAGGTCACGGATGTATTTTTCGGAATTGTTCCTAGAGTCTGTGAGTTTTCGCTTTGTTCCGCATAAACGGTTATGCCGTTTTCCACGTTGATTTTCAGGTCGTATGCATCGGTCATATAGCAGCAATCCGTGGCGTTGCCGCTGTAAACCCAGCCTTCCGTGCCGTTGAAATTAACGTGCATCCATCTGTCAAGAACAATTCCGTTTTCGGTTATATCTGCAAACCAATACTGCTTGTCAACGCAAATATTGGTGTTTTTGGGCAATGTTGCAATTGGCTGAGCAGACGTATCAAGCGGTTTTTCGTACATCGGAAGCCCGTTTTCTGCAAGGACGTACAGTCCGCCTCTTTCACCAAGAGCAACTTTGTAAGCTTTGCTCATTGTCTGCAGCCAACCCTTGATGCCGTTGTACTCGACAAAAACGCTGACAGAATAATCGAGGTTTTCGTAGTAATATCCGAACTCCATTTTTGTGCCTGCAGGAATGTTTTCTGCAACCTTTGCAGAGCCTGCATAAGGTGTTTCCGTAAGAAATGCGCCGTCTGTCAGAGTTTCAACCGTGCCTGTGTAAACGTCGGAGCTGTCAAGTACACGGGCGGTGTTGTAGATGTTTTCAACACCGTTCTGGAATATGTAGACCCAACCTTCCGTGCCTTTGTATTTTAAGTATGCCCATTGTGCATCGGCTTCGATTTTGCAGTTTGTTTTGCCGTATGCAAGCACGGTGCCGTAGGGAATGGGCTTTTCATAAGCTTTGCCGTACACAAGGGACGGCCCTTTGCGAAGAATAACGCCGTCAGGATTTATAATGGCAATTTTGCGCTCTGTTGCCGTTGGGAATGCAAGGTCATCTCCAACGGAATCTCTCATCACGGATACCTTTGAACCCTGAACGTATGCATCAAAGTCATTGTAGGTTACGGCAAGATAAACTTCACCTTCAAATTCACGCTCACCCGTGACGGTCAGCGTTGTTCCGCTGGGCACGAATACGGACATCGGTCGCATAATACTGCGGGTCATATCGTTGTTCCACACCTGATCGTAAAGCACGGTGCCCGGCTGGGCATCAACCGTTGCGGTGAACGGAGTGAAATATCCGCCGTTATCCGCAAATGCAGGTGCGGCACAGGAAAGGCAGATAATCGCCGCAAAAAGAATGCACGCTAATTTTTTTATCATATTCGGTAACTCCTTTTCACAGGATATGTGTTAATTCTATCACACACTTCAATTTCGGTCAAGCACTACCGCTTTTTATTATTAATGTATGGTTGACAATGCCAAAAGTGTGTGATATACTTTTTCACGAATAAAATAAATAATCGACGTTTAAAGATTATGACGGAGACAGTAGCTTTTGCAAGTGCATTCAAAGTGAGGCGGAGATAGTGTGAACCCGCCGTTTGCCGCAGATGTGAATATCACTCCCGAATCGCAAACCGAAAAGATATTTGAGTAGGCTTTGACGGACTCCCGCCGTTATCGGGAAGCATAAAGATCGGGTTATGCAGGTGCTTTTCAGATGTTCCTTGTCCCGATTGGGTCAGGGATTATTTTTTTGTTTAGAATTTTCATAAAATATATTCGGAGGAATGCAAAATGTACGAAAAAGTTTCGTCAAATTTTGACTTTGTGACCAGAGAAAAAGCTGTGCTTGATTTCTGGAAAGCAAACGAGATTTTTGAAAAGAGCATCGAAGAAAGAAAGGGCTGCCCCACTTACACATTCTATGACGGCCCTCCCACAGCTAACGGTAAGCCCCATATCGGTCACGTTCTTACCCGTGTTATCAAGGATATGATTCCCAGATACAGAACAATGAAGGGCTATATGGTACCCCGTAAGGCAGGTTGGGATACCCACGGTCTGCCCGTTGAGCTTGAAATCGAAAAAGAGCTTGGCATCAACGGTAAGGAGCAGATTGAAAGCTACGGTCTTGAACCTTTCATCGGCAGATGTAAGGAAAGTGTATGGAAATACAAGGGAATGTGGGAGGATTTTTCAGGCACAGTAGGTTTCTGGGCTGATATGGATAACCCCTACGTTACTTATCACGACAGCTACATCGAATCAATCTGGTGGTCACTCAAGGAAATCTGGAATAAAGGTCTCCTTTACAAGGGCTTCAAGATTGTTCCCTACTGTCCCCGTTGCGGAACTCCTCTTTCATCTCACGAAGTTGCACAGGGTTACAAGGCGGTCAAGGAGCGTTCAGCGGTTGTAAGATTCAAGGTTATCGGTGAAGATGCATATTTCCTTGCCTGGACAACAACTCCCTGGACTCTTCCTTCAAACTGCGCACTCTGCGTTAACCCCGAGGAAACCTACTGCAAGGTAAAGGCAGCAGACGGCTACACATATTATATGGCAAAGGCTCTTCTTGACAACGTTCTCGGCTCATTGGGCGACAAGGAAAACGGCGTTGCAGCCTATGAAATCCTTGAAACTTACGTCGGCACAGACCTTGAGGGCAAGGAATACGAACCTCTCTTTGAGTGTGCAGGTAAGGTTGCCGAAAAGCAGGGCAAGAAGGCTCATTTCGTAACCGTTGACAACTACGTAACAATGTCAGACGGTACAGGTATTGTTCACATCGCTCCCGCATTCGGTGAGGATGACGCAAAGGTTGGCAGAGCATATGACCTTCCCTTCATTCAGTTTGTTGACGGTAAGGGTAATATGACCGACGACACACCCTATGCAGGTATGTTCGTTAAGGATGCAGACCCCAAAATCCTTGTTGACCTTGTCGCAGAGGGCAAGCTTTTCTCAGCACCCAAGTTTGAGCACGATTATCCCTTCTGCTGGAGATGTGACACTCCTCTTATTTATTATGCAAGAGAATCCTGGTTCATCAAGATGACCGCTGTTAAGGATAATCTTGTAAAGAATAACAACACCGTTAACTGGATTCCCGAAAGCATCGGTAAGGGCAGATTCGGTGACTGGCTTGAAAATATTCAGGACTGGGGCATCAGCCGTAACCGTTATTGGGGCACACCCCTCAACATCTGGGAATGCGAATGCGGTCACAGACATTCAATCGGTTCAATTGCAGAGCTTAAGTCAATGAGCAGTAATTGCCCTGAAAATATTGAGCTTCACAGACCGTTTATTGATGAAGTTACAATCAAGTGTGAAAAGTGCGGCGGCGAAATGAAGAGAGTGCCTGAAGTTATTGACTGTTGGTACGATTCAGGTGCAATGCCCTTTGCACAGCACCACTATCCCTTTGAGAACAAAGACCTGTTTGAGCAGCAGTTCCCTGCAGAGTTCATCTCCGAGGCTGTTGACCAGACAAGAGGCTGGTTCTACTCACTGATGGCTATTTCAACTCTTCTCTTCGACAAATCACCTTACAAGAACGTTATCGTTCTCGGTCTTGTTCAGGATGAAAACGGTCAGAAGATGTCAAAGTCAAAGGGCAACGCAGTTGACCCCTTTGAAGCACTTGCAAAGCACGGTGCTGACGCTATCCGTTGGTATTTCTACACCAACTCAGCACCCTGGCTTCCCAACCGTTTCCACGACAACGCAGTTGTTGAAGGCAAGCGTAAGTTTATGGGTACTCTTTGGAATACCTATGCATTCTATGTTCTTTATGCAAACATTGATAAGTTCAATCCCACAGAGCATACTCTTGATTACGATAAGCTTTCCATTATGGATAAGTGGCTTCTTTCAAGACTCAATACTCTTATCGATACTGTTGACGGTTATCTTGACAGCTACGCAATCCCCGAAGCTGCAAAGGCACTTCAGAGTTTTGTTGACGATATGAGTAACTGGTACGTACGCCGTGGCAGAGAGCGTTTCTGGGCACAGGGACTTGAGCAGGACAAGATCAATGCTTATATGACCCTCTATACTGCACTTGTTACTGTTGTCAAGCTTGCTGCTCCCATGATTCCCTTCATGGCAGAAGATATTTACCGCAACCTCGTTTGCAACGTTGATAAGAATGCTCCCATCAGCGTTCACCTTTGCGATTATCCCGTTTCAGACAAGGCATTTATTGACGCAGAGCTTGAAGCATCAATGGATGAAATTCTCAACATTGTTGTTCTCGGCAGAGCTGCAAGAAACACAGCAAACATCAAGAACAGACAGCCTCTCGGCAAGATTTTTGTCAGCGCTCCCAAGGTGCTCGGCAGAGAATATTGCGAAATCGTTGAGGATGAGCTTAACATCAAGGCTCTTGAGTTTGTAACAGACTCATCAGGCTACGTTTCATATAACTTCAAACCCCAGCTTAAGACGCTTGGTCCCAAGTACGGCAAAATGCTTGGCGCAATCAGAGAGTATCTTGCATCACTTGACGGTTCAGCCGCAAAGGCAGAACTCGATGAAAAGGGAGCTCTCACCTTTACTGCAGGCGATACTGAAATTTCACTTGCAGTTGAAGACCTTCTTATTGAAACCGTTCAGAAGGAAGGCTTCCAGGCTGAAAGCGGCAACGGTGTTACTGTTGTTCTTGACACAAACCTTACCGCTGAACTCATTGAGGAAGGCTTTGTAAGAGAGCTTATCTCAAAGATTCAGACAATGCGTAAGGATGCAGGCTTTGAGGTTATGGATACAATCAAGATTTACGTAAGCGGCAACGAAAAGATTGAAGCAATCTTCAACGCAAACGCAGAGGAAATCAAGAATGACGTTCTTGCAACGGATATCATTACGGCTGAAGGCGGTTCATACACCAAGGCTTGGGATATCAACGGCGAAAAAGTAACAATGGGCGTTGAAAAGAACTGAATAAAATAACGACACCCCGTGATGAAAAATCACGGGGTGTTTTGCTTATTTCAACGAATCGTAAAGCGCGTTTCTGAGTCTGGGCTGATAATAGCTTTCCTGCGGATTCAGCATATGGTGAGCATAAAACATCGAGAGTTTCAATTCAGGATCAATCAGCACCGTTGCGCCTGCGGCACCGCCCCAACCGAATTCTCCGAGGCTTCCGTTTGAGCCGCTTGCGGCCTTGTCAATCAGCGTGCGTACTCCCAATCCGTAGCCGTAGCCTCTGAGTTGAATCCAATTGAAATTTTTCATCAGTTCGGGTGTCACAAGCTGATTTGTGCGCATCAGATCGATGGTTTCTCTTTCCAGAATTTTCTCGTTCGTTGCAAGTGAAGCACAGAGCTTTGAGTAATCGCTGACTGATGAAATGAGTCCGCCGCCTCCGCTGTCAAATTCACAGCCCGTACAGTCAACGTTTTCAACACCTTTGTTAATAACCGTGCCGCCGTCAAAGCTCATCGGTGATGCCTGCATTTTAACCGTGTTTGCTTCGTTGCCGTCAACAAAGAGATATTGCTCTGCCATTCGGCTTCTGTCAATTTCTTCAATGTGAAATGCCGTGTCGTGCATTCCAAGGGGAGCGAAAATATTTTCCCTCATATATTCACGCAGTTTTTTGCCTGAAACAACTTCAATCACCGCACCAAGCACGTCGTGACAAAGGCTGTATTGCCATTGGGTGCCTGGTTCAAAATAAACAGGCTCGGTTGCAATGCATTTTGCAACGGTAAGGGTGTCCATTTGGCCGTTTGTCAGGTGCCTTGCCATTGAAAATGCTGCTGATTGTTCGTTATAATCCAAACCTGCCGTCATTGTAAAAAGATGGCGCAGAGTAATCGGATTTTCAGGTTTCACAAGCCCGTTACGGGTCTGGATTTTTATGTTTTTATATTCGGGTATGAAGTCATAAAGAGGCTGATCAAGAGAAAACAATCCTTTTTCATAAAGCTGCAATGCCGCAGTTACTGTGGCAACTTTTGTGCAGGAATAAATGTTAAAAAGTCTGTCGGGAGCCATAGGAGTACGGGTTTCCAGATTGGAATATCCCGATTGATAACTGAAAATTTCCTTGCCTTCTATGCAGACGGAAACGCTGTTGCCCGGTATTCTCCACGCAGTCAGGCTGTCCATAAAGTTTTTGAGTTTTGTGAAATCCATATTGCACGTTCCTTTGATGTGTATATATATATTTTATTAGTTTTTGCTGCCGTTTTCAATACGGTTAAACAATATATTTGCTTGCATTATATGTATTTATATGGTATATTTAACTATATTTCTGAAAGAGGTGTAATTATGAAGAAAATATTGAGCGTTATACTTTCGGCAATTCTTCTTGTAACGTCCCTCACCGTTGGGCTTACCGCATTTGCCGCTGAGGATGAAATGAAGTTTGCCGTTGCGTCAGACCTCCACTACAATATCCCTCAAGAAGATCTTGAAACCGTTATCGAGGGCGAAGAAATTTATTGGTATGCAAACCGCAGAGCCGCAATGGAAGATGAAAGCGGTCTTATCATCGATGAATTTCTCAGACAGTGTGCAGAGGACGAAGAATGTGAATTCATTCTTATTCCCGGCGACCTTGTTGATAACGGCAAGGCAATTCACGAGGAACACTTAGCAGTCGGTGAAAAATTCGCAAAGTTTGAGGCGGAAACAGGCAAACCCATTTACGTTGTTCCCGGTAATCACGATTATGGCATTGACTGCGCAACAAATCTTGAAGATTTCATCAGAGTTTACGGTGACTACGGTTACAATGATGCTCTTGCAACTCTTGAAGGTACTTTCTCATACACCGCAGACCTTAATGAAAAATACAGACTCATTGCGCTTGACAGTAACGACCCCTCAAAATCAACTGAAGACGGTATGTCAATCGAGAAGATTCAGTGGGTTCACGAGCAGGCTGACAAGGCAAAGGCTGACGGAAAGTATCCCATACTTATGATGCACCACAATCTGCTTGATCATCTGCCCGTGCAGAGAATTCTCAGCAGAAACTTCATTGTCAGATTCCATTACACAACTGCAACTCTCTTTGCAGATTGGGGAATCAAGCTTGTTTTCACAGGTCACGAGCATTGCAGCGATGCGACCTCATACACAAGCCCCACAGGCAACGTTATCTATGACTTTGCAACAACTTCTCTTTCAATGTATCCCTTGCAGTACAGATATTTCACAGTTACAGACGATGAAATCAAGTACGAAGCAAAGACAATCGATTCAATCGATACAGACGCACTTGTTGCGAATACCAAAGGCTTTACTCAGGAACATATCGACCTTATGAATGCAGGTCTCAATGATTATGCAAAGGGCTTCCTCAAAGCAGGTATTCAGTATCGTCTCGGCAAGGGCTTCCGTATGGAAGAAATGGGAATTGCAGAGGATGCGTTCTACTATGACCTTGTTGCAACTGCAGTCGGCGGTCTTGTGAAAATCCTTGAAGATCCCCTTTACGGTGAAGGCGGCATTCAGGAGCTTGCCGCAGGATATAACCTTGATATTCCTGACAGCGAATATAAAAACGGCTGGGACATCGTGACCGAGCTTGTTTCGTGGCACTATGCAGGCAGTGAGCCCTATGAGCTTCACAGCAGAGATATTACAATATTCCTCCGCCTTGTTTCACTTCTTCTCAAGGATGATCTTGCAACAATTGCGGATGACGTTCTTCTTAAGGGCGCAAACGAGCTTTTCGCTGATTTGGGAACAGATTCAATGATTACAGACCTTACAAAGCTTGCAACAAGCATTCTTGGTCCTGTAAGCCCTGTTGAATATTTCCTGCTTGCTCTCGTTTCTCCCCTTATCTGCTCATTTATTGCGGATGATGACGTTGAAGATAACAACGGCACAATTCCCGGCTACGGCACGGTTAATGCACAGAGCAGAATCAATAACGTATTCAACAACATTTCAAAAACCGCAACCGGAATCTATGAGTCAATTATGACTATTCTCGGCATAATTTTTAAAATATTTATAGGATAAAAAATACGGGTCGCGCTGCGACCCGTTTCTTTTTTATTTACTTGTGTTCATTGAATTTCTGTAAACAACAAAACGACAATAGAGATATTCTGTGACAAGATTGACCGCCATAGTGCCGAATTCGATGATATATTCGTTGACTCCCATCTGTGTGAATTCGTGAGTCCACCAGGTTGAAAGGGGAGCGAATACACAGTAGAAAAGTGCAACCTTAAGCATTGCAACAGGAATATTTGCCGCAGATTTGAAGGTGAATTTTCTGTTGAATGTAAAATTCCACAGCACGGAAAGTGCGAGGGAAATAATGTAGCTGACGGTGTTGTTGAGCTTGAAAATCTCAAAGAGCAAAGTGAAAGATGCGATCTGAATTATGCCTGCCGAGGCGGAGAAAAGGGCAAATTTTACAATCTGGATTATGTTTTGCTTTTTTGTCATTTTTATTTCGTTGCTCATTTCATATTCTCCTTTGCTTTTTCAAAAAGTGCCGAAACCCTGCAAGCTCTGCAGTAAACCTCTGCAATGTATTGCTCAATGGGCATAGCATCATATTTGTCGTTTTCGTGGCGGTTGGGCTTGCTTTTTGTATTCAGTTCAAAAGTAAGATTTCCGTCAAAACCGCATTTTGCAAGTCTGTCTGCAACCTGATTCCAATCGTGAATTCCGTCAAAGGGTAACAGATGCAGGTCGTCAATGTACGTTATCTTGCCGCCAAAATCACGGATGCCAAGATTGTCGTTGAGATGTGTGCAAATCAATCTGTCGCCGTAAAGTGCAATCAGATTTTTGCCGTAATTGTAGCAAAGCTCGTGACCCGAATCCCAACAGAATCCAACGGATTTTTCGTCTTTCAGAGCATTCATAAGTGCGTCAAGGTATTCAAAACCTTCTGTGTTTTCAAGAGCAAGTTTTACTCCGAGCTCGCTTGCACGCTTTGCAAGTGCACCGTAACGCTCAATTCCGAGTTGGGTGGGAATATATGGGTCGTCAAAACCGATAAAAGTATGGGCAACAAGTGCAGGAATTTCAAGCTTTGCACAGAGCTCAATATATTCAATCAGTTCTTTCAGCGCAATTTCACCAAGTTCACCCTGCACCCACATATCATCCGATTTATTGAAAGGTGCGTGGAGATATTCAATAAAAAGTCCCTCTGACCTGCCTTTTGCGGCAAGGGCGGCAACGTCTGCATTTCTGCCGCTGTCATCAATGGCAAAGCCTTCAAAACCTGTTGCCTTGAAAAGGGAAATCTGTTCGTCGTATGGTATGCCGAATTGTCCGCTGAGCGCAAGTGCGAGTTTTCGTTTGTACATTATCATCACCACTTCTAATTTTAATCAAATACAGACGGTTGTCAAGTGAAATGATTTATGTTATACTTTTTGAAGAAAGTATATTTATTGAAGAGGTTATTTTATGGGAATTATTATCGGCATTGGTGGCGGCAGATATTGCGACAATGAAGTTCTGCCCATTTTTGAACACATAGTTTCTCTTGCAAAAAAGAAAAATCCGTCTGTTTTGTTTGTGCCTACTGCAGGCTTTGACGATATTAACGGAGACGAGCATATTTTCAGGCTTTTCATCGGTCTTGGTTGCAGCGTTTCGGCGCTTTTGCTGACGGATAAAACTCTTGAGAAATCAGAAATAGAAGAAAAAATTCTTTCTGCCGATATTGTTTATGCAGGTGGCGGCAACCTTAAATTCCTTATGGATACGTGGAAAGAAACAGGCGCTGACGAAATATTCAAAAGAGCATACGAAAAGGGCGTTATTCTCTCGGGTTACAGCTCGGGCTCAATGTGTTGGTTTGAGCAGGGATACGACGATTGCGGCGAAAATCACGAGTTTATGTTTGTGGATTGTCTCGGTCTTCTTCCTTTCTGCAATTGCCCTCATTTTGAAAGCACACATTGGCAGACTTTTGCCGACGCAATAAAAGGAAATGCGTTCAACGGACTTGCCGTTGATGACGGTGCGGCGGTTGTTTATGATAACGGCAGATACTACACTCTTCAGGGTAATGACGGCGGTGACGTGACGTTTTTTGACAGAGAAAAAGGACACGCATCAGAGCTGTTTGACGCAAAAAAGTTCAATATATAATGTATATTAATAATACTATAATAGAGCACGGCTGAAAATTGCCGTGCTCTTGTTATTTTTGCGGCTTTGTCCGCATATATTGTTCAAGTAGAATAATGGAGGAAAAATCAGACAATAATAATTTTGCAGGCATTTTGTTCCTGTTTCAAATGCAGACAAAAATGCCTGCTTTTATTATATTTTATGAAAATGTAACCGTTTTTTACACTTTTGTAACCATTTGTAACTTTTTCTGTTTTTCACAAAAAAATTACCAATAATACCCAAAAACCCATATGACACTTTAAGTGCTCAAGGTGGTTGTTGTAAATAATTGGAAATAAGTTTGTGCATATTAAACAAAAACTTATTCTCAAAAAATTTGACAAATCGGAAAAATGTCAATATAATGACACCCGTTGCAAAAGGAAATCGAGGTATGTCCCCAAAAGACTTTACCAAAAAACTACTAATGCGCAAAATAAGGAGAGTTTTATGATTACAAATTCAACATCCGTAGACAGCAGAAAACGCAGCAAGGCTTTCAGGATTCTGACAGCAGTTGTAACAGTTCTGTTTGTCTGTTCGGTAACGATTACGGCATTCGCTGTGACCAGCGAGCCCGAAGTTACCGTTGTTGACGGAGAAAAATCGGTAACCATAGCTGCCGTGTCGGGCAGTCCCCGCGAAATCGTAAAAGAAGCAGGCTTTATCCTCAGCCCCAATGACAAAATTGACACATCAGCCTTCAATGCCGAAGAGGGCGGAACAATTGTTATCAACAGATCAAACGTTATCCGAATTGAAGATAACGGCATTGTGTCTTATTTTGTGGGCTATTCCGATACTGTCAACGAAATCCTTTCAGGTAAGGGCATTGTTGTCGGAGAAAAGGATGAAGTAAACGTAAACACAGCAAGCAGTATTTTTGACGGTATGCAGGTTTTCATCAAGAGAGCTTTTACCGTAAATATTGAAACTGACGGAGAAACCAAAAAAGCATATCTCGCTCACGGCACCGTTGCAGATGCACTTGCAAAGGCCGGCATTGAACTTGGCGAGGATGACATTGTTTTCCCCTCACTTGACACAGAACTTAAAGGTTTTACCGAAATCAAAATTGTAAGAGTCAGATATGAAACGGTTTTTGAAGAAGAAATCGTTGAATACGAGACGGAAATCATCAAGAGCGATGATATGTACGTTGACGAGAGTGAAATTGTAACTCCCGGCGTTAACGGCAAAAAGCAAGTCTTTTACATTGAAAAATATGTTGACGGCGAGCTTGAAGAAACCGTTTTCTCAAAGGAAATTGTTACAAAGAAACCCGTTAAGGAAATCAAGAAGGTAGGCACAAAGTCAAGAGAAACTCTTGCAGCCTATAAGAATACGGATAAGCCTATTTCCGATCTTAAAGTACCTTCAGACGTTAAACTTGACGCAAACGGAAACCCCGTTAACTATACCAAAAAGGTTAACGCAAAGGCAACGGCTTACACAGGTGACCCCGAAACATCAACGGGCAGAAAGCCTATGCCCGGTCACATTGCCGTTGACCCTAAGGAATATCCCTACGGTTCAGAGCTTTATATAGTATCTGCAGACGGCAGCTACGTTTACGGTTACTGTGTGGCAGCTGACACAGGCGGCTTCGTTTCAATGGGCAACACAGACGTTGACCTTTATATGGATAACGAAGATATGTGCTGGGATTGGGGTAACAGAGATATTGTTATCTACGTCCTCAACTGATATTGGTTAATCTGCGAAAGGCAGGGCTTGCAACACCTTGCCTTTCGTTTATTTTTATCCCATAAATGGTGCAAATTCCACGAAAACAGAAAAATTCTGTTTATGTATAACAAAAAAATTATTTTTCTATAGTCAATTTGAACAAAACAAAAAATATTGTTCGCCCTTGGTTTGGCCGACAAGCCGAATTATCTGTCCGAGGGCTAAAACTGTGTTCAAAAATGTTGACGAAGCAAAGTTTTATGATATAATATGTAATAGAATCATAAGAAATTTACAGTTTGGGAGATATAGATATGTTTGTTAAAGACGTTACAGTTCAGAATCAGGTTGGCCTTCACGCTCGCCCCGCAACATTCTTCATTCAGAAGGCAAACGAGTTCAAGTCATCAATCTGGGTTGAGAAAGAGGAGCGCAGAGTAAATGCAAAAAGCCTTCTCGGTGTTCTTTCACTCGGCATCATGGGTGGCACAGCAATCCGCATCATTGCAGGAGGTCCCGACGAAGAGCAGGCTGTTACAGAACTTGTTAAGCTTGTTGAATCAGGTTTTGCTGAATAATTAAAATTAAAAAATTACCGACCGTAAGCATTGCTTAACGGTCGGTTTTTGTTATTACGTCACATTTGTCTTTTATTTCAAATTCAGAGAAATATCTGTCCTCCAGAGGAATCCACTTTGATTTGAAGATTTCAAGACCGTCGGCACCGTTTCGTTGCAGTATGCGTTCAAGCCTTGTTTCAAGGTCTGCCTCAACCCAAATCCTGAGATCGTATTCAACGTTGATTTCAGGGTGCATAGAATATGACCCCTCGATTGCAATGGGTTTTTGTGCCGTTATCGGTGCAGAATCGGAAATGTTGCCGTTACTGCAGCTGTAAACACCGTAAATGAAGTCTGAGCCGTTTTTCAACATATCTGCCACCTCGGCGTTAAAACGCTCATAATGGACGTTTCCGCCCGCTTTGGCGAGCCTTTCCGCCGTGCGCATATCAGGAGGCAAAAAGAAGTTGTCCATATGAATAATCTGAAATCCGAATTTTTCTGAAAGCAGGGTTGCGAGTGTTGATTTCCCTGAAGCGCAAGGACCGTCTATGGCTATAACGGGATTCGGCTTTTTTTCAAAAAGCTTCAGGATTGCATCGTTGATATTGTTCATAATAAATACCCTATCAAAAAAGCCCCGACAAGAGTCGAGGCTTTTAATTTTTTATTCTGCTGATTCGTTGTTGCCAACCTGGTTGTTGAACTCGTTAACTTCTGCTGCAATAGCCTTACGTCTTTCCTGAAGTTCACGATACATCCGATCTCTCTTATCGCCCTGAAGGTCATAGAAGAGCTGGGGAATGATGCTGAGGATACCTGTAACAACGGGAAGAAGTGTACACATGAAGAAGAGAGCGTAACGTGCATCTGCAGTCTGAGCACCCTGGTTTTTGCTGGGGTCGTAACCGAATGCTTTGAAGAGAAGGGGCTGGATAACGCCCTTAACGCTGTTAACCATCTTTGTGATAAGACCCTTTGCAACGCCTGTCATACCTTCTGATCTGAAGCCGTTCTTCCACTCGCCGTAGTCGATAGCTTCGTTTCTCATTTCTTCGGGAATAACCTTTCTGATACCCCAGAAGAACATCCAGATGGTTTCACGCAGCATAAATGCGGGAATCATAACGGCAAGGCTTTCGTAACCCTTCTTGCCGCCGACTTTGATGAACTTACCTGCAAGGAATACACCGAGCATCAGCACGCTGTCGACGTGGGAGCCTGCAATCCAAAGAGCTTTTGTGGAGAACTTTGAACGTGCCCAGGGAACGTATGAATACGAAATGGGTGAAACAACTGCACCGGGAATACCAACGATTGTTGACATTGATGCAAGATTAAGAACTTCGATGTAGTAAAGGTTTGTACCTGAGTTAAGGCTGAATGCGCCGAGGAACTCAGAGAGTGTGATAAGAAGAAGGGGTTTGTTGGTGACAACTGATTTGAGACCGCTGAAAATGCTGGGACGGTCAACTGTCTGCATAACTCTTTCTTTTGCAACGAAAGCATAGAAGAGAGCGAAGAGACCTGAAACAACGGCTGTGAAAACGCCGCCGATTACGAACATTCTGTTGTAGCCAAGCTGATATGCCTTGGGATTTGCAACCTGAAGAACCTGTTTTGCAGGGCTGTTGATGTAAATATCAATCAGAAGACCCATAAGGATTTCGGGAGCCTTCTCAACGAAACCTGAAAGAAGGTTTGCGGAAGTGATAAGTCTTGTTCGGTCAATGATGTTGGGTGTGATTGTTGCCGTCATACCCTGACGAACAATTGAAATCAGTGAGCTTGCAAGGTTAGAAAAAACCTGAAGCAACAGATAAATTGCAAACCTTGGTATATCCGTTCCGATACCCTCAGTTCCGTAGAACATAGGCAATGCCCAGTAAACCATTGTCAGGAAAACACCGGGAATAGCATAAACAACAAGCCAGGGCTTGAACTTACCCCATCTGGTTCTTGTTTTGTCAACGATTGCAGCAAGGAAAATATCGTTGATGATATCCCATACGCTGATGATACCGTTTGTAACTGACTGAAGAACAAGGTCGATTTTCAGGATGTTCATCTTGAAAACGTCGTCATACTTACCGATGTTAAAGCTTTGAGCGATATCGTCGAGTATGTATGCGAAGGTTTCTTTTGAACCGACGTAGCGTCTGTCTTTGGGAACGGCGCTCGGTGCCTTCTTTTCAACAACCTTAGCGGTTGATTCTGAAGCCATATAATCTCTCCTATCATAAAATATATAAAGTATATTAACATACACTTAACATTTTTTCAATACTGCAATATTTTTTTATGAATTGTTCACAGTTAAAAGATGATATTTTTGTCTAATAAGTACATATAAAAAGACCGTTCCCCGAAAGGAACGGTCTGATTGTGTTTTATAGGAATTATACCTTGAAATTAACTGACTTATCGCCTTTTTCGTCTGTGCCGAATTCATAGTCCTTGCCGGGAAGAATTGCGTTGAGAATGATACCTACAAGAGCACCTACTGCAAGACCTGAAAGGCTGATTGTTGCTGAACCGACGGGAATCTGGATTGCGCCTGCGTAGTTGATGCCGATTGAAAGAACAAGGATAAGAGCTGCGATGATAACGTTTCTTGTGTTTTCAAAGTTAACCTTATTTTCGACAATGTTACGGACACCGACTGCGGAAATCATACCGTAAAGAACAAGTGATGCGCCGCCGATTGTTGCTGTGGGCATAAGGCTTACGAGGGCTGCGAATTTGGGTGAGAACGAAACGAGAACTGCAAGGTAAGCTGCGATTCTTACAACCTTGGGGTCAAATACCTTTGAGAGTGAAAGAACGCCTGTGTTTTCGCCGTAAGTTGTGTTTGCGGGAGCGCCGAAAAGTGAAGCGAGTATTGTTGCGAGACCGTCACCGAGAAGTGTTCTGTGGAGACCGGGATCAGCAATATAGTTCTTCTTGCAGGTTGAACCGATAGCTGAAATATCGCCTATATGCTCAACCATTGTTGCAAGAGAGATGGGCATAATTGTGATAACTGCGGAAACAAGGAGATTTTTGTCAAATCCGCCTGCGAACAGACCGAAAACAGTGTCCTTCATCTGGAAGGGGAGACCAACCCATGCAGCATCTTTGAATGCTGCAAGCTTTGCAGGGTCAAGAACTTCCATAGCGCCTGTGAAGTGGAGGATAACCGCAACTGCGGATGAACCGAGAACACCGAGCATAATGGGGATAATCTTTATCATACCCTTACCCCAGATGTTGCAGCAGATGATGATTGCGATTGCAATGACTGCAACAAGCCAGTTAGCGGAGCAGTTCTGAATAGCACTTGATGAAAGGGTGAGACCGATTGCAATGATAATGGGACCCGTAACGATGGGTGGGAAGAATTTCATAACTTTCTTTGCGCCGAAAGCCTTGATGAGAGCTGCAAGAACGAGATAAAGCAGACCTGCGCAGGCAACGCCGAAGCAGGCGTAAGGAAGCAGGCTGTAATCGCTTGAACCGTCAGCGAGAGTTGTTATTGCGGCATAACCGCCGATAAATGCAAAGGAGGAGCCCAGAAAAGCAGGAACTTTACCTTTGGAAAGAAAATGGAAAAGAAGTGTGCCGAGACCTGCAAAAAGCAGAGTTGCGGAAACGCTGAGACCTGTGAGAGCAGGCACAAGCACTGTTGCCCCGAACATTGCAAACATATGTTGCACGCCGAGAACAGCCATTCTGGGATAACCGAGTTGTTTGGCATCATAGATGCCTTCGCCGATATCAAATTTTTGTTTTGACATAGTTTCAACCTCCTGAAATTTCTTAACTTAAAAGTATCACATTATGGTGGGTTTGTAAATAGCTTTGCAAAATAAAATTACCCGAAAACTGACGGCATATGTCGGTTTTCGGGTAAAATATTTATATTTTTTTGTAGAGAACAAGTTCTGACGAAAGAGCGCAGGGCAGGTCGGCAGGTATGCCGTTAAGAATGAGGTCAATTCCCTTTGCCTCATATGTTGCACCGCTGTTGTCAAGAGTTATCTTATAGGTGAATTCTGCGTCGATTCCTTTGGGGATTACGGTAAATCTCCGTTGCTTTGCTCCCGGCATTGAAAATACAGCCAACGCACCTTTGGTACAGTCGGCTGATGCAACCTCAAGAGCGTAAAATTCGCTGTTGAGCAATCCCATTTCGGGTGTATGATGATAGGTTTTTGCCGTGGGCAGGAAAGGACGGATGAAATTCTTATAAATATCAACGCTGTGTCTTACAAATTCAACGGAAATGGGATTGGGCTCTGCGTTTGCAGGTGCAACAACGTTGAGTGACATATGAGTGAGCATAGTGTTACGCATCTGAAGGTCAAGTGTGCCGTGTTCGTGACAACCCATTCCTGCAAAGAGTCTGTCAACTCTTTCGGGAGGCAGAGCCATTGTCATTCCGTTTGTTACGGTTAATGAGCGAGGCGCACGCTGACAGTCGGAAACCCAGGTATGATTGAAGTTTTTCATCATACCGAGGTCTGTACGACCGCCACCGCCTGCACAGTTTTCAAAAATCACGTGGGGGTAACGGCGTTTCAGATTTCCGTACATTTTATATACCGCCTGATGATGACGGAGAGAAAGACATTCCGTAGTGCCCGTGCCTGCATCAGCCATTGTAAAATAGTCTCGGTATGACACGTTGTGGTCGACACGGAGAAGGTCAAGCTTGTATTCTTCAATTATTCTCGCAAGCTCATTTTCTGCCCATTCCGCAACTTCGGGATTGCTGAAATCGGCAAGGTTGGCGCTTTGTGTGCCGAGAATAGTTTTTGCACGCCATTCGGGATGTTCGTTAAAGACAGGCGATTCGCTGCCCAGATTTTCAATATCAACCCAAAGACCGAATTTCAGACCCAATGAATGGCAGTAATCGGAAATTTCCGAAATGCCGTTGGGGTATCGGTCAGGGTCGGGAATGTTTCTGCCGTTGTAGCGGCCCCATTCGGTTTGTTTCGATGGAGGACATTCCCAGCCTGCGTCAACTATGAAAACTTCAGCACCCATATCGGCAAATTGTTTTGCATATTTTTTTGAAGTTTCAACGGACATATCGTGCTCTGCGCCCATTCCGCCGCCCACAAGGCATTCGTCAGGGGAGGCTTCGGGCATTGTCAACACGGATTTGCGTATGTGTGAATGCATTTCATTGACAGCATCGTCAAGGTCGCCCATAACCGCACCTATATGAACCTCGGGTGAGATGAAAAGGGATTTTGGCGGAATAACCGTAAGAGGTTTGTGGGCGGTGATTTCCGCTTTGAATGAAAGCAGACTGTCATCTCTCTCCCTGTCAGCGTGATAGTCAACTGTGAAACTGCAACCGCCGCTCCAACCGATTTGCGAGAAATACATCATTCCCGTAACGTTGTTTCTGATGAAGATAAGGGGATGTCGGAATCTGTCTCTGCCGAATCGTGTTTTTACCGTTAATTCTTCGGGATGCAGGTCGTGCCAGGAAAATTCGCCCTCTCTGCCCCATTTGTCGCTGTCAAAATATCCTACGGAATAAACTTTGTTGATGTCATTGTGACCGTAATGGCTGCAGTCTGTTTCTTCAATACCGCCGCCGAGAATCACAAGTCTGTTCAGACAGAGATTGGAGTCGGAAAGATTTTCGATCTCAATGAAACGGCTGAACATCTGTGAGCCGTCAAGGATAGTGTGGATTTTCAACTTTACGGGTTTTATTCCGCTTTCAAGGGTTATGACTGTTTCGAGGCGGTCTGTTTCTTCTTTTTTCTCAAAATCAATCAGTTTCAGACTGAAATCAATGCTCTGACCGTCAATTTCAATGTTGAATGCAGACGGCTCGTGAAAATCACGGGGATTGAGTCGGGACGGACAAACTTCGAGAAGACCCAGAGGGTAACCCGAAGCATTCCAGCCTGACGAAACCAGAACGCCGTTATCAAATGTTTCTTCGTAAACGGCAAGACCGCTTCTGTAACAAAAAACAGGTTTTTCACCGCTTGTGCGGTGAGCATCGCAGTAGCTTTTCATAAACAATTCACCTTACTCGGTTATTCTTATAACGACGTCAACGGAATGGTTTTTCCAACGGGCGGTAATCACGGTTTCGCCTGCGGAAACGGGTGTGATTTTTGTGCCGTCAACGGAAATTATGTTTTCGTCATAGCCGTCAAGAGTTATTTCATCGCGGATTTCTTTGCAGTCTCCTGCGGAATTTACTTTGAAAAGCGGAATTTTGAAGCTTTTGTCAGAAAGATTTTTTTCAATCACTCTTTCTTCGCTTGAAATTCCTATGAAGTTTTCGAAAACCGTGGGGAATGCCGCTTCTACGGGAGTTTTGACGTTTGTATTTTCCATATCGCTGAAATCGGGGGCATCAATCAGTGAAAGTTCAACTTTGTTCATCCTTGTGGGCCAATATCCCCATCGGTCGCCGTAAGCGTAGGCGAGATACACACCGTCGCTGAGTCTTATGTGACCGTCGGGTCTTGACGTTATGCCGCAGTTGTGGCAGCAATGGCTGATGTTTGTTTTGAGGACGTTGGATTCTTTGAAGGTCAGACCGTCGTCGGAGCAATAAACGCCGACGCAGCTTTCTGTTGTGAATCGGTTGAAGGTCACAACGGCTATGAATTTTCCGAAATCCTCAACGTATTTAACGTCTGCAGAGTCAAATGCACCGTCACGGTGAGTCATGGCGATGCCTTTGTATTCAATGGTTTCAGGCCAGTTTTCTTTTGCTGCGTCGGCAACGGAAACACGTGTCTGGTTGACCGCTCCGTCGCGCCAGGTGTAGTAGATATAAAGCGTGCCGTCCAGCACAACAAATGAAGGCTCGCCTGCGCCGTAGGTTGTTACGTCACCCGTATATTCAATGATGGGTGAGGGCTTTCCGCCCCAACCGTTACCATCCCATTTTTCAAAAGGACCGTCGGGATTTTTGCTTCGTGCAACGAAAACGTCGTTTTCAATGCCGCCTTCATTGACTGTTGAAGTATAGCCGATATAATAATAATCACCGATTTTGAACGCTCCGGGGTCGCAGCAAGAATAGAAATCGGGTGATTCGGGGGTGGGCATAAGCACGGCTTTTTCTTCTGTCCATGTTTTTCCTGAATCAGGAGAATGACGGTAGGTTATCCAGTCCCACTCTCCTGTAACACCCGGAGTTGAAAAATACGCGTCAATGCTGCCGTCGGCATTCATAATCATAGACGGGCCGTATCTGTAGCCGAAACTTGAGCCTTTTTCAGGCTGATAAATATCAAATCCCTCGTCGATTGCGGTTATTTCAACGTATTTCGACGGGTCAGGGTCAACTGAAAGAGTTTCGTCATTGTAAGCACGGTTTTCAACGGGGGTGAATTCTGCATAAGGAGTCTGAATCAATCCCACAGAAACGAGAAATGCAATAATAACTCGGACAATGTTAATCAAAAACATATTCATCAACGTAACCTCCTGCGGTTTATACCTGAATTATAGCAAGCACCGCCGACAAATGCAACAAAAAACTCCCTTGCCGAAGCAAAGGAGTCTGATTTTTTACCAATTGTACATCTGGTCGGGATTCCTGAAAATATCTTCAAGGCGCTGAATGAAGGGAACAACCTCGCCGAAGTCAACTGCTCTGTGGTCAAATACAAGGTCGATGGGCATTTCGTTGCCGGGGACGATGATGTCGTTGCCGTTTTCATCCTGTTTGATAACGGGTTTTTTCATAATTGTGCCGATGCAGCAAACGAAAACCTGAGGGGGAATGATTGAAAGAAGGGCGACTCTGCCGTTGATTCCTCTGATAAGAGAACCGATGTTGGAAATTGTAACAGTGCCCTGCTTTATGTCATAGGCAGTGAGTCTGTCTGTTTCGGGGATTGCATAGTAGTCCTTTTTTGCCTGACCCGAAAGTGTTTTTATTTTGTGCTTGCCTGTCTTTGCACCGACAAGGCGGAGAACAGCCTGCTTGATTTTGCCTTTTTTGAGCTTCTCAATGGTATCATTGAACGAAACAGAGAACATAACCTCGGTCAAGTCGGTGTTGTTGATTTTTCTGCCAACGTCTGCAATGTATTCGGTGAGTTCAACAAGGCTCTTGTTGCCGATATCGTGGAGATTAATTGTCATCATTTCGCCGTTGGGAAGAATCCAGGTCATACCTGCGTGGATTTCATCCCATTCTGTAACAACGCCTCTTACGAGCTTGCGGTTGAACTTGATGTGAGCGTTGAGCTGGGGTGCGGCTTTGAATGCCTCTGCGAGAGCCTTGAGCATAACTGTGTTGACAGTCAGCTTAACGGGGAACTTGCCCGAGGCGTTGAGTTCCTTGACAACATTCATAAATTCCGTGACTTCAGGTTCGTAGATAAAAGAAGTGTGCGGGATTGTTTCCCAGCTTTCCGAAGTCATATTTGCAACGATCTTTCTTGCGATTCCGAAATGCTTTATTTTTGTGGGTTTCATTGTTTTTCCTCCGTTTTATGAATCGGGTAAATATTATCCTGATTATATAAATTTTATCACATAAACTTCAAGCTATAATTCTTTATAAGAATTAAAAGATTTTTTACATTTGCTTCGTTAAATTCGTTCCTGCTCTTCACAAACGAATGTATTTATGATAAAATAACTATTCAGAACATTATACTCGGAAGGGTTAAGCTATGAAAAAATTACTTAAACATTTGAAAGGCAGCCGTGTCCAATGTGTTCTTGCGCCGTTGTTCAAAATGCTTGAGGCAATACTTGAACTTATGGTGCCGCTTGTTGTTGCAAGAATAATCGACACGGGAATTGCAAATAACGACACCGCTTATATATTCAGAATGTGCGGTGTGCTTGTGTTGCTGGGTGCTGTGGGACTTGCTTTTTCGTTCACGGCACAGTTTTTTGCGGCAAAAGCATCGGTTGATTTTGTGAAAAGGCTGAAACACGCTTTATTTGAACATATCAGCAGACTTTCCTATGACAAAATCGATTCCGCAGGTACGGCAACGCTGATTACACGAATGACGGGTGATATGGACAGCGTGCAGAACGGACTTAATCTTACTCTGCGACTTCTTCTGCGCTCACCTTTTGTTGTTATTGGTGCAATGGTAATGGCATTCACGGTTGACGGAAAAGCGGCATTAACGTTTGCCGTGGTTATTCCTCTTTTGTCATTGGTCGTTTTTGCGATTATGTTCGGCTGTATTCCTCTCTACAAAAAAGTTCGTCTTGCTCTTGATAAGGTGCTTTGCACGGCAAGAGAAAGCCTTACAGGCGCAAAGGTTATCCGTGCATTCTGCAAAGAGGATGAACAGATTGAGGAATTCAAAGAGCGTAACGATGCACTTACGGCAATTCAGGAGTTTACGGGCAGAATATCTGCGCTGATGAATCCGGGTACCTGCGTTATTATCAACATCGGAATAGCAGTGCTTATTTATAAAGGTGCAATCAGAGTTGAAGCAGGGCTTATAACACAGGGTGCGGTTGTGGCACTCTATAACTATATGTCGCAGATACTTGTTGAACTTGTGAAATTTGCAAGTCTTGTTATAAGTATCACAAAATCGCTTGCCTGTGCAGGCAGAATAAGTGCGGTGCTTGATACCCCTGCAGAAAATCAGGACGGCAATGCAAAGTATGACGAAAGCAGCAACAACATAGTTGAATTCCGTGACGTTTCTTTTGCTTATGAGGGTGCGGGCGACAATTCGCTGGATAACATAACATTTTCGGTGAAAAAAGGCGAAACTGTGGGCATTATCGGTTCAACGGGTTCGGGCAAAACAACGCTTATCAATCTTATTCCTGCGTTTTACCGTGCAACCTCGGGTCAGGTGCTTGTGGGCGGTGCGGACGTCAATGAGATTTTCCTTGAGGAATTGCGCTCGAAAATTGCGGTTGTGCCGCAGAAATCCGTGCTTTTTAAAGGCACAATCAGAGAAAATATGCGTTGGGGCAAAGAAAATGCAACCGACGAAGAAATTATGAAAGCTCTTGAAATTGCTCAGGCGGCAGAATTTGTGCTCAAAAAAGACGGAGTGCTTGATGCACCCGTTGAGCAGGGCGGCAGAAACTTCTCGGGCGGTCAGCGTCAGAGACTTGCGGTTGCAAGAGCGATTATCAAAAACGCGGACATTCTCATTCTTGACGACAGTTCAAGTGCTCTCGATTATGCGACGGACTCTGCAATGCGTAAGGCAATTGCGCAGAATCAGGGTGACACCGCTGTGTTTATCGTATCGCAACGAACATCTTCCATTATGCACGCAGATAAGATTGTTGTGCTTGATGACGGACGTGCGGAAATCGGTACTCATTCCGAATTGCTGAAAAATAATGCGGTTTACAGAGAAATTCATCTCTCGCAGTTTGACGAGGAGGATGATGTATGAAAAAGAGAGTGAATAAAAGCACGGTGAAAAGGGTTCTGTTTTACGTTGGCAGATACAAGGTTCATCTTGCATTTTCAATTATTCTTGCAGCTCTCAGCGTTGCAGTCAGCCTTTATATTCCCGTGCTTGCAGGCGGTGCAATAGACAATATTGCAGGCGCAGGCAGAGTTGATTTTACGGCTTTGATGCCTTATCTTTATAAGATTGCCGTGCTTGCATTGATTGCGGCGGCGGCACAATGGATAATGAATACGCTGAATAACAGAATCACTTTCCGTGTTGTGCGTGATATCCGTAATGCTGCAATGGAAAAAATTCAGATTCTGCCCTTGAGTTATATTGATTCAAAACCTGCAGGCGAAACCGTCAGCAGAATAATTTCCGATGCCGACCAGTTTGCAGACGGTCTGCTTATGGGCTTCACTCAGCTCTTTACGGGAGTTGTTACCATTGCAGGTACGCTTGGATTTATGCTTGCAATAAATTGGAAAATCACCCTTGTTGTGGTTATTCTTACACCTCTTTCCCTTTTCGTTGCAAGGTTTATTGCAAAGCGTACTCATTCTATGTTCAAGATGCAGGCGCAGACAAGAGGCGAACAAACCGCATATACGGAGGAAAACGTAGGCAATAAAAAGATTGTGACCGCTTTTTCAAGAGAAGAAAAAGCTCTTGAAGAGTTTGACGAGATAAACGAAAGATATGCAAAATACTCTCTGAAAGCCATTTTCTTTTCGTCGCTCACCAACCCCTGCACACGTTTTGTCAACAGTATGGTTTATGCAGCGGTAGGTCTTGCAGGTGCAATCGCGGTTGTGAATAACACGATTACCGTTGGTGAACTTTCTTGCTTCCTCAGTTATGCAAATCAGTATACCAAGCCTTTCAATGAAATATCAGGCGTTATTGCTGAACTCCAGAATGCTCTTGCTTGCGCAGAGAGACTGTTTGAGCTTGTTGAGCAGCAGCCCCAGACTCCCGATGCTCCTGATGCGGCTGTGCTTGATGATGTTGACGGCAACGTCAAGCTCGAAAACGTTGCTTTTTCCTATTCGAAAGACAGGGAGCTTATCAAAAATCTCAATCTTTCTGTTGAAAGCGGCAACAGAGTTGCCATTGTCGGACCTACGGGTTGCGGAAAAACAACGGTTATCAACCTGCTGATGCGTTTCTATGACGTTGACGAAGGAAAAATCTGTGTTGACGGTGTTGATGTGAACAACGCAACAAGAGAAAGCCTGCGCAAAAGCTACGGAATGGTGCTTCAGGATACCTGGCTCAAAGAAGGCACGGTCAGAGAAAATATTGCAATGGGTAAACCTGATGCAACGGACGAAGAAATCATTGCAGCGGCAAAGGCGGCTCACGCTCACAGCTTTATCAAGCGTTTGCCAAAAGGATACGATACGGTTATATCCGACGAAAATTCAGGTCTTTCCCAGGGTCAGAAGCAGCTTCTTTGCATAACGAGGGTTATGCTTTGCCTGCCTCCTATGCTTATTCTCGACGAAGCAACTTCTTCTATTGACACAAGAACCGAAATCAATATCCAGAAAGCTTTCGGAAAGATGATGGAAGGCAGAACAAGCTTTATTGTTGCCCACAGACTTTCAACAATCAAAAATGCAGACGTTATTCTTGTTATGCGTGACGGCAACATCGTTGAGCAGGGAAATCATAAGGAGCTTATGGAAAAAGGCGGATTTTACAGCGAACTTTACAACAGCCGTATGGATGCAACGGCATAAATATTCTCAAGCCAAGCGGTTTGCACGGAGATTGTCCGTTGCAAGCCGCTTTTTTGCGGTTTTAGTTGACAAAGTCGCTTTATTATGGTAATGTAATATCACAATAATAAAATAAAAAGGAGCAAATAACCATGAAAAAGATCCTTGCACTCATTCTTGCAGGCGTAATGCTTTTTGCACTTGCAGCTTGCGGCGGCAACACAGATTCAAACGAGACCACAGACCCTGCAGACGGAGCAAAAGAATCAATCGTTGTAGGTTACACAATTTATGAACCCATGAACTATCTTGACGAAAACGGCAAGCTTGTTGGCTTTGACACAGAACTTGCTGAAATCGTATTCAGCAACCTCGGCTATGAAGTTATCTTCCAGGAAATCGAGTGGAGCAGCAAGTACACAGACCTTGATTCAGGCACAATCGACTGCGTATGGAACGGCTTCACAGCTAACACAGCTGATGACGACGGTGTTCTCCGTTCAGAAAAGGTTGATTTCTCATACAACTATATGGAAAACCGTCAGGTAGTTGTTGTTAAGGCTGATTCAGGCATCGCAACTGCAGCAAACCTCAACGGCAAATTCGGCGTTGCAGAAAGCGGCTCAGCAGGTGAAGCATATGCAAAGGGCTTTGAAGGCACCGCATTCAAGGGCTTCATCAAGCAGACAGAATGTCTCACAGAAATCAGCGCAGGCACAGCAGACTTTGCGGTTGTTGACGCTCAGCTTGCAAAGAGCTACGTAGGTAAGGGCGACTATGCAAACCTTGTTGTTGTTGAAGACCTTTCAAGCGATGTTGAATACTACGCAATCGGCTTCAAGAAGGGCAGCGCTCTCACAGCAAACGTAAATGCACAGCTTGTAGCACTTGCAGCAGACGGCACAATCGGTGCTCTTGCTGAAAAGTACGGCGTTGCAACAACAGCTATTACTGATTTCTCAGATCAGATGTAATTTTTCAAAAGATATATTTACTGGAGTTTTGATATGTCCTTTTTAGAAGTCACGGCTTTTTTGTTCGACGGCTTTAAAATATCTTTGCTTATCTTTGCGGTGACGCTGCTTTGCGGCGCACCGCTTGGTTTGCCTATAGCCTTTTGTTCAATGAGTCGGTTCAAAATAATCAAGTCAATTTCAAAAGTGGTTGTCTGGATTGTCAGAGGTATTCCTCTTATGCTTCAGATATTCATTATCTATTACGTGCCCGGTCTGCTGTTTGATTATCAGCTTTTCGGCAAGATTGACCGCTTTATGTTCATTGAATACGGTATTTCCGATGCAGGCAGAATCACAGCTGTTCTTATTGCGTTTACTCTTAACTATGCTTGCTATTTCTCTGAAATTTACAGAGGCGGCATCGAGAGTATTCCCAAGGGGCAGTATGAGGCAGGTTACGTGCTCGGTCTTACCAAATCACAGATATTCACAAAAATCATTCTCAAGCAGGTTGTTCAGCGCATTGTTCCGCCGATGTCAAATGAGATTATCACGCTCATCAAAGATACTGCTCTTGCAAACTGCATTATGGTTTGCGAAATCATCAAGAATGCAAAAGAGCTTGCCGCAACAAAGGCTATGATATGGCCCTTGTTTTTCACGGGCGTGTTCTATCTTGTGTTTGTAGGTATTCTTACCATCGTGCTCAACAAGGCAGAAAAAAAGCTGAGCTATTTCAGGAGTTAAATTATGGCAATACTTGAAGTCAGAAATCTTAATAAAAGCTTCGGCAGCAACCATGTTCTTCAGGGAATTGATTTTGAACTTGAAGAGGGAAAAGTTCTTTCGATCATCGGTTCATCGGGAAGCGGAAAAACAACGTTGCTTCGCTGCATAACTTCGCTTGAAACTGCTGACAAAGGTCAGATAACCGTTAACGGTAACGTAGTTTTTGACAGCGAAAATCAGCATAAGTACACAGACGAAGAAATACGCAAAAACCGCCTTTCGGTTGGTCTTGTTTTTCAGGATTTCAATCTTTTTCCCCAGTATACGGTTCTTAAAAATGTTACTCTTGCCTGTGAACTTCATGCAAAGAAAACTCCCGAATGGAAGCATAACAAAAAGCAGATTCTCGAAGAAATTGAAGCGAACGCAAAGTCCATTCTTGCAAAGGTCGGTCTTTCGGAAAAGCTTGATTCCTATCCCTGTGAGCTTTCGGGCGGTCAGAAACAGCGTGTTTCAATCGCAAGAGCACTTGCAATGAATCCCAGCATTCTTTTCTTTGATGAACCCACATCGGCCCTTGACCCCGAGCTTACGGGCGAAATTCTTAAGGTTATCAAAGACCTTGCTGCGCTTAATATGACCATGGTTATCGTAACTCACGAAATGGCGTTTGCCCGTGACGTTTCGGACTGTGTTATATTTATGGACGGCGGTGTTATCGTTGAGCAAGGCGACCCCGAGCAGGTTATCAACAATCCTCAGCAGGAAAGAACAAAGCATTTCCTCAGCCGTTTTCAGGAAAACTGAATAAATTTATAAAGCTCCGAAAGTCTGTTGATTTTCGGAGCTTTTTATATTATAATGGTTTGCATAAAAGGGGATGATACGAATGAAATTTATGATTGCCTCCGATATTCACGGCTCGGAGTTTTACTGCAGAAAACTGCTTGATGCATACAAAAACGAGGGTGCGCAAAGGCTTTTGCTCCTCGGTGATATTCTTTATCACGGTCCTCGTAACGATTTGCCCGAAGGCTATGCACCCAAAAAGGTGATTGAGCTTCTCAATCCGATGAAAAATGAAATTATGTGTGTCAGAGGTAACTGTGACACAGAGGTTGACCAGATGGTGTTGGATTTCCCCATTCTTGCAGATTATGCAATTCTGACTGCAGGGGATAAGCTTGTTTATGCAACCCACGGTCACAAATTCGGGAAGGATAATCCTCCGCCGATGGGCAAGGGAGATATTCTCCTCTGCGGTCACACTCACGTGCCTGCCTGCGACGATTGCGGAGATTTCACTTACCTCAACACAGGCTCTGTTTCCATTCCAAAGGAAAATTCCTGGCACGGATACATAATTCTTGAAAACAGCGAATTCATCTGGAAAGATTTTGACGGAGAAATAAAAATGAATTTCAAAATATAAGGAGGATTCTTTTATGGAAGTTTTAAACGTCAGAAGACTTACACCGGGCATTAAGGCTCTGCTTGTGATGACCTGCGCAGTAATGTGCGGATTTATGTGGCGAGTAAGAGGCACACACGGCTGGGGCTCAATGTGGGGTATGTTTGCAGTAGGTGTAATGCTTGTTCTTTTTGTATTTGCATTTTTCGGCAACAGAAAGAAAATGAGTCTTGAAGTAATACCCATTGCGGTTATTCTTCTCGGTATCACAAACGGCGGTTGGGGTACTCTCAACTCACAGATGGGCGGTTACCTCGGCAGCACAGTGCCTTTCACGGGCGAAGAAGCTGTTGCGATAACGGAAATCAGCCCTTGGTCGGGTCTGGCGGCAATGCTTCTTCTCGGTTTTGGTTGGATGCCTCTTTTTGCAATGTTTATAGGCACGCTTTTCTCAAAGAAAGAGTATAAAATCTGGCACTACGTAACTCTCGTTGCCGTTTTTTATGTGGTGGTTTATATTTTTCAGTTTTTTGTTGCTCATTATATTGCGCCCTTCGTCGGACCTGAAGCGGTTGAATCTTTCAAACTGGGTCTTGCAGACAGAGGCCACGATATGTCACCTATGATGGCATACATCAAAAATCTTGGCAATGAATCCTGGTTCAAGAAAATTCCTTACGGAAGAAACTACTTTGCACTTATCAGGATTATTTCATATTCTGTGTCTGCCCTTGTGCTTTCGCTTTCTCTGCTTATTGCAAAGAAAGACAAGGTTGCAGCTTTCATTTCGTTTGCGATGAATCTTATCAGCGCAGTTTCAATCACCCTTGCCGACGTAGTTATGGTAATGGATTCAGACAGAGGATTTTTTGCAAACCTGAAAAGTGTTCCCCGCTTCCTTCAGGGCGGCAACTGGTCGCTGTGGGAGTACCTGACAGGTTTTCTTCTCGGTTTCGGCATAATGCTTCTTTTTGTCTGCCTGCCTAAAAGTGTTACAGGCGGAGAAGGCGATTTCAACTACACTCTGCCTCTTAAGAACAGAAAGCTTTATGCCGCATACAGCGCGGTAATGACTCTCTTTGCAACTTTTGTTTTAACCGTTGCAAGACCTGCAGGTATGCGAATTTCCGAGCTTGTTCTCTACAAAGGTTGGTCTGATGAAGAAGACCTGATCACATATATTTCCATTGTGGTGCTTGGAGTTATCGGCTTTATTCCTTGCGTGATAATTGCAAAGAAAAACGTTGTCAAGAGAGAACTTGTCAACCTTTTCAATATGAGAACAGAGGATTTCTGCCTTAAGGCAATTCCAGTTTATTTCTTTGTAACTGCCGTTCTTTATTTTGTTCTCGGTGATTCCGCAATCTATTTTGCAGTACCTTTTGCAGAAATGAAAAGCTTCGCATCATTTGCTGAAATGATACGAAGCGGTCAGATTCTTATTCCTGCAATTATGGTTGTCAGCTTTGTTGTGTTCAATCTGCTTTATCTTGCAGTTTCAAAAAAAGCGGTCAAGAAAAGATAATTTTACGGATATCGTCCGCACTTTCGGCAATATAGGTTGCACCTGCATTCTGCAATTCGTCTTTGCTGCCGAAGCCGAAGGTAACGCCGATGCTGTCGATTCCTGCACCCTTTGCGCCGTCGATGTCAAAGTAGCGGTCGCCAATCATAATTGCCCTGCTTTTCTCAACACCTAAATGGCTTATGGCACGCTCAACAAGCGAGGTTTTGCTTTCGGGTGCTTTGTCGCTTTCGGGCGAGGAAATATAATCAAAAAAATTATCCATCTTAAGGAAATCAAGGATTTTTATAATGAAATTTTCGGGTTTTGAGCTTGCGATTGCAAGTTTGATGCCCGATTTTTTCATATCTTCCATCAGCTGCTGAATACCGTCGTAAAATTCAAGCTGATATATTCCGCTTTCAACGTAACGCTCGCGGTATTTTTCAACAGCCTTTGCACTGTCCTCATCCGAAAGGTTGAGTGCCCTTTTGAACGATGAAAAAACTGGAGGACCAATGAATGTGTGAATAATATCTTCGGGCAGAGGGTCAAATCCCATTGCCTCTATCGCATATCGGACAGAGCTGAAAATTCCTTCTCCCGTGTCGGCAATAGTGCCGTCAAAATCAAGCAAAACAGCGTCGTATTTTATCATTTCAAAAAATCCCCCGAAAAGTGAATGTTTTATGGATTATACCACACATAAAAAAGCTGTTCAATGATTATTTTTCATTTACTTTTTTAAAATAATATGATATACTTAACTGTATTATAGGCAAAAAGCGTCTTATTATTCCCGAAAGGACTGAAAAACAAATGGAATACAATTTTGCAAAGGGTGTGGCATCTCTCAAACCGTCGATTATCAGAGAGATTCTCAAAAGCTCGGGCAACACAATTCCTCTTGCGGCAGGCAACCCTGCACCCGATGCTTTCCCTGTTGAAGATATAAAGAAAATTGTTAATGAAATTTTTGAGGCGGACCCCATTCTTGCCCTGCAGTACGGTGTAAGCGAGGGTTATACACCCCTTATCGAAAAGCTGACCGACCTTGCCAAAACACGCTACGGTGTAGGCAATGAAAACGACGGCCTTATTGTTGTCAGCGGTGCCCAGCAGGTTATGAGCCTTATGAGCCAGTGCTTTATCAATTACGGCGACTGCATACTTTGCGAAGAGCCTTCATTCATCGGTTCGCTTAATTGCTTCAGAAGCTACGGTGCAAAGCTCAGCGGTGTGCCTGTTGACAGCGACGGAATGAATATTGCGGCTCTTGAAGAAAAACTCAGGACAGAAGAAAACGTTAAGTTTATCTATACAATTCCCAACTTTCAGAATCCTGCCGGCGTAACAATGTCACTCGAAAAGAGAAAGGCAGTTTATGAGCTTGCAAAGAAATACGGAGTGCTTATTCTTGAGGACAACCCCTACGGTGATCTTCGTGTTTCGGGCGAAAACGTGCCTGCAATCAAGAGCCTTGATAAAGACGGAATTGTTGTTTATGCAGGTTCATTCTCAAAGATTGTTGCTCCCGGCATAAGAGTGGGTTATGCGCTTGCTCCCAAGGAGATTATTGCAAAGCTGACCGTTGCAAAGCAGACTCAGGATGTTCATACGCCGCTGATTTCACAGTTGGTTGTTTATAAGTGGCTCACGGAATATGATTTTGAGGGTCACATCAACAAAATCAGAGAAATCTATAAGCGTAAGCTTAATCTTCTTTGTGATTGTGTTGATAAGGAACTTTCCGATTTCCTTACTTATCACAGACCCGAGGGCGGACTTTTCGTCTGGGCAAAGCTTAACGACGGCATCGATATGCTTGACTTCTGCCGAAAGGCAAGTGCCGCAGGTGTTTCTGTTGTTCCCGGTAACGCATTTATGGTTGACGGTGATAAGGAATGCAGCTACATCCGAATGAATTTCTCAACTCCGTCTGACGAGGCTATTGTCAAAGGTGTAAAAATTCTCGGAGAGGTTGCACGTGCATTATAATTCAGAAAGGTAAATCAAAATGGAAAATACAACACCCGAAAAAAAGCCCATAGTGCTCAGTATGATTCAGCCTACTTCAATTCCTACTCTGGGCAATTATCTGGGCGCACTCAAAAACTGGAAAAAGATGAGCGATGATTACAACTGTCTTTATGCCGTTGCCGATCTTCACGCTCTCACAATTCATCCTGAACCTGCAAAGCTTCGCCAGCAGATTCTTGAAATGTACGCAATTATGCTTGCGGTTGGTCTTGACCCCGAAAAGAATATTGTGTTCCTTCAGAGTCAGGTTGCGGCTCACGCAGAGCTTGCGTGGATTCTTGATTGCTACACCCAGTTCGGCGAGGCATCAAGAATGACACAGTTCAAGGAAAAGTCACAGAAGCACGCAGATAACGTTAACGTAGGACTTTTTGCATATCCCGTGCTTATGGCGGCAGATATTCTTCTTTATCAGGCAAACTTTGTTCCCATCGGAGCAGACCAGAAGCAGCACCTTGAGCTTGCCCGTGATATTGCAAACCGCTTCAATTCGCTCCGCGGCAACACGTTCACTCTGCCCGAGCCTTTCATCGGCAAAGTCGGTGCAAGAGTAATGAGCCTTCAGGATCCCACCCAGAAGATGTCAAAGAGTGATCCCAACCCCAAGGCATCTGTTTCTCTGCTTGATCCTCCCGAGGTTATTCTCAAGAAGTTCAAGTCTGCGGTTACGGACAGCGAGGCTTGTGTGCGCTACGCAGACGGCAAGGACGGAATCAATAACCTTATGGCTATCTATTCCTGCTGCACAGGTCTTGACTATGATGCAATCGAGAAAGAGTTTGAAGGCAAGGGTTACGGCGACTTCAAGGTTAAGGTTGCAGAGGCTGTTATCGAAGAACTTCGTCCCGTGCAGGAAGAATACAAGCGTCTGATTGCAGATAAGCAGTATCTTCTTGACACAGCGGCTGCAGGAGCAGAGAAAGCATCGCGCATTGCATACCGCACACTCACCAAAGCAAAGAAAAAAGTAGGTCTTTTGCTCGGTTAATCATCAAAAATCATCGGATTTTTGTTAAATACGCCAAAAATGCATAAATATTCAAAAAACACTTGAAATGTTGAATATTTGATGTATAATTAATGCATAAAAATAAACACGAAACGGAGAATTATCATGAAAGAAATCAAAAAAGTTGTTCTCGCTTATTCAGGCGGTCTTGATACATCAATCATCATTCCCTGGCTTAAGGAAAACTACAATAACTGTGAGGTTGTGGCTGTTTCAGCTGACGTTGGACAGGGCACAGAGCTTGACGGTCTTGAAGAAAAGGCACTCAAGACAGGTGCATCAAAGCTTTACATTGAAAACCTTCAGGACGAGTTTGTAGAAGACTACATCTTCCCCACACTCAAGGCTGGTGCAGTTTATGAGAAGGAATACCTCCTCGGCACATCATTTGCACGTCCCATCATCGCAAAGAGAATTGTTGAGATTGCAAAGGCTGAAGGCGCAGACGCTATCTGCCACGGCTGCACAGGTAAGGGTAACGACCAGGTAAGATTTGAGCTCACAATCAAGGCTTTTGCTCCCGAGATGGAAATCATCGCTCCCTGGAGAATCTGGGACATCAAGTCACGTGAAGAAGAAATCGAATATGCAGAGGCACACAATATTCCTCTCAAAATTAACCGTGAAACAAACTACTCAAAGGACAAGAACCTCTGGCACCTTTCACACGAAGGTCTTGACCTTGAAGATCCCGCAAACGAGCCTCAGTATAACAAGCCCGGTTTCCTTGAAATCGGTGTTTCACCTGAAATGGCTCCCGATGCACCCACATACGTAACAATTCATTTTGAACAGGGTGTTCCCACCGCAGTTGACGGCAAGGAAATGAGCGGTGTTGAAATCATCAAGTACCTCAACGATGTTGGCGGTAAGAACGGCATCGGTCTCAATGATATCGTTGAAAACCGTCTTGTTGGTATGAAGTCCAGAGGTGTTTACGAAAATCCCGCAGGATCAATCCTCTACAAGGCTCACGACGTTCTTGAAACACTTACTCTTGACAGAGAAACAATGCACTACAAGGAGATCGTTGCTCATAAGTTTGCAGATCTTGTTTACTTCGGTCAGTGGTTCACACCTCTCCGTGAGGCTCTTTCAGCATTTGTTGACAGCACTCAGGCAACAGTTACAGGTGACGTTAAGCTTAAGCTTTACAAGGGCAATATGATTAATGCAGGCGTTACATCACCCTACAGCCTTTACAGCGAAGAGTTTGCAACGTTTGATGCAGATGAAGTTTACAACCAGAAGGACGCAGAAGGCTTCATCAATCTCTTCGGTCTTCCCATCAAGGTTAAGGCTATCATCGAAGCAGAGCGCAACAAATAATCTGCGCATAATTGCGAAATACTTCGTTGCGACGATTTCAATTATCAACATATTCCCGCATTGCAGAATATGATTTAAAATTAAAAATAAGGAGCCGTCATATGGCGGCTCTTTTTCCCGTATAAGGAGTGTTAAATATGAAGTTATGGGCAGGCCGTTTTTCAAAGGAAGCGGACAAAAAAACCAATGATTTCAACTCATCAATAGCAACCGATTCCAGAATGTTTTATCAGGATATCGAGGGAAGCATTGCACACGCAACAATGCTTGCCGCAAAGGGAATTATTTCTCAGGATGACGGTGCGCTGATTTGCAGCGAGCTTGCAAAAATCAGAAATGAAATTTCAAACGGTGAGCTGCTTATAGACCCCAATGCCGAAGATATCCATACTTTTATTGAGCAGACTCTTACCGAGCGTATCGGCTCGGCAGGCAAGCGTCTCCACACAGGCAGAAGCCGTAATGATCAGGTTGCTCTTGACGTTCGTCTTTATCTTCGCGAGCAATGCGACGAAACTCTTGAACTCATCAAAAACCTTATTAAGGCACTTGAAGAAAAGGGTGATGAATATGCAGATGCAATTATGCCCGGTTATACTCATCTGCAGAGAGCGCAGCCTATCACTTTCAAGGCTCATCTGACTGCATATACAGAAATGCTTACCCGTGACCTTGGCAGAGTTGAGGATGCAAAAAAGCGTATGAATTCTTCACCTCTCGGCAGCGGTGCTCTCGCAGGCACAACTTATCCCATTGACAGAGCGATGACCGCAGAGCTTCTTGGCTTTGATTCATATACAAAAAGCACTCTTGACGGTGTTGCAGACAGAGATTTCTGTATTGAGCTTGCAAGCGCACTTTCAATCTGTATGGTTCATCTTTCAAGACTTTGCGAGGAGATTATTCTCTGGTGCTCATGGGAGTTCAAATTTGTTGAGCTTGACGATGCATTTTCAACAGGTTCCAGCATTATGCCCCAGAAGAAGAATCCCGACATTGCAGAGCTTGTAAGAGGCAAGAGCGGCAGAGTGTTCGGCGACCTTATGACCTTGCTCACCGTTATGAAGGGACTTCCTCTTGCATATAACAAGGATATGCAGGAAGACAAGGACGCTATTTTCGATGCGTTTGATACCGTTAAAATCTGCCTTGTTACTCTTGAGCCTATGATTCAGACAATGAAGGCTATTCCCGAGAATATGAGAAAAGCGGCGGCAGGCGGTTTTATCAATGCAACTGACTGCGCTGACTACCTTGTTTCAAAGGGACTGCCTTTCAGAGATGCATACAAAGCAACAGGCGAGCTTGTTGCACTTTGTATCAGAGAAAACAAAACCCTTGAAACCCTTTCGCTTGAAGAATATCAGGGTGTTTGTGACCTCTTTGATAACGGCGTTTACGACGCTATCAAACTTGAAAACTGCGTAAAACGCAGAGGTATGTAAAAAAATTCCCGTTGGTTCTGAACCAACGGGATTATTTTTTTTATTTGTCTGTGTAGTCAAAGAAAACAACTTTTACTGTTCCTTCGGGGAAATCGAAGATGCAATCTCCGACAACGTCGCCAACCTTGACGCCGTCAAGCTCTGCCTGGAGGAAGCTCTTTCTGACTATCTTGCCATCCTTGTTGTAAGCGGTGTAGCCGATTCGCATATTGTCTTTTCTTGAGCCGATGCTCATAATTTCAACGTTGGCAACGCCCATAAGCTCAAGAGCGGAGAATTCGTTGTATTCAAGAGTGATATCTTTGATTGATGCAACGGATTTACCGTAAACGTTGTAATCGCTTATAACAAATTCTATGTTGTTGATGGTTTCAACGTATTTAACGGGAGCTGTTGTGTCGCTGTTGGGGTCAACGTTTGCAGGGGGAGAAACAGTCTCACCGTAGGGATTAACGTATGAGTGGTTAACAACGGTTGTTGTTGCGGGCTCTTCGGGAAGCTTTGAACAGCCGAAGAAACAGAGTGCAACGCAAACCATAACAAGGAAAATACTGATTGTTGATTTCATAGGAATCAATCCTTTCTGTGTGGATACAATTATTGTATCATACTTTTTTGGCTTTTTCAACTGTATTAATAATTTCTGCAACAGTTTGTGCAATCTTTGCTGCGGTTTCAGGACCCATTGAATTTGTTTCTTCATAATGTCTTCGGTCGTGAACGTCCCGTGCATTTTCAAAATAAGGAGTTTCTTCGTTAAGGATGAAGTCGTTGGGCGGAAGAACGTAGCCCAATTCGTCGTTGGCAAGGCCGATAATCATAACGTCGTCGCCAACAATTTCCTGCAGAGGTGTGGGGTTGATTTCGCCGCCGAAGCCTGTTGCAGATTCCTCTGCACTCAGGTATCCTCCGTAAACAAGTTCGGGGAAAATTTCGCAGGGGAGCATAAGAATTTTAAGTGTGTCAATTTCAATATAGCTTATTTCACTCTTCATAACGAAGCCTGAACCGTCGGGCATTTTGTATTCATCGGCATCAAGAATACCTGCTTTTGCGGCAATCATCAGAATTGTGTTTTCAACTTTTATGTATGTTTCCTGTCTTATGCAGCCGATTTTGGGCTTCAGCTCGGTTTCTTCTTCAACAGAAAGAGCGTAGTCTGCAAGCTTTTCGCCTATCTGTGCAGTTGACTGTGCAAAATCGCCGCCGTTGTCACGGATTTCCTTTTCATTGGGGATTTCCATGCTTATCATTCCGCCGATTGCGCCTACGCAGTAAAGCGTTTCTGCACCTGCTTCCTGCCTGATTTTTTCTCGCATATAATGGGGGAAATCTGCGCTGACTCTGCTGTTGCAGCCCTGAAGTGATTCGGAATGTGAGGCGAAATTAAGAATATATACCTGTTGTGAGCCGTCATCGGGTGCAAAACGAAGTCTGGTGAGAGTTTTTGAGTAAACAATGGGTGTGCGGATATCTTCCTGCATATCGGGAACTTCTGTTTTGCCAAGATAGAGTCTGCCCGGCTTGCGGTTGGCATAAGCCTGCTTGACGGCTTTCACGGTCTGTGAAAAAACCAGTTCCATATATTTGGGGTCTTTACCGCTTAAGGGGAGAGGACCCCAGATTCCCATTGTGTCGATACCTGCGTGTGAATGGGTGCTGACTATGTTGATGCTTCTGCAGCCTGAAAGCAAAGCAAAATCACGAAGTCTGGCTCGCAGGCGGTTAACGTCCTTGTTGAGCATTCCTACGTTGTCAATGGAAACAAGCACAATTCCGCCTTTGCCTGAAAGGTCGTCTAGCCACACAGCGTGAGTGTGAGGCGGGTCAAGCACTCCCTGAGCAGGATTGTTTTCGCCGTAGCCTGCAACGTAGTATTTCTTTTTGCCTATGTCGTCAGGTAAAATTGATTCTTTTGAAAAACCGAGTAAAAAGCGCTCGCTTCTGGGTGTAACGGGCATAATGAATTCTGCTTTTTCGATAGGTGCTGCAGTCTTTTTCTTGGTCAGGTGTCTGGATTGCTTGTCAAATACAAAGTTAATTGCTTTGCAGACCGCTGTCATTGCTTTCATTTTCTCTATTCCTTCCAATCAAATTTCGTGAGTTTTCCCTTCAGTAAAAGCTCGGGGAAATCCCATTGTCTGAGCACTTCATAAACACCGATTGCAACGGAGTTTGAAAGGTTAAGACTCCTTGCGGCGCTGTTATTTATCATCGGCAATCGCACACAGTTTTCCTGATTTTGCAAAAGCAAATCCTCGGGCAGACCTGCGGTTTCCTTGCCGAAAACAAGATAAGTATTATCGGGATATTCAATTTCCGAATATATTTTTGTTGATTTGGTTGAAAAATAATAGAAATTACCGTCTTTGTTTTTCTCAAAGAAATCGTCAAGACCGTCGTAATAGGTAATATCGAGCAGATGCCAGTAGTCGAGACCTGCTCTTTTTAATTTTGCATCGTCAACACGGAATCCCATAGGCTCAACAAGATGCAATCTTGCGCCTGTTGCGGCGCAGGTGCGTGCAATATTGCCTGTATTCTGTGGAATCTGCGGCTCAACGAGAACAATATTTAAAGTTGGCATTTTGTAACTTCCTTAAAAATTTTACATTGTTTTTATTCCCTCGTCAGGACAAAATATTAATGAAATTCATCGTATTGGAGGGAAAATGATGTTTATGACTTCAAAAAATATGTCCATAGCAAAAGGTATGGGTATCGGTATTGCCGTTGGTGCGGCTGCAGCTGTGGCAGGCACGAAAATGATGACATGCAAAGGCAGAAAGGCTTGCCGCAAAAACGTTGCCAAGTGCATGAAAACCGTTGAAGGTATGCTGGACAGCATTTCGATGATGACAAAGTAATCAGCTGTTGAATTTGCTCATTGCTTTGTCGGTGTCTCCGTTTACCATCAGCTCAACGGCTCCGCAGGCTTTTTCTGCAGCTTCCCTGAGTTGGGGGATTTCGTCCTTTTTGAAGTTTGAGAGCACCCAATCAGCAAGCTCATAATCGGGGTGAGGCTTTTCGCCCACCCCCAGCTTGATTCTGGGGAAATTGTCGGAATTGAGGTGATAAATAATACTCTTGATTCCGTTATGACCACCTGCGCTTCCCTTGCGTCTGATTCTAAGCTTACCGCAGGGGAGTGAAATATCATCGAAAACAACAATGATTTTTTCAGGCGGAATTTTATAGAATGATGCGGCCTGCTTGACTGCTTCGCCGCTGTTGTTCATAAAAGTCTGCGGCTTCATAAGCAGGCATCTGTGACCGCCCAGCTCAACGACGGCTGTTACGGACTTGAACTGAATTTTATTTATTTTTGCTCCGCTTTCATCTGCAAGCAAATCCGCAAAAAGGAATCCTGCATTGTGGCGGGTGAGTTCATACTGTTTTCCGGGGTTGCCCAGACCGACGATAAGATACTCGGGAGGGCCTGAAGGTGCTTTTGAAAAAAATCCCATTTCTATATCCTTTTACTTTATTCTGTAACTTTATTTACGTCTGCGGTACCGTATTCTGCGGAAACGTCATCAGCAACCGAAGAGTCTCTGTAAGTGATTTTTATATCCATTGCGGCAACAAGAGCCTTTGCCTCGTCTGTTGAGAGGTCGCCGTTGTCGCAAAGAACGTTGAAATAAACCGATGCGGTTGAATCGGGAGTGATTTCGTATTCAGCGTCAAGCACGGTGCTGACATAAACGCCGTTTTTGCCGTTTTCCGCAATTTCAAGACCGTAAACGGAAATTGCTTCTTTTGTTGTGTTCTTGACGGTGATGAATTCGGAATAGGTGAGCCATTCTTCAGGGCATTCGTAGAATTCAGCTGTTTTTTCGGCACCGAGCTGATAATCGTTTTCAAGAACGTTTCTGAATTTTTCGGGACGGGTCATAAGGTCTTCAAGTATGTCGGGGCTGTCATAAAATTCATCAATTATAACTGTTACCTCGCCATTGTTTTTATCTGCCGAGAAAAGAAAATATGAGCCTGCACCTAATGCGGCAACAAGAATAACGGCAACTATTGCGATTATTGTTTTTTTCATTCGGAAAACCTCCGTTCTTTATTATAAAGAAATTATGACAGATTTTAACTGAAAAAACAATAGATTAAATTTATTTTATAAATTATTTTACATATTATTAAAAATCTCCCCACTTGCGTGAGGAGATTTTCGTTATTCTTCGGACGTATTCATAAGAACGAATTCGAAAATATCGTTTTCGTATTTGCAGACGTAGTTTTTGCCTGCCTCAAGTTTACCTTCAAGCATTTCTTCGGAGAGCTTATCCTCAATTCTTTGCTGAATTGCTCTCCTCAACGGTCTTGCGCCGTAAACGGGGTCAAATCCTGCTTTGCCGATGGCTTCGATTGCTTCGGAGGAAAAATCAAGACCGATGTCAAGCTCCCTGACTCTTTTTGAAAGGGATGAGAGCATTCTGCCTGCAATTTCGTTGATGTGGGTTTTATCAAGCTGATGAAAAACAATTATATCGTCAACTCGGTTTATGAATTCGGGTCTGAACATTTTTTTCAGTTCACCCATAACAGCTTCACGAATGCGTTTTTCGTTCATTGTTTCTGCTTCCGCAGGAGCAAATCCCATCGTACCTGCGCCGCTTTGTGCAATAAGCTTTGCACCGACGTTTGAGGTCATAATGATAACGCAGTTTTTGAAGTCAACCCGTCTGCCTTGAGAATCGGTGAGGATACCGTCTTCTAAAATCTGAAGCAGCATATTGAATACGTCGGGATGCGCTTTTTCAATTTCATCAAAAAGTACAACCGAATATGGTCTGCGGCGCACTTTTTCCGTAAGCTGACCGCCTTCGTCATAGCCGACGTAGCCGGGAGGAGAGCCTACAAGCCTTGACACCGTATGCTTTTCCATATATTCAGACATATCCAGCCTTATCATTGCGTTTTCATCGCCAAACATAGAGGCGGCAAGAGTTTTGCAAAGTTCTGTTTTGCCAACGCCCGTAGGTCCGAGAAAAATGAATGAACCCGTGGGCCTTTTGGGGTCTTTGAGACCTGCTCTGCCTCGTCTGATTGCTCGGGCAACCGCGCTGACGGCTTCATTCTGACCAACGATTCTTTTGTGGAGTTCTTCCTCCATATGGAGCAGACGCTGACTTTCCTCCTGCGTCAACTGAACAACGGGAATGCCCGTCCATTGCGACACAATAGCGGCAATTTCCTGCTCGCCGACTTCGCCTGTTGAACGCTTACTTTTTTCCTGCCAGAGTCTGCGCTCGTTTTCAAGGTCGCGTGCAATTTTGTTTTTTTCATCTCTTATTGTTGCCGCGTGTTCAAAATCCTGAGAGTTAACGGCAGATTCCATTTCCTCACCCAGAGATTTCAGCTTGCTTTCAAGTGCTTTGAGGTCAGGCGGTGCAGTAAAAGCCTTGAGTCTGACGCGTGATGCCGCTTCGTCTACAAGGTCAATGGCTTTGTCGGGCAGATATCTGTCACCGATATATCTTGACGACATCTTGACCGCCGCAAGAATTGCGCCGTCTGTAATTTTGACCTTATGGTGTGCCTCGTATTTGTCACGCAGACCTTTGAGTATTTCAACGGCTTCTGCCTCTGATGGCTCACCGACGGTTACGGGTTGGAATCTTCTCTCGAGAGCAGCATCTTTTTCAATATGCTTGCGGTATTCTTCAAGAGTTGTTGCACCGATAACCTGAATTTCACCTCTTGCAAGGGAGGGCTTGAGGATATTTGCGGCATCAACCGCACCTTCTGCCGAGCCTGCACCTATAAGAGTGTGAACCTCGTCAATGAAAAGAATGATGTCGCCTGCTTTTTTGACTTCTTCAATGGCATTGCGTATTCTTTCCTCAAAGTCGCCTCTGTATTTTGTGCCTGCAACCATACCCGTAAGGTCAAGTGTGATTATACGCTTGCTTCTGAGCATTTCAGGCACTTCGCCCGTTGCAATTTTTAGTGCAAGACCCTCTGCGATGGCTGTTTTGCCGACACCCGGCTCGCCGATAAGGCAGGGGTTGTTTTTTGTTCTTCGGCTGAGAATCTGAATAACTCTTTCAATTTCCTTTTGCCTGCCTATAACAGGGTCGATTTTTCCCTGAATTGCATATACGGTAAGGTCTCTGCCGAATTGGCTGAGTATGGGAGTGTCGGTTTTTTCTTTACTTTCTTTTTTGCCGCCGTGAGCGCTTGGACTGCTGCCGAGTGCATTGGTAAGATCGTTTAACAAATCCTGAGGCTGAATACCCATTCTGTTCAGAATTTCCGTTGCGGCACCCGTGCCCTCGCGGATAATGCCCATAAGCAAATGCTCCGTGCCTATATAGGAATGACCCATTCCTTTGCCTTGCGAGATGGCGGTGTCGATAATATTTTTTGCCCTGGGTGTAAGGTCGTTTGGTGAAAGTACGGTAGGCGAGCCGATGCCGATGCTGCTTTTTATAATCGTTTCGACTTCGCTGTAGGTCACTTTTCTTGCCGAGAGTGCTGTGTAAGCCATGCCGCCTTTTTCCGCAAGAAGGCCAAGCAGGATGTGTTCACTTCCGACGTAGGTGTGACCAAGGTTTTCCGCTGATGTGATTGCGCTGTTGAGCGCATCGTTGGCTTTCTGAGTAAAGCCTGTAAATCTGTACATACATTGTCCCCCTGAGTTAAATTAAGTCAGCAAAGGGCCTCCCTCACGGTTTTTGCTCTGTATGCATCCTGTGCAGAGGGAGAGTCAGCCTGTTCATTTGCGGCGCTGACCGTTGCAGGCTGCATGCTGACTATAAGTTCGTTAAGTTTTTCAAGAGATATATCAAAAAGTCCTCTTGCGGCACCGAGTCTTACGAGCGATGCCAGCTCCATAAATTCGTCTGTGCTGAGTAACCTTGAATTCTGAAGAATACCCAATGCTCTGAACATCTTATCTTCTTCCGCAGGCTTCTTGATAATTTCTGCTGCCGCAGCTCTTTCCTGCGCCACAAGCTGAAGCACAATTGATTTTAGGTTTGCAATGGCAGTTTCCTCGGTGATTCCCAGAGTAATCTGATTGCTTATCTGATAAATATCACCTTTGGGCTGCGAGCCTTCGCCGTATGCGCCTCTGATTGTAAGACCGAGTTTTGAGACGGTGTTGGAAAGTCTTGCCATCTGACCGCAACGGGTAAGAGCAGGCAGGTGAAGCATAACCGATGCTCTCATTGCCGTGCCAAGATTTGTGGGGCATTGAGTGAGGTAGCCGATTCTTTCATCAAAAGCATAGTTGAGTTTTGCACCGAGCATATTATCAAGCTTGTCGGCAATATCGTATGCCTCTTCAAGAGCAAGACCTGCCTTCATAACCTGAAGTCTGATGTGGTCTTCCTCGCAGAGCATTATGCTCACGCTTTCATCATCCGAAAGCACAAATGCGCTACCGTCGTTTTTTGCGGCGAATTCAGGGCTGATGAGATGTCTTTCTGCAAGTGACACCGCTTGAATTCTTGAAAGATCCTTCATTTCAATGTAACTGAAGCCGTTACCGTCATTTTCAAAAAGTACGCTTTTAACAGCCGAGTTAACTGCGTTTTTGCCTGCAACGTCAAGCTTTGCAGGGAAGGGATAATCGTCAATATTTCTTGCGAGACGTATTCTTGTGCTGAGCACAATATCTCCCTGATCGCCTTTTTCGATGTACCATTTACTCATTGTTTTCGCCTCCTTCAAGAGCCTTGATTTCATCTCTGATTTTTGCGGCTTCTTCAAAGTTTTGCTGTGCAACCGCTTCATTCATAGCTGATTTCAATTTTTCAATCTTTTCTTCTTTGGTTTCAACTTTAGGTTGAGCAGGTGCTGCAACGGCTGTTTTGCCGCTGTGCTTGATTTTGCCGTGAATTCTCTGAATTGAAGGCAAAAGGCGATCATAAAACGTTCTGTAACAGTCGGAGCATCCTACCTTGCCGTCACGGACAATTTCATCAAATGAGGTTCCGCATTTTGGGCAACGGGGAGCTTTGCCTGCGGAAACGGCAGGCTTTAAGTCTCCGAGAAATCCGCCGAAAAACTCCGAAAGATTCAGCCCGAAACCTGAAAACATATCCGAATAACCGAGATGAGATGCGCAATCGCCGCAAAGGTGGCTTTCTGCCATATCGCCGTTGATAATTTGTTTGATGTGGGTAGTTGCTTCATTTTTTCCGCAATTCTGACATAACATAATCAATCATCCTTCCAATGTAATAAGCATTTGTTTGAGTATTGCCGCGCGGATTCTGTCCTTCAGCGGTGCAGGGATTCTTTTAAGGGAATTTTCGCCTGTTGCGGCGAGAATAAGCTTTGCGCTTTGGGTGTTGATTGCTCCGTTGTGGAGCAGATTCATAACCGTTGCGTGGCAGGTTGCATAGTCGATTGCTTCGCCGATATGGTTAACCGTGTGCATTATGAGTGACTCAAGATTTATCCTTGTTATCTTGATATAACCGCCGCCGCCGCGTCTGCTCTCAACGATATAGCCCTGCTCGGGAGTGAAACGGGAGGAGATAACGTAGTTTATCTGACTGGGCACGCAACCGAGAGTCTGCGCCAGTTCGTTACGCTGAATTTCGGCTCTGCCCTCATCCTCCAGCATTTCAAGCAGCATCCTTGCAATGTCGTTACTTAAACTCATATAATCATCCTTTCGGAACGTGTTCTGACTTTGACTTTCTTTGACCTTGATTTCATTATAGTCAGGGAAGGTCAAAAGGTCAAAAGTCAGAAAAGGTCAAAAAAGTCTGATTATGATGAAAAACGACCGTTTATCTTTGATTATCTTCGATTTGCTCTTTTTTTCATCATTTTTTGGTTTTCGCTATCGGGGCATATATGTTAAAGTATAGACACAAATTTTTTGACTTATGCTCTGTAATCCTTGCTTTGGTCAGGAAAATATGTTATCATTCAATGGTTTGAGAAGGTGAAACAGATGAAAAAGTCAAAAACGGCATTGGGTGTTGTCCTTTCGCTTCTGGGCGGAATATTCTGGGGCTTTTCAGGTTCCTGCGGACAGTATCTCTTCACGTATCATTCGGTGGATTCACGATGGCTGGTTTCTGTGAGAATGATTATTTCGGGTGCAATTCTTCTGGGTGCATCTGCAATAAAACATAAAAAAGAAATTTTTGCAATCTGGAAAGGAAAGAGTAATATCATCAGAATGTCGGCATTTACGGTTTTCGGACTTGTAATGTGTCAGTATGCATATTTTACGGCCATTCAGCTTTCGGATGCAGGCACGGCAACTGTGCTTCAGTATCTTTCGCCTGCAATGATACTGGTTTTTCTTTGCGTAAAAAATAAAAAACCGCCTATTCTGAAAGAAACGGTGGCAATTATTCTTGCAATCGGCGGCACGTACATAATTGCAACGGGCGGAGCAACGAGCCTTTCGATTTCTCCGAAGGCTCTTATGTGGGGACTGCTTGCAGGCGTTTTTCTTGCCTGCTATTCACTTGTTCCTGTGCCTTTGCTTAAAATTTCGGACACACCCACCGTGCTTGGATGGGGTACTTTGATTGGCGGACTTGTTATGTTGCCGATTTTCAGACCATGGGAAATGATGCCGCAGATTACATTTTCGCTTGTTGCGGCGGCAAGCGGAATAATTATATTCGGTACGGTGCTTGCCTATTCTTTTTATCTTGAAGGCATTCATCTTATCGGCGCAACAAAAGCCAGCATTATTTCAAGTATTGAACCCGTTGCCGCAACGGTCATATCTGCACTGTGGTTGGGTACTGAATTTTCATTTACCGATATTATCGGATTTATAATGATTATCTCAACAATTTTAATAATATCAATAAAAAAGGAACCGAAGCAATAACTTCGGTTCCTTTGCTTTTTATGACAGTAAACTCTTGATTTCCATAACAAGAACCGTGAAAACGTTCTTGATTCCCGCAACAAGTTCTTCTATGAAATTATCATAGGTTGCATAAGGCTCGTATGTCTGCACCTCAAGTCTTGCATCGCCGTTTTTGACAGAGCCTTCATATGTGTAAAGCTCATTTTCGTAATTTTCAGCGTCGTTTTCATCAATGGTGAAAACTCTGATGCCGTAGGGTCCTGTTTTGGCAAACTCACATCCGTAGGTCATACCAAGCTCGATGCCGTCATACGTACCTGTGTAGCCCTCGGTGTGCCAATGACCGAAATATGCACCGAGAACGTCACCGCATTCTTTCCATGCCTTGAACTGTGCCGTTGTATCTTCAACGGGAGCAAATGCGCCTGCATTGTAGCCGTTTGCAACGTCTTTGTTGAGGCGGTAGAATTTGCCGTCAACAAGTCTTGCCCCCTCGTCCCACATTTTGCACTCTTCAAAAAGGAATCCCATATCACTTACGGGAACGTGCTGGAAGAGGATTGAGGGCACGGGCGTGCCGCCGTTTGCTTCGGTCAATGCTGAACTTTCTGCTTTGTACCATTCAAGCTGTTCTTCGGTTACACCGCCTGATTTGGAGTCCATAAGCCAAATGTTGAAAGCGGTTTCATCAGAATTGCTTGCCTTTATTTCAAGGTTGTAGTCAATTCTTCCGTCTGAATCTTTGCTTTCGTCAAAGATAATGCAGTTTTTGTATTCTGAATAAATTTCAAGCCAATCTTCGCTTGTTACTCCGCAGGCGTAATCGTTGTTGCCCTGAGTGATGGCAAAGGGAATCCCTCTGCTTTCAGCTTCGGCAAAAACCGCGTCGCAGGTTGTCTTTACGTTTTCAAGGGTCTGCTCGTAGCTGTCAACCTCAACGCCCTCACGAAGGCTTTCGCCGTCAATTCCGATGTCGCCGATACGGCTGTCTTCAACAATATCTCCTGTGAAGATAATAAGATCGGGATTGGTCTGCTCAATGGAAATCTTAATGAGATTAACCATATCGTAAGCAGGGTAATGGTCATCCTGAGGGTCGCTTATCTGAAGAACAGTGAATTTTCCGTCATCGCCGAATCTCAATGCATCATCCTGCGCAGAAGCACTTATACAGAGAGAAAACAACAGAGAAACGGCAATGATTATACACAATAATTTTTTCATATCAACCACCGATTAATATTTGTCCATACTTTCTACGTCAAGCACAAATACGGTTGCACCGCCAACGGTAACTTCTTCTTCAAGGCTGTTTTTCTGAAGACCTCTGCCGAGAGAATCCGTTGTCATCGCAATCTTGTTTCTTGTCATTGAGTATTCGCGGATGATTTCCTTTGCTCTTGCAACCTTGTCATCCTCTGCACCGATGAGCAGGGTGGTGTTGCCTATCATAAGGAAACCGCCTGTTGTGGAAAGCTTTGTTACGCTGTAGTTTTCTCTTGTGAGGGTTGCGGAAACAACCGCGCTGTCGTCATTGTTTACTATTGCAAGAATAAGTTTCATATACAAATCGTCCTTTCATTACATATCGGGGAGTATAAGCTTCTGGCTGCGCTTGTCAAGGTCGTAGATATTGGGGATTTCGTAGCGATTATCGTTGCCGTCCTTGATGAGTATGCGCTTGTCGTAAAACATTTTCATTGACTGAATATGATTGATGATTTCAAAGGTGTAGTTACCTCTGTCTGTTTCAACGTTCCAGAGCCAGATGCGGTGTTTTTCGCTGCGGCTGATAAGCCTTGTGATTTTGGGAATTCTGTAATATTCCTCAAGGCAACCGAGGAGAAGCTTGCGCTGGTCTTCTTCCATATTCTCAAGCTTACGGAGGATAAACTGTTCTTCACCGTTTTCGTCAAGGAAGGTTATGTATTCCGAGTGACCGCTGACGGGGAAAAGCCTTCGGGGTTCAAGGTCGCAGAGTTTTTCGCCTGTGAAGAATTCAACGTCACAAAAGATTTTGTCTTTTACGGTCAGGCGGATTTCGTTGCCGTCAATAAAATTTCTTGCCATCTTTACCCCTCCTTATTCAAAGTTTTCTGCGGCTTTTTCAGCTGCAACTTTTTCGCTCATTGACTGGATGTTGATGAGCTTATAATACTTGCCCTTGAGAGCCATAAGCTCTTCGGGAGTACCGAATTCAATGATGTTGCCTTTGTCAACAACGATGATTTTGTTTGCCTTGCGCAGAGTCGAAAGTCTGTGGGCAATCATCAGGGTTGTTCTGCCTCTGATAAGGCGGTCAATAGCATCCTGAATCAGCTTTTCTGTTTCGGAGTCAACTGCAGAAGTTGCTTCGTCAAAGATAAGCACACCCGGATTCTTAAGCACAGCTCTTGCAATTGAGAGTCTTTGCTTTTCGCCGCCTGAAAGACCGACGCCTCTTTCGCCCAGCATAGTGTCGTATGCATCAGGCAGACGGGAAATAAAGCCGTGAGCATTTGCGATATCCGCAGCATTGAGCACCTGCTCGGGATGTGCACCCGGCACGGAATATGCAATGTTGTTGAAGATGGTGTCTCTGAACATCATCGGTTCCTGCTGAACGTAGCCTATCTGTGAGCGGTAGTAGCTCATATCGATATCCTTGATGTTAACGTCGTCAACAAAGATTTCACCCTCATAGTCGTCGTAGAAACGCATCAGCAGGTTGATGAGGGTGGATTTGCCTGAACCCGTTGTGCCGACTATACCGACAACGTCACCGGGGTTGATAACGAAGTTGATGTCGTTGAGGACTTTCTTTGAACGGTCAAATGAGAAGTTGACGTTGCGGAATTCGATTTTGCCCTTGATCATATCAAGGGTGTTATCCTTGCCGAAGTTGTGCTCAGGCTCGGCATTGATGATATCCATAATCTTTTCTGTTGAAGCAAGCGCATTCTGATATGAATCGCTGAGGTTTGCAAAAAAGTTTACGGGATTATAGAACATACTTGTGTATGAGATGAACGAAACGAGAATACCGAGGGAAAGCTTATCGGGAGTGTCGATTACCATATTACCGCCCACGAACCAGATAATTACCGAACCGCAGGTGATAAGGAAGGTGATGACGTTGGGGAATATTGCGGAAACCTTGCCTGCTTTTTTATCTTCATAAAGCCAGTCGTCAACCTGTCTGCTGAAATTTCTGACGGCTTTTTCTTCGCTTGAGAATGACTTGACGATTCTGATAGCAGGGATGGTGTCTGAAAGAATTGTTGAGATAGCAACGCCTCTGCGCCATATGCGGCGGTAAAGGGGTCCTATTTTTTTGCCGAAATAGCGGCTGCACAAAACAACAACAGGTACGGGAATAAGAGAGAGAAGAGTCAGCCTCCAGTTCATACACATCATAATCACGATGATGCCTATCATAGTGAAGAGCTGAACAACAGCTTCCTGAGTTATTCTCAGCATAAATTGCTGCAGCACGGTTGTGTCTGAATTAACTCGGTTGATAACCGAACCCGTTGAAGTTTTGTCGTAAAACTTCATAGGCAGATACTGCGCCTTTGCGTAAATTTCTTTTTTGAGGTCGGCGATGATTCCGTCACCTGCAACGCGGAGGTGATAAGCGCGCAAAGCACCTATGCCGTATTGAATCAGGTAAACCAACAGCAGAAAAGCGATGACTGCGATCAGCATTTTTTTGTTGCCTCCGGGAATAACCGAGTCAACCATAAGGCTTGTGACATAAGGAGGAACAAGCGCGGCAACCGTTGTTACGATTGAAAGGAAAATGCAGAAAATAAGTTTGCCTGAATAGGGCTTGATATAGCGGAGCATTGTTGACGCAATTTTGCCCTTGCCCTGACAGTTAAGGCAGTCTGCATTGGGTGAAGGCAGTTTTCTGCCGCACTTGGGGCAGAATGAACGCAGATTACGGAAAGTGCCTTCAACGGCGGCAAATCTTTCGTCAACCTTTTCGCCTTCTTTGACTTTTGTGATAAAGTCGGCAGCGGCATCGCAGATGTCAGCCATTGCAAAGGTGAAGCGCATAAGGTCAACGGACGAACCACCTGTGGTGACCGCTTTGAGCACAGCGTTACCGTACATTCTTTTGACGCTGATTTTGCTGATGTTAGCAAAATCAAGGCTGAAAAAGCCGCCGTCAAATCCGTTGCCGATTGCGAGAATTCTGTTTTCGGTAACGTAAATCGCACCCTCGCCGTAGCAACTGTCAAGCTCAAGGTCACCAACAACTGCAAAAAGCGGTTGTTCTTTGCCTTTGAATTGTTTTTCGGCTATTTTCAGAATTTCTTTGCTTGCGGGTTTGTTAATCAGCAGATTTTTCGGAATCATATGTTTCCCTCCTGACATACTGATTTTGTCTGCATTATAGGTTTATTTTATACACAAGTCAACACTCCGTAACAACTTTTTTTAATTTTGTTAAATTAACCAAATTGAAGAGGTTTGTATTGTGCTTTTGACCAAAACAAAATGCCTCTCCGCAAAGGAAAGGCATAGTTATTTTATGTGAATTTTTCAGCGTTGTTCTTTATGAAATTGCCTGCGGTTTCGCATATGAAATCAGGGGTGATAAGCTGCGAAAATTCGGCATCGTTCTTATCGATTTCCGCAGGAATAAATGAAGTTGTTTCATTTTCGGAGTCAAAGGCATTGTATTCTTCCGTGAATATTTCAACAGCTTTGCCGCTGAAAAGACGGGTGAATCCTGCGTAGGCAGCACCTGTCAGGGGCTGACCGTTTGCTTTGAAAAATTCGCTGAGTTTTTCGCCGCCGTCTTCAACAACGAATGAAAGAGCATAGATTTCCCTTTGTTCTTGGGTCAGTTTTTCGTATTCACCGTTCATATCCGTTGAATCGGATATTCTTTTCTGCAGATTGAGAGCAACGCCTCTGAAAAGTTTTGCAGGGTCGGCAGAGCCCACAAGTGACGGTGTGAGCACGGCAAATTCATTGCGCAGAAGATTTTCTTCTTTGAGTTTTTTTATGATTGCTTCGTTTGCCTTGTATCTTTTTGAGCTTGCAGCTCCTGCTTTGATGCACACGAAAATTGTGATAACAATAAGTACACCGAGGATGGCAAACCAATAAGGGTTTTCAAGCATATATGCCATAATCAATCCTCCTGAATGAGTAATTTATAAATATCGCCCTTTTTGAATCCGCATTCTTTTGCAGCGGTTTTTGCGGCATCGCTTTTACTTTCTCCGTCGGCAACGAGAGCCTTTGCGTATTTTACTGCCTGCTCAAGGGTCATTTCTTCTTTTTCTTCTTCGGGTGCGCCGCCGATGATAAGAACGATTTCACCCTTAAGCGGCTCTTCGGAATATTTTTCAGCCGCAGCGCAAAGGGTTGTGCGGATAACCTGCTCGTGGATTTTTGTTATTTCACGGACTATGGCGACTTCTCTGTCTCCCAGAGCATTTGCAAGGTCGGAAAGAGTCTGTGCAAGCTTATGAGGTGCTTCGTAGAAAATCATTGTGCGTCTTTCGCCTGTCAGGGAGCTTATATGCTCCCGTCTCTCGCTTTTTTCAACGGGCAGAAATCCTTCAAAAGTGAATCTTCGTGAGGGCATACCCGACAAAGCAAGTGCCGTTGTGAATGCGCAGGGACCCGGCACGGATTCAACCTTAACTCCGTTTTCGTGGCAGAGTTTTACGAGGTCCTCACCGGGGTCGGAGATTGCGGGCATACCTGCGTCAGTTACAAGAGCGCAGTTTTCACCGGCAAGGATTCTTTGAAGAATGGCAGGCCCTCTTTCAAAGCGGTTATGCTCAAAATAGCTGACCATAGGCTTTTTGATTTCAAATCTGTTGAGGAGTTTGAGGGTGACTCTTGTATCCTCTGCAGCGATGAAATCGCAGTTTTCGAGAGTTTCTATTGCTCGGGGTGAAAAATCACCGAGGTTTCCGATGGGTGTGCCGACTACAAAAAGTGTTCCGCTCAAGTGTTTTCACCTCTGTTTTCCAAAAGATAATCGCCGTAGATTTTTTTCATTTCTTCGGAATATCCGCCGTCTGCACCGTGAACAAAAAGTTCAGGCTCAACGGTGATTCCCTGCTTGCCGCCCCGTCTGCCCTCAATGAGCACAAGCCAGGGCGCTTTGCCCGGACACTTTGAAACCAGCTTCATCCTTTTCGGCTCAATGCCTGCCGAATGCATTTCGCAAATCAGCTCTGCAAGCCTTTCGGGGCGGATACACATACAAAGTCTGCCGCCAAAGTTAAGCAGTTTTTTTGCCGTTTCACAAATGTCTGTAAGTGAACACATTGTTTCGTGTCTTGCAATTTTATCGGCACTGCTTGCACTTTCGATTCCTGCGCCGCTTGCCTTGTAAGGGGGATTCATCGTCACAACGTCGAAACAGCCGAATGGGACCTTGCCTTTCAGCTCTTTGAGGTCTGAATTGACAGCAGTGAGTCTTTCTTCAAGGGAGTTGAATTCAATTGCTTTCTGAATCTGCTCTGCGCCCAGAGGCTGAATTTCAACGGCGGTTATTCTGCCCGTTTCTTTTTTGCACCAGAGCAGGGGGATGATTCCGCAGCCTGAACCGAGGTCGCAGCAAACAGCTCTCTTTGACGGTGAGGCAAAATCTGCGAGCAAAACTGCGTCTGTGCCGAAGCTGTGAGCCTTTGACACAAAAACGGTTACGCCTGAGCCGAGATATTCCTTTCTGAATTCTTCCATAGAAAACTCCCTTTTTTACATAATAATTTATTATAACATTTTAAAGTAAGATTGTAAAGTGTGATAAGCACTTGATTATATCGCGGGTATTTGTTATAATCTTTCTATTCTCGATGAAAGGCAAGGGATTCATATGTCGGCACCGCTTGCGGACAGACTCCGCCCAAAGAAAATTGAAGATATAATCGGTCAGCCTCATCTGCTTGGCGAGGGCAAACCCCTGAGAAATATTATTGAATCGGGCGAGCTTCCGAATATGGTTTTTTACGGTCCTCCGGGTGTTGGCAAAACCACGCTTGCAAGCATAATTGCAAAAACAACAGACCGTCATCTTGTGAAGCTTAACGGCACTACTGCAGGCACGGCGGATATCAAAGACGTTGTTGCAAAGCTTGACACTTTTCTTGCTCCTAACGGAATTCTGCTCTATCTTGATGAGATTCAGTATTTCAATAAAAAGCAGCAGCAGACTTTGCTTGAATACATTGAAAACGGTGCGATAACTCTTATTGCATCCACAACGGAAAATCCGTACTTCTACGTATACAGCGCAATTCTCAGCCGTTCAACTGTGTTTGAATTCAAGAGTGTAACTCCGTCAGAGGCTGAAAAAGCAGTCAGAAGAGCATTTGATTTTTCTGCGCAGGACAGAAACGAAGAATATATAATTGAAGACGGTGTTTATTCTCATATCGCAACGGCGAGTGCAGGCGACGTGCGTAAGGCTATCAACAGCGTTGAGCTTTGTGTACTTTCTGCAAACCGTGACGGTGACAAAAAGCTGATTACCCTTGAAAGCGCAAAATCTCTGACACAGAAAAGCGCAATGCGTTACGATAAAGACGGCGACGAGCATTACGATATTATTTCTGCTTTTCAAAAGTCAATGAGAGGCTCCGACCCCGATGCGGCGGTACATTATCTGGCAAGACTCCTTGAGGCAGGGGATATGCCGTCAGCCTGCAGACGTCTTATGGTCTGCGCCTGCGAGGACGTAGGTCTTGCATATCCGCAGATAATTCCTATCGTCAAATCTGCAATTGATGCGGCAATGATGCTGGGTATGCCCGAGGCAAGAATCCCTCTTGCCGATGCGGTTGTGCTTGTTGCAACAAGTCCGAAGTCCAACACGGCATACGGCGCAATCAATGCGGCGATGGCCGACGTTGAGGCGGGCAGGACAGGTCCTGTGCCCCGTCAGCTTCAGAATATGCACTATGACGGTGAAGATAACCCCAACAAGGGTCAGTTTTATAAATATGCTCACGATTATCCCGGTCATTGGGTTGACCAGCAGTATCTGCCCGATGCTCTGAAACATAAGAAATATTATGAATTCGGAGACAACAAAAACGAGCAGGCAGCAAGGGAATATTGGTCGAGAATCAAAAAGAAATGAAATAACGGGTATGCTTTCCGAGCATACCCGTATTTTTATTCGCAATATTTCAGCTCTGTACCGATGAAGCCAACGTCCCTGAAATCTTCAGGATTATGGCGGATGATGTAGTCAATGTACGATGCGGTGATATGAGCCGTCAGCACGTAACCCATAGGGTTGAGATGTCCGCCCATATAAAACTTTTTCTTGAATTCATCGTCATTGACGGGAAAATATTCGTAAAAGTCAAGGACGTAAGTGTTATCGAAAAATTCGGCAATTTCAAAAATCGCCTTTCGGTGGGCAATGGATTTTTCATCGGTTCTGCGACCGTTGTCTTTCGGGATTGTTGTAAGGAAGAATATGGCTCTGGGCTGAATAGCTTTTACACGCTGAATAATCTGTGCGTAATATCCTATAAAAGTTTTTGCGTTTTTTGTATAATCTTCATTGCAGATATCGTCAATGCTGCCGATTTCCTGATTCTGATTGTGAATATCGTTTACACCAAGGGCAATTATGTAGCATTGGCAGGCAAATTGAGGATCCCAGAATCTCATATTATCCGCAAAACTTTCGCAATATTCCTTTGCGGTCATACCGCCGCGTGAAAAATTATAGCAGGTGCTGCCGCACATACGGGCAAGATTCTGTCCCCAGGAATATTCAAAATAATCGTGATAACCTTTGTTGCCGTTTTCGTCGCGGCTTTCAAACTCTCCCGATGAAAGGCTGTCTCCGATGACACCTATTTTACGGAAGATTGCGGTGTATCCGCCATTGACGGCAAGATTTTCAAGAGGTTTTTCGTTTTCTGCATTTGCATTTATCATCAGATTAATATTCATAATTACAACACTCCTTAATTGGATTATACCTCAAAAACGGAAAATTGCAATAAAAAGATTCAGGGCAGACCCCGAAAGGAGCTGCCCCGAATCTTTATGGAGGATTTTTGAACGGACAAAGATAAATCTTCGCCGAGAGGATTGTTATTTTCTGTTGATTATTTTTGCACGGACGTTTCTTGTTGCTTTGAGTGCTTTCTGTGCAAGGTTAACTGCGTGGAAGCCCGTTTTGCTGATGATAAGGTCAGCTTCACCCATAAGCTCCATATAATCGTTGCAGAAACCTTTCTTGAATTTGAAAATACCGTGGAGGGGATTGCTTTCGTCGGGATATCCTCCGCGGAAGTCGTAATATTTACAGCCTCTTTCGATTGCCCATCTGATCATTTCCCATTGAACAAGGTAGTTGGGCATAACGTTGCGGTATTCGTTTGAGCTTGCACCGTAAACGTACCATTCTTTATCGCCGCAGACAACGTTGAGCGCACCTGCAATAGTTTTGCCGTCATATTTTGCAAGGTAAATTCTTGCATCATCACCGAAAGCTTCCATAATGCGTTTGAAATATGAGGTATCACGGGTTGCAAAGTTGTCTCTTTCGCCCGTAACAAGCATAAGGTCGTGGAATTCTTCGCAGGCTTCCGCACCTTTGATTTCAATTGTTACGCCTTTTCTTGCGGCAAGGCGGGTGTTGTAGCGTGTTTTGGGATGGAATGAAGCCATAACCTCTTCTTCGGTTTTGCCGCCAACGTCAAGGCGAAAAATGTATCTTGCCTGAATTGTGTCAAAACCTGCACCGTGCTCCTTGAAAGTGAAGCCGATTTCCTTGAGCAGATTTATATATTCGGAATTTGAAGCAAGGGTATCTGTGTCAATTTTAAAAGTATAAGCTTTGTTTTTGATTCCGTATTCCTTAACGGCGGTAAGAAGCGCTTTTACTGTTTCTTTGTCTTCAAGGTCACAGACGGGTCCTCGGGGTGCATACATCATTTTGAACGGTGTCATAGGAATCTGGCGAAGAAGCACGCCGCAAACGCCTTTTATGTTTCCGTTTTCATCACGGCAGATAAAGCCTCTCCAGTCCCATTCTTTTTTTACTTTGCCCCACGCAGATGACTGCATCATATGTCCCTTGGGATGTGAGCGCAAAAAGCTGTCAAATTCCTGAGCATTTTCAATTTTTACGGTTTCCATATCTTTCTCCTTTCTGCAGTCACTTCAACTGCGCGGCTCTTTCAAGAAGTGCCTGTGGTGTATTTTTCAGTTTTTCGTCCATCACTTCGTCAAGAAGAATTTTCAGTATTCTTCCCATTTCGGGCGACGGTTCAATGCCGATTGCCGCAAGGTCTTTTCCTCTGACGGCAAGGTCGCTTATGCTGAAACAAGCAGACTCATTTTCAATTTCATAAAGGGTTTTCAGTCCTGTTTCGTTTTCGTTCAGACTCTGTGCGTGAAATTTCGGATTTTGTGCTCTGACATCGGCAGTCCTGACTTTGAAAAGCTGTTTCACAACGTCAATTCCCAGCTTGCCGATATATTTTCTGTAAGTTTTTTTGCTTATTTTATCCGGCAAAAAATCGTGATATTCAACGAGACTGCAAACGTGATTTCTGAATTTAACGGAGGTTTTCAGCCTGACGAGGATATCGTGAGCAATTTTTTTGCTGGTTTTTCCGTGAGAATAAAAGTGGTCAACTCCGTTTTCATCCGTGGTTTTACATTTTGGTTTTCCCGAATCGTGGAAAAGCATTGCAAATTTCAGTTCGGGGATGGGGTCAATATTTTCGATCGCCGCAACCGTGTGTCCCCATACGTCATAAATGTGTCTTTCGTGGTTTTGTCCGCAATTTTTCATTGCTCTGAGTTCAGGCATAATAAAAAATATTACGTCTTCATATTCACGGAGAATTTTACCTGTATTCTTGCCGCAAAGAAGCTTTGAAAGTTCAACAAAAATACGCTCTGCAGAGATGTTTGCAAGCAATCGGTAATTGCGGTGAATACTTTCAGACGTTTCTTTTTCAATTTCAAATCCCAGCACGGAAGAAAAACGCAGTGCACGCAGAATGCGCAATGCATCCTCACCGAAACGTTTATCTGCTTCGCCTACACAACGGATAACCTCATTCTTTATATCTTCCTGACCTCCGAACGGGTCGGCAAATCCTTGTGAGGGCGAATATGCAATTGCATTAACTGTGAAATCGCGACGTGAAAGGTCATCGTCAACACGGTCTGTGAATTCAACCCTGTCGGGATGGCGGTTATCCGAATAGCCTTTTTCAATGCGATACGTGGTTATTTCAAGGCTTTCTCCGTCGATGATGACGGTTACCGTGCCGTGCTTGAGACCTGTTTCAATCGTGCGGAAATCTTTGAAAGCATCGAGCGTTTCCTCGGGTAATGCGCTTGTTGTGATGTCCCAATCGTGAGGCTCTTTGCCCATCAGGGCATCACGCACCGCACCGCCCACAACATAGGCTGTATGCCCGTTGCTTTGCAGAATTTCAACAGCTCTATTGACTTGTTGCGGAATTTTTATTACCATAATATTATTACCACTTAACAGGAGGAATTTTTATGAATATACAGATTTTCGGAACAAATAAATGCTTTGACACCAAAAAAGCGCAGCGATATTTTAAAGAGAGAAACATAAAATTTCAGTTCATCGATCTTACACAGAAAAACCTGAGCAATGGCGAATATCAGAGCGTCAAGTCGGCGGTGGGCTCAATGGAGGCACTTATTGACGAAAAATCCAAAGCATATGAAAAACATTTTATCAAGTACCTTGCAAGCAAGGAGGCTGTTGAAGAAAAGCTTCTTGAGCACAGTGAACTTTTCAAAACTCCCATTGTGCGCAACGGAAAGAAGGCTACCGTTGGTTATTGCCCCGAAATCTGGAAGGAATGGGATTAATAAGCCTCAAATTTTGCGATAGTTGCGAAACATCTTGCTTTTTCGATGACAAGCTTGAAGTAGCGGACTCTGATTTCTTTGAAGCGGCATATACGCTTGTAGCCGATGGTTGTTTCGGCTGCAAGCTTTTTCCATTTTCCGTTGATCTGAGCGTAAAGCTTGAATTTTTCAATCTGCTGACCTGTTCTGATGTTTTCACCAAGGACAATTTTGTCAATGTCATATTCATCGCCCAGGTCGAGAATCAGTTCTGCACCGTCAGGGTCATCGCCCGAGTGCCAATAACTGTCGGGATATTCGCTGAGAGCCATCTGACCTGTATGCTTTTCATCAAGGTGTCTGTTGTCGGTTATGATTGAACCGGCAGCAAGGTCTTCGTTGAAGTCAATTTCAAGCTGCGCACCCATTGCAAGCAAAGTTTCAAGATCTTTTTCTGCAATCCTTCCTTCGGGTGTGGGAGGAATGTTGAGCAGAAAATTAGCATTTGCGCCAACGGAGTTATAGTATATCTCCATAAGCTTTGACAGGGGTTTGACCGAATAATCTTCGTCAGGATGGTAGAACCAGCCTTTTCTGATTGAAGTGTCAACCTCCGCAGGGTACCAGATCAGTTTGTTGCAGTTTTTAATAGCTTTCCTGCTGCCAAGATCAATGGCAGTGGGATTTATTTTTTTAGGAGGCTTTGAAACGTCAGTCTGGCTTGCGGCTGCAATCAGCTCGCTGTTTGAGTGCCAATAGGGCACAACGCTCCATTCGCTTTTTCTGCAAACGCCTGCTTCGTTGCCGCACCAACGAACATCGGGGCCGCAAATGTTGATTGTTGCGTTGGGTTGAAGTTCACGGATAAGCTTGTAGTAGCCATCCCAATCGTACTCCTGTATTTTGCCGTTTGCACCTTCTCCGCAGGCACCGTCAAACCATACGCAGAAAAGATCACCGTATGCGGTGAGAAGCTCTCGAAGCTGATTCTTGAAAAAGCGGTTGTAAGCTTCGCCGGTGCCGTAGGTAGGCTCATGTCTGTCCCAGGGAGAAACGTAAATTCCGAACTTGATTCCGAATTCTTTGCAGGCTTTTGCACATTCGGCAACAACGTCACCTTTGCCGTCCTTCCACTTGCTTGAGCGAACACAATGGTCTGTGTATGCGCTGGGCCAGAGGCAGAAACCGTCATGGTGCTTTGCGGTAATAATCAGACCTTTCATACCCGAAAGCTGACAGACTCTTGCCCATTGACGGCAATCGAGTTTTTCGGGATTAAAAAGCTCGGGGTCTTCATTACCGTTGCCCCATTCGGAATTGGTAAAGGTGTTGATTCCGAAGTGGAAAAAGGCATAAAACTCCATTTCCTGCCATTTTATCTGGCGCTCGCTGGGGACTATCGAGGCGGCATATTTAACAAAATCGGGGGTTTTACTCATTGGATATTACCTCTCTTTTGATTATTTAATATTTTGAAGCAAACTGTCCCAGAAATTTTCGGGAAGTTGGTCGTTCATTGCAATTTTAATGATACCGAGCAGGGCGGGGGATTGGGAAATATATGCAAACATTTCGGGAGGAAGCATACCTCTGTCTGCATAAGCGAGGAGTCTGAATTTTTCGGCATCGGATTCGTCAAGCGAAAGCCGATGAATCAGTTTTTGCAGGTCGGCATCGTCGGGCGGCGAATTATTTTTGCCTTTTTCGATGTTGCTGATATATTGTGCGGTTTTACCCAGCACGTCTGCAAGCTCACCCTGAGATATTCCTGCATCTTCACGGGTTGATTTCAGCATAATACCGAATGGTGACGGAACAAACATCGGACTCCTCCTTTCTGAATTTTGTTTGGGAAATGGGATGCAAAACATCCGCTTGATTTCTATTTATTTTATAAATAAACAAATTTGTTTATTTACACAGTAAATAGAATATCATAAATCAATTGCAGTGTCAAGTGAAATGGTGATTTTAGCAATATGTAGTGTACAGAGCTGAAAAAAGTTCAGCCGGTTACACAATTATTCGTTCTCTTCACAAATACGATAAAAATAACAAACCAATTCTTTAAATGTTTGTTTCGCTTTGAGTTTTCTGTGAGTATATTTAACGGATATTGTTTTTTGGAAAGTTCCAATATAAAAGGCAAGGTGTGACCAACACCTTGCCTTTTTACTTATCTATTTTGTTGTAATAACCGGTCTTGCGAGGATGCCTACATCACGAAGCACGTATTCATAGCTCCAGGTTTCCTCGTCGCTGCGCCATGCTCCGGGGCCGTGCCATGAATGCTTCACGTCGGTGAGATGTATGGGACCGAATGCATTGTATCTGTTGCCGAAAAGTGTGATGTCAATTTTGTGGTTTCCGTCTGCAAGTCCGTCAATATCAAGGAGATAGGGAGGATAAACAATCTTGCCTTTTTCTTCGCCGTCAACAGCAACCGAAATAAGCGCACCCTTGTATCTTGTTGCTTCAACGCGGAGATTGTTGCCTTCTGCTTCAAGGTGATACGTGATATTTCCGCCGTAGAAGGGCAGTCCCTGATAAATAATTGAACCGAAACCGAGTTTTTCGGGCAGGGCGGTGATTGTTTTTGCTCTGCCGATAATGTTTACACCGAAGTTGCCGAGAATATAGCACCACTCGGTATTTGTTCGTGTGCCGAAGGGGAGAGTAACCTCAAGAATGTTTTCACCCTTGCGGATTTCGGTGAGTGTAACGGTTTTGATGTCCTTGTCGGTGTACCAGCCCGTAATATTATTTGCAATTTCATTGCCGTTGAAGACGATTTTTGCTTTTTCGGCATCTTCAAGTGCAAGCTCTGCACCGTTGTAATCGATATCGCTGTTTATTCTGAAACGCAGAGTCACGTAGTGAGCAATTGTTTCAGGTTCGATAACCCAAGGCTGAGCAACGTTTCCGCCGCGCTCAACAAAGCCAACCATTTTACGGCATACGTTGTCAAGGCGAAGTATTTCTTCTTCTGCCATAAATTCACCGCCGTCAAGGGCGAATTCAGCCGTATCAAGGAGAAATGCGTTGCGCTCGGAAAGAGTATAGGGAACAAGTGCAGGCATTGCAGTTGCGTTTGCAAGGGAAATTTCTTTTTCAGGCTCAACAGCTTTTTCAGCTTTACCTTCGTCAAGTCTGAGAAGAAGGCTGTCATAGTCAAACAGAGTTTTTGCAATAACGGTGTTGCCGTTTATGTATTCACAGGCAATGGGATAAATATCGCCGCTTATTGTGTCATAAACATAAGGAGTGAACTCGCCCTTGAGTGTAATGCGGAGTTTGTTTTCGCGGATGCAATCCTTGTTGTAAGGTTCTTTGCAACGGCTGATGAAGAGCCAGTTGCTGTTGCCGTCTTTGCGGAGCTGATAAATAAATCCGTCTGAAAGTCTGCCGTTTGCGAGGCGGAGAGTAACGGTTCTGTTTTCTTCAAGCTCGTTCAGAAGTTTCTCTCTGTCATAGGGAATGACGGTTGACTTTTCATAAAGCGTTTTGCCTCTGCCGTCGGGGATGCCGTCTGCAAAAACGGGAGCGTTACCGAGGAAAATCAGCTTGCCGCCTGCGTTTCTGAATGCTTCAAGACGCTCAATTGTTGTAGAACGGAGAGTTTCGCAATCGGGCACGATAACTGCATCGTATGCCATTTCGCCAACCTGCAGAGGTGCTGATGCGTTTTCGCAGAGTGAGGGCAAAAGAGACTCACTGATGAAGTTGAAGTCGATGCTGCCCTTAAGAAGCCAATCGGTGATGTTATGGAATTTCTCATCCATATTTTCACGGACAAGTGCGGTTTTGTCGTTGGGACCCCAATGGAGCCAGAAGCTTTCAACGGGATGAATAACGCCAACCTTGACAACGGGCTTACCGCGTGTCATTGCTGTGTTGACTCTTGCAAAGTGGTCTTCAAGATATGAGAATTCTTCCCACCAGGGTGACTGATAATGGATTGAAGCAGGGTAGTCACGCTTTGCTTCGCCGCCCATAGCATACCAGGAAAGGTGGGGAACACGGATTGTTACGCCAAGGCAAGCCTGCCAGTCGCCGTGGAGCTTGTAGCCTCTGAAATCGTAGTCCCAGCCCGTAACACCGTAAAGTTCGGAAAGCATACCTTCTCTGCCGTACTGGTGGACTGCGGACTGTGCCTGCTTTGCGGTTGTGAATTCAAAGTTTGCGCAGAGCATATCGATGCCGGGCAGGTCAAATCCTCTGTATGAGCGCATCGCATCTCCGAGAGCCGCAGTCTGGCTGTGGAGAGAGGGTTCTTCCATCATATGACCTGTAAGAGCAATTCCGTTTTCTCTGCACCATGAGCCGCAAACATCTGCGAATGCTTCAGCAAATCGCTCGGAAATGTGGTCGTGATAGTGATATCTTGTGGTTGAAACCTTGCCGTCCGGAAGTTCCCAGAATATTTCAGGCAGGGTAGCGAGGATATCCTCGCCGTACTGTGCCTTATATGTATCGGGCAGATTGTCTGTCCAAGGCATTGCGATATCATCTTTGTCTGTTGAGTTTTCAAGAACGTCCTTGCGAGTGAACTGAGGTTCATCGGTGAAAATTGCAGGAACAACGCCGCCGAAATGGTCGCCGATGACCTGCTTGTATCTCTCGTGAGTAACCTCAACAAAGCGTTTTACCGCCTTGGGATTGAGGGTGTCAAGATACGTTTGATTGTTATACCAGGGTGAAGGTGCGTGGATTTTGACGTAGGCATACCACTTTGTGCCTTCTGCCTTGTCATCTTCACCTATAACCTTGTAATCCTTGAGATATCCGTTTTCGTCAAGGATAATATCGTAGCAGCTGATGAGCCAGCCTTTGCCTTCTCTGCCGCCTTCTGCACGGGAGTCGATGATTGTTGCGGCAACGTCTTCGTTGCTGCAAGGTACGGTTGTCATCAGCAGGCAACGTGCTCTGTATTCTTCATCTTTTGTAACAAGTCCGCCTGCAGCACCTGAGGGCCATCTGTCCTCGTCATAAAGCCAGGCGAGCATATGCTCTTTGTCAGCTTTTTCGCAGCAGCACTTGATGAGAGCCATAAACTCGTCGGAAAGGTAGTTTGTTGACATACCTGTGCGCACGTGCATATGGAATCCGCCCAGACCCATTTTTTTGAAAATTTCAATCTGGTTGCAGAGTTCTTCTGCTTTGAGGTCGCTGTTCCAAGCCCAGAAAGGTGTGCCTCTGTATTCACAGGTAGGATTCTTGAAAAGTTCATTTGTAAGAGAAAGTGCTGAATTTTTTTTGTAAAGCATATATAAATCTCCTTTATTCAGGGTGTTTGCAGAGAGGTTTGTCCTCGCTGGGTGTGTTCCAGTTTATGAAGTTATTACGCTTTGCGTGGTACCATTCCATTTCAAACATCTTTGCAGAGTCATCAACGGGAACGTAAAGCTGATTTCTGTAAAAATACGGTGTGCCCTGCATTTTGACGGTACCAAGGTCGGTTTTGGCCAGGTCGCTTCCCTCGGTGAATGTTGCTCTGTGACCGTATGCCTCAATGTAAAGTGTGTCTTTTTCTTTCACAACTTTGCCGCCTATAAACTGCATCACAACACCGAAAGGTGCATACCATATACCGTCTTTCATCACGGCATAGTGTTCGCGTGCAATCAACTCAAGCATCTGACCTTTGAATGCCATTTTAGTCCAGTCGTACGTGGGTGCGAGGGCATATGGGGTAATCAGATCTTTATTTTTATCAATTGTGAAAACGTCAATGATTCTGCCGTCGGCAAGATAAGCCGTTGCGGTCAGCACGTCGCCGTCAATTTCAACAAGAGTGTATGAAGCCACGCGGATTTCCTGAGGATAGAATGCGCTGTGCCAGATTTTCGGAGCGTTGGAATGATAAATATTTCCGCCGCCGTTACCGACTATATAGTGCACCGTTCCCTCTGACGGGCGGTCAAAATGTTCATCGTTTTTGGTGGGGAATGTTCTTGCAAATGAATGCTCGTGACCCTCAAACAGAATGTCAAGCCTGCCATCCTCAATTGGCTTTCTCAGCCAAGGATAACCGTCATTGTTCTGACCCTCGGGCATAACGGGGTAAATTGGGAAATGATAAGCGCCCAGTTTCCAGGTTTTGTTGCTGTTTTGCAGGTCGTTGTACGCCCAATCTTCAACAATCTGGGGTGCATTTATTCCGAGTACAAGGAAATGGGTGTTGCCGTAATCAAATGAATAGTTTTCGCCCGTATAACCCTCGGGACCGTTGTCGGGATAAGCGGCACCGAACTGAAAATCAAAGAAATCTGCGTGTTCAAGATAATATTTTCCCGTAGGCTCGGGGAAATACGTGATGTATCCTCGGTTATCGTGGTTGCCCGTTGTCATCATATAAGGCTTGCTTTCGATAATGCCTTTGAGTCCCTCAAACATTCCGTTCCATTGAACTTCATTCTGACCGTTGTCGCAGTTGTCGCCTGCGGTGAAAATGAATTTACATTCAGGATGTTTTTTGAGCGCATCCCTGAGCATATTGCCAACGATACTGTAATCAGGCAGATGGCAGGGGTCGCCTTTCTGATGGTCGGTGATAACGATAAAGCTGAATTTATCCAGATTTTCGGGCTCGGTTTCAAAAGTGAAATCCTCGCTGCGGTAATCGCCACAGCCTACGTTATAAACGTATTTTGTGCCTGCTTCAAGACCGCTGAGTCTGACCGAATAGTAGTTGCTGATGTCAATATCCGTTTCCTTTGTTTCGTATTTTGCGTCAGTTTTCATCCATTCGCTGCCGTCTTCTTTGCGGTAAAGAATGTAACCTTCGGTGATATCCGTGCAGGTTCGCCAGATAACCGCCATTTCTGACTTTGCGTCTCCGCAGAAAGCCAGCATTATGTGGTCGGGATTGCAGGTTGAGCCACGCTCGGGTTTATAAAATTTTCCGTTTTCGTCAATCATAAGTTTTCTCCTGTGTTTGATACACTAATTTTAGTTATTTCATACATATTTGTCAATATGAGCAACCTTAACTTTAGCAAAATATATTGATTTTTTACAGGTAATAATGTATAATCTATAATGCGATAACATTTAATAGGGGGACAAACCATGAAGAAAATCGCAAAAATACTGAGTTTACTGCTTTCGTTGGCGGTTATTCTGTCCTGCATCGGTGTGGGAGCATCGGCAGCAGGTGAGAACAATCTTACTATAAGAGTTTTTGACGGAATTGCTTCTGTCACAGGCTGCATTACAACTGCAACGGGCGAAATTGATATACCTTCGACCTATAACGGTGTGGCGGTTACTCAAATCGGTAACGGTGCGTTTAACGGCTGTACAAGAATAACAAAAATCAACGTTCCGTCAAGCGTGAAAAAAATCGGCAATACGGCTTTTTACAACTGCGATAAGCTTGAGGAAATAACTTTCGAAGGCAGCTCCTGCACTTTCGGTACAGACGTTTTCTATAACTGCAGTTCGCTGAAAACAATCGTTCTGCCTGAAAATACAAAGCAGATAACACAGAAAATGTTCTACGGCTGTTCCGCACTTGAAAACCTTGACATTCCTGACACAGTAACCAAAATCGGAAGCGAAGCTTTCGGCAAGTGTTCGTCACTCGCTGCGGTTGTGATTCCGTCAGCAATAACTTCAATCGGAAAAAATGCGTTTATCGGCTGTAATTCCGTTGCATCCTATACTGTTGAGAGCGGAAATACGGTTTACAGCAGCGCAAACGGTGTTCTTTACGGACCCGATCCTTCAACCGGTGAAAATGCACTTATCCAGTATCCCAACGGTAAATCACAGACTTCATATACAGTTCTTCCGGACACAAAAGTGATTGCAGACTATGCATTCGGCGAAAATACTTTCCTTACAAAAGTTGTTCTTCCCGAAGGACTTGAAAATATTGACAGCTATGCTTTTTACAGCACCAAGTTGCTTTCAAATATCATAATTCCGTCAACTGTTACTTATCTCGGTTCCCAGTCATTCGGCAGATGTGCCGCACTTAAAAGCATCACAATCCCTGCAAGTGTAACGGATTTTGAAAGTGCGTTTTATATGTCAGCAATTGAAAGTGTTGTTTTTGAAGAAGGCGTGACCGAAATCGGCACAAAGAGCTTTGAAAACTGCAAAAATCTCACTTCCGTTACAATTCCTTCAAGTGTGAAAACCATCGGTATCGGTGCTTTTTACGGTTGTTCGGCTCTCGAAAAGATAAAAATCTTTTTAACGGTAACAACAATTGAAAGAGGCGCATTTGAAAACTGCGACAACGTTACCCTTTGGGTTGACAGCGGTTCTGCGGCTCATACTTATGCAATCAACAATTCCATTCCTTACAAAATCAACGGTGTTGATGACAAAACGGTCAAATCAGTTTCCGTGCTTACTCCTCCCGACAAAACAAGCTATATCTACAAAGAAAAGCTTGACACAACGGGACTCAAGCTTTACGTTACCTATTCGGACGGCTCAACCGAAACAGTTAAAAGCGGATATAAAGTGAGCTCTGAAACAATGACAAAAACGGGTGCCCAGACAATTACCGTAACTTATGAGGGTTGCACGGCGCAGTTCGGAGTCGACGTTTCATACACTTGGTGGCAGTGGATAATTATGATTCTGTTCCTGGGTATCTTCTGGTATTGATAGACAACAAAAACCGCTGAGGTTATTCCTCAGCGGTTTTAATTTTGTCCAGATATTCTTTATCTTTTTTTGTCAGCTCTGCTTTTTTCAGCATATCGGGTCTGCGCTCATAAGTGCGCTTAAGACTTTGTTCCCTTTGCCATTTCTGAATGTTTGCGTGGTGACCTGAAATAAGTACCTCGGGCACTTTTTGACCGTGCCATTCAAAGGGTCGGGTATATTGCGGATATTCCAGCAATCCCGAATAATGGCTTTCAAGAGTAAAAGCATCTTCATTGGCAAGGACTCCGGGCAGCATTCTTGAAATACTGTCGGCAAGAATGAGCGCAGGCAGTTCTCCGCCCGTCAGCACGTAATCGCCTATAGAAATTTCCTCGTCAACGATTTCGTCAATAACTCTCTGGTCAATGCCTTCGTAGTGACCGCAGAGCAGAGCGATATTATCCAGCTTTGAAAGCTCTTTTACCTTTTCCTGAGTCAGGGTTTTACCTTGAGGGGAAAGATAAATAAGGTGAGGCTTTGTGCCTGTTTCCTCGCAGAGTGCCGCATAGCAATCGTAAATAGGTTGGGTCTGCATTATCATTCCCGTGCCGCCTCCGTAAGGCGCATCATCAACGCGGTTATGCTTATCAAGGGTGTAATCCCTTATATTGCGGCAATTGATTTCAACGCAACCGTTGGCTCTTGCTCTGCCGATAATGCTTTCACCAAGCACGCTTTCACACATCTCGGGGAAAAGGGTTAAAATATCAATCCTCATCGTCAAAAATACCTTTCAGCGGTCTGATAAGAATACGGTCGTTGGCAACGTCTGTTTCAATAACAACATCGGGGATTGAGGGGATAAGATATTCTTTTCCCTCATCGGTTGTGATGTGCCAGACGTCGTTTGCACCTGTTTCGCTCACGTCGGTCAGCTTGCCGTATACCTTTTCGGGGCAGTCAGCATCATACACGGTGCAGCCTTTGAGCTCTGCAATGAAGTATGTGCCTTCGGGCAATTTTGCGTCGCTGCGGTTTATGTAGAGGATTTTGCCTCTCATCTTCTGTGCTTTTTCAACCGTATCAATACCCTCAACCGTCAACAAAACAATGTTGCCGTGCGGCCTTGCAGATTTAACCTGCACCGCACAGCTTCCATTGCTGTCATAATATAAGGTTTTGAAGTTTTTTACGAATTCGGGTGAATCGCACCACGGATTGAAACGCATTTCGCCTCTGATTCCGTGAGTGCCTACAATTTCACCGATTTCAAGAAATTTCTTAATCAATTTCTACAACAACCCTTGTGCTCTGACGAGTTGCAGCGGCACGCATAACTGTGCGGATAGCCTTTGCAATTCTGCCCTGCTTACCGATAACTCTGCCCATATCGTCTTCACCAACGTGGAGGTGATAAACAACTGAACCGTCCTCTGCAGGCTCGTCAACTGTAACAGTTACCGCTGCGGGATCATCAACAAGACCCTGAGCGATGCTTACGAGTAAATCTTTCATTCCGTTAACCTCTTTTAAAGATTAAAGAACGCCTTCTTTTTTGAGAAGAGCCTTAACAGTGTCTGTGGGCTGTGCGCCGTTAGCGATCCACTGCTTTGCCTTTTCTGCGTCTACCTTAATCTCTGAGGGAGTTGCAACGGGGTTGTAGGTGCCGATTTCCTCGATGAATCTGCCGTCACGGGGATATCTTGAATCTGCAACAACGATGCGATAGAAGGGAGCCTTCTTTGCGCCCATACGACGAAGTCTGATTTTTACTGCCATGATAAATTCCTCCAAAAATAAAAATTAACAAATTTATAATGTATCAGCCCTATGCTGTATTACATTCCGAACTGTGAGGGGTCAAAGCCTGCAGGCATCTGAAAACGCTGTTTTCTGCGACGCTTTCCGCCTTTTTTGCCGCCAAGCTGCTTGAACATTTTCTGCATCTGCTTGAACTGGTTGAGAAGTCGGTTAACGTCTTCAATGCTCTGACCGCAACCTGCCGCAATTCTCTTTTTGCGGGAGGGGTTGATTATATCGGGGTTTGCGCGTTCTTTTTCCGTCATTGAAAGGATGATAGCCTTGAGACGGTCAAACTTGCGCTCATCAACTTCAATATCCTTTGCCTTTTTGCCGATACCGGGGATAAGAGCAAGGGTGTCCTGAAGTGAACCCATCTTGCGGATTTGCTCAAACTGATCAAGCAAATCGTTGAGATCGAATTTATTCTGCATAAGCTTCTTTTCAAGCTCTGCAGCCTTTTTTTCGTCCATGGACTGTTCTGCTTTTTCAATAAGAGAAAGAACGTCACCCATGCCGAGGATTCTGGAAGCCATTCTGTCGGGGTGGAAAACGTCAAGGTTTTCGAGCTTTTCACCCGTACCCACAAATTTGATGGGCTTGCCTGTAACAGCTCTTGCAGAGAGTGCGGCACCGCCTCGGGTGTCACCATCCAGCTTTGTGAGAATAAGACCGTCAATTCCGAGTGCTTCATCAAATGATGTTGCAACGTTAACGGCATCCTGACCTGTCATTGAGTCAACAACAAGGAGAATTTCGTGAGGCTTTGCCTCTGCCTTGACAGCCTTGAGCTCGTTCATAAGCTCTTCGTCAACGTGGAGACGGCCGGCGGTGTCGAGAATAACGTAATCGTAACCGTGGTCCTTTGAATAAGCAATAGCTTCTTTTGCAATTTCAACGGGGTTGGTCTGTCCTTTTTCAAAAACGGGAGTGCCAACCTGCTCGCCTACTACCTGCAACTGCTTGATAGCGGCGGGTCTGTAAATATCGCAGGCTACCAGCAAGGGTCGGTGATTTTGTTTTTTGAGCATAAGTGCAAGCTTTGCGCAATGGGTTGTTTTACCTGAACCCTGAAGACCGCACATAAGAATAACTGTTGGCGGATGGCTTGCGTATGCAAGACGGCTCTGAGTGCCGCCCATAAGGCTTACCAATTCCTCTTTAACGATTTTTATAACCATCTGGGAGGGGGTAAGGCTTTCCATAACCTTTTCGCCGATTGCCTTTTCGGTTACGGTGTTTGTGAAATCCTTGGCAACTTTATAGTTAACGTCAGCTTCAAGCAGAGCCATGCGAACTTCACGCATTGCGCTTCTGACATCCGCCTCTGTCAGGCTGCCTTTGCTGCGCAGATTTTTAAACGCAGATTCAAGTCTGTCTGAAAGTCCTTCAAATGCCAAATGATTCACTCCTTATATATTAAATGTATGTATTGATGATTTATCAGCTTTCAAGAAGCGCCATTGCGGCAACCTTGATTCTGACGCTGTAGTCGTTGATTTCTTTTGAAAGGCTGTGGCGCAGGTTATATTCCGAAATCTGATTTGAGCATTCAATGATTTCGTCAAGGCTGCGGCGCATATCTTCAAATCTTCTTGCAACGCCAAGTCTGCTTTCCATTTCCTGAAGCTGGGTTTCAGCTCTTTTGATTGCATCACGCACGCCCTGACGGGTGATGCCTTCGTTTTCTGCTATTTCAGAGAGGGAGAGATCGTCGTTATAGTAATATTCCAAAAAATCACGCTGTTTGGCAGTCAACATTTCGCCGTAGAAATCAATCAGAACTGCAATTTCATAATTCTTTGCCATCCGTAACTCTCCTTTCGATAAAATCTATCATAAGCTGCACCCTGGATTCAGGGCAGAAAAAAATGCCTGAAAAACGGCACCTGTAAAGTCAACACACTTTACAGGTGCTTATTATACTAAAAAAGATGAGTGTTGTCAAGCACAAATTTTACCACATTTGAACAGGTTTTCCACTTTTTTCTCACAAAAATACCTAAACTTAAGGTGGATAACCTACGGATTGTGGAAAAAATCGGCTTTTGACACAAGATGTATCCACATTTCCACATTTTTAATGTGGATAACTTTTTTGGCGGATTTCTACTCGATTTGTAAAGTTAATCAACTTTACAAATTACTTGAGAGTAACGATTGTAACACCGTCCTCACCTTCGCCGTAAAGACCCAATCGGCTGCTCTTTACGTAGGGAGAAGACTTGAGATAACGGGTAACAGCTGTCCTCAAAGCGCCTGTGCCCTTACCGTGGACAACCGTGAATTCGTTAAGTCCGGTGCGCAGGCCCTGGTCGATAAATCTGTCAAGCTCAATGAGACAATCGTCAACGGTCATTCCTCTCAGGTCAAGTCTTGTTGATGCAGCCATATTAAGTCTGCTTTCACCCTGAAGTCTGACGGTTGATTTTTTCTCCTGCTTTTTGGGAGCGTTTTCACAAAGTCGGAGATTTGCAAGCTTGACTCTTGTCTTTATTGAGCCTGCCTGCACTTCAACGTTACCGTTTTTGTCGGCAGGGGAAAGCACTTTTGCGGTTTTGCCGATATCACGGATAATAACCGTATCGCCTGCAACAAGTGCACGGGGGAGTACGTAGTCTTTGTCATCGTCTTCAATGCCGATGATAGGGTCAGCGGCGGAATCGATAGATTCGATACCCTTTTTGACAAGCGATTTTGCACGCCTGGCAAGCTCGGCGGCATCCTGAGCTTTTTTCTGTTCTTTTTTCAGCTTATCCAATTCCTGAAGCAGAGTATATGCTTCACGCTTTGCCTGCTCAACAACACGCAATGCCTGGGACTTTGCGTTTTCCATTTCTCGCTCACGGAGTTTCTGTGCATCTGCCTTGATTTTTTCGGCTTCCGCTTTTTCTTTTTCTGCTTTTTCGGCAAGTTGCTTTGCTCTTTCGAATTCGTCTTCCATACGGCGACGGGTTTCTTCAAGTCGGTCAACAACGTTTTCAAACTGTCTATTTTCACTTGAAACAAGCTCTTGTGCACGGTTGATGACAGAAATATCAAGACCCAGCTTTTCGCTGATTGCAAGAGCGTTGGATTTGCCTGGTACACCTATCAGAAGTCGGTATGTGGGTCGGAGCGTTGCAACGTCAAATTCACAGCAGCCGTTTTCAACTCTGGGAGTTTCAAGGGCATACGCCTTAAGCTCTGCATAATGAGTCGTGGCAGCTATCTTTGCACCCTTGAAATGAAGTGCTTCAAGAATTGAGATTGCAAGAGCCGCACCCTCGACGGGGTCTGTACCTGCGCCCAATTCGTCAATAAGGATGAGGCTGCTGTCGTCAGCTTCCTCAAAAATGCTGATGATGTTGGTCATATGCGCAGAGAAAGTTGAAAGTGACTGCTCAATGGATTGTTCGTCACCGATATCCGAGAGTATTTTATCAAAAACTGAAATTTCGCTTCTGTCACCTGCGGGAATCATCAGACCGCACATTGCCATCATCGACAAAAGACCGATTGTTTTTATTGAAACGGTTTTACCGCCCGTGTTGGGGCCTGTGATAACGAGAGTATCGAAATCTCCGCCAAGCATAATATCCACGGGCACAACCTTTTTGGGGTCGATAAGAGGATGTCTTGCCGCACGCAGATTGATGATACCCTTGTTGTTAAGGATGGGAGGTGCGGCCTTGATTTTGTAGGCATACTGTGCCTTTGCAAAAATAAGATTGAGTTCAACTGCACATTCGTAGCTGTTCTTAATGCTCTGTGAAAAATCACCTGCGCTTGCGGAAAGTTCGCTGAGAATACGCTCGATTTCTTCACGCTCTTTGGTTTGCAAAACACGGATTTCATTATTTGCTTCAACAACGGCCATAGGTTCAATGAAAACAGTTGCACCGCTTGATGAAGTGTCGTGAACAAGACCTGCAACTTCATTTCTGTATTCACTCTTTACGGGTACAACGTATCTGCCGTTACGCTGAGTAATAATATTTTCCTGAAGGAATTTTGAATTTGCCTGAGAGCGTGAAAATTTATCAAGTTGCTCTCTTACTTTTGACTCCTGAACTCTGATTTTTCGTCTGATATCTTTGAGAGTGGGGGAGGCATTGTCTGAAATTTCTTCTTCGGAGATGATTGCGTTGAAAATTGCCGATTCAAGGTATTTGTTGGGTACAAGAGCGTTGAAAAGAGGGTCAAGCACCGTCTGAACACCTGCGTTTGACTCTCTCCATTGAGAAAGAGTGCGGATAACGCGCAGAACACCGCCTATATCAAGCAACTCTCTCGTATTCAGAACACTGCCTGCGTTTGCACGGCTGAGTGCGTTATTGACGTTCTTTAGTCCTCCGAATGAAGGTCCGCCGAAACGAGCCAGCAGCATATGTGCATCAACCGTCTGATTAAGCAAAGCCTTTGCAAGGTCAAGGTTGGATTCAGGTCTGAGATGCATTGCCTCGTAGCGAGCATCATCGCAACCTGCAAAATCAGCAAGCCTTTCCAGTACCTTATCGAACTCAAGAGACTTTGCGTGTTTGTCATAATTGTTCATTGTTATTCTTCCTCGTAGTCCGTTGTTTCTTCACCTGTTGTTGATTCTTCAGTTGAAGTTTCGGTTACCTGTTCCTGGGTAACGGTGACATATTCCGTAACCGTTTCTCCGTTTTCATCGGTAACTTCCTCACCATCCTCGTCGGTAACGGGAACAGCGGTTGTGAGAGCTTCTGTGGTTAATTCGTTTTCAACGGGCAGGGTAGTTGTTTCGATGGGATCTTCGCGGCGTTGAGTTGTTCCGATAACCTCCTGAACGTCTGTTGCCTGAATGGAGGAAATATATCTTCCGCCGTCACGTTCACGAAGAGTTATTTTCATAAATTTATCAGGTTCGGGCGCGGTGTATTCACCGTCGGCAATCTGAACCCACGCTTTGTTGCCGATGTAGCCGACGCTGAGTATCAGAGAGCTGCCCTGTTTTTCGATTTCGTACACCTTGGGAGTGTATGCGGATTCAATGCCTGTAATGGGCAGGATATAACTTTTGAGAGCGGCATCATAGGAAATGTCATATTCGCTCATATCTGTGGACGAATGGAGTGATGCAATGTCGATTTCCGTGCCGAAAAGGCTGACGAAATATTTTTCGATATCTGCCTGAGGCACAACAATACCAAAATTTTCGCCTTCGGAGTAAGGATATTTATCTGCACCTTCATCGCTCATAAGCAACGCCCACACAGCGCTGTTGAGCAGCTGAGAAACGTCTGCCTGAGTGAGGTCATCGAAGGGGTCGGGATCAAACATAACAACGGGAGCAAGCATTTTTTCAAATTCGGCTTTCTGAACTGAATTGTCTGCAAGATTCTTAACGGTGTCGGCAGAGAATCTGATAACTGCGATGAGACCGATGATTGCAAGCACAGCCGCAATTATTCCGACAGGGAATGCAAGCTTGTTCTTTTTCATTTTTGCCATATACTTACCTCCCGATTATCTTATCTGACCGTTGCCGCTGATAACGTATTTTGAGCTTACCATATGTGCAATGCCGAGAGGCCCTCTTGCGTGAAGCTTCTGGGTTGAAATTCCGATTTCGGCACCAAAACCGAATTCGCCGCCTTCGGTAAATCTTGTGGATGCATTCACGTAAACCGCAGCAGCATCAACTTCTGCCTTGAATTTTTCTGCAGCGGCATAGCTGTCTGTGACTATTGCCTCGCTGTGACCTGTGCCGTATTCTGAAATGTGAGCAATCGCTTCGTCAATATTGCTCACAACCTTAACGCTGATTTTGTAGTCCAGATATTCCGTTGCCCAGTCGTCGTCTGTTGCTGAAACGGCATAAGGCAGAATTTCACAAACCGCCTCATCTCCTCTGATTTCAACGTTCTTTTCCTGAAGTCTGTCACCGATTGCAATGAGAGCCATTTCGGCAACGTCGCGGTGAACAAGCAGGCTTTCGCAGGCATTGCATACGGATACTCTGGACGCTTTTGCGTTGGTAACAATATTTGCCGCCATATCAATATCCGCATCCTTGTCAACATAAACGTGGCAGTTACCGACGCCTGTCTCAATGACGGGCACGGTTGCATTTTCAACAACAGAGCGGATAAGACCTGCACCGCCTCTGGGTATGAGCAAGTCAACGTAGCCGTTAAGGCGCATAAGCTCCGTTGCGGCTTCTCTTGAAATATTCTCTATGAGTATAATGCAGTCCTCGGGCAGACCCGAATCTGCAAGTGCGTTTCTCATAACTGCGGCAACTGCCTTGTTGGAGTTAATAGCCTCTTTACCGCCTTTGAGAATAACGGAATTGCCTGCCTTGAGGCATATTGCCGCTGCATCTGCGGTAACGTTGGGTCTTGCTTCAAAGATAACGGCGATAACACCGATGGGGACACAGATTTTTTCGATTTTCATTCCATTGGGACGGGTTTCTCCCCAAAGCACTTTGCCTACGGGATTTTCGCTTGCAGCAACCTGACGCATACCGTCTGCCATACCTGAAATTCTGGTGTGGGTGAGGGTAAGTCTGTCAATCATAGCCTCGGAAATACCTGAATCCTGAGCAGCACGGATATCCTTTGCGTTTTCGTCCAGAATGTACTGAGCGTTTTTTTCAAGAGCAGATGCAATGGCATTCAGCGCCTTGTCAATGACAGAGCCTCCTGCGGTTGCCAATATTTTTTGTGCCGATTTTGAGCGTGCACCGATATCTGTCATATTGTTCATAATCATTCTCCTTTTGCCTTGAACAATGTACCGATTTGTCTGCCGTCAAGCAGTTTGTAGATTTCTTCGGGGTCAGAGCCGTTCATAACAACGGTATTTATTCCTGCAGAGGTTGCAATCTGTGCGGCGTGGAGCTTGGTTATCATACCGCCTGTGCCTCTGTTTGTGCCGCTTCCGCCTGCAAGAGCAAGGATTTCATCGTTGATTTCATCAACGCAATGAATAAGCACGGCATTTTCGTCTTCTCTGGGATTTGCGCTGAAAAGTCCGTCGATATCCGTAAGGATTATGAGCATATCGGCATCAACGATTTTTGCAACGTGAGCCGAAAGACTGTCGTTGTCGCCAAAAACAATTTCGTCAACCGCAACGCTGTCGTTTTCGTTTATGACGGGGATTGCACCGTATTCAAAAAGCTTCATAAACGAGTTGTGAAGATTGCGGTGACGCTCTTCATCCTCAAAGTCATCTTTTGTTACCAGAAGCTGACCTGTAATGTTGCCGTATTCACCGAAAAATTTGTCATAGAGGAACATCAGTTCACATTGACCTACGGTTGCGGCGGCCTGTCTGCCGGGAGTGTCGTGAGGTCTTTCTTTGAGTCCCAGTTTGCCGACTCCGACACCGATTGCGCCTGACGTTACAAGAGCAATTTCAATGCCTGCATTTTTGAGGTCGCTGAGCACCTGAGCCAACTTTGACATTCTGCGGAGATTAATTTTTCCTGTGTCGTAAGTAAGGGTGGATGTACCAACCTTAACAACAATTCTTCTTATATCTTTTCTGTTGAGCATCATTGTTCACCTTTATATGAAGATAAAATTTCCTGATAAGTTTTTTTACTGCCGACCTTACCTGCGGCGCACAAAGAAATTTTTGAAATGTCAAGAATTTCAGCGGCGGTTTTCTTCAGGTCATCAAGAGTAATTGCCCTGATTTTTCTGACTACCTCGTCCTCTGACATTGTTTTTCCGTGGAGCAACACGTTTCTTCCGTTGCGTGACGCAAGAGAGGATACGCTTTCCAGACTCATTACAAAGTTTGCAACGGTCTGCTCTTTTGCACGGTTGAGTTCTTTTTCCGTAACCGTTGACGGGAATTCGTCAATGATTTTCAAAGCCTCGGCAATTGCTTTTTTCTCTGAACTTTTGCTGAGTCCCATACATACGATGAAAAGACCTGCATCAAGATGAGATACGGATGCGCTGTCAACGGAATAAACAAGGCCAAGCTCTTCGCGGATACGCTGAAACAACCTTGATGATGACGATGAACCCAGAATTGAGGATATCAGTGAGAGAGTGTGGCGTCTTTCATCGGTAAGCGTAATTCCGGGGAAGCCGAGAATAAGCTGATTCTGCATAAAATCTTTTTTGATTACGGTTATGCTTTTGCAATATTCAACGGACACGGGTGACATTCCGAAACCTGTGTTTTCCATTTCCGAAAAGTAGCTTTTACAGATTTCAATTGCTTTTTCCTCGTCGAAATTACCGCAGAAACTGATGACCATTCTTTCGGGTACGTAGAATTTTTTCAGATGAGCGCAAAGACTTTCGCGGGTAACTGAATCCACGGTTTCCGTTGTGCCGAGAATGTTGCTGCCAAGCATACTGTTTGCCCAGACGTTTTCGTAGTACGTATCTGCACATAAATCCTCGGGGCTGTCTTCGTACATGGCAATTTCTTCTTTTATAACACCTTTTTCGAGTTCAATATCCTCGGGTGAAAGCTTTGGATTCTTTATCATATCACAGATTACGTCAAGAGCTTTCGGCATATGCTCTGTCAGCGTATGTGCATAGTAGCAGGTCAGATCTTTTGCCGTATATGCGTTGATAAATCCGCCGATTTCGTCCATTTCAACTGCAATGTCAAGAGCAGAACGCTTTTGAGTGCCTCTGAAAAGCATATGCTCAATAAAGTGAGACGTGCCTGCGGTCTGCGGTGTTTCGTAGCAGGAACCGCTTGCAACCCATATTCCCATGGAACAGGTTCTTGCGTGTTCGGATTTTCTGACGGCAATCCGTAAGCCGTTATCAAGTTTTACTATTTTTGTTCCGTCTGTCATATATATCAACCTTGTTTGTTATCAAAAATTAGTGTTATTTCACCGAGCTTGATTTTATCGTTTGTCTTGAGGAGTTCTTTTTTTTCAAGAGTTTTGCCGTTTACAACAACTTCTGTTTCTGATTTGACCTTTGTTATGTACCAGCCTGTTTTTGCGCAGACTATAACCGCACAGACTCTTGATACCGTTGGATAATTCAGAATAATATCGCAGTTTTTGTGGCAACCGATTGAGGTTTCGCGGCTCACAAGAGGATACTCATCACCGTTTGCCGTGTTCACAAGTCTTGCTTTGCCTAATGAAGGTGGCTTGCGCTTAAGAAGCGGAGAAAGGCATAACAACAGCACCGCAACCGCAAGAACGGGCAGCGAATAGTGCGATATTCTCAGAACAAAATCAAGCATATTCTCCTCCATTATAACTTATTAGATTATAATATCATTATAATATCGAAATGTCAACGGAATATTGCTGTCCTGTCATTGACTTTTTGATGCGATGTTGGTAAAATACATAATGGAAATTTATGTGTTACAAAGGATGCGCATATTATGATGAAATATGATCTGGCGGTTGTGGGAGGATGCTCTGCAGGGCTTGTTGCCGCAATAAATGCAAAACGTCTTTACCCGCGCATGAAGGTTGCGGTTATTGAAAAGCTGCCTCGTGTAGGTAAAAAATTGCTTGCGACGGGCAACGGTAAATGCAATATCACCAACTATACTGCTCTTGACCACGGTTATGTGAACAAGGATTTTGCATCTTTTGCGATGAATTCATACTCTCCCGAAAAGATTGTTGATTTTTTTGCTTCAATGGGTCTGCTGACTTATGCGGATTCCTGCGGAAGGGTTTATCCGATTAGCAATATGGCGGCATCGGTTGTGGATGCCCTCCGCTTTGAGCTTGAAAGATTGGGCATTGAAGTGATATGCGACACACCCGTGACGGAGATAAAGAAAAACAAGGGCGGATTTCTGATTAACGGAAGCGTATCCTGTGAAAAATTAATTCTTGCTGCAGGCGGAAAAGCGTCAGCACCGCAAGGCTCTGACGGAAGCGGTTTTGAACTTGCAAAAAAACTGGGTCACAAGGTGACGGAAACAGTCCCGTCTCTTGTGCCTATGACGTCAAAAACAGAAATCACCAAGGCTCTTAAGGGGGTCAGGGTGAGAGACGTTGCTCTTACTCTGAAAGGCGACAAAATAATTGCTAAAACAGAGGGAGAAATCCTTTTTACAGAGTACGGCTTGTCGGGAATTGCTGCAATGGAGCTTGCCGCGCCTGCACAAAAATTCATCAACTCTGTAAAGCTCAATCCCTTTACCATAATTGATTTTTTACCCGATATGACGTATGATAACTTGGTTGACTATATTGCAAACCTCAATAAAATCAAGGGTTTTTGCAAAATGGAAAATTTACTGACGGGAATTCTTCCGAAAGCAGTCGGAATTGCAATTTGTAAAGCTTGCAACCTTTACAATGCTGATAGACTTATATCAGACCTTACGGACAAGGATATTCGAAATATTGCGGGAAAAATCAAGAATTTTCCCGTTGAAATAACGGGAACAAGAGGTTTTCTGAATGCCCAGGTTACAAGCGGCGGAATAAAAACCGATGAAATAAATGAAAAAACAATGGAATCAAAAATTTGTAAGAATCTTTACTTCGCAGGTGAAATAATTGATGTTGACGGAGGTTGCGGAGGCTTCAATCTGCAATGGGCGTGGGCATCGGGAATGCTTGCCGGTGAAATGAAATAAACCCAAAACGGAGAACGAATATGATAAGAATTAATGAAATAAAATTGCCTCTTGACAGCGACGAGAGCGAGCTTCGCAGAGCCGCCGCAAAGGCACTCAGATGCAAAGAAAGCAAAATAACTTCTTTGCGTATTGTGAAAAAAGCTGTTGACTCACGCAAAAAAGACAACGTGCATTTTGTTTATAACGTGAACGTGGACGTGGATTCCGATGAAGCCGCTGTAATTGTTCACGCAAAGAATTCAAAGGTTGAGGCAACAACCGAATATAAATATGAAATGCCCGAAATCAGAAGAACAAGCACCCTGAGACCTGTTATTGCAGGTTTCGGACCTGCAGGTTTTTTTGCGGCTCTTATTCTCGCAAGGGCAGGCTTCAGACCGCTTGTGCTTGAACGCGGCGCAGACGTTGATACAAGAACAAAAGACGTCAACACTTTTTGGCTGACACGAAAGCTTAATGCAGAAAGCAACGTTCAGTTCGGCGAGGGCGGAGCAGGCACTTTTTCCGACGGTAAGCTGACAACGGGTATCAAAGACCCCCTTTGCAGAAAGGTTGTTGACGAGCTTGTCGTTCACGGCGCACCTCCCGAGATTGCATATTCTTCGACTCCCCACATCGGCACGGATAAGCTGGGTGCGGTTGTAAAAGCATTCCGCGAAGAAATCATTGCGCTTGGCGGCGAAGTGCGTTTTGGTTGGAAGCTGACAGATCTTATCATTGCCAACGGTGTTATTCAGGGTGTGTCTTGTCAGAATCCCGATGGCGGTATTGAAGATATCGAGACTGATACACTTCTCCTTTGCATCGGACATTCTGCAAGAGATACCGTTGAAATGCTCTATAAAAAGGGTATAAAACTTATTCAGAAGCCTTTTTCGGTGGGTGGCAGAATCGAGCATCCCCGTGAAATGATTGACAAAGCACAGTACGGCTCGTTTGCGGGTCATCCTGCTCTCGGTGCGGCAAACTATAAACTTGCCTGCCATCCCGACCACGGCAGAGGAGCATATACTTTTTGTATGTGTCCGGGCGGTACGGTTGTTGCGGCGGCATCGGAAGAGGGTCACGTTGTTGTCAACGGAATGAGTGAATACGCCCGTGACGGTGAAAATTCAAATGCAGCCTTGCTTGTGGGAATTGATCCCGAGAATTTCGGCAGTGACCATCCTCTTGCAGGTATTGAGCTTCAGCGTAAAATAGAGAAAACTGCCTTTGAACTTGGCGGCGGAGACTACAGCGCACCTTGCCAGACTATCGGTGATTTTCTTAACAACACCCCGTCGAAGAAACTTTCTTTTGTCAAACCCACCTGTGCAACGGGTGTTACTCCCGGAGATATCAGAAATGTTCTGCCTGAAAAGGTGACTGACGTTATGGCTCAGGCGATTGTGAAAATGGACAGAAGCCTCAACGGCTTTGCGTTGCCTGACGGTGTGCTTACCGCACCCGAAACCAGGTCGTCTGCTCCTGTCAGAATTCTTCGTGATGAGCTTTATCAGGCGAATATCAGGGGACTTTATCCTTGCGGAGAGGGTGCAGGTTATGCAGGCGGCATTGTTTCCGCGGCGGTTGACGGCATAAGATGTGCCCACGCAGTTCTTATTGATGAAAGTGATGAGTGGTAATGGAAACGCGTCTTGAAAAACTCAGTGATTTACAGCTTGCGAAGCGGATGTCAAAATACATTTCAACTCTGCAGAGCATAAGAATCCGTGCGGATTATTACACTCTCGGTGCGGCGTCCCGGGCTGAACTCAACGAACTTTCAGCCGATTACAAACGGGTCAGGGATTCTGTGCGTGAGGATGCAAAGTATCTGAATTACAACCGTGAAAAGAAAGGCAGCCCTTTGCTCTGGGATAAATATTATCCCAGCGTAAACGAAGCGTCTGCCTGGGGATTGTATGCCGACCCCGACGGAAAATATGACAAAGAATTTTTTGCAAGTATCAGCGATGCGGAAAAGCGACTGACAAAATATTATTCATACGATTATTGGCGTATTATAGCGGAAGAGTGATTCAAAGCCCTGACTTTTGTCGGGGCTTTTGTCATATTTGTTACTTTGTTCATCATATAATCAATTGAAAATATGATGCGGAGGATTTGAAATTTGGATAATTTTGATTACGGCTCACAGCGCCTTGAAAGAGATGAATACAGAAATAAATTCAGATTTGCCGATGAGGATGAGCCGAGACGGAAAAATTCAGGTAAGCAAAAGAACAAAACGGATTATCTGATACGTCTTATGTTGTTGCAATGTCTGATTTGCGGATTGATTATCTCAGGGGTCTGGATGGCTTCTAAATTGAGTCCGTCAACATTTGAAAAAATAAAGGAAGATTATGCGCGGATTATGCAAAGAAATATGTCGGCAGGTGAGTTTGTCGAAGACGTAAAGGATGCCGCAAGCTACTTTACTTCGCAGGTTGAAACGTTACAGGCATCCACAGATGCGGTGAAGGCGGAAATAACGGAGAATTATACCGTTGAATCCATTGAAGTTATCGGAGATGAAACAGGCGAAAGCGTTGCTGTTGGTGAAATCGTGCCCGAGGGCTCGGGCGGTGGAGACATACAAGGCAAAGAGGCTGCAAAGGGAACTTCTTTTGCGCCTTATTTTGTGAGTGTTAATCCTGTTTTGCCTGTTAAGGATGCAAGAATCACATCAAGATTCGGCTACAGAACAAATCCTGTTTCGGGCAACTACGGTTTTCACACGGGTATTGACCTTGCGGCGGCGGAAGGTACTCCCGTTGCGGCATCTTTCTACGGCAGGGTAATTGAAATCGGTGACAGCGACGTATGGGGCAAATACGTTCTTATGGAGCATTCGGAAAATTTCCGCACCTACTACTGTCATTTGTCGGAGATTTATGCAGATGAGGGTGCTGTTATAAGGCAGGGTGAAACCATTGGTCTTGTAGGCTCAACGGGATGGTCAACCGGGCCGCACCTCCATTTTGAGGTCAGAATAAACGGTGTGAGAGTCAATCCCGAAACTTTGCTTTACCCTGAATCAAATGAAGGTTAAACTGGGCGAAACAATATTGAGAATAAACATTTCTTTTGCGGCGGCGGTAACGCTTACGCTTATTCTGGATGAAAGCGGCTTGTGCGCAGCAGCTTTGTTTTGCTGTATTATCCACGAATTGGGTCACGTTGCGTGTCTTTTGATTCTGGGAGAAAAGCCTCAGCTTATTGAACTTTCTTTTTACGGGATAAAGCTGAAACGGCAGAACGTATCGGAACTGAAAAGCTATGAGGAAATAATGATTTATATGTCGGGACCGACGGCAAATTTTGCTTTGTCGGCCCTGCTTTTTATCTGCGGCACGGGTGACGGAATAAGAACGGCGGCGGTAATCAGCACTTGTGTAGGTCTGTTCAATCTTTTGCCTTGTCAGCCTCTTGACGGAGGTAACGTTCTTCGCTGTTTTCTCAATCGGAGAATGGGGGAGGAAAGATGTGCCAAAACTTGTTTTTGCATTTCCTGTGCAACTCTTGCACCTATGTCTGCGGCAGGAGTTACGCTATTGCTGAAAAGCGGAAATATAACTTTACTGGCGGTTTCGGTTTATCTTGCCGCAGTTCTGGCAACGGATAAAAAAGAAAAGAGGGTTAAAATATAGATTTTTTCAGAAAAGTATGTTATCATCTATAAGATAAACTGAAATTTAGGAGAAATTTTATGTATCCGAAAAAACTTGAAAAGCATTTGCTTAAGGTTCAGAAGCCCGGCAGATATACGGGCGGTGAGCTTAACAGCGTTGTAAAAGATAAATCCAAGGTGGATATCCGATATGCGTTCTGCTTCCCTGACACCTACGAAATCGGAATGTCCCACCTGGGAATGAAGATCCTTTATTCTCTTGTCAACGCAAGGGAAGATGCCTGGTGCGAAAGGGTTTTTGCTCCTTGGACAGATATGGAAAAGGTAATGCGTGATAACGGCATTCTCCTTTACGGCCTTGAAAGCGGCGATGAAATCCGCGATTTTGATATTCTCGGGTTCACAATGCAATACGAATTGAGCTACACCAACGTTCTGAATATGCTTGACCTTGCAGGTCTGCCCGTAAGATCAAAGGACAGGACAGCTCTTACTCCCATTGTTGTTGCGGGAGGTGCCTGTGTGTGCAATGCGGAGCCTATTGCGGATTTTGTTGATATCACTTTGCCGGGTGACGGTGAAGAAGTGACAAATGAACTTATCGATTTGCTGAAAGAATACAAAGCCAAAGGCGCAACCAAGCAGGAATTTCTGCAGGCGGCGGCACAGATAAAGGGTGTTTACGTACCCTCGCTTTATGAGGTTGAATACAACGAAGATAACACCGTAAAGTCAATCACTCCCACTTGCGGAGCACCCGAAAAGGTTGAAAAACGCAACGTTGCAGACCTTGATTCGATGTTTTCACCCTCTGAGTTTGTTGTGCCTTTCCTTGAAGTTGTGCACGACAGAACAACCGTTGAAATTTTCAGAGGATGTATCAGAGGATGCCGTTTCTGTCAGGCAGGTTTTATAAACAGACCTCTCAGAAGAAAATCTCCCGAAACCGTAGAGGCTCAATGCAAGGCTATCTGCAACAGTACGGGTTATGATGAAATCTCCCTTTGTTCACTCAGTACGAGTGACTATAAGGGGCTTGAAAAGCTTATAACAAATATGCTTCCTTGGACTGTTGAAGAAAAAATCAACATTGCTTTGCCCTCACTCCGTGCAGACAATTTTCCCAAGGAGCTTATGGAGCAGCTCAATGCGGTAAGACGAAGCGGTCTTACTTTTGCTCCCGAGGCAGGCACACAGCGTCTGCGTGACGTTATCAACAAGAATCTTACGGAAGAAGAAGTGCTCACAACTGCCGCACAGGCTTTTGCAGGCGGTTGGACTGCCGTAAAGCTTTATTTTATGATTGGTTTGCCCACGGAAACAGAGGAAGATATCTGTGGAATTGCAAATCTTGCTCAGGCGGTTGTTGATGAATATTATAAGAATCCCGACAAACCCAAGGGTAAGAGCGTAAGCGTAAGCATCAGCGTTGCATCGCTTGTGCCAAAGCCTTTCACTCCTTTCCAATGGGAGCCGCAGGATAAGCCTGACGTGCTTATCGAAAAGCAGAATTATCTTGTGTCCTGCGTCAAAACAAAGAAGGTCAACGTTTCCCGTCACGTGCCATGGACAAGCTTCCTTGAGGGTGTATTTGCAAGAGGTGACCGACGACTTTCCGACGTTATCGAAACTGCATGGCGCAAGGGTTGCGCATTTGACGGTTGGGCAGAATGTCTTAAGCCCGATGCCTGGGAAGAAAGCTTTGCAGAGAACGGCATAGACCCGTATTTCTACACGGCAAGACGACGTGAATATGACGAGATTCTTCCTTGGGACCATATGGACTACGGTGTAACAAAAAAGTTCCTTGTTAATGAAAATAAGAAAGCCCATCAGGGCGGAACAACCGCCTGCTGCCGTGAAAAATGTGCAGGATGTGGTGCAAATAAACTCAACGGAGGTGTGTGCGATGAAATCAGTAAGACTGTGGTATAAAAAAGACGGGCTGGCAATTTACACCTCACACCTCGATATGAACCGCTGTTTTACCCGTGCGGTGAGACGTGCTGAAATTCCTCTGTGGTACACAGAGGGTTTCAATCCCCATCCTTATATGACTTTTCTTATGCCTCTGCCTCTCGGTCAGGTGGGGATGAGAGAGCCTTTGGATATAAGGATTGAGGGCGAAATTACGTTCGGAGAAATCAAAAAAAGACTGAATGCCGTTATGCCCGAAGGACTTGAAATTGTTGACGTCACAAAGCCTGAATGCAAGCCAAATGCCATAGATGCGGCAGAGTATGAAATTGTTGCTGAATTTCTTTCGGATGAGCAGGCGGAAAAGTTTGCTGCTGATTCAGCCGCACTTATCGGCGGCGGTGAGCTGAATGCGGAAAAACGCAGCAAAAGAGGTATCAAAACCGTCAATCTTTGTGAAATGATTCGCAGTTTTTCAGCAAAATCAGAGGGTAAGGAAGTCGTTATCAACACCATTCTTGCCGCAGGTAACACGGTGAATCTTAACGCAGACCTTTTGCTCAATGCCCTTCAGACTCAACTCGGAGCAGAGGCAGAGACCGTGATTATCGTCAGAACAAAGCTTTTGCAGCAGGATTTAAGCATTTTTGAATGATTGACAGCGCAGAATATGCCTTGTTTTGGTGCATATTTATCAAAATATAAAAAATATGTAAAAACAGCAAAAAAACGCTTGCAATATTAGAAATGTTGTGATATCATATTATTCGCATTTGTGCCGTCATTAGAGTTATTGCGCTCAAAGACGGGGTTTAATGCCAATAACATTAAAGCGGACGTTCCTCTTTCTGCAAAGGCAGTTACGAACTTCTGAAAAAAATCGGAGGAAATTTACAATGGATGCACTCAAGTTAATCGCTCAGGACTCACTTAAGTCCAAAGTGCCTGCAATCGAAGTTGGTGATACTGTAAAGGTATCAGTTAAGATTCGTGAAGGCGACAAAGAAAGAATTCAGGCTTTTGAAGGCACAGTTATCGCTTGCAAAGGTTCAGGCGTTTCAGCTACCTTCACTGTTCGTCGTGTATCATACGGCGTAGGCGTTGAAAGGGTATTCCCCGTTCACTCACCTAACGTTGCTAAGGTTGAAGTAATCAGACACGGCCGTGTTCGCAGAAGCAAGCTCTACTACCTCAGAGACAGAGTTGGTAAGGCTGCTAAGGTTAAGGAACAGATCAGATAATCAGCTTGATGAGGGTGTAACAATTTTACGGTTGTTACACCTTTACTATTACTCCCATTAATTAATTACTTTAGATTTAGTCTGCACTTTCACAGAAAGGAGAACACGATGCGCAAAATCGAAGAATTCTGGATAGAGTTTGAACAGCAGGAGCCGGAAGCCCCCGCAGGCATATCTTTCCTCTATGACGTGGTGGATTCGCTCAAGGGTGCGGTTATTGTGGCTTTTGTTGTGTTTTGCCTTGTGTTCAGAGTCATTGGTGTTGAAGGTGATTCTATGTTGCCCACGTTGAGAAACGGTGATTGGGTGGCTGTTTCGGGTCTGAGTCTGGGGATCGACAGAGGAGATATTGTTATTTCTACCCAGCCGTGGGAAAGAAATGTTCCCATTGTCAAAAGGGTTATAGCTGTTGGCGGCGACGTTGTTGACATCGATTTTGATGCAGGTGAGGTTTTTCTTAACGGTGAAAAGCTCAATGAGCCTTACATTAATTCACCTACCACCCTGAGCTATGACGTTGAGTTTCCGTTGACTGTTCCCGAAGGTTTCGTTTTTGTGATGGGTGATAACAGAGGCGGTTCTCTTGACAGCAGGTCAAGTCATATCGGATTTATTGATGAACGTTACATTCTCGGTGAGGTCTATTTCAGATTATACCCTGCAGGGGAATGGAAAATTGATTAAAGAGGTGACTGCAATGTCAGAAAAAGAAAATAAAGCCAAGGAAACGGGCTTTGCGTCGTTCGTTTTTGATACTGTTTCCGTTGTTGCAACGGCAGTTGTTGCGGTTGCTTTTGTTTTTGTGTTTGTGTTCAGAACGGTTGGCGTTGTGGGTAATTCAATGCAACCTACCCTTAATTCGGGAGACAGAATTGTGCTTACCGCAACTTACGGCGAGCCCGAACACGGTGATATCGTTGTTACCTGCCAGCCCGATTCGTCAAACGTAATTCCCGATACCCTTGTAAAGCGTGTTATTGCAACAGAGGGTCAGACGGTGGACATCGATTTCACCAGGGGAAAGGTTTACGTTGACGGTGTTGAGCTTAACGAGCCTTATATCGCAGACCCCACAAGGGACAGAGAAGATTTTGACGGTCCCGTTGTTGTGCCTGCAGGTTGTGTGTTTGTTATGGGTGACAACAGAAATCATTCAACCGACAGCCGTGATAACCGAGTCGGTTTTATCAGAGAAGAATATATTATGGGAAAGGCGCTTTTCAGAATTGCGCCCTTCGGTCAGTTTAAGATAGGATAAATATGAACGAAAAAATGATAGTGCAGTGGTTTCCGGGCCATATGGCCAAAACCCGCAGATTAATAAAAGAAAGTCTCTCGATGGTTGATGCGGTGTGTGAGATTGTGGATGCGCGAATCCCCGAAAGCAGCCGCAACCCCGAGCTTGATGAGATTGTGGGCTCAAAACCCAGAATCGTGCTTCTCAATAAATGTGACCTTGCAGACCCCAACGCAACCGCGCGAAAAATAAAGGAACTTGCCGAAAAGGGCGTAACAGCTCTGCCTGTTGATTGCAGAAACGGTAAGGGACTTGAAAAATTTCAGCCTGCGGTCAGGGAAGTTCTCAAGGAAAAAATAAGAGCCAATACAGAAAAAGGTATGGCAGGCAAAGCTCTCCGAGTTATGGTTGTGGGTATTCCCAACACGGGAAAATCCTCTTTCATCAACCGTATGGCAGGAAAAATCCGTGCCAAGGTTGCGGACAAGCCCGGTGTAACAAGGAGCAATCAATGGTTTGCAATCGGTTCAGGCATTGAATTGCTGGATACTCCCGGTGTGCTTTGGCCAAAATTCGAAGACCCCGAGGTCGGTTTTAAGCTTGCGTTTATCGGCTCCGTCAAAGATGAAATTCTGGACAGCCAGGAAATTGCAGTAAGACTTCTGGTTGTTCTTCAGAAGAATTATCCCGAAAGACTTACGGAAAGATATAAAATTACGGATTTTGAAGAGCTTGAGCCCTATGAGCTTCTTGAGCTTATCGGAGCAAAAAGGGGAATGCTCATCAAAGGCGGCGAAACAGATACCGAGAGGGCGGCAGTTATGCTTCTTGATGAATACAGAAGCGGAAAACTCGGAAAGCTGACCCTTGACTGATTCTGCGTCAGAGGTGAATAGTAATGAAAAAAAGAATGTCGATTTTTCTCGCAATCATTATCGTGCTTGATATTATTGCACTCGGTGTTATTTTTCTCGGCAAGGACTCTTCCAGACCTGATATAAGCACAGGTTTGTCGCCCAATGACGATACACAGACAACGCAGCAGGCAGAGTTGCTTTCAAAGGTTTCTTTTGTTGCTGTGGGCGATAATCTTATCCACGACACGGTTTATGAGCAGGCAGCGGCAAGAAGCAGCGGCGGCTATGATTTCACCGATGCATACGAAAGAATTGCCGAATATATAGAAAAGCCCGACGTTGCAATCCTTAATCAGGAAACAATAATTTCAACAGAGCACAACGTTTCAAGCTATCCTATGTTCAATTCTCCCGTTGAGGTTGGCGAAGAAATGCTTGAAATCGGTTTTGACGTGTTCAATATTGCAACAAATCATTCTCTTGATTGCGGTGAGAAGGGTCTCATTTCTGCAATCAATTTCTGGAAAAACAAAAACGCAATAACCTGCGGAGCTTATCTCAATGCAGAGGATATGAGCAATATTCCCACGCACGAGGTGAACGGAGTCAGAATTGCTTATCTTGGTTTCACTGACTCTGCAAACGGTCTTTCTCTGCCCAGCGATTCGGACGTTATACTTGTCCGTGCGGCAGATGAATCCCTTTTGCAGCAACGTATCATAAAGGCAAAAGAGATTGCGGACGTTGTTATTGTCAGCGCCCATTGGGGCAATGAATATACCCATGAGCCCACAGATTCGCAGCGTGAATTGGCTGAAAAGCTTGCAATGTGGGGTGCGGACGTTATTATCGGTACTCATCCTCACGTTATTCAGCCTGTGGAATATATCACCAATCAGGACGGAAGAAAAACTCTCGTTGCATATTCTTTGGGCAATTTTATTTCCGCCCAGAACAGAGGTCCCAGAATGCTTGGCGGTATGCTGAATTTTGAGATTGTCAAGAATAACACAACGGGTGAGGTTGTGCTTGAAAACGTTAAGTTTTCAGGTGTTGTGACTCATTACGGCTACGGTTGTTCCAATATAAGGGTATATCCCCTTGAGGCTTACACGGAGGAGCTTGCTTCAAAGCACGGAGTGCTCAGCAAAACATCCGATTTCAGCCTTCGATATCTTTACGATATCCTGAATGAGGTTATCGATAAACAGTTTCTTTAAAAAATCAGGCTGAACGGTGAACAAAAAATTCGCCTTTCAGCCCTTTTGCTTTTTGGAGGTAAGTATGGATTTTCAGTATGAAATAAATGCGGCTCAAAGAGGATTCAAAGCTGTTTGCGGCGTTGATGAAGCAGGCAGAGGGCCGCTTGCAGGGCCTGTTTTTGCGGCGGCGGGTATTCTGCCTGAAGATTGCTTTATAGAAGGTCTTAACGATTCAAAGAAAATATCGGAGAAAAAGCGTGAGATACTTTTCGATATTATAAAGGAGAAGGCAATCAGCTGGTGCGTTGCAAGTGTTGACGAAAAAACAATTGATGAAATCAATATACTTCAGGCAACGTATCTTGCAATGCGTAAAGCGGTTGAAGGTCTTGACGTGCCTGCGGATTACGCTCTTATAGACGGCAACAGAATGCCTCCGCTTTCAATTGACGGCGAAACAATTATAAAAGGTGATGCCAACAGTCCTTCAATAGCTGCGGCTTCAATTCTTGCAAAGGTCAGCAGGGACAGATTTATGCTTGAAATTGCGAAAGAGTATCCGCAGTATCAGTTTGAAAAACACAAGGGATACGGAACAAAACTCCATTATGAAATGCTGGAAGCCCACGGCATTTCCCCTTGTCACCGCAGATCGTTTCTGACTAAAATTATTGGTGCAGGCAAATGATAAGGAATAAAACGGGCGTCTGGGGCGAGGTTTTTGCGGCTCGTTATCTGAGAGATAAAAAGTATGAAATACTTGTTTCGAACTATGTTTGTCGTTTTGGGGAAATAGATATTATTGCTCGCAAACATGGCAGAATATATTTTGTTGAGGTTAAAACAAGAAACGAAAAAACACAAATACGACCTATGGAAGCGGTTGATTCAGGCAAACAAAAAAGGCTTGAGATGGCTGCAAAAAATTTTATATCTTATATGAAAATTGATGCTGCAATGCAGTTTGACGTTTGTGAAGTTTATGTTGATGATAACAATTGTCTAGTCAAAATAAATTACATTGAGAATGCATTCTGAGGTTAAAGGCTCGTTTTTGACGATTTTTTATGATTCGGAGCAATTGACGATAAAAATGCGTGCGTAAAGCGATAAACCTTTACAAACGTGCTTGTCGGACGGTGGAAATATATTTTTTGTGACAGTTGGCACGAAAAATGCAGATAAACACAAGAAAAACAAGTAATATCAATATGTCTGAGTGTTTGTAAATGTCGAAAAAATTATAAAAATACAGTTCAAAACAGGTTTCGTACCGCTTGTGTAAAGTTGTACAACTTTACAAAAACGATGCAAAATCACGGACGATTCAGTCGGTTTTCAGATTGCATATTCTGATGGAAATTAATTAAATTTCATAAAATTCCGAAAAAAGTCCGAAAATATTTTACAAAACAAAAAATATATGATACAATGTTATGAATTATTTCCGAAAAGGATGATGTTTTAATGAATTATGTCAGCACAAGAGATACTGCGGTTAAGGTTACTGCTTCGCAGGCTATCACAAAAGGTATTTCTGCCGAAGGCGGACTTTTTGTGCCCGAAAACCTTCCCAAGGTTTCAATCGATAAAATCTCTGAGCTTGCAGGTCTTGACTACATCGGCAGAGCAAAGTCAATACTTTCTTTGTTCCTCACCGATTTCACAGAGGAAGAAGTTGATTCGTGCGTAAAGGGTGCGTATGAAACAGGCTTCTCCGATGCAAAAGTTGCACCTCTTGCCAAAATTGAGGATGGCGTACATATTCTTGAGCTTTTCAAGGGTCCCACCTGCGCTTTCAAGGATATGGCTCTCCAGATTCTCCCCAGACTTCTCACCGTTTCCAGCGGCAAGGCTGCAAAGGGAACAAAAATTGTTATTCTTGTTGCAACTTCAGGTGACACAGGCAAGGCTGCGCTTGAGGGATTCAAGGACGTTGAAAACACTCAGATTCTTGTTTTCTATCCCAGCGACGGTGTAAGCCCCATGCAGAAGCTTCAGATGTGCACTCAGGAAGGCAACAACGTTTCCGTTTGTGCAATCGAAGGCAACTTTGACGACGCACAGAGTGGCGTAAAACGTATTTTCACAGATAAGGCAATCGGCGAAAAACTTGCAGACAACTCAATGGCATTTTCATCTGCAAACTCAATCAACTGGGGCAGACTTTGTCCTCAGATCGTGTATTATTTCTCTGCTTACTGCGATTTGCTTGCAAACGGCGAAATCAAGGCAGGGGATGAAATCAACGTTGTTGTTCCCACAGGTAACTTCGGCAATATTCTTGCTGCATACTACGCAAGAGAAATGGGTCTCCCCATCAAGAAGCTTATCTGCGCTTCAAACAGCAACTCTGTTCTCACCGAGTTCCTTACAACAGGTGTTTACAACAGAAACCGTGAATTCTTCACAACAATTTCACCTTCAATGGATATTCTTATTTCAAGCAACCTTGAAAGACTCCTTTATTCTGTCAGCGGCAGCGAAAACGTCAAGAACTGGATGAAGCAGCTCAGTGATGACGGTAAGTACGAGGTTGATGCCGCAACACTTGAAAGCATCAGGGCTCTCTTTGATGCAGGTTGCTGCGATGACGATGAAACAAAAGCTACAATTGCGGATGTTTTCAAGAACAAGGGCTACCTTTGCGACACACATACCGCAGTTGCAGTCAAAGTATACTACGACTACAAAGCAAAGACAGGCGATACAACACCTGCAGTAATCGCTTCAACAGCAAGCCCCTTCAAGTTCAGCGAAGCAGTGCTTGAAGCAGTTGCCGGCGGAACCGAGGGACTTGATGAGTTTGAAATGGTTGAACGCCTTGCAGAGGTAACAGGTGAAACCTGTCCCGAGCAGCTTGCAAACCTTCGCAACAAGACTGTCAGATTTGACGGTTGCTGTTCAAAAGATGCAATGGACGGCGTTGTTTTCGGAATGCTGGGAATTTAATCGCAGCATCCGCGAGGCTCGTGAACTGCTTTGTCGTTAAGCTTGAAGGTTGAGCACTGAGTTTCGCCGCATTTGCAGGCTGATGAATTGCCGACCTCAATTGTGCCTGCTGTGCAGGAGGTGTTACCCTTGTGGTAAACGCAGTTCTTTGCAAAGCAGGTGATAGCACCGATTTCGTTGTTCATATTGCAAATCTCCTTTCGTTTTGTACACGGAACAGTTCCGCATTTCTAGTATGGTCAGATTTGCACTCAATTATTTTTGGAAAGGATATGTCTATGGCACTTTTTGCAATCGGAGATACACATCTTTCGCTTGCTACAGGTAAGTCGATGAATATTTTTGGCGGCTGGACGGATTATGAACAGCGTCTGGAAAATAATTGGCGCAGACTTGTGCGTGACGATGATACGGTTGTTATTGCAGGCGATATATCCTGGTGTATGAATCTTGAGGAAGGTCTTGAGGACTTCAGATTTCTTGATTCCTTGCCGGGTAAAAAAATAATCCTCAAAGGCAATCACGATTATTGGTGGGCGACCAAGAAAAAATCTGATGAATTTTTTGAAAAGCATTCGCTTACCACTCTTAATATTCTTCATAACAATGCCTATACGGCAGGAGATTTTGCCATTTGCGGCACAAGAGGTTGGTTTTTTGATGCGGAAAGCGATGCCGATAAAAAGGTTGTGTTGCGTGAGGCAGGCAGACTGCGAGCTTCCATAGCAGCGGCAAAGGAAACGGGACTTGAACCTGTTGTTTTTCTTCACTATCCGCCGCTTAATATAACCCAGAAATGCGATGAAATTTACAACGTGCTTGTTGAAGAAAAAATAACGAGATGCTATTACGGACATCTCCATTCCTACTCTCACGCGGGCGCATTTATCGGCGAGAGTGACGGAATCAGATTTTCTTTGATTTCAAGTGACTTTTTGCAGTTTTGTCCTGCACTTGTGTATTGATGTATGTCAAAATAACCAAAACACAACGCAAAAAAACGGAAAAATTAACTAAAAACAAGAATTTATAAATAAATACAAATATATATAGCAATTTGTTAAATTATTTGATATAATTTACTGGTAAAAGAAGAAGTGACCGTCAGGTTGCTTATATGGAGGAATTCTAAAATGAGTTTAGTATCAGCAAACAAGACAGAAACCAACACTTATTCGGTTGAAATCGCTATTGCAGCCGAAGATTTCAGAGCTGCAATCCAGCAGGCTTATCTCAAGCAGAGAAAGTCAATTCAGATTCCCGGCTTCCGTAAGGGCAAGGCTCCTCTCATGATGATTGAGAAGCTCTACGGTCAGGAAGTTTTCTTTGAGGATGCTCTTGATATCGCTTTCCCCGAAGCTGTTCAGGCTGCATATGAAGAAGCAGGCATCATTCCCGTTGATTCGCCCAGAGATTTTGACGTTAAGACAATGAGCAAAGAAGAAGGCGTTGTAATGACCTTCAACGTAACCGTTAAGCCCGAAATCACTCTTAAGGCTTACAAGGGTCTCACAGCTGAAAAGGCTGACTCAAAGGTTACAAAGGAAGAAGTTGACCAGGAAATCGAAAGCATGCTCGAGAGAAGCGCAAGAATCGTCAGCGTTGATGACAGAGCTGCAAAGGATGGCGACATCACAGTTATCGATTTTGAAGGTTTTGTTGACGGCGTTGCATTTGACGGCGGCAAGGCAGAGAAGTATGAGCTTACAATCGGTTCAGGTTCATTCATTCCCGGCTTTGAGGAGCAGATTGTCGGTCATTCAGTAGGCGAGGAATTCGACGTTAACGTTACATTCCCCGAGGCATATGCTCCCGAGCTTGCATCAAAGGCAGCAGTTTTCAAGATTAAGCTTCACGAAATCAAGGTTAAGGAACTTCCCGAGCTTGATGACGAATTCGCAAAGGATATGGGCGAATACGAAACAGTAGCTGACCTCAAGAAGGGCGTTGAGGAAGATATCCTCAAGAGAAAGCAGGAGAGCGCTCAGCACGCATTTGAAGATGCTGTTATCGATGCACTTGTTGAGAACGTTGAGGGCGAAATCCCCGACTGTATGTATGACAACAGAGCAAAGGAAGACGTAGATTCATTTGCACAGAGAATTGCTCAGCAGGGTATTGACCTTGACACATACCTTATGTATATGGGTATGGACAGAGCAGCTTTTGAGGCTCAGATGAAAGAACGCGCTGTTACAGAAGTTAAGATTGACCTTGCTATCGAAAAGATTATTGAGCTTGAAGGTCTCACAGCATCAGCAGAGGCTATTGAAGCAGAGTATGCAAAGATGGCAGAAATGTATCATCTTGACGTTGAAAAGATCAAGGAACTTGTTCCCGAAGCAACAGTTGCTGCAGAGCTTGCAAAGCAGGATGCAATCAAGCTTGTAATCGATTCAGCAAAGGCAAAGAAGCCTGCTGCAAAGAGAGCAACAAAGAAGAAGGAAGCTGCTGAAGACGGTGAGGCTGCAGAGGAAGCAAAGCCTGCAAAGAAGCCCGCTGCAAAGAAGACAACAAAAAAGGCAGCTGAAAAGAAGGAAGAAGCAGCTGAATAATCAGCGGTGAATCCTACTATACTTAAAATATGACCATTCAAAAATAAACCGGTGTAAAAGCCGGTTTATTTATACTTTTTAAAAGCATAATCAAATGCGGAGAAAGGATTGAATTTTTATGGCATTGGTACCGTATGTTGTTGAACAGACTAACAGAGGCGAGCGTTCATACGATATTTTTTCACGCCTTCTTAACGACAGAATCATTGTTCTTTCTGACGAGGTAAACGACACAACTGCAAGCATCGTTGTTGCTCAGCTCCTTTTCCTTGAAAGTCAGGACCCCGATAAGGATATCAGCCTTTACATCAACAGCCCCGGCGGCTCTGTAACTGCAGGTATGGCAATTTATGACACAATGCAGTACATCAAGTGCGGCGTTTCAACCATTTGTATGGGTATGGCTGCTTCAATGGGTGCTTTTCTGCTTTCATCCGGCGCAAAGGGCAAGAGATTTGCTCTTCCCAACAGCGAAATTATGATTCATCAGCCTCTCGGCGGTGCAAGAGGTCAGGCAACAGAAATCAAGATTGTTGCAGACCATATTCTTAAGACAAGAGAAAAGCTCAACAGAATTCTTGCCGAGAACACAGGCAGATCAATCGAAGAAATCGCAAGAGATACAGAGAGAGATAATTATCTCACCGCTCAGGAAGCTATGGAATACGGCCTTGTTGATAAGGTTATTGCCAAAAGATAAATTAACACAGGAGGCAAAAGATGCCCAGAGATGACGAAAGAAGGGTTTCCTGCTCGTTCTGCCATAAAACGCAGGACCAGGTTGACAAACTTATAGCAGGCCCTAATGTATATATCTGCAACGAGTGTGTTGAACTGTGCTGTTCGATAATTGACTCGGAGCCTGTTCATAATCACAACGATTTCGATTCAGCGTCGTTGCCGAAGCCTCACGAAATCAAGGCAAGGCTCGATGAGTACGTTATCGGTCAGGATGCGGCAAAAGTTGCATTGAGCGTTGCGGTTTACAACCACTACAAAAGAATCGGCAGCAAAGGTGTTTCCGACGTTGAGATTCAGAAGAGTAATATTCTGCTCCTCGGTCCCACAGGTGTCGGAAAAACAATGCTTGCACAGACCCTTGCAAGAATTCTTGACGTTCCGTTTGCCATTGCGGATGCCACAACTCTCACGGAAGCGGGTTACGTCGGTGAAGACGTTGAGAATATTCTGCTCAGAATTATTCAGGCGGCTGATTTCGACATTGAACGCGCAGAAAGAGGCATTATCTACGTTGACGAAATAGATAAGATTGCCCGTAAGAGTGAGAATCCCTCAATCACACGAGACGTCAGCGGTGAAGGCGTTCAGCAGGCGTTGCTCAAGATAATTGAAGGAACAGTTGCAAACGTTCCCCCTCAGGGCGGCAGAAAGCATCCCCAGCAGGAGTTTATTCAGATAGACACATCAAACATTCTGTTTATCTGCGGCGGTGCGTTTGACGGCATTGAAAAAATTATCGAAAAGCGTTCAGAGGGTACTGCCCTCGGCTTCGGTGCTCAGATAAAGAGCAAGTCCGAGGCTGCAAAAGAAAATATAATGGCAAAGGTTATTCAGCAGGATCTGGTGAAGTTCGGTATTATTCCCGAGCTTGTGGGCAGACTTCCCGTTGTAACCACATTGCAGGAGCTTGACAGAGATGCGCTTGTTCAGATTCTCACAAAGCCCAAGAATGCAGTTGTAAAACAGTATAAAGAGCTGTTTAAGCTTGATGACGTTGAGCTTGAATTTGATCTCAGTGCGCTTGAGGCAATTGCCGAAAGAGCCCTTGAGAAAAAGACGGGTGCGCGCGGACTTCGCTCCATTATTGAAAACGTGCTTATGTCGGTTATGTATGACGTGCCTTCCGACCTCACGGTTGAGAGAGTATGCATAACTGCGGCGAGCGTTAACGACGGTGCAGAGCCTTTGATTGAACGCAACCCCAACAGTAAGCGTGCAAAAAAGATGGCACCTCCTCCCAAGGTGACAAAACCCAAAAACAGCGCAAGCTGAAAAACAAAGCTTGTATAGGCGATGAACCTATACAAGCTTTTTTTGATTGCTGAAAAGTGCGGAAATACAGTATTTGACAGACAGCAGCAGGATGCTGATGACCGTTGCTTTTCTTGACAAAAAAATATATGAATGATATACTTTAATATGTATTTATATGTGTAAAATACCGAGGTGTAGCAAACCGTTATGAACAAACAAAAAGTGTACCTTTTGCAAATAAACGTAACATTCAGCGAGGTTGTTGCATACCTTCCGTATGCGGCAGGATGTATTGCGGCTTATTCGTGGGCGGACAAAGAAATTTCAGACAGCTATGAACTTGGCGGCATTCTTTGTTTGCGTCTTAAGATTGAAGAGTCGCTCGACAAAATTGTTGATCCTGCTGTGGTCGGTTTTTCCTGCTATGTATGGAATATGGAATACAACCTTATTCTTGCAAGTCTTGTAAAGGAAAAATATCCCGATTGCACTATCGTTTTCGGCGGTCACAACGTACCAGATGATGAAAGCCTGCTCGAAAAACACGAGTTTATCGACGTGCTTATGCATTCAGAGGGCGAAGAACCTTTTGCGATGTTGCTTAAGGCTATTAAGAACGGTAACGGTTTTGAGTCTATACCTGATGTTTCTTATCGTAAAAATGGCGAAATAGTCACAACGGAGAAAAAGCGACTTTACGATATCACGGATTATCCCTCACCCTATGCAGCAGGAGTTTTTGACTGTATGCTTGAGGAATATCCCAGAGTTAATTTTCACGCAACTCTGGAAACAAACAGAGGTTGTCCCTATTCCTGTGCATTTTGTGATTGGTGTTTCACAAAGAAAATCCGTCTGTTCCCCTTGGAGAGGATAAAGCAGGATATCAAGTGGATTTCCGAGCATAAAATTCCTTACTGTTATTGCGCTGATGCCAATTTCGGCATCGAAAAGCGTGATATTGAAATTGCAAATCTTATTCTTGAGGCAAACAGAAAGAACGGTTATCCGCAGGTGTTTAAGCCTTGTTATGCCAAAAACAGCGATGAAACTGTTTTTGAAATCGGCAAAATCCTGAATCACAGCGGAATTGACAAGGGAGTAACCCTTGCATATCAGTCTCTTGACCCGCAGACTCTGGAAAATATAGGCAGAAAAAATCTGACCCTTGAGCATTATTCAAATCTGACTGCAAAATATGCCGAAGAAAAAATTCCCACCTACACCGAGCTTATTCTCGGTATGCCTGGCGAAACCTATGACAGTTTCTGTAACGGTCTTTGCAGGCTGCTTGAAAACGGTCAGCACAATTCGATGACAGTTTATACTTGTCAGGTGTATTGCAATTCACCCCTTGCAAGCAAGGATTTCAAAGAAAAATACGGTATCCGTTGGGAGCGTCAGCCCTTGCACGGAATACATTATCACGCCAATTTCAACGGAGTTCAGGAATATTACGACGTTGTGGTTGAAACCAAGGATATGAGCAAGGATATGTGGGTCAAGGCAAATATGTTTTCCGTGTGCCTGCAAAGCTTTCATCATCTCGGTTTACTGCGTTGTTTTGCGATTTATTCCAGATATGAGCTGGGTATCAGCTACTATGATTTTTACAACAGACTTCTTGAGTATATTTTCAGCGATGAAAACAAATATATTTACAAGCTGTTTGACGAAATCCGCAGAAAAACCGCGAATACGGAGAATTCTGATTGGTGTTACCAGAAGGATATTTTCAGTAACGTAGGTTGGTATTTTGAGGAAGGAATTTTTCTTGACCTCATTTATAACCGCGAGATTTTCTGGAATGACATTGAAGATTTTGTGAAGTCATTGGGAATAGACCCTCAGATTTACGGAGAACTTCTTAATTATCAGCAAAAGATTCTTCGTTTGCCGTGTACGGATAAAATTGAATTTGAATCAGATTATGATTTCTATAACTATTTCCAAAGAATTTATGACGATAAATATATGCCGCTTGAAAATAAGAAAAACAGAATATCTGTTGTTCTTGAGAAAACCATCGATAATTGGTCGGACTATGCAAGAGAGATAATCTGGTTTGGCAAGCGCAGAAGTGCAACGCTTTGCACCAATTCAAGGGAAAATATTACTGTTGAGTATATAAAATAACTTTCGGGCGGTGAAGATGTGAAGGAATTCAAGGTTTCGATTCTGACGGGTGCTGTAACGGAAACAGACAGCCTTCGTGAAACGATTTTAACCATATTGAATACCTGTAGCCACAGCGACCTTGCCGAAATAATTATAGGTTATCCTGACAGAATAACTGCCGAGTGCAAGGCTGTTGTTGATGAACTTACTTCAATGCCTTGTGACGTGCCGATTATTGCGCACAGACAAACTTTGCCCCGTATGGGATTTATCAAGGAAATTATTGAAATGTCAAAGGGTACACATTGCATAACAGTGGATTCCGACCTTGCTCTTGACGTTACTCTGATTCCTGAAATGATAAGTATTGCGAAATCGGAACCTGACGTGATTGTTTCGGCATCGAGATGGATGGATGGCGGTAACTTCAGCGGTTACAACCCTGCAAGACTTGCTTTTAATCGTGCTGCGCAGAAATTTTTGTCGGTACTTTTTAACAGCAAGCTTACAGACTACACAATTCCTTTTCAGATTGCGCCAACCAAGGTTTACAAGTCAATTAATTTTGAGAGCAATGAATTTCCGCTTTTGCTTGAACTTGTGCTGAAACCTTTGAGGCTGGGATGCAAATTTAAGGAAGTGCCGACGGAATGCAGAGGAAGAAAGCAAGGAAAATCCAACAATTCCTTCTGGCAGACTGCAAAATATTTTTCAACTGCGCTTCACGTCCGTTTTATGAAAAAAGAGGATATAACAAAAAATAACCGTGCAATGCTTTAGGCATTACACGGTTTTCTTTATGACCTTGTTACTTTTTTTATCCAATTAAAACGGTTAACTTTGATAACCGCAATTATGCATTTGAGAATCTGGTCTGCTTTGAGACAAGCAAAGGTGACAACAACGGGGAATTTGAATACAAAAGCACTCAATGCGCTTATAGGCAAAACAATGAGCCACATAAATATGAAATCGTTTTTCAGTACAAAGGACGTGTCTCCGCCGCCCGAAACTATTCCGCAAAGGCAGGGCACCTCATACGCCGTGCCGATAATCGTTATGCAAAGTACAAGGATGAATTGATTGGTTATGTCAACCGTCTGCGGTGTGGCATTGTAGAAATCCATAATCAGATTCTTGGTCAGCAACAGTATTGCGCTTGACGTAACACCGATTGCAAGAAAAATAAACTGCAGAGTTTTTGTGCGTTTTTTGATCAGGCTGAGAGGCTGATTTTCTCCGATGGTTTTTCCTGTGAGCACACAGGCAACGTTGCTCGATGCGTAGCAGATTACGGTTGCAACCTGAAAAATCGTGGTTGCTATGCTGTTTGCGGCAATTGCGCTTTCAACAAGTCTGCCGATGATTGCGCCCTGAATGCTCATTGCAAATCCCCATGAAACGCTGCTCATCATAAGGGGAAGACCCGTCTTGAAGTAGTCCTTGAACATCTGCTTGTCTGTGATAAACAGGTCTTTTATGCGCATATGCAGTTTTTTGTCTATGAACAGTATGTATGAAAGTACAACGGTGAGCTCAATTGCTCGTGAAACAAGGGTTGCAACAGCCGCACCTTTTATTCCCATTTCGGGAGCACCGAATTTTCCGTAAATCAACACGTAGTTGAGGAAAATGTTGATTGCAAAGGATGAAAGCGAAACGATAAAACCGATTCTGACCGTTTCAACGCTGTAAAGAATGGCAAGGAGGATTGTTGTAAGTGCGTATAATATATATGTATATCTTACAACATCAAGGTAAAGTAATGATTGCACAATAACCGATTCTTTGTCTGTGAAAAGTCGTATAAGTGTTTCGGGAGCAAAGGTTGCAAAGCCGAATATGAGCAACGTGACGGAAATGATTATCCACATTGCAACCGCAGAAACCTTGAAAATAGGTTTCTTTTCTTTTTTGCCCCAATACTGGGAGGCGATGACCGTCATTCCCGATGAAACGCCTGATGCCGCCATATTGAGGAAGAACTGAATGTTGTTGCATATACCGACTCCGCTTAACGCAGTTTCGTTATATGCACCCATCATAACAGAGTCTGCAAGGTTGACACCGAAAACAATCAGGTTTTGCACAGCTATTGTAAGTGTCATTGTGAAAAAGGTTTTATAGAAGCTGCTGTCGTTGAATTTCAGTTTCATTTTTATTCTCCCATTTAAAATGTCCTGTTATTATACCATATATACGTCATAAATTTCAAGCGCAGGCTTTACAAATAAAGTTATTGGCTGATATAATAAAGAGGGTGAGTTATATGAATGTTTATGATTTTGACAACACAATTTACAAAGGTGAATCTGCAATAGATTTTTTTCTGTATTTTATGAAGCGTGATCCAAAGTTGCTGGCATACGTGCCAAAGGTGATTGTTGCGTTGCTTAAATACAAAGCAAGAAAGGTGACCATTGATCAGGCTTTGAGTGAATACGGCACACTTGTGGAGGGTTATTGCCGCGGTGTGGAAGATTTGCAGGGGGATATAGTGAAATTCTGGGACACTCACCTTTGCAAAATCAAGCCTTTTTATAATGATATCAGGGAAGACGATGACGTTATTCTTTCTGCAGGTTTTGATATCGTTCTTGAGGAAATGGGCAGGAGAACGGGCATAAAAAACATTGTTGCCACCGAAACGGACAGAGAGAATTTCAGGATAGTCAATTTCTGCTTCCGTGAGAACAAGGTGAAAGCGTTCAGAGCGCGTTATCCTGACGCGGTGATAGATAATTTTTATACAGATTCTCTCAACGATCAGCCTATAATTGACCTTGCACAGAATGCATATCTTGTAAAAGGAAACAAAATAACAAAAATAAAATAAAAGAACCTCGGATTTTGATTGAAAATCCGAGGTTTTTCTTTATGAATATTTCTTTGCCCACGCATAGGGTGAGAACAACATAAGCATAGGAATAAGTTCAAGTCTGCCTGCAAGCATAGTGAAGCTGAGGGTGAGCTTGCTGAGCATTGAAAAGTCAGCAAAGTTTCCGTATGGGCCGACTGCACCGAATCCGGGACCTATATTGCTTATACAAGCAACAACTGCGGTTGCGGTTGATTCAAAGTTGAAACCGTCAAGCGAAACAACCAGAATTGACACTGCAATCACAAGCATATATGTTGCAAAGAAAACGGAAACACTCTTTACAACGGGTTCTTCAACGGTTCTTTTGTCTATCTTAACCGTTTCAATGCTTCGGGGGTTAATGGATTTCTTAATATCACGAAGTCCGCTTTTTATGAGGATAACAAGTCTTGAAACCTTGATTCCGCCGCCGGTTGAGCCTGCACAGGCTCCCACAAACATAAGGAAGAGAAGCACAAATTTTGTTATCACGGGCCAGGTGTTAAAGTTTGTTGTAGAAAATCCTGTTGTGGTGATGATTGATGCAACCTGGAAAAATGCATAGCGGAATGATTCTGCCAAGCCGTCGTGTTTTGTTGTGTAAAGGCTTATTGCAATGATAATAACAGCGGTGGCAACGATGCCTGCATACCAGCGCAGCTCTTCGCTTTTGATTGCGTGCTTGCCTTGCTTTACAATGAACATATAGTAAAGGTTAAAGTTAACACCGAAAAGCAGCATGAATACGGCAATTACCATTTCGGAATAAACGCTGTTGTAGCCTTCAATGCTGTTGTTCAGCACGGCAAAACCGCCCGTGCCTGCCGTTGCAAACGAGTTCACAAGGCTGTCAAAAAGAGGCATTCCGCCTGCAAGCAGCATAACAACCTGAATGGCGGTGAGTGCGCAGTATATGCCGTAAAGAATGCGGGCTGATGCCCTGAGCTTTGAAACAAGCTTGCCGACTGTGGGGCCGGGCACTTCTGCTCTCATAACGTGCATTGATGAATTTTCGGCTTTGGGCATAATTGCAATAACAAAAACAAGTATACCCATACCGCCAATCCAATGGGTGAAACTGCGCCAGAAAAGCAGACTTTTGGGCATTGCTTCAATGTTGCGCAGAATTGTTGAACCCGTTGTGGTAAAGCCTGATACGGTTTCAAAAAAAGCATCCGTAAAGCTTGGAATGTGGCCGCTGATGTAGAACGGCAATGCACCGAAGAGGGACATCAGAATCCACGTGAGGGCAACGATAACGTAACCCTCCTTGGCGTAAATTGTTGTTTTGGTCGGCTTTTTTCTGACGGCAATCAAGCCTGTAACCGTCAGAGCGGCAATGGTCAATGCAAATGAAAGCAACGTGTTTTCGCCGTAAATTACCGCACATAAAGCAGGTAATGCGAGCAGGAGTGCTTCAATCAGCAAAATCCTGCCGATATAATACGATATCATTCTGTAGTTCATACTGTTCCTCCGATGAATCAGACGAAAATATCGTGAAGGTCTTCAATGATTCTGCCAGCGGTAACCACAATAACACTGTCGTTTGCCTTCATAACGTCGTTACCGCCGGGGAAAATAGTTTTTCCGTTGCGGATAATACAGCCGATGAGAATGTTAGGCAACAGATTCAGATCCTTGAACGGAATGTTCTTGTAGCCTGCGTCTTCGGGAACGACAAATTCAACAGCTTCAACCTTGCCGTTAACAAGTTTATGCAGGGTCTGGATCTGAGAATTGCCTGCAGAGTTGTGAAGCGCGCGGACGTAACGTGTAACAAGATTACCTGCGGCAATCTGAGGCGAAACAATTGTTTCAAGACCTATATCCGTTAAGATTGAATATGAATGGCGGTTGATTTTTGTTATAACCTTGTTGATGCCTTTTGATTCGGCATACATTGAAACGATAATGTTTTCTTCGTCAATGCCTGTGAGGGATACCAATGCATCCTGCATTTCAAGACCTTGTTCGTCAAGCAAATCCTGATCCGTACCGTCACCGTGAACAACGGTAACGTCGTCAAGCATATCTGCGAGGCTGTAACAGCGAGCGTCGTTTTGCTCAATAAGCTTTATATTTCTGCCTGTGTCCGAAAGAAGTTTTGCAAGGTAGTATCCGATTCTGCCGCCGCCGATAATCATAACGTTTTTGATTCTTTGCTTGTATACACCCGTTTGTTTCATAAACAAGGAGAGTTCTGCTCTTGTGCCTGTTATGCTTATGGTATCGTCACATCTGATAATAAAGTCACCTGAGGGGATAAAGACTTCGTCATTTCTCTGCACGGCGCACACAAGTACCTTTGCCTTGCTTCTTTTGCGCAGGTCATAAAGGGGAGTGTCGCACAGTGCATTGTCAGAGTGAATTCTTATGCTGGCAATTTCTATTTTGCCCCTTGCAAATGAGTCAAGGTTAGCGGCAGACGGGAAACGGATGATTCTGGAAATTTCGTTTGCCGTTTCAAACTCGGGATTAACAATCATACTTATGCCAAGCTCGTTGCGCAAAAACTGCATCTGCGACGCATAGTCAGGATTTCGAACTCTGGCGATTGTGTTTTCCGTGCCCATTCTGTTTGCGATAAGGCAGCAAAGAATGTTCATTTCATCTGACGCAGTTGCGGCAATGATGAGCTTTGCCTTTGATGCACCTGCAATTTCAAGTGTTTCGCAGGTTGCGCCGTTTCCGCAAACACCCATAACGTCATAAGCGTCAACGGTATTGGTGATTTTATCGTTGTTTGTGTCTACAACGGTGATGCTGTGACCTTCTTTGACAAGCTGTTTTGTCAGCGTAATGCCAAGCTTGCCCAGACCGACAACTATAATATGCATTTCAAAAATACCTTCTTTGTATTCTCATTATTGCTGTGATTTCTGCTTTTTGAATTCCTTTGAAAGGAAATAGAGGGGAACAACTATAACAACACCGATTACTGCAGATGCAAGGAAAATATGGGGTGCAGGTGTGGGGAGGGTCTCGCCGTAATCGTTGATATATGTTGTTGCAGAGTAAGCGGTTGAGATTTTTTCTGCAACCGTGGGGCCGATAAGCATAGGCAGAAGAACGGAGAATATCATTCTGATGCCCTGAAGCTGACCTGTTTTGTCTTCGGGAGTAAAGTCGCGGACTGCGGCACCGAGCATAATCATAAGAAGTCCGTAGCCGACGAGTGTAACGAGTGCTGAAAGAATGAAGTAGAGAATGTTGTCATCTGCAAAGAAGACAAGAACAAGTCCGATGAGATAAAGAACAACTGCGGGGTAAAGATAAGGTGCTTTGCCTTTCTTGTCGCTCATAATTATGATATAAACGAGGGTTGCAATAAGTGCAATGGCAAAAATCGCCGCAAAAACAATAACACCGGGAGTGAGCATTGAGCCGAGGGCTGACATATCAACGTGTTTGTCAAGGTAAATGAAGATGTAGGGGAAAAATACCTGACTTGAAATTGAGAAAATGCCCATACAAACAAGAGAAATGTAGAGGCTCTTGTTGCTTTTGATAACGGAAGGTTTGAAGCCGTAAATAAGAGTTTCGCCGAAGCCTGCTGTTGTTTTTACGTTTGTTCTTGATTCTTTGATTGAGAAAATACCGATGATACCGCAAAGGGTAACGATTGCGCCGAGAATGAAGAAATAAAGTGAGTATTCTCTCTGACCAACGTTTTTATTATCTCCGAAAATTGCGCCGAATGAACCTGTAACTGCAAGGGTTGCGATAACGGGGATGACTGCAAGAAGAGATTCAATCTTTGATCTGTTGGATGAAGTGCCGATATCGGTAATCCACGCGTTGAATGCGGCGTCGTTACTTGTTGAACCCATAAAGGTCATAAGACCGTCCATAATGATAACGAGAATAACCGTTGCTGAAACTGCTGAACCGATGTCTGTGCCCATAATCTTTGCAATGGATTCAGGGTTGATGATTGCAAATGCAACAACCGTCAGACCCCAGAGAATGTAACCTGCGCAGATAAAAATTTTGCGTTTGTTGATTTTATCGCTGAGGCTGCCCATAAAGAGGGTTGTGAGGAATGCAACGATTGCGCTGACAGCGATCATAATGGAAATATCGTGCATATCGCCGCCGATTTTCAGCATGTAGAGATTGAAAAAGTTGTTTTCTACCGCCCATGCAACCTGACCCATAAATCCGAAAAGGATAATGTTCATAAGAAGTGAAGGGCTGAGTTTTTTGTTGTCTGACATAATATTAACCTCCGAATCTTTCAATAAGGAATTTGATTAAGAATGAAATACCTGTAACACCTGCTGCTGCAAGTGCAAGATAGCCGAGCACGTGTCCTGTAATAACCTGTCTGTCCGTGAAGTGTCTCATAACAAAGCCGAGGCTTTCGCTTCTGAGACCGAATTCTTTGAACCTTTTGAGCTTTTGTTCAAATTTGTTGAGATTCTTTTCGTCAAGAGTAACCAGTCTTACGCAACTGCGGCAACCGTCTGTGTATGCACGGAAACCTGCGGTTTTATGCTGTGCTATGAATATATCGTCAACAAAGCCCGAAAAATCGTTGAGGTGGTCGTGACCGAAGAAAGCACCGAGCACACCGCCAACCTTTTTCCAGCTTTCAAACTGACCGTTGTTGACGTCGGGTGAGCAAGGACCTTCGCCGACGTAATCCATTGTTCCCTTTTTGCCGACGTAGAAAGTTTTTCTTTTGGTGTTGTAACCTCTTACGGAAACGGGAAGCTCCCAGAAACGGGCTTTTCGGAGAAGCTCATACTCTTCGGGGACGGGAGTATGCTGAAAAACGAATGAGGGCATCGGCTTTCCGCCGTTGAGTTTTTTCAGTTTTTCGCTCTCTGCCTCAAACCATTCAATCTGGTCTGTGTGTACGTAGTCGTAATGAGAGATTTCTCTGTTTTCGTGACAGTTGTTGGAATCGATGAACCAAAGGCAGAAGAGGGGAGTTTTGCCGTCGGAAGAATAGATGAGTTCCTTGAAGTTGGCGTTACCCGTAATCTCTGCAGGCGCATCGTTGCGGGTGATGATGCCCAGCTTGCCGTACTCTGCAACTATCTCATCTTCAAAACCGTTGTCGTGTTCGTGATTGCCGAGCACCGCAGCAACTGGAACGTTTCTTCTCATCATAGGTTCAACAACGGAAGAAAGCATTTTTTTGAAAAGTTCAGGATCTTCTCTGTAAACCATTGTGTCGCAGTTGTCGCCGAGAAGAACGCATAAATCAGGTTTGAATTCATCAAGAGCAGCATTCATAAGTTTCTGCATATCCTTGAATTTCGGATTCGTTGCGTAATCTTCTTTTTCGTGTATGTCACCGAAAAGAAGGATTTTGAATTTTCCGTCTTTGTTGAATTTGAATTTCATAATTCGTATCACCTTACTTTGTGTTATGCATAGTTGATTGCAACGGCGATGAGCATCAGCGCAACGGATGCTATGCCCTCGAGTGCGAACAGTTTCCAGGAAAATTTGAGCCATTTTCCGTAGGAAATATTAACAAGACCGATTGCAATAATCATAATTCCGCTTGTGGGGTAAAGCAGGTTTGTGAAACCGTCACCGAGGCAGAATGCAAGAGTAACGCTCTGACGGGTAACATTTACCATATCTGCAAGAGGAAGAACAATGGGCATAACAAGGAATGCCTTTGCCGTGCCGCTTCCTACGAAAAATTCAAGAACAACAATGAATGCAAACAGCATCAGTATTGCCCAATAGGGAGAGAGACCGCTGATGAGGTTGTAAACGTAGTTGAGAATGGTGGGAATGATATTGCCTTCATCGAGAATAAACGTAATTGAAAGAATGATGAGGATAACGGGAACAATGGGAGCAACGGTTTTTACTCCTTCGCCAAAGCTTTTGAGCAATTGCTTGCCGTTCATACCGGAGAATTTGCCTGCAAACATACCGCCCGTGAAGAAAAGTATTGCCATACCGGGAAGCGAGATTGCACCTTCTGCGCTGAAGATAAAGTCAGCGATGATGCACACAAGCACACCGCAGAGGCAGAAGAGGAATGCTTTTGAAGCTTTTTTGATCTGAAAATTGTCAAGAATGGAAACGCTGTCGTCGAGATTGTATTTTTCACGCAGAGCAATGTCAGTTTCGTAACACATTGATTTCTGCGGATTTTTTTCGATTCTTTTGGCGTATATTGTCATAAAGCCTGCAAGTACGGCATAAACGACAAGAAATACGATTACTCTGTAGACTGTGCCTGAGAAAACGGGAATATCCGCCATTTTCTGAACGGTAACAACGTTGAACGGATTGAACGTTGCGGCGGTGAATCCGAATGCAACCGCAATAAGGCTCATTCCGAGACCTACGAACGAGTCCCAGCCCAGCGCAAGAGAGATTGCAACTGCAATGGGTACAAGGGTAACGGATTCTTCAAGTATGCCTGCTGTTGAACTTAAAAACATACAGGCAAGAATCATAAGGTTAAGCAGAAGATATTTGCGTTTGCCGAATTTCCGGATTATGGATGCCATTATGTATTTCAGAACGCTGCATTTGTCAAGAATGAGAAACGTTCCTCCGATAAGCGTGATTATCAGAATAATACCTACACCCGTCAATGCTGTTTCGGAGCCGAAAACAAGTATGGGTGCAAGGAAAATTTTCCATATAGGGAGTTTGTCGTCGATTTGCGTGTAAGTGCCGTTTATGATAGCACCGTCGGCGTCTGTCTGATATATACCTCTGGGAAGCACCTGAGTCAGTACGCCTGCCAACGCCATAATTGCCGCGAGGAGTACGCATATGAGTATGACCGTCTTTTTGTTGATTTTGAGACCGGCCTGCTTATTTTCTGTTTGCGTCAATTCAATCATCCTTTCGTTGCGGGTATTGTAACACAAATATACATAAGTTTGCAATAATATAATAAAAAATTATATAAATAATGGGAAATTATGTGTTGTACATTCGTTGTTTTTGTGATAAACTGAATAAAAAAGGGGCTTGAGCCCAAAAGGAATGATTGAATTGAAGAAGATAACAGCGCTGATTCTTTCGGTTATTATGATTTTTTCCGTAATGTCACCGATTGCCTCTGCGGCAGACGGCAAGTGTGACTGTGGAGAATTGCCGGTAATTTATGTCGGACCACTCGGCAACACGGATATTTATGAAAATCCGGGTGAAGAGAATGAAAGAACACTTTTCAGACCTGCTACAGACACTATCGTGTCTCTTGTTATGAAGCTTGTGCCCTCTCTGCTTGGTCTGCTTGTATTCAAAGACTACGACAGTTTCGGTGACAGCCTTATTGATGCAGTATATGACGCCTTCGGTGCAATGGCACTTGACGGCGAAGGTAACTCATTGCCCAACGTTGACGTTGTGATTGATCTGCCTGCTGAAACAAAGCACGGCAAGGGCGAGCAGTATTATTTCCACTATGACTGGCGTATTGACCCTGTTGAAATCGCAGGTCAGCTTGATGAATTCGTTCAGCACGTCAAAACCCTCACAGGTCACGATAAGGTCAACTTCCGCGCATCGTCAATGGGCGGTGTTGTTACACTTGCTTATTTCAACGAGTACGGTTACGGCGACGTTGATGCGTGTGTTTTCCAGAGCTGTCCTCTCCTCGGCACAGACGTTGCAGGTGATTTGCTCAACAGAAAGCTTGCTCTTGATTCAAGAGCGCTTCTCGACTACGCAACCGACGGATACCCTCCCTTCACAGCAGGTGATACTGCTCTTTGGGTGCTTTTTAATGTTCTCTATTACAGCGGACTTGTTGATATAGTTCTCGGTTTTGGGGAGGATCTTCTTGATAATCTTCAGGAAAGAGTTTTTGACGAGCTTATGACTCCTGTTTTCGGAACTCTGCTCGGACTCTGGGCATTTGTTCCCGACCGTTCATATGAAAGTGCAAAGGCAATCAACCTTGACCCCGAAACTCAGGCAGGTCTTATTGCAAAGGCAGATTACTACCACTATCAGATTCAGGGCAGAGCAGATGAAATTCTTAACGGTGCAATCGATAACGGTGTAAGAGTTATGATCGTTGCAGGTTATAATATTCAGAGAACACCTCTTGTTGAGTCTCTCAATAACAACAGCGACGCAACCGTAGACACAAAATATGCGTCTGCAGGTGCAACAGTTGCTCCTCTTAACGGTACTCTCGGTGACGACTACAAGCAGGCTTGCGCGGATTGCGGTCACAATCATCTTTCACCCGACGGTGTTATCGATGCGTCAACCTGTATTCTTCCCGAACACACCTGGTTCATCAAGGATATGCTCCATTCAAATGCTCACGACGGCATAATGGAAATGTACTACTGGTTTATGTATGCTGATGAATACTACGACGTATGGTCAAATCCTGCATACACACAGTTCCTGCAGAACGATAAGCCCAACCTGAGAATGATTCCTATGGGTAACTTTGCAGAGGGTGCGGTTGCTCCCGAATACGGTGAGGGTGACTCATTCTACGATAAGTTTGAAAAATATGTTATGCCTGTGACTGATAAGATTTTTTCAGTTCTTGACAAGTGCATAAGCGTTGTAGGTCTTTAATCCGAATAAAACGGCGAAAAAAACAAAAAATAATCGGGGAGTGTAATGCTTCCCGATTTTTCTTTTGTGGTGATTGTCATATGAATTCAAGGATAAAACTTTCTGCAAGGGCGGCAATGTGCGGCTCTTATCCGAGTATTATTCCTTTGCTTGGGATGTCGATGCTTGTTTTTGCGTTTTTTACGTTTCTGAACGCGATTCTTGACAGATATTTTTTCTCTGCAGGGGACGGTATTCTTGCGTCAGCGGCGATAATAACTCTGCTTGTTTTTGTTGCGGCAACAAGCCCTTTGCGCCTTGCTATGCAGATCAGATATCTCTGCTTTGCGAGAGGCAGAAGGTGCGTGAGACCGCAAATCGGCTTGCAGGGTGCGCTGAATGCCTGCGACCTGAGCGTCAGATTGTTTGTGATAAAACTGTTCTGGTTTGCGGTTTTTGAGGGAATTCCCGTTGTTTCAATATTGCTTTTCGGATATCAGATCAAAAATGATTCGGTCAGCCTGAAGGCGGCTTGCGTCGTTGCAACGGGACTTTCGTTTCTTGCTGTTGCAGGGCTTGTTTTTTGGCTGATTTTTATACAGAGATATTCAAAATCCGTGTTTTATCTTGCGTGTTACAAGGATTTCACCGCAGTTGATGCAATAAGGGAAAGTGTCCGAAAATCCAAAAACAGTATGACAGAAATATTCCTTTTCAAGCTCAGTTTTGCACCTTGGCTGCTGCTTTGTTTGCTTGTGTTGCCTGCGTTTTACGTTATTCCGTACTATAAACAAAGCGTCACCTGCCGATTTCTCAGCAGGTGACGTAATTTCAGATTTTGATTTTGAAAACAGCTTTTTTGATTTTATCCGTACCCATTTTTATGCAGGGCTTGTGAGTGTCGGCAGGTGCAAGGAAAGCAAATGTTCCCTCGGTGAGAGCAACGCGTGTAGCAGCTGCTGTCTGACCTTTGAAAAATTCCATATCAGGCTTGTAACCCGTTGAATCTGTTGCGAATTCAATGGGGAGCACGTCAATTGCTTCTTCACCTGTGATTGCAAGCTGAAGGTCGTGGAAATCTCGGTGAGCCTCGTAATCACCGCCTGTTGCGGGTTCGTATTCAGCAATGTTTACTTTGATTCCGTCTGCAACGTCATAGCTGCCGCACTCGAGCTCTTTGAGGTCGTTTTTCTCGATGAAATCTGCAATTGCGGCAAATGCAGGATTGAATTCTGAATAGAGTTTAAGATTTTTTGCTGTGTCGAATATCATAAAAACATCTCCTTAATGTGGATATGTTCATTATATAACTTCGACAGGAAAAGTCAATATTCCGATTGACACACTTTTTTTAAAATGTTAAACTGAAAGAAAAACAAAAGGGGTACGGAATGATTAAATATATATGCATAGTGCTTGCCTGGTTGCAAGCCTTCGCGTTTTCAGTTTTTACTTCGGATAAAACTCAGTCGATAGGGGTGAACAAGTTCGCAGAACATCAGACTTTTGAATCTTTCGGAACAAGCTCGGCGTGGTGGTCGCAGACCATTGACGACGAAGAAACCGCAAGGGAAATTGCAAGGCTCCTTTACGACGATGAAACGGGTCTGGGTCTTGACGTTTACCGCTACAACATAGGCGGCGGAGAAAAAGAAAATCCTGATTGCCGTATCGGCGATCCCAACCGCAGAACAGAGAGCTTTTATGTGCTCAACGAGGAAACGGGTAAGTATGAATATGACTTCACCCGTGATGCAAACGCACGCAGAATGCTTGATATGGCTGTGGAATACGGTGCAAGCGAGGTAATTCTTTTTTGCAACAGCCCTCATTTTTCAATGACGGCAAGCGGTCACGCTTCAGGCGGATTGACTCCTTATGCGTCCAATCTGCCAAAGGAAAATTACAAAGCGTTTGTTGATTACGTGCTTACCATAGCTGATTGGTTTGTTGCGCAGGGCTATCCCGTGACCGCAATTTCACCCATCAATGAGCCCCAATGGTCATGGGGCGGTGATTGGGTAGGTCAGGAAGGTTGCCATTACACGGCTGACGAAACCGTTGAGGTGCTTGAACTTTTTGCAACCGAAATGCAGAAGCGCAACTCACCGTATAAGCTCAGCGGACCCGAAAGCGGCGAACTTTCACCGGGATATTATGAATACATAGACAAGTTTTTTGCCAGCGAAATTCTGAATGAATTCTGCGACACCTACAGCGGTCACAGTTATTGGATTGACAACAAAACCTGGATAAAATCCGAGGTGGGAACAAAATTTGCGGAGCAATATCCCGACAAAAAGTTTGAAATGAGCGAATGGTGCGAGCTGCCGCTGACCATTGATTCAACAACAATTGACAGCGGACTTTATATGGCAAATATCATTGTTCAGGATCTTAATCTTATGAATGCGGTTTCCTGGCAAAGCTGGACTGCAGTCAACGGTGACGGACTCATGGAGCTTATCAACGGTGAGCCGGTTCTTTACAGCAGATACTATGCCTATAAACATTTTTCAGGTTTTATTGAGAAAGATATGGTGAGAGTTGACGTTATGGACAGCTTTGAGGATAAATCAAGCATTGCGTCAACTGCGTTCACAGACGGCGAAAAGACTGTGCTTGTTCTTGTCAATAATGCTGAAAATCCGCAGAATATCAGGCTTTACGGTGTTTATGATTCAGCGGAGATTTACGTTACCGATTCAATCCGCAATCTTGAAAAAACCGAATTGGGAGCAATGCAGAAAAATGTTGAGTTGCCTGCAAAAAGCATTGCTACCGTTGTGATGTACAAATAAAATCAAAAGGCTGACCCGATGATTCGGGCCAGCCTTATTTTAATGTTCGCCTGTTATCAGTTTGGGGTTGTTTGTGAAAGCAACGTCCAGAGTCATAAGAGAGTGGTTATAAATGATGTAAACTCCGTAAGTAGTGTTGTCAATATCTTTGATTACGTCAACCATTGTTACGTTGAATCCGTCGAGAATTGCAGTTGATATGGGACCGCTGAATTTTGCTTCGCCAAGCAGGTCGCAGTAGTTTTCAAAATCATCCTGACTTACGTTGACAAAGCAATTGCCGCAACCTTTTGTGCCGAGGAATTCCCAATGCCAATAGGGCGACAAACCTTTTGAGCAGTCATCCGAAATGAACTCAAGGCTTGCGTCATGTCCGCAGTAAACTCCGTTGCCGACTGAATATCCGTCAAAATCGGGGAAGTACTGAAGAAGGGATTCGGGGAGACCTTTTTTGACAGGCACAATGTCAATGGTTACCGTTGTTTCCGATAATAATGTTTTGTTGTCTATTGCAGAGTTTGAACTGTTGACTTTGACGATTTTTTCGCCGTCACACCAATAGCCGTGAAGACCGTTTCTGTAATATTGAGTGCCATCCGTTACGGTTTTTGAGCCGCCTTTGTAGTTGCTGTCAAGGAATGCGTTGGTGAATTCTGAAAGAGTGTTGGTGGGGCAGGTGAATCGTATTCTTACCCAGTCTGACGCGTAATCACTTTCGTCTGTTTCGTGATTTCCCTGTGCGTATTCAAAGTTATACGTTCCTTGGGGAGGCGGAGGAAAATCCTCGGGAATAAGGTCGGTACCCCATTCGGTGATTATGACCTTTTCAACGGACGAAGTTGTTGCAGGCGTTATAATATGCCCCGTGCCTCCTGATGAGCAGGCACAGAGGAAAAGCATAGAAAATATAAGGATGATTGCACAGATTTTTTTCATAATAATTTCTCCAGACAAAAAATGAACGGTATTTCTACCGTTCACTTTAGCACAAAATTATTAAATTTTCAATAGTGACTCAGGCAAGAAAAGCGATAAAGGAGAAAAATTCTTTGAAAATTTCAAGGAAAGTGGATGCGGAATATCTGAAGTAATTTGCCGAATCCTGAGCGCCGTAATCAATGAATTCTTCAAGTGTGTCACAGTCAAGCACAGCGATAAAGGCATATCTGAAATAGCGTGAGGCTCTGGTGAAATTATTTCTTGCATTGTAAAGGAGATTCGCAAAGTTCTCGTCTGAAGATGCCTTGACTTCGGTGCAGTCATACGATCTGATAACGCAATCCGCAATCATAACGTTCATAACTATTTCGTCGCCTTCAGATTCGGTTGCGAAATAAAAGTTCGCTTCGGTGCCGTCAGGCAGAGTAATTACGTTTTCAGAATCCGAGCTGAAAACGATGGTCTGTGTGCTGCCGTCTTTTAACGTGAAAGTGAAAGTTTCGTCCCAGGGGAAATAGCATTCGTATCCGTCGTAATAAACTCTGGCGTTAAGATAATCATCAATGTTGCTGATTTCTACGCTGTCCACAATGTCGGTGACGGAATAAACGTCAACGTTCAGCTCTGTTTCTGCGCCGAAAAGTGTAATGGTAACGGTGTTTATGCCTTTTTCAATTTCTTTTGCAACAACGCCTTCAACGTAGTTCAACGTGATTTCTGTGCCCGATGAAAAGCTCAGATCCACGTCTGCGTAGATTTCGCAGTATTCGCCATAGGTGTAAATATCGCGGTTCAGAAGCAACTTGTTATCAATGTTGACGGAATTGATTTTGTTGCCTTCGTAAGCAATTTCAAAAGTCTTGTTGTTAATCATTTTGTTAAGGTCAAATCCGATTATATTTTCGCCTTTTTCAAGCTTGAAGGTTATGCGGCGGAAGTTGTTTTCGGTGCTGTGATAGATGCAGTCTGCCTCGTTTACGGCAACACCGTCATCCACGTATTCGGGAACACCTGTCCAACCGTCGTAAACGTAATCGGTGAAGCCGATTGTGTAAAATCCGCTTTCTTCTGCATTGAATAAATAGTAGCAGTAGTAGGAATCTTCGGGAGTGGTGATTGTGTTTTCGCCAAGGTTGAGTCTGCCTGCGTAGTCATAGCAGTATTCCCAGTCGTAGTAGTTCCAGATGAGTTCGTCTGCAGGTTCTGCGGCGAAGGCTGAAGTGCAGCCTGATGCCATAACGGCAACGAGCAAAGCCGCAATGATTGCTCTTGTGATTTTTTTCATATTTTGTCCTCCTTGCAGGGTATTGCCCCCCTCGTTTGACCTAATGTTATCACGGGGAATTTCAAATGTAAATAAAAATTACGCAATTGAAATCGAACTGTAAACTGTTGTAATTTTCTGTAACGGATTTGTAATTTTTTCTATACAAATCAACGCTTCTGTGTTATAATTGTAACCAAATCCGCGAAAGGAGGGGCAGAATGGCAAGAAGTATAGATTACACCGTGCCGCCTGAATACGAGGACAGGAAAGTGGTTCATTTTCTGCGCGGTTATTGCGGCTTTTCCGCAAGAGTTATGCGCAAGGTGAAATATTCGCTGAAGCTGAACGGTGTGCAGACAAGAACCATTGACAGAATCAAGGGCGGAGATGTGATCAACGTTGTTATTCCCGATGACGACGTTCTGCCCGAGGCGCTTGATGCCGAACTTGATATCATTTATGAGGATGATGATATCCTTGTTGTAAATAAATCACCTTTTATGGCGATGCATCCCACTCACAATCATCAGGGAGACACCCTTGCAAACGCAGTTTCGTCTTATCTGGCAGGCAAAGGAAAGGGTGCGGCCTTCAGGTCTGTGGGCAGGCTTGATAAAGGCACATCGGGTGTGGTTGTGTGCGCTCTGAATCCTCTTGCGGCAAGCAAGCTTGCAGGGCAGATAAGCAAGGAATATTATGCCTTTGTGCGTGGAAATCTGACAGGTGAGGGCAGGGTGGACGTGCCCATTTACCGCCCCGATCCGATGAAAACTCTGCGTGCCTGCTCATATGAACTGGGTGTTGAGCCTGCCGCAACAAACTGGAGGGCGGAAAAGCGTTTTGACGGTGCAACTTTGCTGAGTCTGCGGCTTGAAACGGGCAGAACGCATCAGATAAGAGTGCATATGGCTTTTTGCGGCAATCCTCTTGCAGGCGATGATATGTACGGCGATTTTATGCCCGAAATCGGTCATCAGCTTCTGCATTGCCGCAGTTGCAGGTTTATTCATCCCGTTACGGGAGAAGAAATGGTTCTTGAGGCAGATTTCCCGCAGGATTTTGCCGATGCAATGCAAAAACATACTCCGATTGAATAAATATCGGAAAAATATAAAGAATTTCTTTATAAAAATACAAATTTGCTTTACTTTTTGCTTTTATAATGCTATAATGCTCGTATCAAAATATATGGAGGTTATCCAAATGAAAAAGTTTCTCAAGGCGTTTTCAGTTATAATGGTAATTGCAATGCTCGCAACAACTCTTTTTGCTTGCGGCGACACAAAGACAGATGACCCTGCCGTAAAGGGCGTTGAGGTTATCGAAGTTGAACTTACTCAGGAAGAATACGCATTCGGTGTTGACAAAACTCAGCCCGAACTTCTTGCACAGGTTAATGCATTTATTGCAAAAATCAAAGGTGACGGAACATTCGACGAAATCTGCAACAAGTATTTCGGTGACGGCACTCCCACAGCAGTCAAGTCAGCAGTTCTTGACCCCTCAAAGGATCAGCTTGTTGTTGCAACAAATGCTGCTTTTGAGCCTTTTGAGTACACAGTCGGTGAAGACTACTACGGCATCGATATGGAAATCGCAGCTCTCCTTGCAGCAGAGCTTGGTCAGGAGCTTGTAATCAGTAATATGGATTTCGATTCAGTTTGTCTTTCAGTAGGTCAGCAGAAGTGTGACATTGCAATGGCAGGTCTCACAATCAAGCCCGACACAGAAGAATACGTTAACTTCACAGATTCATACTACGAAGCATCACAGAAGCTTATCGTTAAGGCTGACGACACAACGTTTGACGCTTGCACAGACGCTGCTTCAGTTGAAGCTATTCTTAACACATTCGATGCATCGACAAAGATCGGCGTTCAGAACGGCACAACAGGTCAGTTCTACGTTGAAGGCGACGCAGACTGGGGCTTCTTAGGCTTTGCAGCAACTTGCGTTGGCTACAAGAACGGTTCACTTGCAGTTCAGGATCTTATCAACGGCGGTGTCAACTACGTTATCATCGACTCCGCACCTGCAGCTTGCATCACAGAAGCTATCAACGCAGTTCAGTAATCTTTAAAGCAAAATCAGAATGAAGATGTAACCTCACCGCCGCGGTGAGGTTACTCTGTCAAAAGGGATAAATATTTATGAATTTTGAAGCTAAATTTAACAAATTCATCGAGATACTCATTGATTACAAAGGCTATATCAAAGTAGTTGAGGGTCTTGAGAATACACTTAAAATTGCGGTGCTCGGTCTCGTGATAGGTATTGTTATCGGAACACTCATCGCAACGGTAAGGGTTATTCCGAAATACAAGACGCTCCCCAGAGTTCTCAATTCAATCTGCACGTTCTACGTAGGCTTTTTCAGAGGCACACCTATGGTTGTTCAGCTTCTGCTTTTCTATTACGTTGCACTTCCGCTTATGGGCGTTAATCTGCCTTCGGTCAGCGTTGCCATTGCGGTTTTCGGTCTTAACAGCGGTGCTTACATATCTGAAATTATGCGAAGCGGCATTCAATCGGTTGATTACGGTCAGACGGAAGGCGGACGCTCCGTTGGCCTGAGCTTTTCAACAACAATGATGAAAATCGTTATTCCTCAGGCGGTCAAGAATATTCTTCCCACTCTGGGTAATGAATTCATCGTTCTTATCAAAGAAACGTCAATAGTTTCATTTATCGGTGCGGCAGACCTTTACGTTGCTTTCAACTATATCGGTTCAAACAGCTATGAATTTATGGTTCCTTATCTTGCGATGGCGGTTATTTATATTGTCATAGTCTGCATTATTACCGTGCTTATCAAATTTATGGAAAGGAGCTTGAAGAAGAGTGATAGACGTAATTAAGCTCAAAAAGAGCTTTGGCAAGGTTGACGTTCTCAACGGCATTGATATCACCATCAACAAGGGCGACGTTGTGGTTGTTCTCGGTCCTTCAGGCTCGGGCAAATCAACTTTCCTTCGTTGTCTCAACTGTATGGAAGACCCTACAGGCGGCAGCATAATTTTCAACGGTGTTGATATTGCAGACCCAAAGGTTGATATCAATATTCACCGCCGAAGAATCGGAATGGTGTTCCAGCATTTCAATCTTTTCAACAACAAAACAGTTATTCAGAATATTATGCTTTCTCCCGTTCATTGTGCTTTGTCGGACAGAAGGAAAGCTGTAATAAAGAACGTCTTTTCAAAAGAAAAGCAGCCTGTTCAGAGCAAGGCTGAAATCAAAAAAGAGGCGGAAGAAAACGCACGCAAGCTTCTTGCAAGAATCGGTCTTGAGGACAAGGCAGACGCATATCCCTCAACACTTTCGGGCGGACAGAAGCAGAGAGTTGCGATTATCCGTTCACTTGCAATGAATCCTGACGTTATTCTTTTTGACGAACCCACATCCGCACTTGACCCTGAAATGGTCGGTGAAGTTCTTGAACTTATGAAAGAACTTGCAAAATCGGGAATGACAATGGTTGTTGTTACCCATGAAATGGGCTTTGCAAAGGAAGTTGGTTCAAGAGTAGTGTTTATAGACGAGGGCGTTATCAAGGAAGAAAACAATCCCGAGGAATTTTTCTCCAATCCGCAGAATCTCCGTCTTAAGGAATTCCTTTCAAAGGTACTTATGTAATTTTAGTTTAAGGTGGTTTGGCTGATGAAAACAAAGGCTGCCAAAATATTTTCATCAATTAAATATGAACTCTGTATTTTTATATTGCTTGCTGTTCAGGCGGCGGCTAACCTTTTCAAAAGTTACGGAGTTGGCGAATATCTCAGACTCTATTATTTGGTTGATTTTTCGATGGGTAAAACATCAAGACTGTTGGTAGGCTCGCTTGTCAAGCTTTTAAATCCGGATCCGTCGCCGGAATGGATTGCCGGATTTGCGACGGTTGTTTTGCTTGTGGTGTTGGTTTTTGCAACCGTGCTCATAGGCAAGGTTATACGCAACACAGATGCTGAGCAAAAGCCGCAGCTTTTTGTGCTTGTGGCATTCTTCATTACGGGAATTTTCACGTTCTCGGGATTCTCGGAATTTCTCGGTGTGCTTGACATCTGGATGTTCATTGTTGCGTTGCTTGCAATTGTGTGCGCATCAAACAAATATCTCCGATGGTTTGTCCCCGTATTATGTGCGGTAGGCGTATACGTGCACAACGGTTTTGCAATAACCTATTTCCCTCTTATCGTTCTCTTTGTGCTTTATCTTGCAGCAACAAGAGAAAAGAAGGCTGCAGATATAATCGTTTTTGTTCTTTCGTGCCTTGTGACTGTTGCACTTACTCTTTTCGTTACTATGAAAGGTGCGGGCACAGTTACCGTAGGAGAACAGGAGATTTATGAAGCTCTCAGGTACAGAGGCGGCTACAACTATGAAGACCACGGTATAGGATTTATTCTGTTCTTCCTGCTTGATATCCCCCCTGCATACACAGGGGTAACTGCAGAAATGGTAGCAGAGGCTTCGCTTTTTGAACGTTTCGTTATGATGTCGTCACAGATGTGGACCGATGTTTCATGGGGCTACATTATTGCTATTCTGATATTCGGTTTATCTGTTATTTCTGTGTTCTGGATGATCTGGATAAAGTGTATTAAAGCCACCGAAGACAAGAGCAGAAGATTTGTCTATGCTTGCTTTATGCTTTCTGTTCTGGCGATACCTGTAGGTGCTCTGGTAGCTTACGACTTTATCCGTTGGTTCCAGGCAGGTATAATTACTCAGTTTGCATTCTGCCTGTTTATGTTCTATATGAAGGACGAACCTTTCGGAAAGGCAATGCAGCAGATCAGAGACTTTTTCAGCGACAAAAAGCTTTTGCTTGCTCTTGTGTTCATTGTTTACGCAACTGCACAGCATCAGGGTCTTTCAGCGTAAAAATAAAAAGGATGTGCTTTTTGCACATCCTTTGAGATACTTAAATATTTGAGAAACGGTTGTTTTTGATAATCTGATAAGCTTTTGTGAGTTCGATTATTCCGTCATCAAGGGAATAACGGGGCTTCCAGCCCAGACCTTCAAGCTTTTCGTTTGAAACAATGTAGTTTCTCTTGTCAGGGTCTTCTCCTATAGGAGCTTCGATGTAAATGAATTTCGGGAGAATCATCTTGATTTTTTCGCAAAGCTCGATTTTTGAAAGATTGGAATCAGACAGACCGCAGTTGTGGGTGCCGCCTTCCATTTTTTCAAAATTCTCAATGGCAAACCAGAATGCATTTGCCGCATCTCTTACGTGAAGATAATTTCTCTTGAAGTTGCCTTCAAAGATAACGAGAGTGCGGTCAAAAACTGCTCTGTAAACAAAATCGTTAACAAGCAGGTCTGTTCTCATTCTGGGCGAAGCGCCGAAAAGAGTTGCAAATCGGAATGCGGTTGTTCCGCTTTCGCTGAGCACGGCGGCTTCAGCTTCAACCTTGCTTTTTCCGTAAATGGAAATAGGTTTTATGGGTGAATTTTCTGTGCAGAATTTTTCACCCTCGCCAAGACCGTATCCGCTGTTGGTGCAAGGGAATATGATTCGCTGACCGCTTTCTCTCAGGCGAAGAATCATTTTGATTGCATCGTAATTTATTGAATAAGCTGAGCAGGCTTCTTTATCGCAGATTGGAAAACCTGCAAGCGCCGCAAGGGGAATGATATAATCCTTACCCTTCATCGCAGCCTTAACAGCTGCTTCGTTGCGCGCATCGGCATTGATCATTGTAAAATTAGGATCAGCGCAGCATTCAAGCAACGGATTCTGATTGTAAAAAAGATTGTCAAGCACGGTAACGCTGCAGCCTTTTGACAAAAGCAAAGGCACAAGTACAGAGCCTATGTAGCCTGCACCGCCCGTGACAAGGATGTTAAGCATAAATAAGTCACTTCCGTTCAATTGATACAGATACTTTATCATATTTTTTTAATTTAGTCAATTCTATAAACAGGGAGTCCGATATCAATGATAAAAAACACAAAATGGGATACCAAAACAAAAATCAAAACCGCAATTATAATTTTTGTGTCGGTTCTGGCAGCGATTTTTTACGTGGGCGCAGGCAAGGAGTGGATTTCAACCAATATGCTTCTTACTCTGCTTGGTGCCTCGGTTACCTTTTCTGCATTTATTGCCCTTACCGTCAAGTCTGAAGCCTGTACTTTAAAGTCAGCTCAGGGTATTACGGCTTTGATTGCCATATTTTTTGTGTTGGGTATAGTTGTTTCAAATAATTTTTTGGTGCACGAGATTCTCCTGATGCTTTTATTTGCACCGCTTATGCTTATATGTTCGCAGTTTGTGGTTCTTACACCCGTTGCAGCCGCAATAAGTGTTTTGCTTGTTTTGAAATATGATGGTGTGGCTGTAATGTGTCTGCCTGCGGTAGTGGGTTCGTCGCTGATATATCTTTCATCTTCCGTAAAAGAATCGGCTCTGTGGAAAAAGCTGCTGTTTGCGGTATCGGAGCTTGTGATAATCGGAGCAACGGTTTATTCGTTCTGGCTGCGCCGTTATTTCCTTACGGTTCATTCTTTTGTGACAGATATCTGGGATTCGCTGGGTCTTGCAGTTGCTGTGATTTTTCTGGCAGCAATTGCTGTTTTTACCATAATCAAGAAAAGACCGTTTGGTGAGATTCTTGGATGTATTGCAGCGGCAGCTTTTGCAGTTGTGCCTATGTTTATGTATTATGCGTATTCATTACCTGCATCTGCGGCAATGCTTATGATATTCCCGATTATTTGTCAGAATGGATTGCCTGCAGAGGAACTCCTCTCAAAAGCGATGAATTTTATCGGTTCAAAAATCAAACGATGAAAAGAGGCTGTAAAAACTTTCGTTTTTACAGCCGTTTTTTTAAAAATATTTCACCTCAACAACGGGGTTAAAGGTTATGCCGTTTTTGTTAAACCAAACAGATTCAAGAGCCCAGTCTTTCCAGTTATGCGGCACGGATTTGTTGTTAACACTTACGGTGTTTCTTTTTTCTTCAAGAGGTATAAAGCAGTCTGCAATGATACCTTTAAAGTAATCGTGCCAGTTATAATTGAAAATTTCGCTGAAATTGTTTTTGCCGGGCAATTTCAATGCGGTTTTCTGATATCTTATAAGTTCATCTGTAATTTCTTCGGAAACGCCGTAGTTTATCAGCAACGGTTTGATTTCACCGTAAAAAAGGTCAATTCTGTAAATTGTGTCGAGAAATGCCCAAAGTTTACTGCTCCACGACAGATTGCCGAACAGTTCGTTTTTATACAGCTCTATGGGTTTGCTTTCTGTTATTGCTTTGTAGTATCCGTAAAGCTTCTGATGTGCGGAATAAGCAACGGATTTTTTATCCTTTTTTGCAGCACTTATAACATCGTTATAGAATTTTTCATAGGGGATTTTGTGTTCTGTGAAAAGATAAATAGCAATAAATTTAAGAATACCGAAATGATGGTAGGATTCTTCAAAGCAGGTGAAAATGTTTGCTTTGATCCAATCTTCGGGATGCATTGTGTTTGTGCCGATAATGTAAGTTGATTTTTCGGCGACGTTATCCGCGTCGTTGGTGTGTGCAACCAGAAGCGGAGTTTCAACCGTAATTATTCCGTGCTTTTTCATATATTCGGGGTCAGCCATGGGAGAATTCGGCAAAAGCTCGCATATATAGGTGGTGATGAGTCGGTGCTGACCTGCCGCAAGCAGCTTGCCGATGCCGCTGCAGAAGCTTTCATAGGTTTCGCCGGGTAAGCCCACTATAAGTTCGGAATAAGTTGTTATACCCGATTTGCGGTAGAGCGAAAGCAAATCCTTGAATGAATCAAGACCCATGTTCTGACGCCCGATGTTTTTCAGCGTTTCAGGGTTAAGGCTTTGGAATGAAATGGTTGCACCCTCTCTGCTGAGTTTGTGCTGCTCCAGCTTTCTGTTAATTTCGAAAACACGCTGAGTGTTTGACTTGGAATAGTTTATACGGAGTCTCTCGGGGTAGCCCGTTTTTTCTTTTGTTCTGACAAGATAATCAACAATTTCGATGTCGCGGTCAAATGCTCCGAAGTTGGCATCGGCGCCCCAGATAAATTTTGTTTTGTGGTCTGCCAGCCAGTCAATTTCCGCATAAATTCTCTCGATGGGAAACAGCTTTATGTTTTTGCTGTTACATCCCCAATCACAGTAGGCACAGCTTCTCGGGCAGCCTCTGCTCGTTTCCAGAATAGCGTCAAGCTGCATATGGGGATTTTCTTTGTAAATGTTATCAAACAGACCCGTGAGATAAGGTGAGGGATAGTCGGTTCTCTCAAGAGTTTCAACGGGATTGTGTACTGTTTTTCCGCATTCGCGGTATGAAAGATTGCTTACGGATGAATAATCAGGGGAATCCTTGCAAAGCTCACACAGCAAGCCGCGGAAAGCTTCTTCGCCCTCTCCTCTTATCAGAAAATCGATGAAATCGTACTTGTCAAGAAATGAATTTTCACCGCCTGCAATGTTGTGTCCGCCAAAAATAATTATGCACTCAGGATAAATTTCCTTGATTTTTTCAGCGAGAGTAAGGTTATATTGGGTGTTCCAGACGTAGTTGGAAAATCCTGCAACGGCAGGGTTTTCAAGGCTTTTTAATGCGCTGTCAATTTTTTCACGAGTAAAAATAAAACGCTTGAAATCGTAATGAGATTTAACCGTGTTATCCTCAAATGCGTTTGCAATCAACAGCCCCGAGGCATAGGGAAGGTACGCCGCCTTAAAACCATCACCCGAATAAGTGTTTGATGGCTGTACCATATAGATATTTTTCATTTTCTCTCCTCCCGATTTAAAGAGCATACAACTGTAGCAAGTTGCATTAATCTTAACAAACCGTTAATTTAATATTACAATATGTAACCTGTAAAATCAACGATTTTTCCAAAAAAGCACATATCGAGGAGAAGTTGTGCAAAAATATACAATTTGTAAAAATAGTGACCAACTGAATGGTCGGCGAAGATTCACCGATTTCAGTTGGTCATTGTTTGTTTTATATAAGTGCAGTTGCTGTCTTTTCTGCCATACCAGGCAACAATCCTTGCAAATTCTTCCCAAGAGGAAAAGGGTTTTGCTTTAACAGAAAGCTTGCAATTCTTTTGGTTAAGTTTTGCGGGATTGCCATTGAGCAGACTGCTGAAATACGGAACAAAATCATATTCCGTATTAAAAGTGAAATCGCTTGTAAAGGGCTGTTTGAGCATTTTTTTCTGAAAATCAAGCAAATGCCTCAAAAGCTCTTTGTTCTCAAAGAATTCCGAAAGGAACGGTGTTATTTCACTGTAAAAACTATCCGCATCGTATACGGCGCAAAGATAAGCGTATTCTTCAAACGTCCACATTACGTTGCCGAATCTGCGGTCAACACAATTGGGCGTACCTTTTTCGTTTATAACGTCGTCAAGACTGTTACAGATTTGGGTGAATGCTTTGCCGATTACGGTTGAAGGATTTTTCAGCACGAATTCAAGCAGCGATGTGTAAAAATCTTTGTATGAGCAAATTTTTTCGTTGTAGAGATACAGTGCAAAAAATTGGAGCAGACCCATATGGTGAAAACATTGTACTGCGGCTGAAAAAAGATTCATTTTTTTCCAGTCATCCTGAGTCATTGAGTATGTTCCTGTAACTATGCTTGAACACTCGGGGATTTCGTCATCTGTGTCTGCTTCTCTGTGAGGCTGATTGAGAGGAATGTGAGAAACCTTTATTTTGTATTTTTCCACGTAATCTTTCTGCCCCATTATTGAGCAGGGCAACCACTCGCAATTGTGGACGTAAATTGAGTTGTGCTGACCAAGCTGCAGAAGCTTGTCAATACCATCTGCAATACTTTCGTAGGTTTCGCCCGGCAGACCGAGAATAAGCTCTGTGTACGTGGCAACGCCTGCCTCGTTATACATCCTCATAAGCTCGGAATAGTATTCAATGCTTATATTTTCTCTGCCGATATTTTTCAGCACCTCATCGCTCATGGATTGGAATGAAAGTGTGATACCTTTGTTAAGTTCGCTTTCTTCAAGCTTCATTCCGATATCAAATACGGTTTTTGTGCTGTTTTTTGCATAGGAAGTCTGGAATCTGACGGGATATCCCGTCTCTTTTTTTGCCTCAACAATTTTGTCTGTGATGTCCATATCACGCTTGAACATTCCGAAATTCGAGTCTGCAGAGCCCAGTCCGTAAACCTTGTTGCGGCTTATCCAGTCAATATCCGCATAAACTCTTTCTAACGGGAATTGGCGGATTTTTGATTTCATATTGCTCCAATCGCAGTATGCACAGGAGTTGGGACAACCTCTGGAGGTTTCAATCAGCGCCATAAATTCCGTGTCAGGATTTTCTGCAAGAATTTTATCAAAATATCCGTTTGCATAAGGAGATGGGAAATCACACTCGTTGGAAATCATCTGCGGATTTGTGACGATTCCGTCAGCTGTTCTGATTGTGATGCCCGGAATGCTTTCAACGCTGTCAAGTCCTATCAAAGCACGCATAAGTCGGCGCAGAATAACCTCGCCTTCTCCGTGAAGAAGATAGTCAATATACGGGCATTCGTCAAGCATACTTCCGTCGGGTGCAATATGATGACCTCCGAAAACGATTTTGCATTGAGGATATTTTTCTTTTATTTTTTTTGCAACCGCTTTGTTGAAATTGCAGTTCCATATATAAGTTGAGAATGCAACGAGAAAAGGCTCGCTGATTTTTGCGAGAACTCCGTCAACAGATTCTCTCAGAAAAAATATATTTTCGAGACGGTAGTTGTCTGCAACGTCCTTGTCTGCAAAGGCATATGCAGAGAGTTGACCTGCGGTGTAAGGCAGGTGAGCAGACTTGCCGTAAGGATAGTTAACTTGAAAAAAATAAAAATTTCTTTTCAACTGATCACGAGCCTTTCGGAATTACTTGGTTTCAATAAGTGCAGGGTTGTTTGTGTAGAGGGTTGCGCCTTTGCGTCTGCCGTACCATACGGTTTCTTTGGCAAAAGTGGGCCAATCCTCATATTTTTTGGTTGCTTTGAAAGTGTAAGAGGTTTGTTTCTTTTCAAGAACAGCGTTGCTGTCTGTTGCAACTTTTCTGAAATATTCGGCAAAATCATAACCGCAATCAAAGCTTTTTTCGGATTCAAAGGGCATTTTTACGGCGTTTATCTGGAACTTGCAAAGCTCCTCGCAGATATCCTCGTCAAATCCGAGAGGCTTGATGTAACTCTCAATAATGTTACGGTATTCATCGGAATTGTAAATAAGTTCAAGGAAAAGTCCTTCTTCAAAAAACCACGTTACGTTGCCGAAAGCAGGGTTACTGTGGTTCCAGTCACCTTCAAGTGAGCCGTCAAGTTTGCGTTTTATTTCTCTGAAAAGTTCACCTGTTTTGCTGTTGCTGTGAAGGCAGAAATCAAGCAAACCGCTGTAAAAATCATAGTAGTCTGTTCCTAATGCATAGTAGGCATAGATTGCAAAATAACGCAAAAGACCGAGGCTGTGGAAACATTGCAGGCAGATTGAAAAAAGATTTGCGTATACCCAACCGTCACGGGAAAGTGTGCTTGTGGAGCGCACGAGATACGAATATTCGGGTATACCGTCTTTTTTGCCGCTTGCCGAGTGAATATGATTGAACTGAACTTTCATAGGTTCAATTTTATGCTTTGACATAAAGTCGGGGTCGCACATAGGCGCATTCGGCAACAACTCGCAATAATAAACGCTGATTGAATTGTGCTGACCTGCTCTGAGCAGTTTGCAAAGACCCTGACAAAAACTTTCTGCGGTTTCTCCGGGTAAGCCGAGAATAAGCTCGGAATAGGTGGGGATATTTGCTTTGGTGTAGCTTGCCATCAGGTCGGAAAAATGTTCCATAGTCAGATTTTTGCGGTTGATATTTTTCAGAGCATCGTCGCAGAGGGTCTGGTATGCCATTGTTGCACCCTTGTCAAGTCCTCTTGAGTTGAGGGCTTTTGAGATGCGGAAAACTCTTTCTGCGCTGTTTTTTTCATAACAGGGGCGGAAAACTTTCGGAAATCCCGTTTGTTTATTAAGTTCAACAATATATTCTGCAATTTCTTCGTCACGATCAAAAATGCCGAAGTTGGCATCGGCGCAGAAGCAGTATTCAATATTGTGGTCGGAGAGCCATTTGAGCTCGCCTTTGACTTTTTCAATCGGGAAAAGTCGCAGTTTTTTGTTGTTGCTCCAATCGCAGTAAGCGCAGTTATATGGACAACCTCTGTTTGTCTCTATTATGGTGTCAAACATAATGTTCGGATTTTTCTCTATGATGGAGTCAAAAACTCCCGTGAGGTAGGGGGAAGGATAATCCTCAAGGCTTTCGGGACAATGAGGCGCAGTAAGAATGTTGCTGCCGTCAGAATCCCTGAATGCAATGCCTCTGCAGTCCGAAAGGTCGGTGCCGTCACGCAATGCACGCAACAGATCCGCCGTGATTTCTTCACCCTCGCCGAGAGTAAGAATATCAATATAGTCGTTTGCGAGAAATTCCATTCTGTCAGATACGCTGTGACCGCCGAAAACAACAATGCAATCGGGGTGTTCAGCTTTGATTGCTTTTGCAAGAGCTTTATTGAATTCCACGTTCCACACGTATGTGGAAAATGCAACAATATACGGGTCTTTTATGCCGTTTACTATAGCATCAATATCATCCCTGCGGAAAATGATTTCCGGGAATGTGTATTCTGCTGCTATGTCAGGCTGAGCCTTGCAATATGCAACGATTGTGCCCGTTGCATAGGGAAGGTAAACCGATTTGTCAAATGCAAATCCAACCTGAATGAAATAAACGTTTTTCAAAATCAAAACACCTGCTTTATATTATGAACGGCATCATAAAGGCTGCCGTAAACCTCTGCGGCAACGCCGTTTTCGTCTTTTTCGTCGTCACCGATAAGAATATTATATTCAACACCTGCATTTTTACCTGCAAGCACGTCGGAAATTCTGTTACCTATTGTGTAACTGTTTTTCAGGTCGATTTCAATGCCTGTTTTCGCAAAATCCTCAACAGCTTTGAGAATGAGACCTGCATTGGGCTTTCTGCACGGACAATTGAGTCTGTATTCTTCAACGGTTGCTTCGGGATGATGGGGACAGTAATAATATCCGTCAGCAACAACGGAATGTTTTTCGCTCAACAGAGAGTCAACGTGGTTGTGGAGAATACTGACGTCTTTTTCTGTGTACAGACCTTTTGCAACGCCTGCCTGATTTGTGATAACCGTAACGAGATATCCCTTTTCCTTCAGGATTGCAATTGCCTTGTCTGCATCGGGGAGAAATTCAAATTCTTCCGTGCGGTAAAGATGAACCGTGTCTTTGTTTATCGTGCCGTCACGGTCAAGAAAAACAGCACGTCTTTTTCTGCGTGACGTGAGAAAGTCTTTTTCTTTTTCGGCAAGTTTATACGCATCGGGCACTCCGATGTCAATGAAATAACCGTTACTTTCGTAAACACCGATATCATATTCACCTGCAAGGACGGTTTTTTCAAAGGAGAATTTATCCTCGCTTATTTCTTCAAGAAGCGTACGCTTTATGAAATAAACTCCGCCGTTGATGTGCCCCGAAGGAGCAATTCCGTTTTCGGCAAAGCCGCACAGTCTGCCGTTTCTGAATTCAAGCAGACCCGAGCGGTAGGCATTCTCAATGAATTTTGCAGCAAGAGTTACCTCACAGCCCGAATCAAGATGGAATTTTCTCATTTCAAAAAGATCAACGTCGAAAAATGAGTCGCCGTTGCAAACAACAATATCATCTTCGGTGCATTTTTTCAGAGCTTTCTTTATTCCGCCGCCCGTGCCGAGAGGAGTGGTCTCAACGCTGTATTCAACGGTCATCCCTCTGTAGCTGTTGCCGATTGTTTCCTCAACTTTTTCTGCAAGATAACCCGTTGAGATAACAACACGGTGAATACCGTTGGCATAAAGATAATCGAGCAGATAAAACAGAAAAGGTCTGCCGTTTATGGGCGCAAGAGGCTTGGGAATGTTATCGATGCAGCCTTTCAGCCTTGTGCCGAATCCGCCTGCAAGCACAACCGCTTCCAAATCAATCCGCCTCCCGTGGTTTATAAAGTCACAATATCTTTTGTACCGTCAGGCAATTCAACGCCTTTGTCATAAAACGCAACAAGCGTGGTATCCTCACGGTAAACAAATCGGTGCATAACATTAGGGTTTATGATGAACATATCGCCTTTTCTGAATTCGTAGTTTTCTTCTTTTCCGTCAAGGCTTGCGGTCAGAATAAAAGAGCCTTCAACAACGTAAAATCCTTCACGGTTGAATCTGTGAAAATGATTTCCGCGTTCAACTCCTGCTTTTGAAGTGACAACGTTTATCTGGTTATAGCCTTCGTGAACAAGCTGCACAAGAGTGCCTCTCCCGTCCTCAAAAACAAAATCAGGTTTTAATATTTCTATCATCATAACAACCTCATCTGCACCCGATGTAAAGAGTATAAAATTTTACATTATAGATTAACATATTAATATTTAAATGTCAAGAAAACAAGGAGCCGTTTTGAACGTCAAACAGCTCCTTGAATATTAATTGCGGCATATTATTTTTGTTCCGTCATTTTCGAATCTGAACGAAATTTCGTGCATATCAGAAAGTGCGTTTCTCACGGAATCCTGCTTTTCTTTTTCAACGTAGAACAGCAGACAGCCTCCGCCGCCTGCGCCCAGAAGTTTTCCGCCGAGTGCACCTGCGTCAACGGCTTTTTGGTAGGCTATATCTATGTAATCCGTTGATATTTCGGAGCTTATCGCTCTTTTTTGCAGCCAGGTTTCATTGAGCAGAGTGCCAAAATCATTTATGCTGCGGTTGGGGTTTGTGAGAATATTTTCCGCTTCGTCAACCATTTCAAGCATTTTCAGCAGCCTGTCTGTGTTTTGAGGCAGCATTTGCCTTGTGGTTTTCTGAATGTGAAAGGAAAAACGGGACAGACCCGTGAAAAAAAGCATCAGATTTTCTTCAAGTTTCTCTTTTCTGCCGTCACAAAAATTGATAGGCTTGACGGTGTAGCCGTCTGCGGAAAAATCAATTCTGTTAAAGCCTCCGAATGCAGAAGCAATCTGGTCCTGAATTCCGCCATCTTCGTTGCAAAGGGTGCGTTCAAGATAAATTGCACCGTCGGCAAGCTGACGCTTTGACTTTTCTTCGCCCATCATGGTGCAGAGTGCGTTGAGCATTCCTACGGAAAATGCGCTGCTTGTACCCAACCCTGTTTTTGCAGGTACGTCAGCGTCGTAGTTCAGGCATATTCTTTCGAGCCCGAGCCATTTCATTGCGTTGCGTATGGCAGGATGCTGAATTTCGTCAACGGAATTCACCGTTTCAATTTTTGCGTATGAAAGATAGGTTTTGTAGTCGAAAAGGTCGGGCAATTCCCTGACGTTTACGTGACAGTATTTGTCAAAGGTTGTGGAAATAACCGCGCCTGAATATTTGCTGAAAAACTCGGGGAAATCCGTACCGCCGCCAAAAAACGACATTCTCATAGGCGTCTGGGATATTATCATATAATTGCTCCTTAATAGACGAGGTTGACGGGCTTTCCGTTGAGATAGGCCTCAACGTTGCTGCGGCAGATACCCATAAGTCTTTCTCTTGTCTCGAATCCTGCCCAAGCAATATGGGGAGTTATATAACAGTTTTTCGCTCCGATGAGAGGACAATCCGATTTCGGAGGCTCGGTTTCAAGCACGTCAAGACCTGCACCTGCAATAACTCCGTTTTCAAGGGCGTATGCAAGGGCTTTTTCATCAACAACCTGACCTCTCGACGTGTTGATAAGTACAGCGGAACTTTTCATTTTTGCGAGGAAATCCGCATTTACCATACCTTCGGTTGCGGGAGTAAGCGGACAATGCAGGCTCACGAAATCGCTTTTTGCAAGCAGTTCATCCTTTTCGCAGAATTCAACGTTTTCAAAGGGGGCAGGGTGGTTGGTTGATGCAAGAACTTTCATTCCGAATGCGGAGGCGATTTTTGCAACGGCTTTTCCTATTTTGCCAAAGCCGATAATTCCCATTGTTTTGCCGTCAAGTTCCGTAAGAGAAGTTTTCCAATAGCAGAAATCCTTGCATGCGCTCCATTCTCCGCTGTGCACGGATTGACTGTGGATGGCAACTGCATTTGTGTGCTCAAGGATAAGTGAAAAAACAAGCTGAGCAACGGCATTTGTGCTGTAAGACGGGATATTACATACGGGAATTCCTTTTTCTTTGCAGTAATCCCAGTCAACGATGTTGAAGCCCGTGCTGAGCAGACCGACGTATCTGAGCTCAGGCAGAGTCTCAAGCAAGGCTCTGCGTAAAGGTGTTTTGTTGGTTATGATTATTTCGCATCCGTCACATCTTTCTGCAACAAGCTCGGGGGGAGTGCGGTCATAAATCGTGCATTCTCCCAGATTTTTAAGCCAATCCCAGGAAAGGTCGCCCGGATTTTCGGTGTAGCCGTCAAGAACGGTTATTTTCATAAATGCGTTCCTCCAAAAAAATATTCTTCCGCTTATATTATAGCATAAAATACGGAAAATAAAATACCAAAATATTTTGTTTTCTTATTGACCCGAGGACAATAATAATATAAAATAATAAGATAAGAAATCTGGAAAGCGGTGGACTTTTGAAAAAAAGAAAAAAAGAAAAAAAGTACCTGCTTTTCGGAGGTCTCATATTGATTGCTCTGGGCATTGCGGTGGGTGCGTTGCTGTTTTCGCTTCAGTTTGAGGGGCTTTGGAGATGGTATTCGCAGACTCAGCAAAAATTGCTGGATCTTGAAGAATATATTGCACACCTTGACAAGGCGTGGCAATTTTTTGCGGCGGTTATGCTGCTTTTTGCGGTCAAAGGATTTATTCCGATTTACCCTACTGCAACGGTGTGTTTTCTGTCGGGAATCGTTTTGCCGATGTATATGGCAATACCCGTCAATATTCTGGGATTCACGGTGCTTGTTACCGTGCGCTATTTCTGGGGAAGACGCTTCGGTGCAGGCAGCGCCTGGCGGTTAATCAGCAAAACGGAAAAATTGAAGAGACTTATCCGTCAGGATGGCAGAGGTAATCCTGCGCTGCTGATTGCGTTGAGGCTTGTACCGGGTGTGCCTGTCAACAGTATTTCGGGTATTTACGGTTCATTCAACTTCGGTTATCGGAAATTTGTTTTGCTGTCCGTAATCGGATTTCTGCCAAAACTGATTTCATTCACTTTTGTGGGAAGAAACGTGTATGACCCTTTGTCAGCAGGCTTCCTGCTGCCGATAATGATTCTGCTTCTGGCAACCGGAGTGTCGCTTTTGTCGGTGAACGGCGTGTGGACAACGGTTGAAAAGTCGATAGAGCTTGTTAACAAGAATAAAGATAAACAAAACGAAAGGAAAGATGAAGGCAATGAAAACAATTGATTTGAAGGCAAGACTTGCAGGCGGTGAATTTGATTCCGCACTTGCAAGAATCTATAAAAAAGAGGACGTAGATTTCCAGAAGGAAAGATACGCAGGAGTTGTTTCAAGATTTGAAACACTTTTCGGCACGGACAGAGACGTTGAAATTTATTCAGCACCCGGCAGAACAGAGGTAGGCGGCAATCATACCGACCACAACCACGGAAAGGTTCTTGCTGCAGGCGTCAATCTTGACGCTGTTGCAGTTGTGTCTGCAAACGACGAGAACATTGTCAGAGTCAAGTCAGAGGGCTACAAAATTGATGCGGTGGATCTCGATAATCTCGGCGTTATGCCCGAGGAAAGAGGTAAGTCAGAGTCACTCATCAGAGGTGTGTGTGCTGCTTTCAGAAACAGAGGCTACAACATCGGCGGTTTCGATGCAGCAACTGTTTCCGACGTTCTTTCAGGATCAGGTCTTTCATCATCTGCAGCTTTTGAAGTTCTTGTGGGAACGATTCTCAACTACGTTTACAACGAAGGCAAAATCAGTCCCGTTGAGATTGCACAGATTGCACAGTTTGCAGAAAACGAATATTTCGGCAAGCCCTGCGGACTTATGGATCAGATGGCTTGTTCTGTAGGCGGCTTTGTTCAGATTGATTTCAATGACCCTGCTGCACCTGTCATCAACAAGGTTGATTTTGATTTCGCATCCTGCAACCACGCTCTCTGCATTGTTGACACAGGCGGAAATCACGCTGACCTTACCGATGAATATGCGGCTGTAAGAGGTGAGATGGAAGCGGTTGCCGCAAAATTCGGCAAGTCTGTTCTTCGTGACGTATGCATTGAAGAATTCGAAAAGAATATTCCCGTTATCCGTGAATCAGCAGGCGACAGAGCAGTTCTCCGCGCAATGCATTTCTTCAATGAAAACAAGAGAGTTGATCTTCTCGGTGCGGCACTCAGAGAGGGCAACTTTGAGGCATTCAAGGAGCTTGTTGTTGAAAGCGGTTTCTCATCATATATGTACAACCAGAACGTTTACACCTGCAAGGCACCTGCTGACCAGCCTGTAAGCGTTGCACTCGCTATCTGTCAGGATATTCTCAAAGGCAAGGGTGCCTGGAGAGTTCACGGCGGCGGATTTGCGGGAACAATACAGGCTTTTGTGCCTGCTGACCTTCTTGACGAGTTCAAGAGCAGAATCTGCGCAGTTTTCGGCGAGAATTCCTGCTATGTACTTAACATCCGTCCCGAAGGCGGAATCAAAGTTATCTGATAAAAATTTTTGGGGTGGGCTGTGCATAATGTGCGGCACACCCCTGAGTTGTTGAAAGGTATATCGTATGAATAATTACATTGAGGTTTCCGCTTTACTTGAAAAGCTTTGCGCGGCAAAGGGTGTTTCAGGGGCGGAAAGTGAAGCGGCTGCGGTTGCGGCTGAACTTCTCGGCAGATTTATGCCGGCAAATATTGATGTTCTCGGAAGCGTTACAGGCACGATGGGAAACGGCAAAACTCATATTTTGCTTGATGCTCACCTTGACCAGATAGGTCTTGTTGTTACTTCGATTGACGAGGACGGTTTTCTGAAGGTGACCAAATGCGGCGGTGCGGATATCCGCGTGCTTGCGGCGGCAGAGGTTACTGTTCACGGCAAGGAAAAACTTTTTGGTGTAATCACGTCAACACCTCCTCATCTTGCATCTGCTGAAGATTCAGGCAAGGCAAAAGATTTTGACGACATTGCGGTTGATATCGGTATGAGCCGCGATGAAGCGTTGAAATACGTATCGGCAGGCGACAGAATAACGTTCAACGGAGAGTACAAACATCTTCTGGGCAACAGAATATGCTCGCCTTCGGTTGACGACAGGGCAGGCGTTGCCGCAATTCTCCGTGCGCTTGAGCTTCTTGACGGCAAAAAACTCAATTGCAGAATCAGCGTTCTTTTCTCCGTTCAGGAGGAAACGGGCGGAAGCGGAGCGCAGGCAGGCGCGTTTGCTGCAGAAGCTGATGAGGCAATTGCCGTTGACGTCAGCTTTGCAAGTGCACCTTCTGTCAGCAGTGAAAAGTATGCTGCACTCGGCGGCGGAGCGATGATTGGTTACGGTCCCTCTCTTGACTATGCGATGAGCAAAAAACTTGCCGCGATTGCAGAGGAAAAGGGCATTGCAAATCAGCCTGAGGTTATGGGCGGCAGAACAGGCACAAACTGCGACAATATACAGATCGCAGGCAAGGGTGTCAGAACGGCACTTATCTCTGTGCCTTTGAGAAATATGCATACCGCCGCAGAGGTTTGTGACCTGGCGGATATTGAAAGCACGGCAAGACTTATTGCGGAGTATATAACGGAAAGGAGTGCTGAAAATGCTTGAACTGATTAAAGAGCTTTGCACACTTCCCGGTATATCGGGCAGAGAAGATGCGGTGCGTGATTATATTATTGAAAAAATCAAGGGATACGCTGAATACAGCATTGATCCTCTCGGTAATCTTATTGTGTTTAAAAAAGGCAGAAAAGCGGCAAACAAAAAGGTTATGCTGGATGCCCATATGGATGAGGTCGGGCTGATTATAACAGCGATAACTTCCGAAGGATATCTGCGATTCACAAAGGTTGGCGGCATTGATGCCCGTGTTATGCTTGGCAGAACGGTCAGAGTCGGCGACAAGGCGGTTAACGGTGTTATCGGCATAAAGCCCGTACATCTTGTGGATAAAAGCGCACAAGCGGATATTCCCAAGATTGATGATCTTTATATCGATATCGGTGCAAGCAGCAGGGAAGAGACGGCGGAATACGTGCGTCTCGGAGATTCAGCCTGGTTTGCTGGAGATTTCGGTGAATTCGGCGAAGGCTTTGTGAAATCAAAGGCTCTTGATGACAGAGTCGGTTGTGCCATTCTTATTGAAATGATAAGAAGCGAGCTTGAATATGATGCCTGGTTCTCGTTCAGCGTGCAGGAGGAAATCGGCACAAGAGGAGCGCAGACCGCAGCGTTCACAATTGCACCTGATTATGCAATTGTTGTTGAAACAACAACGGCGGCAGATATTTCAGGCGTCAAAGATGAAAAAAGAGTCTGCATCTGCGGTAAGGGCGGTACTGTTTCTTTTATGGACAGAAGCACTCTCTACAACAGAGAACTTTTTGACAAAGCTTTTGAAATTGCAGAAAGGGAGAATATTGCAATACAGCCTAAAACTATGGTTGCGGGCGGTAACGATGCAGGTGCAATCCATAAAAGCAGGGGTGGCGTTAAGGTGCTGACGGTTTCCGTGCCTTGCAGATATCTCCATTCGCCTTGCGGTGTCATAAAGTACAGCGATGCGGAGGAAAGCCTTAAACTTGTCAGAGCGCTTGCAGAGGAATTTGCAAAATGATAACTCTTATTGACACAATAAACGAGCTTTCATTTTTGCCTGCAGACCCTTATGCAGCAAGGATTTCGGCACTTGCTCAGACCTACGGAACAGACTATGATTTTGCACTTTTCTGGGTGCAGAGAATTGATGGAATACCCGTTGCGGCAATAAGCAGAATCGACGGCAATGCAACGCTTTGCTGTCTTGACGGTGCGGATTTTGAGGAGATTTCGGAATTTCTGAAAGTGATAGGTTTCTCAAGTCTTACTTTTGATGCGGAATTGGCAGAAAAAACAGGTGTTTTGCCGCAGAAAAGCTCATTTACCGTCAAGTATACGGGCGGAGCAACGGTGTCCGACGAAGTACTTTTTGACTACAGTAAAAAAGAAATCTATTCCCTTTTGTGCGAGTGTGGATTTGAACTCGGAGATTACGGAGCATTTCTTGCAGACGTATGCTCTAGGCTGAACAAATCAACGGCATTAATGGCTGCTGCAGAGCTTGACGGCAAGCTTTGTGCCTGCGCGTTTTCCCTCTTTGAGGGTGAGAAAAGCGTGTTGCTCGGAGCCGTTGCAACAAGTCCTGCCGCAAGGGGCAGAGGATACGCGTCAAAGCTTGTGGGCACACTTGCCGAAATGAAAAAAGAAAAAGAAGTTTTCCTTTTTTGCAGGAATGATTCATTGACTGATTTTTACTCAAAAATCGGATTTGAAATCGTCGGCAAATGGGCGATTTGTGAAAAATAAAATTAAGGAGGGAAGATTATGTCACCGTTGTGTGTGGTACTGGTATGTATGACAGCGGCATTTGCGGCAGGATGTATTGCTTTGCGCCGTCAGAACAAAGCGTTTGAGGGTATGCTTTGCAAATTTATGGCAAGCTTCGGATTTATTTCCGTTGCAGTAGTGGGTTATTCGCTTAACCCCGTTGATACTTACTATTTTTGCATTGTGTGCTTTGCGTTGATGTTCGGATTTTGCGGTGACGTGCTTCTCGGTATAAAAGAAATTGCACCGACTTTCAGGGGCAGGCTTGTGCCGCTGGGGCTTCTTTATTTCCTTGTGGGTCACGTCTTCTATCTGTGCGCATTCATAAGTATGAGCAGCTTCAGCATTGCGGCTCTTGCGGTCGGAATTATTTTCGGTGCAGTCGGATTTATCCTCATCAAGGTGATGAAGATGAAAGCTGACGGTAAAATGAGTGTGGTAATGTCCGTTTACTATGCCGTGCTTGCGTTTAAGGCGGCATCTGCACTCAACCTTGCTCTTTCAGGAGGGCAAGCGGCCTTCTGGTCGGCATTTGCAGGTGCGTGTTTGTTCCTGATAAGCGACACCTGCCTTGCGTTCCTCTATTTTACACCCGTCAAAAAGAAGAACGTTTTTGTGACAGTTGAACTTTCAACCTATTATACCGCGCAGATTTTGCTTGCAATGTCTGTTGCGTTGTTGAAATAAAAGGAGGAGAAAATTATGCTCAGCAAATTATTCATTTTATTCATTTCGCTTCTTATGCCTGCGGTTACAGCCTTTAACGGACTTTCGTTTACTGTTCCGTTTATGACTGACAGCGCAGAAATTGTTTATGATTTTGAAAATGAAGATTCAGGTTCCGCCGCAGGTACGGTTACGGTAAATGCAACCCTTGACGGTGAATATGAACTTTATTGGGGCAACGACAACGGAGAAAAACTCAACGAAAACGTAGGCGGATATACCGTGTATTACAGCGAGTTTGCGTCTGTTGACGTTGACGGCGGTAACGGAAGCACCGAAATTCAGGAGTTTACGGCTATTCCCGAGGGTGCGGAATGCGTTCTTGCATACAAGGGTGCGGTTCTTGTAGGCGATTATGAAATTCCTGATGAAAAAGTTACTGACTTTGGCGAGATGGTTTATTCATTCGGTGCACTCAGCGACGTTCATTTCAAGAGATACAATCTTTCACTTACGGGTGACGACGCTATGGTTACATTCCCCAATGCACTCAATTTCTTTGATGAACTGGGGGTTTCAATGGTCGGAATTTCAGGTGATATTTCGTGTGACGGCGAATTGGATTCTTTTGAAAAATTCAATTCGATCACTTCGGGTTTTGATTTCCCTGTTTATACCTGCACGGGCAACCACGACGTAAGCGATTATTTCACCCTTGAAAACTGGCAGGCAAACATCAACGCAGGTGTTTACGGCGAAGAAAAGGCTGCAGGTGTTCAGAATGTTTCGGACAACGGAATTGACTTTGTCTACACTCCCGAAGGATGTGAAGACGTTTTTGTTTTCCTTTCACAGTATCAGTGGGATTATAACAGACCCGAAAGCCGTCTGTTGACTGATGCACAGCTTGATTGGCTTGAAGTTCAGCTTGCCAAGTATGCGGACAAGACCGTTTATCTTTTCTTCCACACGTTCCTCAACAATCCCGTTGAAGGTGAAAACATCTATATGGGCGAGGGTAATCTTGAGAATAACGTGGGTCAGCACTACAATCTTCCTTTCACCGAGGATTGCCCTGATGAGGTTCGTTTTGAGCAGCTTATGGATGAGTATGAAAACGTTGTTTTCTTCAACGGTCATTCACATTGGGCATACGATATGCAGGAGCTTAATCCCAACCTCAATATTGCGGATTATAACGGTGAATACGCAACAATGGTTCATGTTTCCAGCGTTTCTTCACCCAGAAGAACAAAAGCAAATCTTGATGACACAACAGAGCATTATATGCGTTCATCAGAGGGAATGCTTGTTAAGGTTTATGAGGACGAAATTGTGTTCACAGCCTGCGAATTCCTTAAGGGTGAATATCTCTCATATGCAACATACGTAATCAATAAATAATAGAACGGGCGGATATCCGCCCGTTTTTTATGCCTTGTTGGTTTCTTTGATTTTTTTGATTGCCCCTTTTTCGAGGCGGGAAACCTGTGCCTGCGAAATTCCGATTTCGTCGGCAACCTCCATCTGGGTTTTGCCCTGCATAAAGCGAAGAAAAAGAATCTTTTTTTCGCGGTTGTTCAGGTCTTTGATTGCCTGCTTAAGCAGAATTTCATCCAACCAGCTTTCGTCGGTTTCCGTGTCGCCAATCTGATCCATAACGTAAATTGTGTCGCCGCCGTCGGAATAGACGGGCTCGTTAAGCGAAACGGGTTCAACAATGGCGTCCAGAGCAATAACCACGTTTTCTTTTGATATTCCCAGTTCTTTGGCAATTTCTTCGGGAGTAGGGTCGCGCTCAAGCTCGTTGATGAGCCTTTCACGCACCTGCATTGCGTGGTAGGCGGTGTCCCTGACAGAACGGCTGACTCTGATTGGGTTGTTGTCCCTCAGATGCCGTCTGACCTCGCCGATTATCATCGGGCAGGCATATGTGCTGAATCGAACGTCAAGGCTTGTGTCAAAGTTATCAATTGCTTTTATCAGCCCGATGCAGCCGACCTGAAACAAATCGTCGGGATTTTCGCCTCTGTTGGAGAATCGCTGGATAACGCTGAGCACCAGTTTCAGGTTGCCCGTCACAAGGTCTTCTCTGGCTTTCTGATCGCCTGCTCTTGCTTTTTTGAGCAGCTCCATTTTTTCACTTTCCTTCAATACTTTCAGCTTTGCGGTGTTGACTCCGCAGATTTCAACTTTGCTGAATTGCAAAAAATCACCCCGATACAGTTAATGGCAATAAAAGTATTGCCCGTTTGTATCGGGGTTATTATTTTTATTTGATTTCGTATGTGAGATTCAAGTCTGCATCAACCGTAACAACAATTGTTATTGTTTCGAGCACTTCATAGCGTTCTGTATCTATTTCATATCCGTTTTCTGTTTTGACCAGGGGATACATATCAACTTTTTCAAGAGTAAATTCTGCAGTACCCTCTTTAAGAGCCTCGATCACAACGGTTTCTGTGCCGCCAATGGGGAGCTTTCCGACCAAAGAATCAATTAAAGCCTGTAATAATTCTGCATTTTCGAAATCTTCGGGAATATACAGACTTCCGTATTCGTCGGAAACCGAATAAATGCTGATTATTTCAGCTTCGTCGGCGGTGTAATCGCTTTTTATATTCCAGAAAACAAGCTTTGAAAAATCTGCATCAAGTGCAATTTCGGTGAGTCTGCTTTCATCGGTGTATGCAATTGTTCCGTCTTTCTTTAAAGTATATGCAATGAATTGGTTTTCAAGAGGATTGCCGTCTTTGTCGTAATAAGTGAAAAGAGTGCCGTATTTAGCGTCATCCATATAGGGATTGATTATGTTGAAAGTGCAGATTCCGTTAACCGTTACAGGCTCGGAGATAAGTTCGGGCTCATCTGCTCCGAATCCGAATCCCCAGTAACCGCCATCAACGGGTGATTCAGCAGTGAGAGTGATTCCCTCGTCATAACTGATGTATGAGCCGAAATCATAGAGAATCTCAATGTAGTAATATTCTGTTTTGCCGTTGTAAGGATTGATTTCCGCAACGGATTCGATTATGCAGGATTCTGTTTCTCCTCTTTGGTTGGTGACGGTGATTTCCGTTACACCTTCGCTGATGCCTTCAATCACGAATGTCTGAGCAGAGCCGATGCGGTTTTCGCTTTTAATAATTGCAACGTCATCGTTTGCAACATCACATTCCCAGACGAAGCCTCTGTCTTCGTTGTAAACCATTGATATTGTGCAAAGATTGTTGCCGAAAAGCACGGTGAAGAATGATGAAATTGAGAAGAAAAACGCAAGAAATGATGAGAATAACGTGAGCATTTGACTACCTCCTTATTGATGTACATTTCTTGATTTCATTGTAGAGCTTTTTGGGGAATTTGTCAATTGTTTTGCTGTATATATGCAATGCACAGCCTAATTATAGTACTGATGAGTGCTAAAGTCAATAGTATTCATTAGTTCTATGATATTTTGACTCAAAAAGGGGTGTGTGTTATGAATTATTATCAGCGATTAAGAGATATCAGAGAGGACAACGACCTGACCCAGACTGAAGTTGCAAAGGTGCTTGATATTCAGCAGACTCAGTACAGCCGTTACGAAAGAGGTGCGGCACAGATGGGGATAGATAAGTATGTGATTTTGGCAAAGTATTACAATGTGTCCCTTGATTACATTGCAGGGATAATTGATGAACCGAAAAAGATAAAATAACCAAGAATTGCAAAAAATTCTCAAAATAAAAAATTGAGAAAAACAGAGTAAAAACGAGTATATGTGAGCAAATCAAAGAGAAATATTTGGAAAACCCGATTTGCATCGGATTTTTCACGGATTTGTTAAAAAAATTGTTGACATTTGCAAGTTTTTGCTCTATATTTTATTTATTATTATAATAAGCCATAATGCCGTTTTGCGGTAAGGGCAGAGAGGGGCTGCATAATTGAAAAAAAATGCCATTATCGATTTGAAAAATATTTCCGTCACGTTCGGAGATAATCAGGTGCTTAAAAACCTTAACCTTTACATCCGTGATAAGGAGTTTATAACCTTTCTCGGTCCCTCGGGCTGCGGAAAAACCACAACTCTCCGTATTATCGCAGGCTTTATTCAGCCCGATGAAGGTGAGGTTGTTTTTGAAGATAAAGTAATAAACAATGTTCCTCCTCACAAGAGGCAGGTTAACACTGTTTTTCAGCGTTATGCCCTTTTTCCTCATCTCAACGTTTATGAGAACGTTGCTTTCGGTCTCAGAATCAAAAAAGTGCCCGAAAAGCAGATAAAGGAAACTGTTGAGGAGATGCTTGCTCTTGTTAACCTCACAGGTTTTGGCAAACGTAACATAAATTCTCTTTCTGGCGGTCAGCAGCAGCGTGTTGCAATTGCAAGAGCTCTTGCCGTAAAGCCCAGAGTTCTTCTTCTTGACGTGCCTCTCGGTGCGCTGGACCTCAAACTCCGCAAGGATATGCAGAACGAACTCAAGAAGATTCAGCAGAGACTGGGTATCACGTTTATTTACGTTACTCACGATCAGGAAGAGGCTCTTTCAATGTCCGACACAATTGTTGTTATGGATGGCGGTATTATCCAGCAGATAGGTACGCCTCTTGACATTTACAACGAGCCTAAGAATGCTTTTGTTGCGGATTTCATCGGCGAAAGTAATATTCTTGACGGTGTTATGATTGACGACTGCCTTGTTGATTTCTCGGGTCACCGTTTTGAATGTCTCGACAAAGGCTTTGGCAAGAACGAAGCGGGTGACGTTGTTGTCCGTCCCGAAGACGTTGACGTTGTTGAGCCCGAAAAAGGTATGCTTTGCGGCATAGTGACGTCAGTTACGTTCAAAGGCGTTCATTTTGAAATAATTGTTGATATCGGCGGCTTCAAGTGGATGATTCAGGCAACGGATTATCAGCCTGAAGGTGCAAAAATAGGTCTCTTTATTGAGCCTGATGCTATTCACATTATGAAAAAATCAGAATATTCGGGCACTTACGGTGACTACAGCTCATTCAGCGAAGAATTCGATGAGCTTTCAAATGCAGAGGAGGTAGAGGAATGAGCAACCGTTCAACTCTCGGCTCAAAGCTGGTTGCCTCGCCCTACATTGTCTGGTCAATACTTTTTATCGTTGCACCGTTGATTTTTGTTGTTTATTATTCATTCACCGATGCTTCGGGTGCGTTCACTTTTGAAAATATCTCGGCACTCAGCAAATATGCTCCCACTTTTCTTCGTTCAATTTGGTTCGGAATTGTGGCAACGCTGATATGTCTTGTGATTGCATTCCCGCTTGCATATTTTATTTCACAGTCAACGGAAAAAGTGCAGCGAACGATGGTTATGCTTGTTATGCTTCCTATGTGGATGAGTTTCCTTATCAGAACTTATTCCTGGATGGCGCTGCTGCAGGATACGGGTATCATCAACTCCCTGCTTGGCAAAATAGGCATTGACCCCATACATATGATCAACACAGAGGGCGCGGTTATATTGGGTATGGTCTACAATTTCTTACCCTATATGATTCTTCCCATCTATTCGGTTATGGCAAAGCTTGATTACAGTATGGTTGAGGCTTGTCAGGACCTTGGCGGCAACCGTATCACGGTTATCAGACGATGCATTCTGCCTATGAGTATGCCCGGTATCGTTTCCGGCATCACAATGGTTTTTGTGCCTTCAGTAAGTACTTTCTATATTTCACAGAAACTCGGCGGCGGTTCATTCGACCTTATCGGTGACGTTATCGAAAGACAGTTTCAGCAGTCATATAACTACAATCTGGGCGCATCGCTTTCACTTGTGCTTATGGTGCTTATCCTTATCTGTATGGCGGTTATGAATCGCTTTTCAGGTGATGAGGAGGGTATGGTTATATGAAAGTTGCATCAAAGATTTATACTGCCCTCGTTTTCCTTTTTCTCTATGCGCCGATTATCGTTATGATAGTCTTTTCTTTCAACGGCATAAGCAGTACAAGCGTGCTTTCGGGCTTTTCTTTGCAGTGGTACAAAGCATTGCTCGAGGACGAAACAACTCTCAAAGCTCTTTCAAACACAGTTGTTCTTGCTGTTTGTTCTTCTCTTATTGCAACGGTGCTGGGCACAGCAGCCGCAGTAGGTATTGATAAGATGAAGAAAGGTGCTTTGCGTTCAGGCGTTATGGCGGTGACCAATATCCCTATGATGAATCCTGAAATCGTAACGGGTATTTCAATGATGCTTCTTTTCGTTTTTGTCGGAAAGCTTGTCAGCATTGATTCCGTGTTGGGCTTCGGCACTCTGCTTATTGCTCACGTTACGTTCAATCTGCCTTATATTATCCTCAACGTTCTTCCCAAACTCCGTCAGACAGACAGAAACCTTGCCGAAGCGGCACAGGATCTGGGATGCAAGCCTGTTGCGGCATTTTTTAAGGTGGTTCTTCCTTCGATTATGCCCGGTATGGTTACGGGTATGATTACGGCGTTTACACTTTCACTTGATGATTTCATCATCAGCTATTTCACGGGCGGACCGGGATTCCAGACTTTGCCCATTGCGATTTTCTCAATGACAAAGAAAAGAGTAAAACCCGATATGTATGCCCTTTCGGCTTTGATTTTTGTAAGTATCCTCGTGCTTCTTATTCTCTATAACGTTGCGCAGGCAAAGAGCGAAGAAAAATCAAAAAAGAAATAAGGAGTGATTTTTTTGAAAAAAAGAATTGCATCCGTGCTTTTTGCGCTGATGTTTGCAATTATGCCCCTTAGCGTTGCTTTTGCGGCGGAGCAGAGCGAAATTGATGCCCTCAGAGGTACAAAGCTCTACGTATATAACTGGGGCGAATATATTTCAGACGGTGCAGACGATACTCTTGACGTCAACAAGGCTTTTGAAGAAAAATACGGAATTGAAGTTGTTTATGATACCTACGATAACAACGAAGTTATGTATTCAAAACTCAAAAGCGGCGGCGTGTCATACGATATCGTTATTCCGTCGGACTATATGATTCAGAGAATGATTTCGGAGAATATGCTGGATAAAATTGATTTCAGCAACATTCCCAATTATCAATACATTCCTGAAAAATATAAGAATCTTGCCCACGACCCCGACAACGAATATTCCGTGCCATACACAGTCGGAATGGTTGGTCTTATTTACAACACCCAGATGGTTGAAGAAGCTCCCGACAGTTGGACGGCACTCTGGGATGATAACTATTCAAACAGCATCCTGATGATTAACAATCCCCGTGATGCATTTGCCATTGCACAGAGTGTGCTCGGTATGGATTTCAACAACGAATCCGAGGTTGCCTGGAGAGTGGCTGCAGAGCTTCTCAAGGAGCAGAAAAGCGTTTCACCTGCCTATGTAAATGACGAAATCTTCCTTAAGATGGAAGCAGGGGAGGCAGCATTTGCGCCTTACTATGCAGGCGATTTCCTTACGATGAAAGATAATAACCCCGACCTTGAGTTTGTTTATCCCAAGGAGGGCGTTAATTTCTTTGTTGACGGCGTTTGCATACTCAAGGGTGCGCAGAATAAGCTTGCGGCGGAGCTTTACATCAACTTCCTGCTTGACCCTGAGGTTGCGCTTGCAAATGCGGAATATATCTGCTACGCAAGCCCTCACACAGAGGTTTATACAAACCCTGAATATTCATTCTATCAGAATGAAATACTTTATCCTGCTGACGGTCAGTTTAAAACCCAGCTTTTCCTTAACCTTAAGCCCGAGATTCTTGCTCTTATGAGTTCTTTGTGGGATGATGTGAAAAATCACATTCCTTCAAACGGAACTAGCAATTACGCATTTTTCTTTGGCGGCGAATCATCGCAGACGGTTACGGATGACGGCGAGGTAATGACACCTGAAGCAAAGAAATATGCACTTTACATCGGCATTTTTGCAATTATCTGTCTTGCTTATATAGTTTTCAGATATGCCCGCAAAAAATATCGTGAAAACGCATAAGTATATGGAGGATACATTATAATGTCGGAAAAAAGAAGTAGTTTTACGGGAAAAATCGGATTTGTTCTTGCGGCTGCAGGTTCTGCAGTCGGTCTTGGCAACATCTGGAGATTCCCTTATCTTGCGGCTAAATACGGCGGCGGAATTTTCCTGCTTGTCTATCTTGTTCTTGCGGTAACTTTCGGCTTTGCTCTTATGATTGCCGAAATCGCACTTGGCAGAAAGACAGGTCAGAGTGCAATCACCGCATTCAAATCACTTGATAAAAGATATTCATTTGTAGGCGTTATTGCATCGCTTATCCCTGCACTCATTCTTCCTTACTACTCGGTTATCGGCGGATGGGTAACGAAATATCTTGCTGTTTTTGCAACGGGCGGTGCAGTTCAGGCTGCATCGGATGATTATTTCACAGGCTTCATTTCAAAGCCTGCTGAGCCTGTATTCTGGTTCCTTATCTTTATCGCTCTTACCGCTGTTATTGTTCTTCTCGGTGTTGAAAAGGGCGTTGAAAAGGTAAGCAAGGTTATGATGCCCGTTCTGGTTGTTCTTACATTGGTTATTGCAATTTATTCAATGACAATTCCGGGCGCAATGGATGGTGTAAAGTATTACATTACACCTGACTTCAGCAAATTCTCCGCAACAACCGTTCTTGCGGCAATGGGTCAGCTTTTCTATTCAATGAGCCTTGCAATGGGTATTATGATTACCTACGGCTCATATATGAAAAAAGACGTAAGCCTTGAAAAATCAGTCAGACAGATTGAACTTTTCGACACAGGCATTGCTTTCCTTGCAGGTCTTATGATTATTCCTGCAGTTTTCGCTTTCTCAGGCGGAGACGAGGCAGCTCTGGGCAAAGGTCCCAGCCTTATGTTCATTACACTTCCCAAAGTGTTTGAGAGCATGAAGGGCGGCACGTTTATCGGTGCACTTTTCTTCCTGCTTGTTCTTTTTGCGGCGCTTACGTCGTCAATTTCGCTTATGGAAACTGTTGTTTCAATCGTCAAGGATAAGACAGGCTGGAACAGAAAAGTTATCTGCCTTTTGGTGCTTGTTTTCTGCGTAGTTCTCGGATTGCCCTCTTGCTTCGGATTCAGCATCTGGGGCAGCTTTGCAATCGGCGGACTTTCAATTCTCGATATATTTGACTTTGTGACAAACAGCGTTATGATGCCCGTTGTAGCATTCTTCACCTGCATCTTTATCGGCTACGTTATCAAACCCAAGGCAATTATCGAAGAGGTTGAAATCGGCGGCGAATTCAAGGCGAAAACACTTTTCACAATTGTTATCAAATACGTTGCACCCGTGTGCATTATTCTTATTCTTATTTCATCCGTGCTTGACGCACTTGGAATTATGAAAATCTGATGCTGAAATCAAAAGAGAAACCTGAGAGATTCAGGTTTCTCTTTTTAAGTTTTGGTTGAGCTGTGTGATTGAACATTCAATTACAGGGTTATTTTCTTTTGGAATCGGAACTGTTATAATATATGCGGATTTATTATCGGAGGGATAACGATGGATACAGAAAAAGTCGGCAGACAGATTGCTGAATTGAGAAAATCAAAAGGTCTCACTCAAAACGAATTGGGCGAAAGGATTGGTGTGTCATTTCAGGCTGTGAGCAAGTGGGAGAGAGGCGAAACGCTGCCTGACGTTACGTTGTTGCCCAATCTTGCAAAGATACTTGAAACAACTGTTGATTATATTTTGCAGGGCGGTGAAAAGGTTGTGGAATACAAAGGGAAATTTACCGTCACGGATATGAGAAAAGGTCTGAATTGTCTGAAAAATGCAGGCGAATATCTGGGCATGGAAAATCTGATTTACCGCGCGGCAATCAACGGCATAAACAAAGACCTCAACACCGATATCGAAGAAGCATTTGCGAATGATTATGTGTTTGAAGCCTTTCTTGCAGAGTCGATAATCCAGAATCTGATGTCGGGGTTATACGTTGATATCAGCGATGTCAAAAACAATTTCAAACACGAGCATTTCAAGAAAATTGTTGTTGATTATTGTGAAAGATACGGGATTAAATAAAAATAAAGCGGACTGTTCAGCTGAATGAACAGTTCGCTTTTGGTTTTATTTGTGAAAATATTGTCCGTGCAGGGCGGTTTTTTCTCCTCGGTGAATTGCGAATTCGGGGCAACGGTGCAGGCAACCAAGGCACATTGCACATTTTTCTTTTACCCATACGGGTCTGCCTTCTTGAATTTCAATTGCATCAACGGGACAGAGGTCTGCGCATTTTCCGCAACCAACACAACTTTCGTTTACTGAAAGTGTTTCGGTGCGTCGCATATTCTCGTAGTCTTTGTATAAAGCTTCGCAGAAGGGGAGTCTGCGGAAATCGTAGTTTCCGTTTTTGTTGTTTTTGATTTTACGGATTACAGCAGCAATGCTTTTGTCAGCTTTTCGGTTGATTTTATCGGTTTTATCCTTGTCCGAAACGTCGTAAACGGGAGTCCACGTGTCGGGCATTCTGACGGAATAAGCCGCATTGACGCAAATTCCTTTTTCTGCAAGAAGGTTTTTAATCATTTTGCTTGCACAACCCGAAAATCCGCCGAAAGTTACTGCGGTAAAAACAAAGTTATTACTTATATTAAGGTTTAAATTTTTAATAAAATCAATAATTACAACGGGTAATCCCAGATTGTATACGGGACAGACGAATCCGATTATCTCGTTGGGTTGAGCAATAAAATTGAACTTTTCGCTTTTGCAACAAACGTCAATCGGTATCGCTCTGTCGTTAAGGCTTTTTGCAATTTGCTCCGCAACGTGCTTGCTGTTACCCGTAGCGGAAAAATAAAAAATCATATCATCACTCCTTGCTTGAGTGGAAAAGGCTTGTTTTGCCTGAAATAACCGCACTTATGATTGACGAGACGATGAAAAACGGGAGTGCTTCAATTCCCATAACTTCCGCGCATATAAAGCAGGTTGCAACGGGACAGCTTGTAACTGCGCTGAATATTGCCGACATTCCTACAGCTGCACCGAAAGGTACGGAAAGACCGACAAAACCTGCAGCGGTTGCACCAAACGTTGCACCGATGAAGAACGAGGGAACAATTTCACCGCCTTTATAGCCTGCGCTGTTACTGATAACGGTGAATAGTATTTTCAGAAGAAAAGCATAGGGGATAACCGTGCCGCTTTCCAGAATTCGTTCAATAACAAAAATTCCGCCTCCGTTGTAATCGGTGCTTCCGATAACAACCGTCAGTAAAATCACTGTAATTCCGCCTGCAAAAATTCTGATATAAGGATTTTTGATGAGTTTTGCTGCATGATGTTCACTTATATGGAGAACACTGCAGAATAAAAATCCGACAATACCTGTTGCGGCAGAGATAACAACAACTCGCCATAACACAGAGAAATCAAAAGCAGGAACAGAATAAAGTTCAAATCTTTCTCCCGATTCACCCATAAGCAGAGCAATGCCATATGCCGTGAAGCTTGAAATAAGGGTAGGTATAAAAGAAATCAAACCGAATTTCAGCTTGCGGAGAACTTCAATGGCGAAAATACAAGCACCAATGGGTGTGCCGAACAACGCAGAAAACGTTGCGCCCATACCGCAAACGGTGAGAATACGGCTCGTTTCTTCGTCAATACGGAATATTTTTGAAACAAGAGATGAAATTGAACCGCCAATCTGGAGTGCGGCGCCCTCTCTGCCGACTGATGCACCAAAAAGATGACTGATAACCGTGCCTGCAAATATTGACGGCAAAAGACCGACGGGAACCGTGCTGTTGCCAAGCGTGCTGTTCAACACGGTTTTTGTACCCTTGCCTTCGGATTTAAGCAGTTTATATAAAGCAACCGTTGCAAGACCGCCTATCGGCAACAGGAAAACAAGCCAATGATAATCGGCGCGAAGCGCGGTAACAAAGCTTATGGATTTTGAAAAAAACGAGCCCGTCACACCGCACGCTATGCCGACAAGAACCGATATAAGCAACAACCTTATGACGTATTTTATTTTGTTTTTTGATGGTAAATTCATATTGAAAACCCTTGCAGAAAAATGTGATGATTTTATGTACCGTAATGTTTGTGACAAAGCACCGTTAACGAAATGGTAATTATAATACTTTCGCTCAAAAAGTCAATGATTTTTCAGAAATAAAAAAGAAGATGTTGAAAAAACAATTGCCGTTAAGAACAAAAGGGATATTAAATGAAAATGTCGGATTTACTTTTTGTCAAACAATGCTCTTCGTTCCGTGGAGTGACGCATCATACGTCTCATTCCGTCAACGTCCTCGTTTTCAAGCATAGTTTTCAGTTCGCTGAATTTTTCGGCAAACAGTTCCATTTGTTTCAGAAGAGCAGCTTTGTTTGCAACGAACAGTTCACTCCACATCAGGTCATTGATTCGGGCAATGCGAGTAAGGTCGCGGAAAGAGTCGCCCGTAAATTTTTCCATATTTTCCTTGTCGTTGCAGGTCATCAGAGTGATGGCGATGCAATGAGTCAACTGTGAAAGGAAGCCGATCATTTCGTCGTGCTCTTCAGGGGAAAGAGATGTTACGTTGGAGAATCCCAGTAATCTGCCGAGCTCCATACAGGTCTGTATGGCTTCGGGAGTGTTCTTTTCTGTGGGAGTGACGATGTAGTTTGCACCGGTAAACATTTTGTCGGTACTGTTTTCAACTCCTGATGATTCACGTCCTGCCATAGGATGCGCCGCGATAAATTCCACATCGGGGCGGAGCATAGTCTGAATCTTATACACAATGCTGCCTTTTACGCCTGTTACGTCGGTGATCAGCGCTCCGCTTTTCAGGAGATGCTGATTCTTTTCAATCCATTCTATGAATACGTGGGGATAAAGTGCAAAAATCACAAGGTCCGCTTCGCCGATAATGCTTACATCTGTTTCCGTGCTCCCCACGTCAATGATATTTTCTCTGATTGCATAATCGATGGAACTCTGTGCTTTGGTGATTGCGCTGATGTGAAAACCGAATCGTTTCAGCACTCTGGCATAGCTGCCGCCCAGAAGTCCCAGACCTACGATTAAAATTTTTTTGCTTACGTCTACTATCATTCTAAACTTACCTTTGCGCCCAACTTCCTGATGTCGTCAAAGAAGCCGGGATAACTTTTTTTAATTGCTTCCGCACCGTTAACAGAGCCGCCCGTATGAGACAGAATAACAGACGTCGCCATCACAATGCGATGATCGTTGTGACCGTCCAAGGGTATTCCTCTGAAGCATAAATCTTGTTTCGGTACGGTGATTTTGTTGTGTTCCGTGATAAGTCCGCCGCCGAGTTTTCGCAGTTCTTCGTCCATAGCCGCACCTCGGTCGCTTTCTTTTGCTTTCAGTCGGCTTGTGCCCGTAAAGACCGCTCCGTTTTTCATAGCTGCCAATGCAAAAAGAATAGGGCCAAGATCGGGACAATCGGATATATCGAGCACAGGTGTACCTTCTGATATTTTTCTGAAATATTCCTGATACACACGGTCACCCTGAAGGCTTTCGGGATTCAGATTGGCAATGCATACTTCCGAACCGATGTAATTGAATGCATCAAGGAAAGCTGCGTTGGAATAATCGCCTTCGATTTTGCCACAGTATGCGTGCAACTCGGATTGCTTGACTGAAATCGTATATTCGTCGGTAAAAGCTATGTTTGCGCCGAAAGATTGCAATGCTGATATTGTCAGATTGATGTATGAACGGCTTTCAAAAGGCGGAATGATACGGATTGAAGAATCATTTCCGAGGTGAAGCAACGCAAAAATCAGTCCCGTGATGAACTGGCTGCTTATATCTCCGCAAAGCTCATAATCACCGCTTTCAAGCTTGCCGCTAACAGTTACGGAGTTGCTTGTTTTGCGGAATTCAAAGCCTTTTTCACGGCAGAGATTTTCGTATATATCCAACGGCCTTTCAAAAAGACGTTTGCTTCCGTGTAAAGTGACGGCTTTTCCGAGACACAGAGCAAGAGGAATAAAAAAGCGAAGAGTGCTGCCGCTTTCTCTGCATTCAAGAACGGGATTATCCGCCTGCATAAATCCAACGGGGTCAACGGTCACTTTGTCTTTATCTGTTGTGATTTCAGCACCCAAAGCCTTCAGACAGTCAATGCTTGCCAGAATATCTTCGCTGTAATCAACGCCGTGCAGGGTGCACTTTTTCCCCGATAATGCTGCTCCGATCAGGTATCTGTGTGCCATACTCTTTGAAGGCGGTGCATCTGTTGTTCCTGCAAGTCGGCAGGGGGTGAACGTTGCAATCATTTTATCTTCCCTCAATCAAATAATCAATGGCTTCAATATATCCGTCTGTGCCGTGACCGGTAATTGTTTTGACGCAGGCTGAGCGCACGTAACTTATCTGTCTGAAATCCTCGCGTTCTTCCAATCTGGATATATGCACCTCTACCGTGGGAATATCAACGGATTTAACGGCATCAAGAATTGCGATGCTGGTGTGTGTATACGCTCCGGGATTGATGACGATACCGTCTGCGTTTCCGTATGCTTTCTGGATTTCGTCTACAAGAGCACCCTCGTGATTTGATTGAAAAAGCGAAACCTCAACGTTTTTTCCGTTGCAGTAATTTTGAATTTTTGCAACAAGGTCGGCATACGTTTCTTTGCCGTAGTGTGCAGGCTCGCGGATGCCCAGCATATTAAGATTCGGACCGTTTATAACAAGGATTTTCATAAAATCAGTTCCTCCCGTTTTGTTGTGATATACCGTGCTTCGTCCTGCGGTGTTGCAAGATCGGGTACAATTACGTCGGCGGTTGCTCTGTAAATATTTATTCTTTCTGCGTATAATTTTTCAAGTTTTGCGCGGGTATCCGAAAGCGGTCTGCTGTCTGTTGTCTGCAGGCGTGAAATATCTGCATCAATAAAGAAAAGTTTGCCGTTTCTTTTGAGGTGTCGGACGTTTTCTTCCTTCAGAATTGCACCGCCGCCTGTGGAAATAACACGGCAACTTTCGGCAGAGACTTCTTTTATCACTTCTGTTTCAAGGTTACGGAAATATGCTTCTCCCTTGCTTTCAATCAGAGCTTTGATTGAACATCCGCAACGCTTTTCGATTTCTTCATCGGTATCGATGAAAGTGAAACCGTCTGCGTTGAGCAATTTGCCAACGGTGCTTTTGCCGCAGCCGGGCATACCCGTCAAAACGATGTTTTCTTTTGATGCACAGACGGAGGCAAACACCTGAACGGCTGTTTCTTCAGGAATTGTAACGTTGAGGAAAAATTCAACGGCTGCAACTGCCTGCATAACCAGCATATAAAGTCCGCCCTCTGCTTTGATGCCTTTTTGCTTTGCGTTCAGCACAAGATTTGTGCGAAGGGGATTGTAGACCGCATCGATAACACCGCTTAATTTTGTGAACGTGGAAATGTCAATGGGCTCACCCTCACAGTTGGGATACATTCCGCACGGAGTTGTATTTATAATCACGTCGGAATCTGCGTGGTTAAGGACAGCTTCCTCATATGTGATGAAATTTTCGTTTTTGTTTCTGCTTGCAATCAGGATTTCGGCAGCTCCCAGGTCGTCGGCAACAACACGCGCGGTTTTACTTGTGCCTCCTGTTCCGAGTATCAGAACTTTTTTTTCTGACAAATCGATACCGGTTTTTGCTATGAGTGCTTTCATACCGTAGTAATCTGTATTGTAGCCGTAAAGTTTTCCGTCTTTATTGACGATTGTGTTTACGGCACCGATTCTTTCAGCCGTTGAACTGATGGAGTCCAGATAAGGGATAACCGTCTGTTTGTAAGGGATTGTTACGTTGATAGCGGCAAAATCCTTTGCTTCAAAGAAAGGAGCGATTTCCTCTTCGGCAAGTTCAATCAGGTCATACGCATAGTCGGCAAGTTTTGCGTGGATTTCTTTTGAAAAACTGTGTGTCAGTTTTTTGCCGATGCATCCGTATTTTTTCACGGATAAAACACTCCTTTCTGTTGGGATTATCTGAGCCAATCCGTGCCGTATCGAAGTGCGAGAGCGTCGCACAAAACAATGGCTGTCGCTGCATCCTGCACAACCCTTGCTCTGTGAATGATTGCAGGGTCGTGTCTGCCGCTTGACTCAAGGACAACGTTGGTCATATTTTTGAAGTCTACGGTGTTCTGCGGTTTGAAAATTGTGGGAGTAGGCTTGATTGCCGTGCGGAAAATGATGGGCATACCGTTTGTGATGCCGCCGTTGATGCCACCGTTGTTGTTGGTAACGGTTGTTACTTTTCCGTCTTCTGATTTTATGGGGTCGTTTGCCTGACTTCCTTTCATATCCGCAATTGCAAAGCCTGCACCGAATTCAATGCCTTTGATTGCCGGAATTGAAAACATCATATGAGAAATCATACCCTCAACTGTGTCAAACCACGGTTCTCCGACTCCAGACGGCATACCGATAATTGCAGTTTCAAGAATTCCTCCTACGCTGTCACCGTCGGATGCGGCTGCGAGAATGGCTTGCTGCATATTTTTTGCGCCGTCATCGTCCAGAGTGGCGAATATTTTTTTGTTCAGTTCTTCTATATCTGAACGGATATCGGCAAAATCTCTGTCTTCAAGGCCTGCACATTTTTTGATGTGCGTGCCGATGAGAATTTCTTTTTGTTCAAGAGCGTATCTGCAGATTGCGCCTGCGGCAACGAGTGCGGCTGTTATTCTGCCGCTGAAATGCCCTCCGCCTCTGGAATCCTGAAAGCCGTGATATTTGCATTCTGCCGTGTAGTCGGCATGTGAAGGTCTGGCAACTGTTTTCATCTGTGAGTAGTCGCCGCTTTTTACGTTTTCGTTAGGTATAAGTATGGTGAGCGGAGAGCCGCAGGTTTTTCCGTCTGCAACTCCGCTGACTATTCTGTATGCATCCTGCTCCTGTCTGGGAGTGGAGGTTTTGCCTGACGGACGGCGGAGAGTAAGCATATGAGAGATATACTCGTTGTCGATTGTGATTCCGGGAGCAAAACCGTCTATGGTGGCTCCGATATATTCTCCGTGACTTTCACCGAAAAGTGTGACTGTTACGCTGTTTCCAAATGTATTTTTCATATGTATCAACCTTCCAGACAGGCTTTTGCCATTTCAATGGCTTCCAGACATTTTATGGTTTTCATTTCGAAGCTTCCTGCTTCGTTTACAATTGTGACGGTTACGGTATCGCCGTCAGCTTTTTTATCGTGGAATGCTGCTTCTGATATCTTTTCCCAATCGTACTGCATTTCACGGTATAAATTGCATTTCTTCAGAACTTCCGTAACACGGGGGCGGATTTCTTCGCCGCACATAGGCAGCATACCGAGGGCGACACATTCACCGTGATAAAGTTCAGCCATTCCTTTGATGCTTTCGATGCCGTGACCGATAGTGTGTCCGAAGTTAAGGATTTTTCTGAGCCCTGATTCTTTTTCGTCCTGCTCAACAACAGATTTTTTTATGTTAAGTGAACGGATTATAATTTCATCAAGATTGCTTTCGATATCCTGATTTTCAAATATTCCGAATAATTCTTCGTCCGAGGTGAGAGACATTTTGATTGCCTCTGCAAGACCGTTTGCAAGCTGTCTCGGAGGGAGGGTGTTGAGCAGATCGGGGTCAATCAGCACCGTTTCGGGCTGATAAAATGCCCCGACAACGTTTTTGACACCGCCGAAATTGATGGCGGTTTTTCCACCGATGGATGAATCTATTTGCGAAAGGAGAGTGGTGGGAATATTATAAAAGTCAATTCCGCGCATATATGCCGAGGCGGCAAACCCTGAAAGGTCGCCCACAACACCGCCGCCAACGGCAACAACGCAATCTTTTCTGGAAAAACCGTTTTCCAGCATTGCGGAAAGAAGTTTTTCGAAGGTTTCAAGGGATTTTGAATCTTCACCCATCTCTACGGTGAAAATTACGCTTTCTTTGCATTGAGCCGCAATTGTTTTTGCGTATTCAGCAGGAACACCCGTGTCTGTTACAACAAGAACACGTCTTGATAAATTCATATATTGACTCGCATTTTTCAGGACACCGCGCTGAACGATGATATCGTAGCTGTTATGTCCCAGGTTCATATGTATCGTCATATTGATTTCCCTCATATTTCCGTATGCGGTGCAAAAGAGCCTGCCACTTTAAGTCGGTCACATACTTTGTTCAGTTCTGCTATCATCTGAGCACCGTTATCTGTGTTGACGTTTCCGTCGATTTCGATGTAGAAATAATATTGCCAGGAATGCTTTTTCAGCGGTCTGCTGCGGAGTGCAGTCATATTGTATCCGTATTTACCGATAATGCTGATTGCGTTTGCAAGAGAACCGACTTCGTTTCTGACCGTGAACATCAATACGGAGTTGGGCAGGGCAGAAGCATTTGCCTGAACCTTTGACAACACGGCAAAACGGGTTGTGTTTTCACTGCTTTTGTTGATGTTTGCTTCAACCACTTTCAGTCCGTAGATTTCGGCTGTTTCCGCACTTGCAATAGCACCAAGAGTTTTATTCTTTGAGTCTGCAACCGTTTTTGCCGCAACCGCGGTGTTGCTGGATTCGCTTATTTCAAATTTTTTTGCTTCGATATAGTCGTGACATTGAGCGAGCGCCTGAGGATGACTTGTTACTTTTGTGATGTCATCAACAGTGGCGTTGTGTATGCCGAGAAGATTCTGCTGAATTTCCAATTCGTAGATGCCGTTGATGAAAAGATTGCCTGAGAAAATCAGGTCAATAGTCTGCCCCACTTCGCCTGCATAGCTGTTTTCAATGGGCAATACTGCAACGTCGCTTTCTCCGCTGACCACTGAATCATATGCGGCTTTGAAGTCTCTGCAGGAAACGCGGTTGCTTTCGGGGAAGATTCTGCCTGCTGCAATGTGAGCAAAGGCACCTTCGACACCGCTGTATGCAACGGTTAATCCGTTTTGCATTCTGTATTGATAAGCACGGGATACAGACATCACCTTTTTCAGGTAATCTATGTAATACTCTTTGAGTACGTCGTCTTCAATCAATGCGGCGTTTCTCTCGATTACCGCATTTTCTCTTTCAAGGTCAAGAATAGGTAACCCTGATTCTTTTTTGTGCTCATATACCGTTTCGACGGCTCTCATACGCTTCACAAACAGTTCTGCCATCTGAGAATCCACTTCATTTATTATTCGTCTTGCATCTTCTAACTTGTTTGACATTTTTGTTCATCCTCTGATTAAAGTTTATCGGCAAGGTCAAGAATAAGCTTTTCTGTCTTTTCCCAACCGAGGCAAGGGTCGGTGATGGATTTTCCGAAGGTGTGTTCCCCAACACCCTGAGCACCGTCTTCAATGTAGCTTTCAATCATCAGACCTTTTACCAGTCGTTTGATGTCTGCATTCTGATTGCGGCTGTATACGATGTCTTTTGCAATACGCACCTGCTCAAGATATTTTTTACCTGAATTGTTGTGGTTTGTGTCAACAATAACAGAAGGATTGACAAGACCTGACTTCTCGTAGAGTTCTTTCACGTGAAGAAGGTCTTCGTAATGGTAGTTGGATATGCTTCTGCCTGAATAATCAATATATCCTCGGAGAATGGCGTGAGCGTAAGGATTGCCTTCACTTGTAACCTCCCAGCCGCGATAGATGAAAGTGTGGCTTGACTGTGCCGCAACGATTGAGTTCATCATAACTCCCAGATCTCCGCCTGTGGGATTTTTCATTCCGACGGGAGCATCGATTCCGCTTGCAACGAGTCTGTGTTCCTGATTTTCAACAGAGCGGGCGCCAACCGCAACGTAGGACAGAATGTCTGAAAGGTAACGGTAGTTGTCGGGGTAAAGCATTTCGTCTGCACAAGAGAAATCGTAATCACGCAGAGCTGCCATATGAAGTTCACGAATGGCAACGATGCCTTTGTACATATCGGGCTTTGATTCGGGATCGGGCTGATGAAGCATACCCTTGTAACCCTGACCTGTTGTTCTGGGTTTGTTTGTATAAATGCGGGGGATGATGATAATCTTGTCCTTGACCTGTTCTTCAATTTTGCGGAGTCTTGAGATATATTCAAGCACAGGCTCACGGTGGTCGGCAGAACAAGGGCCAATAATGAGTATGAATTTATCGGAACGTCCGTCAAAAACTGCTTTGATGCCCTTGTCTCTTTCTGCTTTGGTTTGCACCATACGTTCTGTGAGCGGATATTCAGCTTTAACATCCTGGGGGATAGGAAGTTTTCTGTGGAAATTCATTTGCATTGTTTGGTACCTCTTTTCTGAATGGTTGCTTTTTGATGCGTGGTGAAAATAAAAAAATCCGCATTGCTTTCGTGCTTTGAAGCACGGCAAATGCGGACTGTCCGTTTCACTCAAACCAAAGTTTTTATTCTTTGGAAATCACATAAGACGGGCAGCCCTTTTCAAAATAAAAGTAAAAATAAAAATTGTTATTCATTGCTTTGCTGCCTCCTTTGTGATTTGTTTTCAACAATATACCACACTAAAGCGTCAAAGTCAATGCTTTTTTGAAAAATAAAAAACCTGAATGTTTCGGCAACAAAACCCATTTAATGTCTTGTATACATTATTATATCATAATCGATACAGACGTGAGATACAAGCCCTGAATGCAAAAAAAATTAAGGTTCATACCTGCTGGTATGAACCTTAACTGGTGGAGCGCTATGGTTTAAATCCGAACCGAAAGCGGCTTCTATTTCCTCGAGAGTGATGGTTTCTGTACCATCCTTGAAGTTGTATGTAAACACCAGTTTATCGTCATAAACATATACCGAGTTGACGAAGGTATCTATTATCTGTCTTTGATAGTTTCTGTTGTTGGGATTGCCGCCTTTGAATCGGCTTATCCAATTGACAATTCTTTCTTTTGAGTATTTCGGGCGTCTGATTTCCGCCCTCAGTATTGC
>JAZQTC010000030.1:0-122173 GCA_045630405.1 Acutalibacteraceae bacterium
AAAAAACCAAATTCAAAAATTTAAGTTACACTTCAAAACAAATATTAATCGGCCTTGTTTTCGGCGGTTTATCCGCCTTTGCATCGGGATACGGTGTAGAAATTATCGGCACTGTTGCAAATGTCCGTGATGCGGCACCTCTTTGCACAGGTCTTATTTTCGGTGGTCCTGCAGGTATCATCTCCGGTATTATCGGTGGCTTGTACCGATTCTTTTCAGTTTACTGGGGTGGCGGAGAATATACAAGAATCGCCTGCACTCTTTCAACAATGCTTGTCGGTTTCATTGCGGCAGGGCTCAGACGCTATATGTTTGACAACAAAAAGCCAACCTGGAGCTACGGCATATTTATAACCATTGTTTGTGAAGTTCTTCATATGCTGATGATTTTCTTTACAAATATGAGCGATTCATCATACGCCTTCGAATTTGTAAAGGGTGCCACAATTCCTATGATTGTCGGCAACTCTGCCGCTGTAGGCATTTCACTTCTTACTGTTACGTTTCTTAATCACGAGGAAAGAAAGCTCGGAAAAAATAATGAACGTATTTCCCAGACCTTCCAGAGAAAACTTCTTGTGCTTATTGTTGTTGCTTGTGTGGCAACAAGCACATTTACATATTTCCTGCAAAGCGGAATGGCTGAGATTGAAACAAGAGAAGTTTTCACATCGGCAATGAACGATGTAATTACTGATGTAAGAGGAAAGTCCGATGAAAATCTCTTGAAAATAACAAAAGATATACGTACTGAATATGAAAATAACAAAGCCGTTTCTTTTGACGGCCTTGCAGAAAAATATAATGTTACCGAAATCAACATTGTTGCTCCCGATGGCACAATTACCGCTTCTACAGAAGAAGAGCTTGTCGGCGCTTTTGATATGAACAGCACCGAACAGTCTAAGGAATTTATGGTGCTGACGGATGAAAAGACTGAATTTGTACAGATGTACACTCCTCAGGGTATTGACGGTGTTACAATGAGAAAATATGCAGGTGTAAGTCTTCCTGACGGTGGTTTTATTCAGGTCGGCTACGATGCAGATCACTTCCACGATGGTCTTGATGATTTTGTTGTTGATGTAACAAAGAACCGTCATGTAGGAAGCACGGGATTTGTTGCTGTCTGTGATGAGAATCTTAATCTTGTCACAAACACCCAAAGAAACGGGATGCATATTTCGACCATCGGCATAACTCCCGACAAGATTATGCTTGAAGGTAAAACCGCAACTCAGCTTTACAAAACAAACATCATCAATAATGAAACTGATTACAGCGAAGAATATATCTATGTTTTCACTTTTGTTGAAGGCTATTGCATAATTGCCGCAATGCCCTTTGCTGATGCAATGCTTATGAGAGACGCATCGCTTTACACAAGCATTTTTATGCTGATTCTGATTTTTGCCGCTTTGTTTATCTTCATTTATTTCCTGATAAAGAAGGTTATCATCAACAATCTGCAGAAAATCAACGGTACTCTTTCAGAAATTACAGGCGGAAATCTCAACGTTAAAGTTGACGTTCGTTCAAACGCAGAGTTTTCTTCGCTTTCCGATGACATCAATTCAACCGTTTCAACCCTTAAGAAATATATTGCAGAGGCTGCTACAAGAATCGACAAAGAGCTTGAGTATGCAAAGCAGATTCAGCTTTCGGCTCTTCCTTCGGCTTTTCCTGACACGGAAGATTATGCCGTTTATGCACAGATGATAGCTGCAAAGGAAGTCGGCGGCGATTTCTATGATTTTTATTCGTTTGACGATAACACTGTCTTTTTCCTTGCCGCCGATGTTTCGGGTAAAGGAATTCCTGCCGCAATGTTTATGATGACGGCAAAAACAATTATCAAAGACCTTGCGGAAAGAGGTCTTTCCGTCAACGAAATTTTCACTCTTGCCAACGAGAAACTTTGTGAAAACAACGAATCGGGTATGTTTGTTACCGCATGGATGGGCAAATTTGACCTTTCAACAGGCAAACTCAGCTTTGCAAATGCAGGACACAATCCGCCGATTATTGTTCACGCCGACGGAGAGTGCGAATATCTGAAAACCAGACCCGGTTTTGTGCTTGCGGGTATGGAAGGTATAAGATACAGAGAAAATGAAATAACTCTTGCCAAGGGTGACAGAATCTTCCTTTATACCGACGGTGTAACCGAAGCTACGGATAAAAACGAGGCTCTTTACGGCGAAGACAGATTGCAGTCTTATATCGATAAAAACAAGAATCTGAAAGCCGAAGAATTGCTTTCGGGTCTCAAAAACGACATTGATCATTTTGTGGGCGATGCTCCCCAGTTCGATGATATCACAATGCTTGTTTTCGATTATAAAAAGAAAGAAGGCGCACCTGTGAAAGAAAAAGTCTTTTCGGCAACAAAAGATGCGTTGCCCGAAGTTATGGCTTTCACGGAAGAATGTCTTGAAAGCTTTGAATGTCCGATGAAAAACTCAATGACAATCTGTGTTGCGGTTGAAGAAATATTTGTCAACATCGCAAGCTATGCATACGAAGATGAAAGCGGAAATGCTTCTCTTTCTTTCGGATTTGATGAAAGCGAAAGACTTATGACTCTTGTTGTCAAGGATAACGGAACTCCGTTTAACCCCCTTGAAAGAGCAGAGCCCGATATTTCTCTTTCGGCAGATGACAGGGAAATCGGCGGACTAGGTATTTTTATCACAAAGAAAACTATGGACACGGTTTCTTATTCTTATGAAAACGGACAAAACATTCTTACTATGACCAAGAAAATATAAAAGGAGAACGATTATGAATATAAACATTGAAAAAGTTAACAACTCAACCATTTTTAAACTTGAAGGAAGATTGGATACAGTAACTGCTCCTGAACTTGAACAGGCAATAAATAACGAGGGCGAAACCCTTGTAAATCTTGTCCTTGACTTCGGCGGAATCAACTACATTTCCAGTGCAGGCCTCAGAGTCCTTCTCGCCGCACAGAAAAAGATGAACGCACAGGGCAGGATGGAACTTATCAACGTAAGCGAAGATGTTATGGATATTCTTGAAATGACAGGCTTTGCGGATATTCTTGAGATTAAATAATGGATAAAGTGACTCCGGTGATTTGATTTGCCGCAAAAGTGCACGACGGAATGTGCAGAAAAATACAACCCACCCTATATTCTTCATCCCATTGAAGCTGCAGTTATTGTCGGAACAATGGCAGATGACCGGGAGGGTATTTCCACAGCTTTGTGAAAATTGTATCTGGAAGGAATAAATAATTATGGAATACAGAACCGATAAAAATATTTTGTACATAAATCTTAACGGTAAAATCGATGCAACAAACGCACCTGAATTTGAAGAGAAAATCAATGAAATCAGAAATGCAAATCAGGGTATGCACACTGTTCTTGATGCGGATAATCTTGAGTATATCTCAAGTGCAGGTCTCCGAGTGATGCTCCGTTTGAAAAAATCAGAGCCTGAACTTGCAATTATCAACGTTTCACCCGAGGTTTATTCGGTCTTTGAAATGACGGGCTTCACCGAAATGATGAAAATTGAAAAAACATATCCCAGAATCAGCATTGATGGCTGTGAATTCATCGCAAAAGGTGCAAACGGTGCGGTTTATCGCTATGATGACGAAACAATCGTAAAGTTATACTTTAATCGCGATGCACTTCCCGAAATTATGCAGGAACGTGAAAATTCAAGGAGAGCTTTTGTTCTCGGTGTTAACACGGCTATTCCTTACGGCATTGTCAGAATCGGTGACGGTTACGGAAGCCTGACCGAGCTTCTCAATGCAACATCCGTAACAAAGCTTATCAGAGCAAATCCTGATGATCTTACACAGAGCGTTGCTTATTTTGTTGACACAATGAAAGAAATTCATTCAACTGAAGTTGAAGCAGGTGCGCTCCCTGATTTCAAGAAATGGGTTCTCGAGTGGGTTGATTTTCTTGCGGATTATCTCGATAGCGACAAGGCACAGAAAATGCGTACTCTTATCGAAGAAATTCCCGACAGTAACAATATGATTCACGGTGACTATCATTCCAATAACGTTATGGTTCAGAACGGTGAACCTCTCCTTATTGATATGGATACCCTTGCAGTCGGTCATCCTATACTCGAGCTTGGCTCAACGTTCAACGCTTATATCGGTTTCAGCGAACTTGATAAGACCGTTATTGAGTCATTCCTCGGCATAAAATCCGAAACTGCTCATCGTTTCTGGCGCCTTTCACTTGCCCGTTATCTCGGCACAGACGATGAAAATGTTATCAATGATGTTGAAAATAAGGCTAAGGTTATCGGATATATGCGTCTTCTCCGCCGTTACCTGCGCAGAGGCGCTGACGAAGTGACCGTTAATCATTACAGAACAAAGCTTGTTGAAGTTCTCGATAAAGTAGATACATTGGTGTTCTGATATGGATAAGATTTTATATATTAACGCCTGTTTCAGAGACGGATCACGTACTGATGAGTTGGCACGTCATCTTATTGCAGGTCTTGACGGAGACACAGAGTGTGTCAATCTTAATGATGATATTGCCGCACCCCTTAACGCAACAACGCTTTCCAGAAGAGATGAACTGCTGAAATCGGGCAAAACAGACGATGATTTTTTCATTCAGGCAAGAAAATTTGCTTTGGCAGATATTATTGTTATTGCCGCACCGTATTGGGATCTTCTTTTTCCTGCGGTGCTGCGCAGTTATCTTGAGAATATCTGTGTCTGCGGCATTACATTCCATTATTCGGATAAAGGCATTCCTGTCGGACTCTGCAAAGCCAAAAAGCTTTATTATGTTACTACTGCGGGTGGCTATACAGGCGAGAATAATTTTGGCTACGACTATATAAAAGCTCTTGCAACATCTTTGTTCGGAATCGAAGATGTGAAATTCTTCTCGGCAGAAGGTCTCGATATTTTCGGTGCGGATATTGACTCGATTATGCAGAGAGCAAAGGACAGTATGTTTTCGGATAATGAAAGTGCATTTACCATACCTTATCCCGAAAAATACGGCGATAATCCGCAGAAAGACGGCGCATCTTCCTTTGGCGGAATAACCGACCACAACAGGTCGAGATATTACGTTTCAAATGATTTTTACAATATGAAAAGCGAAGGTTCTCTTCATCTTTTAAGTCATTTTGAAACCTATCAGCAAACAACGGAATATACCTGCGGTGCCGCAAGCGCACTTATGGTGCTTAATTGGTTCGGTGAAAAGAATTATCACGAAATCGCAGTCGGTCAGCTAGTTGAAAGTCATCCCTGCAAAGGCTCGTCTGTTGAAAATATAGCAGACTTTTTTGACCTGATAGGATGGAACGTTGAATATCACGCCGACACAGACAAAAAGTTTGAGACGATTGAAGAAATTGAACGCTTTTTTGTTGAAACAATCGATAGCGGTGTTCCCGTAATGGTTGATTGGGTTGACTGGGCAGGTCACTGGCAGGTTCTGATAGGAATAGATACCTGCAATTCCGAGTCACCCTATGATGACGTCCTGATTTTTGCAGATCCTTATGATGTTACCGACCATAAACAGGACGGATATTATACTTTCCCTCTCGGCAGATTCCTCGGTATGTGGCGAGAAGGTGCCTGTGCTGAAAAAGAAAAGCCCTACGTTCAGCCTTATGTTATTGCAAAACCTCAGAACGATATTATTTAAATTATAAAGAGCAGCGTTTTTAAAATGTTGAAATTGGTGTGTAATGAATCAGACAATTGATATTTTAATTGAATTATTGCGTGCTGAAATTGATGGGGATTATGTACTGTCCGAGCTTTCGTTTTCCTCGGAACAAATTCGTTCCGTGCTGGAGTTGGCGCAGAAACACAATCTTGCTCATCTGGTCAGCGACGCTTTGAAAAGAACTCAAAATATTGAGGATGCGGAGTTGCTGTCTCTTCTGAACAGCAACGTTTATTCTGCGGTAATCCGTCATCAGATTCTTGACGATGAACTGAAAAAAATTGCTTCTGTTCTTGCACGTCATCAGATACCGTTTATTCCCTTGAAAGGGTCGGTTTTGTGTGAGGATTATCCCAAAGCGTGGATGCGAAGCCGCAGAGACCTTGATATTCTTGTTTCTGCTGAAAATCATCAGAAAGCGTGTGATGCGCTTTGCGAAGAACTGAAATATTCTTTTTACAGAGAGAATAAAAATGACAGAGTTTTCACAACGCCAAAGAAACTGACCGTTGAGGTGCATCATCAGCTGATAAGCGATGATTATATTACGCAGGCAATGAGTTTTCTTGACAGTGTGTGGGAAAAATCTTCGCCCGTTTCGGCTGACGGTTATTGCTTCAGAATGGACTCGGATATGTATGTTTATCACCATATTGCTCATATGGCAAAGCATTGTCTTGAGGGCGGTTGCGGTATCCGACCTGTTCTTGACTTGTGGATTATAAGCAAAAACCGTGACTATATGTCAAAAGAGCTTCGGAAATGGCTCAAGGAAAGCGGTTTGCTTGTTTTTGCAGAAAGTATGGATGCACTTTGCAAGGTGTGGTTTTGTGACAAGCCTCATACCAAAGCAACTCTTGCCATTCAGGAGTTTATTGCTGTGGGCGGAGAGATGGGCAATGAGAATTTCTGCCACTTCAGAAGAATGAAGAAAAAGGGTGGAAAAATCGGCTATTTTCTTTCAAGAATCTTTCTTCCTTACGATGAAATCAAAGAACAATATCCGATTGTTGAAAGGCACAAAATTCTGATGCCGTTTTGTCAGTTTCACCGTCTTGTCAGCTTTCTTTTCGGCAAAAAAAGAAATGTTATGAAAAGTGAAGTTCAAAAAGTGAATACCGTTTCGCAGACTGATAACAAAATCATATTCAATGCATGGAAACATCTCGGCATAGATAAAAAATTTTAATGTGAGAGGCTGATGTGTATGGCACAGTTATCTTTGAAAAATGAAAAATCAAACAAAATCACTTCTCCCGAGCAGGTGAATGACTACATAAAAACTTCAAATCCCGCTGCATGGCTGATAATCTTATCTGCCGTGATTCTGCTTGCGTCAATTTTTGTGTGGGCTGTTTTCGGCACTCTTGACGTGACGGTAAAAGCAGACGGCGTTGCAACCGAAGACGGTATTGTATGCTATCTGCCTGAATCCGAAGTTGTGGCGGTGGGTGATAAAGTTAAACTTGGCGATGTTTTTGGAGAGGTTGTTTCTGTTTCCGAAAAACCTGTTTCAAAGACGAAGATAACCGAATCTCTGGATGTTGACGAATATACTTTATATTGTCTTGATTTGAGTGAATGGAATTATATTGTTGAAATTTCAATGCCAGAAAACACTTCAGACGGTTATGTTGAAGTTGAAATCACAAAAGAAACAATAAAGCCGATTTCGTTCTTGTGGTGATTGGGTGAGAATATGAAAATGAAGAAAAAAACTCAGTCTCCGATTACAAGCGGAGTGGCTAAAGTTCCCGTTATGATGCAGATGGAAGCACTTGAATGCGGTGCGGCTTCACTGTCAATGGTTATGGCTTATTACGGCAAGTGGCTTCCTCTTGAGCAGGTACGTACCGATTGCGGCGTTTCAAGAGACGGCACAAGTGCAAAGAACATTCTTGTTGCCGCAAGAAACTACGGTATGACAGCCAAGGCTTTAGCTTACAGCTCCAAGGGATTGCAGGAAAAAGGATCTTTTCCGTGCATCATTCATTGGAACAACAATCATTTTGTTGTTCTTTGTGGTTTCAAAAAGAATAAAGCAATTATAAATGACCCTGCAAACGGCAGAGTCAGCGTTGATTTTGAGCAATTTGACAAAAGCTTTTCGGGTCTGTGCATTGCGGTTTCTCCGTCGGAAGCATTTGAGCCTGGCGGCAAGCCGAAATCTGTTCTGGATTTTGCGGCAAAAAGACTTAAAGGCACGCGCAAAGCAATTTTGTTTATCATATTGACCACTCTTGTGAGCGCACTTATCAATATTCTCAATCCTGCATTTTCAAGAGTGTTTATGGACCGCCTGATTTCGGGCGAAAACGCAGGCTGGCTTTATCCCTTTACGGGATGTATGTTTTTTGTTGCAATCCTCGGCTTGATTGTTGATTGCGTGAAAAGCATTCAGATGCTCAAGGTTGAAGGCAAGCTTGCCATTGTTTCCAACACCAAATTTATGTGGCATATTTTAAGAATGCCCATGGAATTCTATGCGCAGAGAATGGCAGGCGATATTGCCGAAAGGCAGAAGAAAAATGAAGTTGTTGCAAAGGAGCTTATGCACACCTTTGCACCGATGATTCTTGATTTTCTTATGCTTGTTTTCTATCTGATTGTTATGCTCCGCTACAGCCTTCCTCTTGCAATTGTCGGAGTTCTTTCGATTATTCTGAACATTGTTGTTGCCCGCATTATTTCTGCTAAAAAGGTCAATATCACAAAAGTGCAGATGCGTAACTCGGGCAGACTTGCCGGTATGACAACAAACGGCATCGAAATGATTGAAACAATCAAGGCTTCGGGCGCAGAAGACGGATATTTCGAAAAATGGGCATCATATCAGGCTGCCGTTAATACACAGAATGTCAGATATGCAAAAATAGATCAGTATTTAGGAGTTCTGCCCGATTTTATTTCATCCGTTACCAATATCACGGTTGTTTTTCTTGGTGTGTTCATCACAATGCAGGGCAATTTTACCGTTGGTATGATTCTTGCGTTTCAGGGATTCCTTCGTTCGTTCGAATCGCCTGCAAAAAGAATGATTTCCGCTTCACAGAAGATTCAGGAAACACGCACGAACATGGAGCGTATTCTTGACGTTGAAGATTATAAGCCCGACGTTGTTTATACCGAAAACGATCTTTCGGATGACGTTTCATATGCAAAACTCAGCGGTAAGATAGAGATTAGAGATCTTACGTTCGGTTATTCAAAATTAGCTGAACCCCTGATTGAAGATTTCAATCTCACCATTGAACCCGGCAAAAAGATTGCGTTGGTGGGTGCATCGGGATGCGGCAAATCAACAATCTCAAAGCTCCTTTCGGGTCTTTATAAACCGTGGAAAGGCGAAATTCTTTTTGACGGTAAGCCGATAGACGAAATCAAAAGAGAAATCCTCAACGGCTCACTTTCTGTTGTTGATCAGGATATCGTTTTGTTTGACGATACCATTGCCAACAACATAAAAATGTGGGACGGCACAATTGAAGATTTTGAAATGATTATCGCTTCCAACGATGCGCAGATTCACGAAGATATTATGTTCCGTGACGGCGGATATCAATACAGACTGCTTGAAGGCGGCAAGGATTTTTCGGGCGGTCAGAGGCAGAGAATTGAAATTGCCAGAGCGCTTGCACAGGATCCGACGATTATAATTATGGATGAGGCAACTTCTGCTCTTGATGCAAAGACAGAATACGACGTTATCAAAGCCGTTAAAAACAGAGGCATTACCTGCATTGTTGTTGCCCACAGACTTTCAACAATACGCGATGCCGATGAAATTATCGTTATGGAGCGCGGAAAAATAGTTGAACGAGGCACTCACGACGAGCTTTATGCTCTCGACGGTCTTTATACCAAACTTGTTACAAACGAATAAGGAGGTGTTATCGTGGGTTGGTTTGACGAACAGATTAAACAAAGAATAAAAAATGACGATCTTTCGTTCTCCGAAGCTTTTACCGATATGGCGGAAGTTGTTATGAACCGAAAGTTTTCGCAAAGCGATAAATACGATGACACCAGAATGGCAAAGGATGCAATTGAAGAAATTCTTAAGTATTATCACATTCCTTTGCAGGAACTGCCTTTGAGCGTAAAAGAAACAAAAGACGTGCTTGATTTTTATCTTCAGCCTTCGGGAATTATGAGAAGAAACGTAACCCTGAACGGTGAATGGTATAAAGACGGCGTAGGTCCTCTGATGTGCGTTACCGCAGACGGAGAGATTGTTTCGCTTATTCCGAAAGGTGCTTCGGGATACACATATTACGACAGAAATCTTTCAAAAAAGGTTAAGGTCACATCAAAAAACGCAGATAAATTCAGCGGAGAAGCAATTTGCTTTTACAAGCCTTTTCCTCTTGAAGAGATGAACATAAAGAGCCTTCTGAAATATATGATGGGGCTTCTCTCGGCATGGGATTATATAAGCGTTGTTATTGCAACCTTGGCGGTAACTCTGATGGGGCTATTTATGGCTTATATCAACAACATTATTTTCTCCAATGTTATCCACACCGATAATGTTACAATGCTTGTTGTTATGGGCATATTTATGCTTGGTGTTATCATATCCCAGACTCTTATCGGAATAACAAAGTCAGTTGTACTTTTCAGAATTACAACTAAACTCAAAATCCCCGTAGAGTCTGCAACAATGATGAGAGTTCTCGGTCTGCCCGTCAGTTTTTTCAAAAAATACAGCAGCGGCGACCTTTCTGCAAGAGTTCAGAGTATGGCTGTTTTAAGCAATATGATTGTTGATATTCTTCTTTCATCAGGACTTTCAACGGTGCTTTCAATTGCATATATAATGCAGATTTTTGAGTTTTCTCCAACTCTTGCGATTCCTGCATTAAGCGTTGTCGGTGTTACGCTGCTTTTCACTTTGCTGAGTATGGTTCTGCAGATGAAGCAGACAAAGAAAATTTTTGAGGCAAAAGCCAAAGAAAACGGTCTTGTGTTTTCTCTTTTGTCGGGAATTCAGAAAATCAAAATCACGGGCGCAGAAAAAAGAGCTTTTTCGAAGTGGTCGGGATATTATAAAGACGTTTTGCAATACAGATACAATCCGCCCAAGATTCTTGCTCTGAACGGTGCGATATCTGCGTTTATATCGATTCTCGGAACGATTCTTCTTTATTTTGTTGCGGTTTCGCAAAACGTATCCATGGCTGAATATATGACCTTCAACGTTTCATACGGTCTTGTTATAGGTTCCTTTGTCAGCTTTGCAACCATTGCATTGCAGATTGGTGAAATGAAGCCTACTCTTGAAATGGTTGAGCCTATTTTTAAAGAAGTGCCCGAAATGGCACAAAGCAAAAAGGTTGTTACCCGTCTTTCGGGTTCGATTGAAATAAGCAACGTCAGTTTCAGATACAGCGACAATATGCCTAATGTAATCAACAACCTCTCCCTGAATATCAGAGCAGGTCAGTATGTTGCAATAGTCGGCAAAACAGGTTGCGGTAAATCCACGCTGATGAGAATACTGCTCGGATTTGAAAAGCCACAGAAGGGTACAGTTTATTATGACAAAAAAGATATCGCAACGCTTGATCTGAAATCCTTGAGACGCAATATCGGAACGGTTATGCAGAACGGAAAGCTGTTTGCAGGCGATATTTATTCAAACATAGTTATATCCGCACCGCACCTGTCGGTTGACGATGCGTGGAAAGCTGCCGAAATGGCAGGCATAGCAGAGGATATCCGCTATATGCCCATGCAGATGCACACAATCATTTCCGAAGGCTCGGGAGGTATATCGGGCGGTCAGAGACAGCGTCTGATGATCGCAAGAGCAATTGCTCCCAATCCCCGAATCCTGATGTTTGATGAAGCGACATCTGCGCTCGATAATATCACACAGAAAATCGTTTCAGAATCTCTTGCAAAGCTTCGATGCACAAGAATTGTTATTGCCCACAGATTGTCAACAATCAAAGAGTGCGACAGAATCATCGTTCTTGACGGCGGAAGAATTATCGAAGACGGCACTTATGATGAACTGATAAGCAAAAACGGCTATTTTGCAGAGCTTGTTGAAAGACAAAGAGTTGACAGTTAAAAAAATAAACCCATCGTTTGATGCGTAAAGCATAACGATGGGCTTTTTTTATATGACTTCTTCGGGTTTTCTCAATGCAGCGTTTCCGTTTTCATCGATTTCGATAACGATATCACAGTATTTGAGCATTGATTTTCTGTGAGTGATTATAAAGCAGGTTTTGGGTTCTGATGATTTCAGATTTTCGATAATTCTTGACTCTGTTTTTTCATCAAGAGCAGAGGTTGCTTCGTCAAGAATAAGAACGGGTTTGTTTCTCAGAAGTGCTCGTGCAATTGAGATTCGCTGTGCCTGACCTTCCGAAATACCACCTGCGCTTTCCGAAAGGACGCTGTCAAGCTTTTGCGGCATTTTGTTTATGAAATGTGTTGCATCAGCCATTTCAAGAGCCTTCCACATTTCTTCTTCTGTTGCGTTTTTATTTGCTGAAAGCAGATTTGATTTTATTGAGCCTGAAAGCAGAGTGTTTCCCTGAGGAACGTATGAGATGAATCTTCTTGAAGCAGGACACGGCTTTTCCGTTTCACCGTTTTCGAGAATATATTCCATATTTCCGCTGTCGGGTTTTATCAATGAAAGCAACAGACGGATAAACGTTGTTTTGCCTGCGCCTGATTCGCCGATGATGCCGACACGGCTGTTTGCAGGGATTTCAAAATCAAGGTTTTTGAGAACTGACTGTGAGTCGGCATCGTATGTGTAGCTGACATCGGACACACGAAGACCGACGGATTCGGGAATATTCCCGATTTCTTCGTAGTTTTCGTTCTCTATTTCGCTGATTTCATAGAGTCTTTTTGCGCTGACAAAAAGCGAAAACATCTGGGGAATTACTTTTCCGAGCGAACGCATTGAGCCTTGCAGCTGGGATGAAAGAGAGAGGAAAAGCGTCATGGTTCCGAAGGTATAACCCGTAATTTCGCTGTTTGTCAGATTATAAGCACACCAGGAAAAGGTTATAACGTATCCCAGATTATAAATCAGCCTCATAAACGAGCTCATTACGGTGCTCAATACGGAGCTTTTCATAACAAGCTTCATACGTTTATCTCTTATGTTGTTAAATGAAAGATTGTTATCGTCTTCCAACTGAAAAGTTTTTGTAACGTTGATATTTGAGAGTGATTCCTGCATAAAAGCGTAGTATTCGGAGTGGCTTTCACGCAAAGCCTTCTGATATACGCTGTATTTTTTTCTGAAAATAACTGAAGTAATCATTCCTATGGGTGCGATTACCATACCTATAAGAACGAGCATAGGATCATTTTTCAGCAGGATAATCATTATGATTATCAGCTGACAGAAGGTGACTATCATATTCGGCGCCATTGTGATAAGGATAGATGCGATTTTATCAACGTCGCCCGAAAGTCGGGAGAGCAAGTCGCCACTGTGATATTTTGTCAGCTTGTGCCAAATGCTTCTCTGCACTTTATCGTACATTTTTGCACGGATACCATAAGCATACTTTTCATTAACGTAGCTTGAAAACATTTCAGAAACAGAAGAAATAACTATGGACACCAATGTGGTGGAGAACATAATTATAATGCACTTGAAAAACATTTCCGATCTGAATGAAGTAGCAGCATCAACAACGTATCGTCCTGCAATGGAGCTTCCCAGCGAAATAAGCATGGTTACCATATTGATAATCAGAAATCCCAGCATATATCGCTTGAAGTTGCTGCCGATGCGGTAAACCCATTTCAGTATTTCCACCGTTTCTTTCCAGTTTACGATGTTGTTAATGACTTTTTGAATTTTCTTTTTCATAGATTATTTCCTGTCAGTTTCCGTTTGATTTTTCTGAATATGCGGTGAATTTTCTGGATTGTTTTGTGTCTGTATTTAAGTTGACGGTATCTCATTCTGAATCTGTGAATCAAAAGAGAACCTGAATTCAGGCAATTTATTGTTTTATGGGGTTTTATTACCTGTGTCACGATTGCGAGAAGGTCGTTTTTATCGATTTTTTCAAGAGTTATCTGCGAATCGCCGCACATAGAAAGGGTGTTTCCGTTTACGGAATATACACGGTGAATTGCGTATCTGCCGTTACTGCGGCGGTAAAGATAAATCTCTCCGACACGTATTTTTTTGTTATCGGGTAATTTCGATAATAAAATTTTATCTTTTTCCGATTCAATGAACGGTGCCATACTTGTGCCGCTGCCAACCATAGTTACTGTTCCGCCGTTGTTGATTTCCGCTATGACGGAATCAATAACTTCATTCATCTCAACCATGATTTCCTGATTAATCATAGGAGCATTCCTCCGCTTAACGGGTCGCCGTACATAGCCAGAGCATAGGCAACGCCCGATAATCCTTGCATTAATGAAATGTTTATATCTGCTGTGTCAGCAGGGTGAATGAATCTTAATCTGTTTTCTTTTTCTGCCGCAAAAAGCGATTCAAAAGTATTGTCAATCCGAATTCCGAGTCTGCTTGCCGCCATGAGCCTTGATGCAGTTCCGCAACAAAGACTGTCTCTTTTTGACGGAGTTTCTTTGGCGATGAATTCACTTGAAAGTCGTATATCTTTTTCGCAGAGTGATAGCAGGTTAATATCGCTTGTTAAATCAAGCATTTCTTTGCGAGCCATTCCGATGCCCGGTGCACCCGAGCACCAACCACTCATAAATCCGATTTCGGGAGTATTTCTTAAATCCTGCCAATTTCTGTTTTCGGTTGTGAAATATGAATTTTCCCACGAAAGCAGGGCGGTTATCGCATCTACGGAAACGGGCAAACCGAGAGAGGACAGGGCTGAAAGTGAGAGCGCCAAACCCGATGCACCGTGAGCAAATCCTGTTGTGAACGGTTTTGTATTTAATATTTCTTTATAAAATCCCGAACATATTTTGTCCGATTCGGGAATATGATGTCTTTTCAGAATAACGGGCAAAGCACCGATACCGTTAAGATAATCTGTATTATATGATTGCTCCGAAACGGAAAGTCGGTTAATCAATCTGATTGCACCTTCTCTGAATTCAGAGAGTGCCGTAAGCTCGTGAATATGGAGCAAAGCGGAAATCATTCCCGTGATTCCGTCGCCGAGACCCGAACTTTTATCAGTCGGTTTTATTTCTGCGTTATCGTTCAGCATTATAGCCGCAAACTTTTTAAAGCACTTTTTGAGTGTATCGTAATATTCGCTCTTGCCTGTTTTTCGCCATAGTGCCGCATACATACACATAACACCGCAAAGACCTGAATAAAGCGAAAATCCCGAAGAAACAAAATTGACAGAGGTTTTAGTTTGCTCAAGAGCGCAAAAAATGCAGGGCAGGCTGAAAATTGCACTGTCTGTTACCTGCTTGGCGCAGATTTCGCCTGCGGTCAATGAGCCTTTATTTATATGTAGTGTTTTATTGCATTTGAGAGGTGTGGATGCTTGCAAAGCAAGAGCGATGATTTTTTGTTGCCTTTCTAAATCGTCTTCGCATAATCCTTCAAGGCGCTGAATGGCATAATCTACGGGTGATGCCACAAGAAAATCGGGAAATATGTTTTTATCCGATGCAAATAAATCGGTCGAGTTGCCTTTAGTATAAAAAAGCGGAATTTCTCCCGAAACCACGCATCTCACTTCTTCGTCCAGAATCAGCGAAGATTTTTTGATGCGGTCAGGGTCAATATCTCTTTTGTAAGCGTATGAGAGAAGCTCAGATGCATAATGCATTCTTTTTTCATCGGGTAAGGATGCGAGCTTTTCTGAAATTGTGTTGTAAGTTTGTGACGGGCGAAGAATCTGCCTGAATGAACAGTCATCAAAAAGATGAAGAGCCTCACGGACAGCTCCTCTATTATATACAATAGTATTGTAGGCTTCCTTGAATGCGGAAATAATGATATCCGCTTTGTCCCAAGGAAAGATTTTTTCTTTTTCGGTGTGAGGAATATTTTTTAATCCGCTGATAACTCCCGAAAAACCGCTTGCGTCTTTCACACCGTCAGCGGTGATTATGAAATTGCAAAGCAGATGAGAGCAAAGAACGGAATCTGCAAGAGAATAGCGGGAAGTGCTTCGGCGTTTTTTACCTGAAAGAAGGGTTTCCATATCTATTACAACGGGAATATCACCCGAGGCAATAAGATTTTCGCAATGGATATCAACAGAACCGAAAAGATAGCATATGCATAAAAGAATGCCTGCTCTGCGATAGTAGGCGTCAACACCCGAATCGGATACGGGCAGATTTTCTTCAACCGTTTCTGTGTGAAATCCGTCGCCCTCTTCAATGAGCGTTGGGATGCGTGAAAAGCAGGGAAGACCAAGAGTCTCAAGTTTTTTGCAGAACAAAGAAAAAGCCACTTCGGTCTTAAAGTCGCGTGGCTTTTTGATGAAAGTTTCTTTTTCTGTTTGAATGAGCTCGGTTTGCTTTCCGTTATGCAAATCGCCGAGAGGGGTGACTTTAATCATTTTTACAGCTCCAGATATCCGTGCTTTGCAAAGAATTCCTGTTCTGCCTTTGCTTTTTCGGGTTCTCTGATTTTGAAACAAATGCGGGGAGAAGGAACTCCGAACTGATGAGTGTCGTTATAATGAAATGCAACACAGGTTCTGCAATGAATTGCGTGAATGCAGCCTTCGCATTCTTTGATTCGGGGAACGGTGTTTGCCCAAGCAGACATTTCCTTGAAGCAATCCATAAGGCTTCTGCCGTGGGTGTCAATCAGCTTTGCGTCAAGTGTGTTGCAGGGAGCCATCATTCCGTCGTGGCGGATGAAACAAGCGTTTTTGCCCGCATTGCATTTGATTCCGACTGCATCGGGGTCTGCAGGATTGGGTGCAACCCGTTTCTTTTCGCGTGCCTCAATGCTGTTCGGGTCAACGTTATGTTTTTTGCACCAGATGTTTTTGCTTACCTGAGCAAGAAAATCCTGATCGGCCTGAATAGTTTTATTCAACTCTGCGGTGTTGTTGCCGAGTGTGAATAAATCTGCGTTATATCGGAATTCACAGCCAAGGGAGGTGGCATAATCGTAAAGCGGTTCAACATCCTGAACATTATCCGACACAAAAGTTCCCTGAAGAACAACGTCAAAATTCTTTGAAACGAGAGCTTCAACATTCTTTCTGACAATTGAAAAATATTTGCCGTCACCCACAACCTTTTCATAAGTTTCGGGTGAATTGCCGTAAAGAGTTATAAAAATGCGGAAGGGTGGTTTCTGAGTGAACAATTCAAATATTTCATCTGTAATATTCGAACCGTTGGTGAAAACGCTTATGGTAAGCCCTTTGTCATACGCATAAGAATAAATTTTGCAAAAATCAGGATGAATTGTACATTCGCCGCCCGTCAGAATAAGAGTCATGCAATGCATCTGAGCCGCATCGTCAATATAACGCTTCCATTCGTCGAATCGCATAATGGAAACGTTGCGCTTTTTCAGTTCTTCGGGGGAAACACGTGAATAACAAAAAGCACATCTGAAATTACAAAGCGGTGTTAATTCCAACGTGCAGTTTGCGAGTATATCGTTTTCAACGGTGAGTTTATCAAACAATTTTGTAAAATCACCGCTTTTGTTTTTTGAGTTGATTAAAGCATCATAAAAAGACATAGTTTACACCGTTTCAATAATACCTGCGTCAAGCATTTTCTGAATATATGCTTCAGTATCTGCTTTTGCTTCGTCAGGCTGAATGTTATATTTTTCAACGAGCATCTGTGCAAGGGTGTCAATGTTTGTTGCTTCGTCCATTGCTCGGAGCAAGAGGGCTCCCGTCTCGTTGAATACGGTTACATTATTAAAATCAACGGTTTCTGCACCTCTGGGAATAAGAAGAGTTTCGCCGCCTATTTCTTTGAGTTCGTAGTTGGATTTTCTTTTATAATTCATAGGAACAACCTCTTATTTGTTGTTAAAAACAATATGGTGTGCGACCTCAACCGCTTCTTTTGAAATTGTGCATTTCAAGCGGTATACAGGCACGTTTGATGCAAGCTTAATAACTGCATTCTGATGCTTCTTTTCCATTTCTTCGTTGAACGGAACAAGATAGTTGTTGAGATAAAGATGCGAAAAGCTTTCTGCAACAGAAAGTCTTTCAACAGAGTTTTCAGGAGCCTGCACAACATAGAAAATGGCCTTGAGAGGAACTTTTTTGTTTTTGTAGCAATCCTCTTTGCCGCTCCAGGGTGAGCCGCTGACATAAACCTCGCCGCCTTCAAAAAAGATGCAGGGCTGATCAAGGTTCAGAGCCTCTGCTCCGAGATGCTCTTCCCAAAGATGAGCCTGAGTGCTTTTGCCTGCACCGGGCAGACCGCAGAATGCAATTCCGCAGCCGTCGTGAATAACAACGGCACTGTGCATCTGAAACTGACCGTGATGAGCGAGGACGTATCTGTATCCCTGCAGGATAAGGAAAGCAAGCTGGGTCTCAACAAAATATCCGTTCGGCGGAAGATAAACATCCATCTGTGAGAAGTTTTTTCTGATTAAAACAAAAGAGGTCGCGTTAGCGACCACAATGTTATCATCCGATTGATAAAAATAATGATCTCCCACCTTTTTGATAAGTTTCTTGTTTTGCAGACCGCCTTTGGGTCTTTCCATAAAATTTATGTTGCAAAAAGGAAACTCATCCTCGCTTTCCGTAAATGGCCTGAACTGCATCAGGATGCGAGATAAGTTGAAATTATCATTATTAATTAGGCTGAAAGGCATAAATAATCAGGGATTGTATGCTGAATAGCACTGGTGAGCAAGACCCATACCTGTGTATGTATTGGCAACCTGATGATAGTTGTCTGTGCCTTCGCAAGGAACAGTGAACTGCCACTGAAGGAATTCGTCTTCGGGACAACCTGTTGCAAGGTAGTTAGCAAAAACGTCTGCTACCTTAACAGATACCTGAACAAAATCGGGTTTCTGATACATAATTGAAATCTCCTTTATTCTAGAGTGTTATTAGTCGAGTTCGCAAGGTGTTTTGAGAACGAGCTTTGCAAGAAGTGAACGCTGCTGAGCTGCCTGACGCTCTTCTGTTGACATCTGATTCCATTCTTCAACTGAATATGCCCCGCCTGCAACTGCATCGAGGATTTCTTCGGGAAGTTCTACGCCTTCGCCTGCCATATCCTTGATTACGTCGAGGGGAGGAAGTTTTGTGTTTGACATAATAATCGTCTCCTTCAATTTGTTTTAAAAAATCTTATCCATTATATGGATTATAATATCATATAATGGATTTTTGTGTCAATAACTTTTTAAAAAAATGTATGACTGATTACAAAAAAGTATTTGACATTTTACTGTCGCATTGACAAAAATTACGTCAGATGATAATATGAATCGGTATGATAATCCGTTTATCACTGTAGTTTGAAATAAGAAAGGAAAACAGATAATGAATTGGAAAAATATGCCTCTCTCCCACAAAATTGCTACGGTCATTGCCGGCATTGCCTTTGTTGTATGGCTTATATTCAAGGTTAAACCCGACCTGTTACCGATTGACCTCACCTATCCTGCTATTGCGGTGTTCACAGTCTGTGAAGCCGTGGTCTGCTGGAATAATAAGCGTAAGTGGTCCTATCTTCTGATTGCAGGCGCAGTTATTTCCTTTGCCTGCTTTATTCTGGGAGAGATTCTGTAAGTTTTTTTGCGAGAGATTGCAACCAAATCATCGAACTCCTTCGGTCTGACCGAGGGAGTTTTTCATTTCAAAACTTTCAAATTAACGTTAATAAACCCCGAATGGAATGCAAAAATAATAGAGTAAACGCAAATTGAATTCAAAGGGGTGTAAACGAAATGTCAAAGAAGAATTTATACCTGGATAACCCTCTATGATGAGCCCATATGGGATGCAATCAATCCCTGTGCGGTAGCAATCTATAACTTGCTTGAAAAAACATATAATTTCACTCATCCGCAACCGTGGTAAAAGCAAAACGGAGATGCCTCTTTTGAAGCATCTCCGTTGATTTTTTTATCCGAATATAAGTTTGAACAGCGCTCTGAAAGGTGAGAGGATTCTGTCAACAAGGCTTCCGCCGCCAAGGAGGAAGAGTGAGCCTTTGCTCATTGTGCAAGTAACCTTTTCAAGCACGGGTGCAAGCGGGGATTCTTCTGCAGGCTCTGCGCTGACGTAGCCTTCTGCGCCTACTTTGCAAAGAATTGCAATGAGTCTTTTTTCTGCCGCCTCAACTCTGGGCTGGTCAGCGATTGTCATTGCAAGCACAGCCTCTGCCTCTGCAATAGCTGCGTTGAGCTCTGTTTTATCCTCTTCGCTGAGGTTTGTCCGGTCAACCTTTTTTGCATCGGGGAGCTTCCATCTGCGGATGCTCTGTGTGTAGCAAGGACCGTTGAACTGGGGATACATTTCGGGATTGTCGTTAACGTTTGTAACTTCACCGAGGATGATTGCCTTTGCAACGTTGAGAACAACGTCATTGTAGCCAACTTCGTGGTGCTGGTCAAGGAAAATCCAGGTGTTTTCGGGCAGGATTGCCGTTGATGCATCAACCATATTGTCAGGTGAAACGTGGTTGTGTTCAGGATTGTTGCAGTATGTGTTCTTTTTGTAATCAACGTCATCAAGAGTGTTCTTGCCTGCGGCACCCGTTGCACCGAGAGTTGTTGAGTTGAGGTTTACGATACCGTCTGAATTATATTTTTCTGCGGATGCAACGATGTTGAAATATGAGTACATTTCTTCGCCGAAATCAAGGTTTGCGCCTGCGATTGAGTTAACGCGGACACCGTCTGCAACTGCATCGAGAATGTTCTGCTTAAGGTTGAGTCTTGCCTGCTGAAAGGCGTCTGTTCTTGCCTTGAGTGTAGGCTTGTCGGAAAGATATCTTTCTGCAAGTGCCTCATATCTGTATGAGGGGAGCATGGCCCAGAACTGGGGACAGTTGAGCATCAGCGTGTCAAGAATTGCGCTGATTGCACCGCTGAGAAGTGCATCGATACCCGAACGGGGAATGATATGAAGAAGGGTGTTGATGAGATAACCGATTGTGCCTTCGCCCTCTGATTCAATGAAGATTTTCTCCATAAACTCGTGGTAAAGGTATTCGTCATCAAGTCTCCATTCTCTTGCAAAGAAGTCGGCAACAATGTCTGTACCGTCAAGGCAGGCAACGGCATTGACAATCTGGTCAAGCTCGCTGTGTCCGTATTTTTCAAGATAAGCGGTGAGAATCGTACCGCCGAGGCTGACGGGGAGAAGAGTTACCTTGTCGTGTCCCGTCTGCTCTTTGACCATCTTTATGTATTCGTCAAGGTCATCTGCGGAATCCATGGGGTCGCCAACAAGGTTAAAGGTGAAGAAATAAACGTGGTCTTTACCGATAACGTCAACAAGTGACTGAATGGGCACCATTCTGTAGGTCCATTCAAGGTCTTCTTCGGACATACCCTCAAGAGAATGATTCCATCTTTTTGTTTTGAGGTTTTCGATATGGTCGCCGTTGTCATCGCATTTCTGATATTTGAAAATATCGGAAACAAGGTTGTAAGCCGCATCGTCGATTCCGACGTTTGTCTGGAATGCGATGGTTGCAAGCACTCTTGCAACAAGACCTGCAATTGCATTTGCGGTAAGAGCTGTTTCGTTAAGGATGAGCAGAGTGCCGCCTACGTGGCTGTCGTTATACATAACGGGCTCATCGTTTTCATTGTAAAGATAGGTAGGCGAATGGTTGATGCCGGGAAGCACGATTACGGGTGAATGCTCGCAGTTGCCCGTGCATTTTTCTTCTGCTGCGGATGCACCGATTGCACTTGTTGAAACAAGCATTGCGGCGCAAAGAGTTGTTGCGATTGCTTTTTTTATAATCTCTTTCATTTTTTCTCTCCTTCATTGCAGAGTCGTTTCAAGAGGGTGTATGAAGTGTGCAGGCTTCTTTGCCACTCTTATTGGTTTATAATTCAATTATAGCATTTTGAAAATTAAAATCAACACCATATTGCAATTTATCTACTTGATTTAAAAAAGAAAAACAATTATAATAGCTTTGGTTGGTGATAATAATGAATACATATTTTAATGAAATAACTTCAAAACCCATAAATACAGAAGGTGGGAAAGTAGTTTATAAAATCCCTGCCGGTGCAATGTGCGGCAACGGTGATCTCGGTGTTGTTTTTGATAACGACGAAAAAGATCTCCTGATTCATATTTCCAAATGTGACTTCTGGAAATTTACCCCCGGAGCGCACAAAGACGGAGGAATCAAAACCGTAGGCAACATAAGAATAGGAAATCTTGATTTGTCACAGTACAACATAAAACAGTACTTTGACAAAGGTCTTCTTGATTGCAGTTTCGGAAAAGCAGGAATGGAATTCTTTGTTGCACCCGAAAATCTCATATATTTTCAGATTAAGGTGCCTGAATCGGAAAAAGTTCCCTGCGTCTCGGTTGAAATTCCCGATACCTGCAATTCGGAAAATTCGGAATATGCCTGTGACGGAATCAAGTGCAGTGTCAGAAAGTTCAACGGTAAAGAGGTTGACCGTGAATCAGCTGTTATTGCCTGCTTAAGAGAAATTGATTTCGTGACAAAAGACGGATACGTAACCGTTCGCTTCTGTATTTCCGTTGTAACGAATTTTGATGATGCGGATTTTTCTGCCAAAGCTGTTGAAATGCTGAAGAATTGCGACTATGACCGTGACAAGGCTGAAACACAGAAAAAATGGGAGAAGTTTTTCTCCGCATCCAAGGTAACCCTTGAAGATAAGGAAATTGAAAAATGGTATAATTCAAGCCTCTATCATCTTGCAGGCTGTATGGGAAACAAGGAGTTCCCTCCCGGCTTGTTCGGTAACTTCATAACGGATGATTTCTTCCCCTGGGCGGGAGATTATCATATGAATTACAACTATGAGGCTCCTTATTATTGCGTGTTTACGTCAAATCATCCCGAACTTTTTGACGGTTATATGGCTCCCGTCAACGATATGAAAGAGGAAGCAAAGAAATTTGCAAAGTTTTTCGGTTGCGGCGGCTATGCCTTCCCTGTAAGCTTCGGTCCCAAAGCGCGTGACGTTTACAGTATGAAGGAGTGCAAGGAGCACGGAATTTTCTTCCTCGGTCAGAAGAGCCACGCAGCCTATGCTTGTCTGATACCGATTATGCATTGGTACTCAACCTATGACAAGGAATATGCGCTTGAGAATTACTACGATTTTGTGCTGAATACAGCAGCTTTCTGGGAGGATTACCTTGTAAAACAAAGAGGCAGATACGTAATCAAGGGAGATGCGGCACACGAAATTCCCTATTACCGCGGTGAAAAGTTCAATGCTCTTACACATATCGGTCAGATAAATACGGTGAACGCAATCAATTCGCTCGGACTTGTCAAATTGCTTTTCCGTGCCGTGTATGATATGGCAAAGGAACTTGACCTCAACAGTGAAAAGTACGCTCTCTGGGAAGACATAAACAAGAATCTCAGCGATTTCCCCACCTTTATCAAAAAAGGCAAGAAATGCTTCCGCTATTCGGATTTCGGCATACGCTGGAGAGATGAAAATACTGTTGGTCTTCAGCATATTTATCCTGCATCGCAGATAGGCTTTGAGTCAGGCGAAAAAATGCTGAAAATTGCAAGGAATACGTATTTTATCAACGACAGACGACTTGACGATAACGGCTCAAACTCATATCTTCCCGCAGGTGCAAGAATCGGAGTTGACCCTGAATTCCTGATTGAAGGAATTCATCAGAACATAAAGGAATTCGGACTTCCAAACAGACTTTTCCGCCACCACGGCGGAGGCATTGAGCATCTTACAACCGTTCCTGCAACAATCAATGAAATGCTTATGCAAAGCTACGAGGGAGTTATCAGACTGTTCCCTTGCTGGAATAAAAAATCATCCGCTTCCTTTGAAAATCTCAGAGCAGACGGCGCATTCCTCGTTTCTGCGGAGCTTAATGATGCGCAGATAAAATCTGTTAAAATCAAAAGCCTTAACGGCAGAGACTGTAAGGTTGAATATGCGGATATAAAGCGTATTGTCAGAGAATCTGACGGCAAGGAAGTTCCCTTCACAAGAAACGGAAATACAGTTGCTTTTGATACTCAGGCAGATACCGTTTACATTCTCAGATAAGAGGAAATATGAAAAACAGGAGTGAATCAATATGGCAGAAATAACACATTGGCTCTCATTTGTTGTGATGATGTTCTCCATTCTGTTCAACACAATGGATGCGGCATTGCTCAAAAAGGCACCCGAGGCAAAAACTCAGCAGGAACTTGTTGAAATGTATGAAAGATTTGATGAGTATGAGCTTGCAGAGGAAATAACCGTTGTCAAAACTTCTTCGCTTTCTCTTGCTCAGCGTCACGCAATCATCGCTCTTCAGGGTCTTGTTGCAAAAGACAAACCTCAGATTTTTCTTGATTACGGATACGCAACAAACCGTAATGCAATCAAAGAGTTTGAGGACGCAGGACACAAGATTTCATACAACGATGAATCAGGCAATCCCTGGAAATTCAGCACAGTTGTTGAAAAGTTCAAGCCTTATATTGCAGACAACGGCTACGTGCTCTATGCAACAACGGAAGACCACGGTCAGCTTAACACCGCGGTAAACCTCACAACACTCAACGGCTGGCTGCCTGTTACTCCTGCAGATGAAGAGGCGGTTACTCTGCTTGGTCTTGAGAAAAAAGCAGATATCAGCGGCGATACAATCGACCTCAAATATCTGAAGAATTTCTACAAGGAAAACAAGGATAAATTCCGCAACGATGCTCTTGTTCATCTGTATTATTACGCATCGGGAATGAGAGATTTTGCAGTTCAGCAGAATATTTTCATTATGTATATTGAGGATGCCGACTATCAGGCACGCCTTTTCCGTGACGAGGTTATGAGAGACCTTAAGCCTTCAGCAACAATCTTCGGCTGGTGTCAGTATGAGATTAAGTATACGGAATGTGCAGGCAGATACGGTCATCACGTTATCCCCTCAGACCATTCATATAACCTCAGCATTCTTTCATCGTTCAACGCAACAGATGAAAAGTTTGAAGAGCCTTTCAGCGGTCAGGTTGAGCTTGACCCCAACAAGCATTACGTTGCCATTGTTTACAGCGACGGTGACAATCTTCAGTGGATTCAGAACGGATTCAGCGAATTCCATACCTGGCAGAGCTACGGTCTTGATACTCCTATAAGTTGGACTTTTGCTCCCATGGCTGCGGAACTTTGTGACGTTGAGGTTAAGCGAACACTTGCAAATTCCAAAAACGCAACGTTTATCACAGGCCCTTCGGGCGGCGGATACACAAGAATTATGAATATGAACTCAAAAGAGCTTGAAGCTTTTTCTGATCAAACAGCTTCCGTTATGCTTGAGTCAGGTCTGGGAATTATGACCCTTCTTGATGAAATCAAGTATGATACTTTTGATTCAAGTATGCAGAAGAGACTTGGATATTTCTCAAGATACGACAATATCAAGGGCGGTATTCTTCAGCTTGACCCCAACAACTATGCCGGCGGTGGCGGCAGAGTTTATTTCTCAGATGATAAGCCCTTTGTAACTGTTGGTTTCAGCCTCTGGCATCCCAGCGGCAACGCAGATGAAGTCAGCAACGAATGGCTTGCAGAGCAGGCTGCAATCATCAATGCAAAGTCAGCCGATATAAAAACTATTAACGGCTACACCGTAATCAACGTTCATCCCTGGACAGTAGGTCCCGATGACCTTGCATATTTCGTCAGCCAGCTTGACGACGGTGTTGAGGTTATTGCCGTTGACGAACTTCTCGTAGCAGTTGAGCAGAATATTCCCCACGAATTTGCTCAGCCAACTGAATAAATTGCAAACCAAGGGCTTGTATGAGTTTTTGCTCATACAAGCCTTTACTGTTATTATTGACAATTTTTTACGCGTGTGATAAATTGAAATCAGAACAAGTACAATCTGCCTGTTCGCCGTGATTTTACGGCGTGATACGGCGATGAAAAATAAGGTGAAAAAGGAGAGAGAAACAGAAATGTACAAAATTGAGTTTGGCAAAAGCGGATTGCAGGTGCCGACAGTTGCAGTCGGCTGTATGCGAATCAGCGACAAAAGCGAAAAGGAAGTTTCCTCTTTTGTGGAAACGGCTCTTGAAAACGGTGCAAATTTCTTTGACCACGCAGATATTTACGGCGGAGGCAAAAGCGAAATTGTTTTCGGCAAAGCTATTTCACCCTCGATGCGCGATAAGGTCATAATCCAGACAAAATGCGGTATCCGTCAGGGCAGATTTGATTTTTCTTATGAGCATATCATAAATTCAGTAAACGGCAGTCTTGAAAGACTGGGCACAGACTATATTGACGTTCTTCTTCTTCACAGACCCGATGCACTTATGGAGCCCGAAGAGGTTGCAAAGGCATTTTCGGAGCTTGAATCTGCAGGCAAGGTTCGCCATTTCGGTGTTTCAAATCAGAATCCTTATCAGATGCAGCTGCTTCAGAGTTGCCTTGATATGCCCATTTGTGCCAATCAGCTTCAGTTCGGAATTATGCACGCTCCGATGATTCAGTCGGGCATAAACGTTAATATGTATAACGAATCTGCGGTTAACCGCGACGGAGGAGTGCTTGATTTCTGCCGTCTCAACAAGATTACGGTACAGCCTTGGTCACCTATGCAGTACGGATTTTTTGAGGGATGCTTCATTGACAATGAAAAATTCCCCGAGGTCAACGCAAAGATGCAGGAAATTGCAGATAAATACGGTGTTTCAAAAACAACAATCGCTTTTGCGTGGATTCTCCGTCATCCTGCAAAAATGCAGCCCGTTACGGGAACAACAAACCTTGAACGCCTTGCAGACTGTCTCAAAGCGGCAGAGGTTCAGCTGACCCGTGAAGAATGGTATGAAATATACAGAGCAGCAGGAAACGTACTTCCCTGATGCACTTTCAAAAACAACAAAAATTCGCACCCCATCTCTGCGTACATCAATAGAAAATACGATTCCCGGCTTGATTACTCAGTTTTATAATACCTACATCAGGAGGTTTGAAAAATGAAAAAAATATTATCAGTTGTCCTTGCAATCATAATGGTTGCAACAGTTCTGCCTCTTGCCTTTGCGGCAGAAACCGAAACGGTTGTGCTTTACACAAATGACGTTCATTGCGCAATTGATGATTATGCGGTGCTTGCCGCATACAAGGCACAGCTTGAGTCAGAGGGCAAAAACGTTGTCCTTGTTGATGCAGGCGATGCGATTCAGGGCGAAGTCATAGGCGCACTCACAAAGGGTGAAGCAGTTGTTGACGTTATGAACGCTGTGGGCTACGACTACGCAATCCCCGGCAACCACGAGTTTGACTACGGCATGGAAGTTTTCCTTGACCTTGCGGAGAATATGGCACAGTATGAGTACATAAGCTCAAATTTCCATTATCTCCCCAGGGCTTCTTCTGCTTTTGAACCTTATGCAATCGAGGATTTCGGTGATTTTCAGATTGCTTTCGTAGGAATTTCAACTCCTGAAACAATCACAAAGTCAACTCCCGATTATTTTAAAGATGAAAACGGTAATTTCATTTACGGATTCCCCCAATATCCCGGTGAAATGACTGATGAAGCCCTTTATGAGAGTGTTCAGGAAAGCGTCGACGAAGCAATCGCAGACGGTGCGGATATTGTTATTGCACTCGGTCATATGGGTATCACAGGAACAACGGAGGGCTGGAAATCAACCGATATTATCGCGAACACAGACGGTATTGATTACTTCATTGATGCTCATTCAGAAGAAATTATTGAAGGCAGCGCATATAAAAATGCAGCGGATGAAGACGTTGTGCTTACCTCAACAGGCTCAAAGTTTGCTTATTTCGGTGTAATGACAATCAACGGTGATTCTGTTGATTTTGAGCTTGTGAATCCCGATGACGTTGACGTCGATGCAATGTCGGAATCAGCAAAAACAGCCTATGATACCGTTAAGGGCAAGATTGACGGCTACAACGAAGAAATCGAATATCTCTATGAGCCTATCGGCACATCTGACGTTGTGCTTCACACCCGTGACGAGGATTACAGCTGGGCTGTTCGCAAAAGAGAAACAAACGCAGGTGACTTTGTTGCCGATGCTTACAAGGCAGTAACAGGCGCAGACGTTGCAATTGTAAACGGCGGTGGAATCAGACAGTCGATTGGAGTTGGCGACGTTTCAAGAAAAATGCTGATGGACCTCAATCCTTTCGGCAACGAAATGTGCGTTCTTGAAGTTTCGGGTCAGCAGCTTATTGACGTGCTTGAGCACGGCGCACGCAAGTGTCCCGAATCTCTCGGCAGTTTCTTCCAGGTTTCAGGTGTGACTTTTGAAATTCACTCATACCTCGACAGCCCCGTTATCAGCGACCAGCTTGATAACTTTATGGGCGTTGATGAATCAATGGAACGCAGAGTTCAGAACGTTTACGTTAACGGAGACCCTATTGACCTTGACGGAACATACACTCTTGCAGGCAGTCAGTACGTTCTTACTCAGGACGGTGACGGACTCACAATGCTTGAGGGTGCAACTGTTGTTCAGGCTGACGGTCTGCCCTGTGATTACGAAATGCTTATAGAGTATTTCACAGATTACCTTGACGGTGTTATTCCCGAATACCTTTACGGTGACGTTGAGGGCGACGGCAGAATCACAATTTACGGCGATTTTGATGTTGAACCTGATTATGAAATCAGCTACGGCGAAACAATAACAATTCAGGCTCCTTTGTTTGACGAAGAAACTTTCACTTATATCAAGTTTGTTCCCGAACAGGACGGAAAATACGTTTTACAGAGCAATGCAGAGGAAATTGACACTGTTTGCTACCTTTATAACAACGTAGGTGTTGAACTCAGCTTCAACGATGACGCAGAAGACCTTAACTTCAGAGTAAAAAATGATTTTGTTGCAGGCAAAACATACTATTTTGCAGTGGCAATTTATTCGGAAGATTATGGAAACGAATTTGAAGTTTCTCTCAGTTGCGGCCACAATTATGAAAACGGTGTCTGCGGAGTTTGCGGTGCTGTCTGTAACCACGAATGCGCAGATGACAATTTCGGATTCTGCCAGTGCGGTGCAATTTATTGCGGAATGGATATCCAAGCCGGTTTTGAAGGCGATTTCTCGATGGAAGGCGGATCTGCGAGATATTTCAGATTTGTTCCGGAGGAATCAGGCGCATATATTTTCGGTTCTTCATCAGATGCAGACCCCATGTGCATCCTTTATGATTCGGATTTCAACGAAAAGAGTTTGTCTGATGACGATGTAGGCTATAATTTCATTATGGTTTGCAATCTTGAAGAGGGCAAACCCTACTATTTTGAAGTTATGCTTTTGGGTGATGAAGGCAACGTTAATCTCAGACTTGAGAGAGCTGTTCATACTGCGGAAGACGGTTCAGAACACCCAATTTACCTTTACTACGGAGCTCCTGCAAGTTGCATAGAGAACAGCTATTCCACAGGCTTCTATTGCCAGGAATGTGAAGTGTTCGTCTGGGGTGGAGAAAAACAGTCCGGAGAGCACACTGATTGGGATGAAGACGGTTTCTGTGATGAATGCGGAGCAGAAATCACCTACACATTCTGGGAGAAGATTGAACTCTGGTTTGATAACCTCTTTATGGAAATAAGAGCATTCTTTGCGGAAATTATTTTGAGGCTTGTTTTTCTGTTTATGTAATTTAACCGATTTGTCCCCTGTGAGTTTTCGCAGGGGACTTTGCTTTTTCAGCCGTTCAAAGAAAACGATATTTCAAAAATATATTGATAAAATGTCGGAATGCCTATATAATGTTTTTATAATTTGTTAAAGGAGAAAAACTATGAAAAGCATTCTGGCATTTTTCGCATCAATATTGATTTTTATCTTCACATCTCTTGATATCCCTTGTTTTCCTATGGGTGAAAAGCTTGACCTTGACAAGTTTGAGCAGACCTTCAGCGATGAGTTTGAGGGCGAGCTTGACAGAAGTGTGTGGTCGGGTCATTATCAGTACGGCAACACAACCGTATCAAGAAAAGGCAGCTACTGGAATCAGTACCTTGCACAGACAAAGGACGGTAATCTTGTTATTCCCGTTGTTTATCTTGAAGAGGGTATGGGCGGTAAAGGTGCAGGCTGGTATTCCGCAGGCATCGACACCGACTCCGATGCTCCCAACGGATTCAGTCAGAAGTTCGGCTACTTTGAATGCCGTTGCATTCTTCCCAAGGGTGCGGATATCTGGAGCGCATTCTGGCTTATGAACAGCGGTGTGTTTGACGTTGACGGAAGCGGCAGAGACGGCACGGAAATTGATATTTTTGAAAGCGACGGCTACGAAATGCTGTTCAATCACAACGTTTCTTCCAACCTTCATTTTGACGGCTATAATGACGATCATCAGAAGCTGGGTGCAACCAGATTTCTCATCAACAACAATCCTTATGAGGAATTCAACACCTACGGTCTCGAATGGAACGAAAATGAATATATTTTCTACATCAACGGTGTTGAAACTTTCCGCACAGATTTTGGCGGTGTAAGCCAGAACCCCGAATATATGATTCTCTCGGTTGAAATGAGAGGCGAAGAAGGCGTTCCCTCAGAAAGAGAACAGGCTCCTGCAGAGAGTGCCGAATTTATCGTTGACTACGTAAGAGTTTATCAGTACAAAGACCTGATTGCTGAATAAGGAGAAGAAAAATGAAAAAGATTTTCAAAAAGTCAATATCAGTTGTCCTTGCGTTTATAATGGTATTCAGCGTTTTTGCAGTATCCGTTTCCGCAGAGGGTGAAAAAACTTTTAAATTCGATGAAAACGGCAAGTTCAGAATAATGCACGTTACCGACACTCATCTTGAAGAATCCAATCTTGACGCATCCGTCTGGGCAATCGGAGAGGCTTGTGACATTGAGAAGCCCCACCTTGTTGTTATTACGGGTGATAATGTTAAGAACTGTAACGACCCTGCAGACACAAAGAAACTTATCGACGGACTTATGAACGTTTTCGAGTCAAGAAATATTCCCGTTGCGGTAACTTTCGGCAACCACGATTCAGAATCAGGCGCAATGTCAAGAGAAGAGCTTATGGCATATTACAACACATTCTCCTGCTCCGTTTCTGTTGATGACGGTGAAGCACTTTCAGGTTGCGGTACATATAATCTCCCCGTAATGTCATCCGACGGCACAAAGGTTAAGTTCAACGTATGGGTATTTGACTCAAACGACTACGACGAAAAGGGTAACTATTCTTGCGTTCAGGCAGATCAGGTAGAGTGGTACAAAGCAAAGTCTGATGAGCTTAAAGCGGCAAACGGCGGAGAAAAAGTTTATTCCCTTGCATTCCAGCATATCATCGTGCCCGAGGTTTACGACGCTCTCAAAAAAGTTGATTCCGAGAAGCTTTTCTCATATGAGCATATATATAACGACGGTGAATACTATATGTTTGACCCCGAGGGCGTGAATTACGGAACATTGAACGAGATGCCTTGCCCAGGCTTTGAGAATTTCGGTCAGTTTGAGGCAATGGTTGAAAAAGGCGACGTGCTTGCAATGTTTACGGGACACGACCATACAAACGCATTTGGTGTAAAGCACAAGGGCATTGATATTATGAATTCTCTCAGTACCCGCTACAACGGGGATGCTTATTCAACTCAGTACGGCTACAGAATTATTGAGGTTGATGAAAAAGATACTTCGGTTTACTCAACCCGTGTTGTTCATTGGTATGATATTTTTGATATAGATTATGCAATCAACGAAATGCAAAACGGTGATAACTACAGCTTTAAAACATCCCTTGATATTGCTTTCAAAGGCTTTTTCCAGAAATATTTTGATGAATTCTGCAGGCACTTTGTTTATGCGGTAACAGGCAGACAGGTGAGCTATTGATATTTTTCGGCGATAGGGAACTCAAAAAATATTTTATGTATTGTTATTGCACTTGGCATTGTTTTTGCTGACGTGCGAAATTTATGTTATATTCAATCGGGAAAATAGTATATATTCATACTCCCTCTGTTCATTCGGACAGAGGGAGTTTTTGCTGCTTTCAAAGTGCGATATTGCAGTTTGTTTTATTTTTCCGTATTGATAAAACAAATTTTTAATGATATAATGCGGTTCGAGAAAAAATCAGGATGTGAAAGGTAAAAATTATGTTAGCGTTTTATCTGAGTCTGATTGAGAGTGAAAATGAAAAAAGACGGTTTGAAGATGTTTATAATTCCTACAGAAAGCAGATGTTTTTCGTGGCACAGAACGTGCTGAACAACAAGGAGGATGCAGAAGACGTTGTCCATAATGTTTTCTGTTCGGTTGCATCCTCGCACATGGATATCATCACAAACGCAGAAAAGGAAGAGGATATACGCAACTATCTTTTGAAATCTGTAAAGAATGCATCCATAAGCTTAATCAGGAAAAGGAAAACCCGCTCCGAATATGAGGAGAAAAAGCAAAAAGAAAAGAGTGCATACAGCGACGGTGAGTTTCTTGACAAGCTTTGCAACAGAATGGATGCTGAAAAACTGATGAGCATAATGGAGGAAATGGACGAAAAATACCGCGAGGTGCTCTATTATCGCTATGTTCTTGATTTGTCTTTGCCCGAAATGTCAGAAGTTCTCGGCAGACCCGTCAATACAATCAAAAAACAGCTTTCAAGGGCAAAATGTATTATTGCCGCATTGTTTTCGGGGGAGGAGGTCAAGGTATGTCGATGACCAGAGAAGAAGCATTTGAAGTTTTTCGTTTTTATGCTTCAAAGGAATTTGAGGACGTGCCCGTTGACGAATCCGAGATTGAATATGAATTCTCCGAGGAATTCAACAGAAAGATGGAAAAGCTGCTCCGCAGGGTAGCCTATGACCGCACTCACGCCGTATCCTGGGCGGCGAGGAAGGTGATTGCGGTTGCCGCCGCAATAATTTTTGCCCTTGCGGGAATGATGAGCGTCAGCGCAATCCGTGAGCCTGTTGTTAAATTCTTTTATAATATCTACGAAGAATTTATGGAAATCTTTTTTGAGGGCGATACAACTGAAAAAATCACTTATGTATATTCATTGTCCGAAATCCCCGAGGGATTTGTTGAAACGCAGAGAACATCTTTTGACACAGTAAACTCTGTAATCTATGAAAACAGACAAAGCGGATATACAATTGAGTTTAAACAAAGTATTACTGAAGACACCCCATTTTATGTAGACAATGAGCAAGGAGATATAGAAAAATTTGAAATTGACGGTAATGAAATAATTATCTATACAAGCAATTGTGGGGATAACTATTATGCTTTTTGGATTAAAGATTCTTATTCACTGAAACTGACATATTCGGGGCATACTACAGTTGAAGAAATTTTAAAGTTAGTAAAAACAGTAAATTGATAAAATATGGCCTCTTGAGCAGGAGGTCGTGGTTTTTTGATTTTTTTTAAAAGTTTGTACCTTTTTGCAGAATTTATGCGTTGTAGTTTATGACAGGAAAAAATAACTTTAACAAGTTCAAAAATGGAGTGAATTGATATGAAGAAAAATTCGGCAAAAAGAATTCTGAGCATTGCTGTTATGTTTGCAATTCTGCTTTCATCGTTTTCATTTGCTGCTTATGCAGAAGAAATAACACCCAGATTCAATAATGTTATTGCAATAGAAAACTATGCTTCAATATCTTCTAACGGAATGCTGAGCATAACTAACAGCTTTAATGCAAGTGCTTCTGTTTTTACTAAAGCTGTAATAACAACTTACGTTGAAAAGAGAACATTGGGAATTTTCTGGACCCGTGTTGATATTGGTCAGACAAATGATGAATGGGTAGATACTGTTTATAAAAATGTTTATACAGGCTCTCATACCCATCAGTTAGAAAAAACAGGAACCTACAGAATAACATCTGAATTTGTTGTTTACGGCACAGGCGGTGCAGCAGATAACGTATCAAAAGAACTTCAGAGAACATATTAATCTGTTTTCTGATTTGCTCGCGGTAACAGTACCGCATTAAACTTTGAAAATTGCGGCTGAAAATGATTGCTGAAAAATAACTCATTTTTCCTGTCACAGGCAATTCGTTTTCAGCCCGATTTTAAAAAGCAGCTTCTTACCCTCAAAAGTAAGGAGCTGCGATTTTTTTTGAAGTTTTTTGTACCTTTTTTGTGCACGGGTGCGTTGTATGTTTGTGATCACTGTGATGCCAGATTCACAGCTTTGCCGGTATAATTATTATTTGGTGGAACGGAATTATAGAAAGGAATAATACTTATGCAAACAAAAAAAACTTGAAATCGGAAATGCGTTTCGTGGTAATTCAACCCCTTTGATGATAAAATCACGGAGGGTGAAACAATGAAGCTGGATGCGAAAGATATCGGAAACAGAATAAAGGCAATCAGGCTCTCCGAGCATAAGTCGCAGGAAACCTTTGCCGAGATTATTGACATTTCATCAAGAACCGTCAGCAACATTGAAAACGGTTCCGTTATCCCAACTTTGCAGACAGTGGCTAACATAGCCGATAGTTTCAACTGTTCATTAGATGTTATTGTCGGAAAGGAGAAATAACCATAGTTTATTCTTTGGCTGAAGGCGTGTTTACGGATGAGGATGGTTCTGAACACAAAACCTACGGCATTTCGGCAACCGATTCAAGCGGAAATATATTTGCTGAATATCGGGATGTTTTCTTTGATAAAAAAGTTGCCGAAAATTTTGTTGACTTGTGCAATAAAAACAAACTTGAACTTTGTCATCTTTCAGATGTGATTGAAGATGTGCTCACATAATGTTTTATTTGATACCTGCTCTTAACAATGCCCCTGACCTCGGTCAGGGGCACAAGAAAGGGTTTTATGTAGAGAACGGTGTAACTCCAAAGAGGAGTTGCACCGTTTCTGCTTTCAAACAGTTTGAAGGTTATCAGACCATCTTCCGATTTTTTGTATCGGTGGCAACTGTAACAAGAAGAAAATATCAGAAAAAAGTTGCAATAACCCTAAAATATTGATATAATATTTGCACTGCAGAAGTTGACAATGCAATTTACAGGTAAGATTTTTATTGATACCGTAGTTGAATTGTATTTTCGGCAAGGGAAATCCGCTGAAGCAGAGTGAGATGCGGTGTAAAACAATGCCTGATAATACAGCATAAAAGCAATAGAAACGGAATGAAGAGTGCATATGAAAAATTTTGAGAAATACAAAGATATTACAATTGTTGTAAATTCGTGTGATAAATTCAAAGATGCATGGGAACCTTTTTTTGTTTTACTGGATAAATATTGGGTTGACCATCCGCGCAAAGTTCTTTTAAACAGCGAAACGATAGAGTATAACGGTTCTGCAGAGTATGTAAAAACCGTTTTGAATTCCACCAATAAAAGTTGGACAGAAAGAATCAGAAATACCGTTAAGCAAGTTGATACTGAATTTGTTCTTTTCTTTTTAGAAGATTATTTTATTTGGGATTATGTTAACGAATCAATTTTCAATGAAGCTCTGCAGTTAATGCAAGCAGATACTAAAGCAGGAGCGGTTATTTTTCACGGTGTGTCACGAGATGAAAAATATAACACAAAATTTAATTCCGATTCTTTTTTCGTTGAACAAAAAAAGAGTCTTATTAGCAGAGCGCATGTGTGTGTAACTCTTTTCAGGAAAGATTTCTTTATGAAAATGCTGTGCGCTGACGAAAATCCATGGAGATATGAACGAGAGAGTTACGCAAGAAGCATAGCCCTTAAGGAAAAAATATTTGCACAAAATTACGGGTGTTCTTCTCCTTGCTTTTTATACTATTTGAAGCCGAGAGATAATATCGGAATAAATCAGGGAAAATGGCTTAAAGATACAATCCCGATGTTTGAAAAAAACGGAATAACAAATATAGATTATGACAATCTCGGAGTATACGACGAATATTTACGCCCGAACATGGATAAAGATATTCAAAAATTAACAAAAAAAGGTATAAAAGAAATTTTACACGAAAAAGTATTTAAAAAGATTAAGTATAGTATGTTTGGAAGAAAAATAAAGGCTCTTTACTATAGTTTTTACTATACTTTTTTGTATAAAGACAGGTGATATTTGAAATGAAAAGCATGAATAACATACTGATAGTAGGTGCTCACTTTGATGATGCTGAATTGGGTGCGGGCGGTACTGCAGCCAAATTGGCAAATGCGGGCAAAAAAGTTTATAAAGTAACATTAACAGATAATGTCACGAACTTTGAACAGCGAAATATAAATGTTAATTATGATTCCAGTATTGCGCAAAGCAAAAGAGCTTGTGATGTTTTGGGCGTGGAAGAGCTGCCTTTTGAAACTGAAGCATGTTCCAGTTTGGTTTACAGTAAACAGGTCATGCAGCGCTTGGAAGCTATCATTTTTAAATATAATATTGATACGGTGTTCATACATTTTAATGAGGATATGAACAGAGATCATATCGAAGCTAACAATATCTGTTTAACGGCTGCAAGACATTGTGCAAATATTCTGGAATATCAATCAAACGGGTATATCCTTGACAATTCGTTTTATCCGACTTTTTTCGTTAACATCAGTGATTACATAGATAAAAAAAGGGCTGCGCTTGCTCAATACGGAACAGAACACAACAGAATGAACCGATTATTTGATACAATAATTGAGCGGAATCACATTTGGGGATATGCAAATGAAGTTGAATATGCCGAAGGATTTCGCATAGTAAAAATGTTAGATGAAATATAGTTTTTATACCAAATAATCGTTGTGTGGGAGTTGACAAAGTGAATGAGAAGATGATTTTATCGGACAAACAACCGCTACTCACCATAATAGTTCCGGTTTATAATGTTGAAAAATACATTGAAGAATGTCTTGATTCTTTGACGAATCAAGATGCTTCAGTTGATAACTACGAAATCATTTGTATAGATGACGGATCGCCTGATAATTGCGGATCAATTCTGGATGAATATGAAAAAAACACTCCTAACATGACTGTTATTCATCAAAGAAATACCGGGCAGTCCGGAGCGAGAAATGCCGGCTTGAAAATAGCAACCGGTCAATACATTTGGTTTGTAGACTCAGATGACTTTGTCCCCAAATATGCAGTAAAATTAATAATAAAAGAAATAACTGAACATCCTGCTGATGTTTTTTGGATCGGAATGCACCGTTTCACAGGCAACGCTGTAAAATACAACGATCAAGATATTGATAAATTTGATGCTAATCTGAAATTGCGTTCTTGTTATAGTGTGAAAAGCATAAAAAGAAAGGATTTTCTGGAAAAGAATAATATTTTGTTTTTTGATGAAAATGTACCTAATTTGGCTGAAGATTACCTGCTTCATTTCAAAGTAATGAAAGGTCATCCTACCGAAAAGGTTGTAACAGAAAAACCGTTATATTTTTACAGGTATGTCAGTTCGTCTACATCCAATACGTTATCACAAGAAAGCATACGACAGCGTGTAGATGTGTGGAAGTATGTGTTAGAAGTACAAAAAAGCTATTTCTCTAAAGAAAGCAAAAAGGAACGTATTGCGACTGCATTGGAAATGCAAGATGCTATAAAAGGAATATTCCATTGGTTATCATTACTGGCAAACGAAATATCGCATTGCTTTTCCGCTTCTTTTGCCAAAGAATATTTGCCATACTTATATAATATTACTCCGATTTGTCTTTATATCAATTTGAGGGCATTTTTCTTCAGACGCATAATCAATTCATACAGACACAGAAGCAAGTTGCTTTTTCGTATATATATATATGTCAGTGAATCGGATATTATTAAAAAGTCAAAAAAACGAATCAAAAGTGTGCTGCGTAAAATCAGATGAAATCTGCAATCAAGTAATCGCTTGTTCTGTGAAATAATCGTCGACATAGCGATAACCGATATAACAAATATAAGAAAAGAGAGAAACCTGAAATCAATCAAGGTTCTCTCTTTTTTTAGTTTTAACTGTGCCGAATAAGCTTTTCGAAAAAATACTTCCTTATCACTCATCGGCATTAGTCGGGTCGGGGGGGTTGCTTCGTGTAAATAATTATTGTATTTTTCTTGTTAGTATGGTAAAATTCATAATATAAAAGCAAAGCGATTAATTATTGAATCGAAACAGGTGTTCCAATGGAAAAGAAAGAAAAAAAATCAAATAAAAAGAAGATATTGCTCATTTGCCTGCTTCTTCCGATTTTTCTTGTCATCGGTGCAATTGCGGGTGTGACCCTTCCTCTCATCGTCAGCTATCATAACAATGCTTATGAAGAGATTGATATCGTTGAAAGATCCGATGAGTACGTTGTACCCGAAACCGATCCTCAGCCCGAAGAGTGGAGAGACGTCACCGTCAGGGAAGAGGATCTGGGCAGAGATTTTACCGAAGTTCCCCAGACACTTGCCAACAACGTTAACCAAGGCGGAAACGGCTCTGCAATTGATGACGGGCTCGACAGAAACGCATCCTTCGGCAGAAACGAAAACGTAAAGAGCGTTTACGGTAAAACACCGATTTACAAAGTTGAAAAGAAAGACCCCAACGTCGAGAATATTCTTGTTATCGGCACGGATTCAAGAGACGTTACCCGTGAGAGAGGCAGAAGCGACGCATTGATTGTTGTATCTTATAACAAAAAAACAGGTGCAATAAAGATGATTTCCATTCTCCGAGACTCGCTTGTGCCCATTGAGGGCAGAGGCTGGAACAGAATCAATGCTGCCTATTCTTTTGATGGCGTCGGTCTTGCAGTCAACACAGTCAATCAGCTTTTTGACCTTGATATCCAGCGTTTTGTTGTTGTTGATTTCAACGGTGTTACCGACTTCATCGACAAGGCAGGCGGTGTTACAATCAGCCTCACTCAGAAAGAGGTTGATTATCTTACAAACTACAGCGGCGGCAAAGTGCAGTACAACGTCGGCCCCAACAAATTCAACGGTGACAGAGCACTTGCTTATATGAGAATCAGAAAGATAGACAGCGACTTCAAGCGTACCGCAAGGCAGAGAAACGTTATCGAAACTCTTGCAAAAAAGATTATAACCGAAAAGAGCCTTTCGGAAATTTACGATCTGACCAATTTTGCATTCGGGCTTGTTAAAACAAACATCAGTCTTTCGGAACTTACTTCAGTTATTGGTAACATTGCAACCGATGCAATGCAAAGCGGACTGAATATCGATTCGCATCACGTTCCTTTCAGCGATGCATATGCCTATAAGCGCTATAACGGTATGGCTATCGTTTCGTTTGATATCGATGATGCCGCAAGAAGAGTGAACAAAATAATCTACGGATAAGGTGAGTAATATGTTAGAACAGAATGTAAATCTTAGCGGCAAAACGGTTCTTGTTACAGGTGCGGCAGGTTTTATCGGCGCAAACCTTGTAATGGAGCTTCTGCGTACCGTTGATAACATCAAAATAATCGGCATCGACAATATGAACGATTATTATGACGTTTCAATAAAAAAATACCGCCTTACCGAAATACTGAATCTGGCGGTGCAGAAAAGTTTCAGCGGCAGTCAGTTTATTTTTGAAAAAGGCAGCATTGCCGACAGAAAGCTGATTGACGATTGCTTTGAAAAATACGGATTTGATGTTGTTGTTAATCTTGCTGCTCAGGCAGGTGTGCGTTATTCAATCACCAATCCTGACGTTTACATTGAAAGCAACATAATCGGCTTCTACAATATCCTTGAAGCCTGCCGTAATCATCCTGTTGAGCATCTTGTTTACGCAAGCTCCTCAAGTGTTTACGGCTCCAACAAGAAGATACCCTACAGCACAGACGATAAGGTTGATAATCCTGTCAGCCTTTATGCGGCAACCAAAAAGAGCAACGAGCTTATGGCTCATTCATATTCCAAGCTCTATAACATCCCTTCAACGGGGCTTCGTTTCTTCACCGTTTACGGCCCTGCAGGCAGACCTGATATGGCTTATTTCGGTTTCACAAACAAGCTCAGAGCAGGGGAGAATATCCAGATTTTCAACTACGGTAACTGCAAGCGCGATTTCACCTACGTTGACGATATTGTTGAGGGCATAAAGCGTATTATGCAATGCGCTCCCGAAAAGGAAAACGGCGAGGACGGCTTGCCCGTGCCTCCTTACAGAGTTTATAACATCGGCAATAACAGTCCTGAAAATCTCCTTGATTTTGTTGATATTCTTCAGCAGGAGCTTATCAGAGCAGGCGTTTTGTCAGAGAATTATGATTTTGAAGCTCACAAACAACTTGTGCCTATGCAGGCAGGTGACGTGCCCGTTACATATGCCGACACAAGTGCACTTGAGCGTGACTTCGGATTCAAGCCCTCAACCTCTCTGCGTGACGGACTCCGCAAATTTGCAGAGTGGTATAAAGAATTTTATATGTGAGGTAACTGAAATGGAAAACAAGAAATACACCATAAAACAAGGTTATGTCGCAAGGGAAGTTGCAGGCGAGTTTATTGCCGTACCCGTTGACAGTTCGGTAGGTTCAAGTATCATCGTGCTCAATGAAGTGAGCAAATTCTTATGGGACGAGCTTAAAAGCGCAAAGACCTTTGATGAGCTTCTGGACGCAGTTATGAAAAACTATGACGTATCCAAAGAGGAAGCAGAAACAGACCTTAAAGAATTCCTGATGCAGCTTATCGAAAACGGATTGCTGAACTGAAAAAAGACCCACGAAGTACAATCACAGTGCTTCGTGGGTCTGATTATTTTATAAAGGCAAATACTCTTCAAAAATCAGTTTTTTGATTTCATAAAGATCGGGTACAAGAACTGCCATTCCGTTGATGGTGGCGTTTTTGTAGTTGCCGTCTGAGGGCACGCCGTAGGTTTCGATTTTGAGATCCGAGAGGGATGCTGCAAGGTTGAACGCAAAGCCGAGAAGTTCATCATCTGCCATATCCGTGGTCATCAGGGGCAGAATCTGATTGACGAGCGCCATAAGATCTGTCAGGGAGCAATCCTTCATTTTGATGAAAACTGAACCGAGGAGTGTTCTCTGTCTTGCAGTTCTCTGGAAATCGCTGTCGATTTTTCTGATTCTTGTGTAGGTCAAAGCTTGTGCGCCGTTAAGATGTGAAACACCTTCGTGAGCATCGCCGCCAACAATTTTTGCTTCTTCAGCGGTAAGTTCAATGTCGACACCGCCCAGCAGGTCTATTATCTGCTCAAAGCTGTCAAAATCAACTTCAAGGCAACCGTCGACAGTTACACCGAAATTCGCATTAAATGTTTCTTTTATAAGCGGAAAACCGCCGTAAACGTAAGCTGCATTAAGTCGATTGTCCGAATGACCCGGAATCTGCACGTAAAGGTCACGCAGGAACGAAATCATTGAAAGCTCGTTTGTTTCCGTGTTGAGACTGCAGAGAATCATACAGTCGGAACGCTGTCTGCCTTCGTTGGGGCGTCTGTCCTGACCAATCAGGAGTATGTTGAGAAGCTTTCCGTCACCTTCGCCTTCAAATTTGTCGCCGTTCCAGGTAACTTCTTCGGGCAACATAACGTTTTCAGGCTCTGTTGTCGTCTCTGTTTCTAAAAGTGATGAACTATCATTTGTGGTCGGTTCGTCTTTGCTTAATTTATTGCCTGCAACAAATGCAACGCCTGCAAGCACGGCAATCAGCAACAATACGATTATAATTATCTTTTTGTTTTTCATATAATCACCTGATTTATGATTGTTTACATCGGCAGAAATTCTTCGAAAATAATCTTTTGGATTGCGTATATGTCGGGAACAAGAACAGCCATGCCTCTTATCATTGCATGTTTATAGGTTCCTTTGGGTGGCACGGAATGGGTTTCTATGCCGAGCCCTGAAAGTGATGGGGCATATTTAACGGCAAGCGACGTTATCTGACCGTTTGACATATCTGTTGTTACAATTGGCAGAAGTTCTTCTACGAGGTTTAGAAGTTCACCGACACTGCAGTTTCTGACCTTTTTGAAAACAGCGTTAAGCACGTTCCTTTGTCTTGAAGTGCGGTTGAAATCGCTGTCAATCTTTCTTATTCTTGCATACATAAGTGCGTGGGCACCGTCAAGGTGACACATACCTGCAGTTGCACCGTCTCCTACTATTTTAGCCTCGGCAGCAGTAAGTTCGATATCAACACCGCCTACAAGGTCAATAGCGGTTTTAAAACCGTTAAAGTCAACTTCAACGCATCCGTCAACAGTAACGCCGAAGTTGCGGTAAAGAGTTTCTTTCAAGAGGGGAAATCCGCCGAAAACATAGGCGGCATTAAGTCTGTTATCAGAATATCCCGGAATCTGCACGTAAAGGTCACGCAAAAAAGAAATCATTGAAAGCTGATTGGTTGAGGGATTGAAACTGCAGAGAATCATTGAGTCCGAACGCTGTCTTCCCTGACCTTCACGTCTGTCCTGACCAACAAGCAGAATGTTAATCAGATGGTCGTCGTTGCCGCTGTAGCCGTCTCCGTCCCAGTTGACACTGTCGGGATCGATTATCTCAAGTGACGGGTCATAAACATCGGTTTCAAAATCTTCCTGATCGGCAGGAATGGGAACAACGTCATCGACTTTGTTTATTTTGTTTAAATAATGGTTAACAACAACCACGCCTGAAAGAAAAATCGTAAGCAACACAAGGACTATTGCCACAAAGGCTTTTGTGCCTTTGCCTGATTTCTTTTTTGTTGCCATAGTATCACCTGTCAATTATTTTAGTCCTCATTATATCCGAAAAGCTTAAGTTCGGAATAAATATCAATTCTTTCCGCAGCTTCTTTTGCGACTTTATTCGGACGGATTTTAGGACGCTTTCCGAGAAGTGAGCGTATTATATACCTTCCGCCGAAGAATATCCAGCCGAAGGGCAGCAGGATTTTATATTTTTTTGCCGCTTTCCAGTTATTATATACAATATTGTTTGCGGATATAAAAAACTGTTTCAGCATAGAAACGTCTTTTTCATTTTTGTTTGAGATAAGCAGACTTTCATGGCTTCTATCCGCATTTTTTTGTCCGAAATTGCCTCCGATAATAATATCAATCAGAATATAGTCTGCCAGTTTTTCGTCAACTTCGTCTGCGAATTTCATCTTCGGTGAACCGAGGTATTTGTTGCAGATGAAAGTTACGGTTTTGGCGAATTCCCAGAGTCCGATGTCCTTGAAAACTTTTTCAAACATATCGGTAAATTCTTTTTCGCTCACTGATGCGGTGAAAACCGCCCAGTCGCAAAGATGGCGCAGACCAAGTCCGTCTCCCGTCAGGTGATGGCACATATGGAGCAGAATTATCAGTCCGTGATGAAAAACCGAGGGGACAGTGACCGTGCCAAGTTCAGTTTGCATTTCAACGGATTTTTCAAGCAGGTCGGAAATGTATTTCCTGACCTTGACTCCCATTTTGCCTTCGGGGATTCCCGAAGGCTGAAAATGCATTTCGCATCTGCAGATACTGCCCACAAAAACATCGTGAACATCGTGATTTTTGCCTGTGTTTTCATATCCGTTTTTCTTCAGCGCATTGTTTGCCTGCTCAAAATAATCCATATCAACAAGGAAATCAACATCACCCATTGAGCGCATAAGCGGGTCGGAGTAATAAAGTGCAGAGGCGTATCCCTTCAGAATGGTGCAAGGAATTTTTGCCTCTTTCATAATATTGTTAATCCGAATATGTTCAAAATCAATTTTGGCATTTTTTGCAAGCGAATGGCTGAGTTTTTTCTTTATATACTCACAGTTATCGCTTCTGACAATCTCTTCGTCATAATTCTGAAATGCCATAAGAGTGACTGCCTGGACATATGCTTCGCACCAAACGGCATTAAAGTCGACCTCATTGAAGTCAACCTTGCGCCCTGCATTAAAAAGATTGTTTGCAAGAATATCAAGCAAAATCTTTTCGTGTTCTCTTAACTTGGCATTTTTTATACCCATTTATTTTACACCACTTCGAAGAATGTATCAGGCTTATTGGGGTCAAACTGTTCGTTTGCCCACATAAGTGTTACAAGATTTTCCGTTTCGGAAAGATTAATGATATTGTGTGTGAATCCGGGAAGTATATGCACCGCTTCGGGTTTGTCGCCCGAAACGCGGAATTCAAGCACCTTGTCTGTGCCGATTTCCCTTTGCTGAATGAGCGCTGTGCCCGAAACAACAATAAAGAATTCCCACTTTGTGTTGTGCCAATGCTGACCCTTGGTTATTGCAGGGTTGCTGACATTGACAGAAAACTGACCGCAATTTGCAGTTTTTAATATTTCGGTGAAACTGCCTCGTGCATCAGAGTTCATTTTGAGGGGGATGCTTACTTTTTCCTCGGGGAGATATGAAAGATATGTGGAATAGAGTTTTTTTGCAAATGAATTATAGGGGATTTCAGGCATTACAAGAGTCCGGCTCTGTGCCTTGAAGCTGTCAAGAAGCTGAACAATTTCACCGAGAGTTACCTTGTGAGTGACTGTGAATGCACAGAAATTGCCGTTTTTTGTTTCTTTGCCCTCAATAGCATTGAGCATTTCATCAACAAAATCGTCGATATAAAGGAGTTCAAGCTCAACTGATGGGTCATTGACTGTTATGGGTAAATCCTTGGCAATGTTGTTGCAGAAGGTTGCAACGGCAGAATTGTAGTTGGGTCTGCACCATTTACCGAAAAGATTGGGCAGACGATAAACAAGCGCCTTTGCACCCGTTTCTTTTTCATAATCAAATAGCATATTTTCAGCTTCAAGCTTGCTTTTGCCGTATTCGGAGCCTGCAAATCTGCCTTCAAGTGTTGCCTGAACGGAAGATGAAAGCATAACAGGAGCTTTGTTTCCGAATGATTTCAGTTCATTCAGAACTATGCCGAGAATGCCGTAATTGCCCGAAAATTCGCTTGTCTCTTTGGGTCTGTTGATACCTGCAAGATGGAACACGAAATCTGCTTTTTGGCAGTATTCGTGAAGTTCTTCGGATGTAGAATCAACGTCGTATTCAAAGATTTCGTCAATCTGAATTTCAGGTCTTGTTTTATTTTTGCCGTCTTTTATTGTGTAAAGATTTGCAACGAGATTTCTGCCTGCAAAACCTTTAGCTCCTGTAACAAGAATATTCATCAGAATTTTCTCCAAACCATTTTATTTACGATACCGGTGTAGCTCTGGATAAGTCGAACGATTTTATCCGAGACGTTTTTGTCCGTATAATCGGGGACGGGGATTGCAGAATTCTTATCGGCTGCGAGCTCAACTGCAGTTTCAACCGCCTGAAGCAGACCGTTTTCGTCAATGCCTGCAAGCACAAAACAGCCCTTGTCCAATGCTTCGGGACGCTCTGTGGAAGTTCTGATGCAGACTGCAGGGAAGGGTTTGCCTATGCTCAGATAAAAACTGCTTTCTTCGGGGAGAGTACCGCTGTCCGAAACAACTGCAAATGCGCCCATCTGCAAACGGTTATAGTCCGAGAATCCGAGAGGTTCGTGCATAATAATTCTCTTGTCAAGCACGATGTCGGAGTTTTCAAGTCTTTTTCTTGAACGGGGATGGCAGGAATAGAGAATGGGCATATCGTATTTTTCCGCAAGTGCATTCAATGCGTTGAACAGTGAGCGGAAATTCTTTTCTGTATCGATATTTTCTTCTCTGTGTGCCGAAAGGAGAATATAATTTTTTTCTTCAAGACCCAGCTTCTGAAGAACGTCGCTTTTAAGTATTTTGTCAATGTTGGCATCAAGAACCTCTGCCATAGGTGAACCTGAAACGTAGGTTCTTTCCTTGGGCAGACCGCATTCGGCAAGATATCTTCTTGCGTGCTCGGAATATGCAATGTTGACGTCGGAGATGATGTCAACAATTCTTCTGTTTGTTTCTTCGGGAAGACATTCATCCTTGCAACGGTTGCCTGCTTCCATATGGAAAATGGGGATGTGCAGACGCTTTGCACCGATGGCTGAGAGACAGCTGTTTGTGTCACCGAGAATAAGAAGAGCATCAGGCTTTATTTCATCCATAAGTTCATAGGAAGATGCAATAATGTTGCCTACGGTCTGACCCAGATTGTCACCAACACAGTTGAGATAAACTTCGGGTGTATCAAGGTCAAGATTCTCAAAGAAAATACCGTTGAGGTTGTAATCGTAATTCTGTCCCGTATGGGCAAGAATGCAGTCAAAGTGCTTGCGGCATTTCTTGATAACCTCGGAGAGACGGATAATCTCGGGTCTTGTGCCCACGATTATGAGAAGCTTCAGCTTGCCGTTATTTTTAAACTGAACATCAAATTTCATATCATTCACCTTATGCGTTGAATTCTTCAAGTCTTTCTCTGATATAGTCAAGCTCAAGAAGTTTTTCCTTAACTTCTTCAACGTTCAGAAGTTTGGTGTTACTGCTGTTGAATTCAGTAAGCTCGGCGCGCTTTACGTCGCCGTCAGAGAAATATTTATCGTAGTTGAGGCTTCTGTTGTCTGCGTGCACGCGGAAGAAATCACCCATATCCTCGGCCTTTGCGCATTCTTCGTTGGTGAGAAGAGTTTCGTACATCTTTTCACCGTGGCGGGTGCCGATAATCTTGATGTCCTCTTTCTTGCCACCGAAGAGTTCGCAGACTGCTTCAGCCTGAGTCTGAATTGTGCAGGCAGGTGCCTTGCGAACAAAGATGTCACCGCTTTCACACTCTTTGAATGCAAAAAGAACAAGGTCAACTGCTTCTTCAAGTGACATTATGAAACGGGTCATATCAGGATTTGTGATTGTGATGGGCTGACCGTTTTTGATCTGGTCAATCCAGAGGGGAACAACAGAGCCGCGGCTGCAAAGTACGTTGCCGTAGCGAGTGCAGCAGATTTTTGTCTTTTCAGGGTCAACGTTTCTTGCCTTTGCTGTTGCAACTCTTTCTTCAAGGGCCTTTGTGATACCCATAGCATTGATGGGGTAGGCAGCCTTGTCGGTTGAGAGGCAGATAACTGATTTAACACCTGCATCCACAGCGGCGGTAAGAACGTTGTCTGTACCGATAACGTTGGTTTTAACTGCTTCCATGGGGAAGAATTCGCAGGAAGGAACCTGCTTGAGAGCTGCTGCGTGGAAAACGTAGTCAACACCAACCATAGCGCCTCTGAGTGAATCGATGTTGCGAACATCACCTATGTAGAACTTGATTTTATCGGCAACTTCGGGCATCTTTGCCTGAAATTCGTGGCGCATATCATCCTGCTTTTTCTCGTCACGGGAGAAAACTCGGATTTCTTTTATGTCTGTTTTAAGAAAGCGGTTGAGCACGGCATTGCCGAATGAACCCGTACCGCCTGTTATAAGTAATGTTTCACCTTTGAAATTATACATTTTCATTTCCTCCGTTGATTTGTTCTATGCAAGGCAGAACTGCATTGCCCCAATCCTTGAACCAGTGTTTTAATTTAACAGATTTATCACTATGTTCAACAGTAAAACGAAGTGCAGTTGCTCTGTCATAGAACATAATATTTCCCGACTTATCTTCATCATAAAGAATAATGTCAACTGTATATTTGCCGGGAACAAGATAGGACGTGTCAAATGAAAAATCTGCTGAATTTTCACCTGTTTTAGGTTTTAACTCTCCGCCGAAGATAACACCAACGGGTGTAGTATCAATGCCGTTGATAACCATTTTCATAAGTACGCGTTCGGTATCATTTTCGCTTTTCCATGTTATGCGGAAGGGGAAAGTGTTTCCGTATTCAATGTTGGCGCTTTTAGATTCATACATATGAAGATTCTGCAGAAGATGTCTTTGGTTACACTTCCGGTGCCTTTTTGCCTTTGTTGTATCAAAGAACGTGGTGTTGTCAAGATTGTCATCCTGCATATAAACTGCTATAGCTTCGTCAGTTTCGCCTTCAAAAGCAACCTGACCGTGGGAAAGAACAATGCAGCGAGAGCAAAGACTCTTGACAGTTGCCATATTATGGCTTACGTAGAGAATGGTTCTGCCTTCTTCTTCGGCAACCTTCTTCATTCTGTCTATACATTTATTCTGGAATGCTACGTCACCGACAGCGAGAACTTCGTCCATAATCATAATTTCACTGTCAAGGTGAGAAGCAACTGCAAACGCAAGCTTGACCTTCATACCGCTTGAATATCTTTTAACGGGTGTATCAATAAATTGTCCGACTTCGGAAAACTCAACGATTTCATCAAACTTTTTGGTAATTTCCGCTTTGTTCATACCGAGAATTGCACCGTTGAGATAAACGTTTTCTCTGCCTGTCAGTTCAGGGTGGAAGCCTGTACCAACCTCAAGCATACTTGTTATTCTGCCGTTGAGGTAAATGTTACCTTTAGTAGGTGCTGTAACACGGCAGATAAGTTTGAGTATTGTTGATTTACCTGCACCGTTTCTGCCTATTATACCGACAGTTTCGCCCTTTTTTATGTCAAAGGACATATCGTTAAGAGCAAGGAAACGCTCGTTTTTACCGTGTGCTTTTTCACCGATTTTTAAGTTGGGATCTTCTTTGTGAAAAATCTTTGCAAGTTTTGACTGTATTTCACCTTTAAGCGTTGCACCGCCGATTGCACCGAGGCGGTATTCTTTTGAAACGTGTTCAACTCTTATTGCTAATTCTTCCATACCGCACCTCACATCATACTGTATCCATAAAGGTTTTTTCTGATTTACTGAACATCATTGCACCGATTACTGCAACAAGAGCAGTTGTTATCCAGCTTATACCGTAAAACAGCCAATCAACCTCACCTGACCCGAGGAAACCGTAACGGAAAAGGTTGATTGCAGGTGTGACGGGGTTAAGCATATAAACATTGTAGAATATGCTACCGGGAGCAAGCTGTGAACGGCTGAACATATCGTAAGCAACGGGAGAACAATACGACCAGAGGCTTACACCAAAACTTACTACCATTGCAAGGTCGCGGTATTTTGTTGTAAGGGCAGAAATAATCATACCAAACCCCATACCGAGAATTGCCAGCTGAACAAGGACAAGGGGAAACATTGCGATAAAGATGTTAGGTTTCAGACCTGCATCGGTAATGAGATAGTAAGCCATAAAGCAAAGCATAAAGCCAAACTGGATGAAGAAACCGATGAACTGCGAAATTGCGGTAGAAATCGGCATTACCAATCTTGGAAAATATACTTTGCCCAGGATTGCAGAGTTACCCGTGAACGTATGCGATGTTTCTGTAAGGCAGTTTGCAAAGAGTGTCCATACAATTGTACCCGAAAGGTAGAATATGAAATTAGGAACACCTGATGCGCCGAGACCCGCAATGTTTCCGAAGAAAACGGAGTAAACAACCGTTGTGAAAAACGGTTGAATAACCGCCCAAGCAGGTCCAAGAATTGTTTGTTTGTATTTTGCTACAAAAGTTCTGCGTACAAACAGGAATATAAGGTCTTTACAGTTTTTCAGACCTTTGATATCCATGCTGAATGCGTTGTTGCTTGATTTAACTACAGTTGTCCATTTTTGTTCTGCCATAATTATCTCCTGTGTTTTTTTGGTAATTCTATCCATTCACCCAATTTGGTTTCCCACTCATCATAAAATGGGAGGGTGCTTCCATGATGGAAAAAAGTCATTTCTCCTACAGCAAGCATATCTTTCCAAATATTAAAATCAACTCTCAAAACAGGAATGTTTTGAGAAAGTTTTTCCGCGATTAATATCATTTCATCAAGAAATACCGGTTTTTCATATATGTCACCGGCTTCTTCTTTGTCCAAAATACTGATATGATGCCATTCTGGAGTGTAATAATCTTCTTTCAAATTTCCGGTAAATCTTTCTGCGTATATTGCAATTAATTGTACATTTCCGTTAAAACACATTAACTTATAATCAACTATACCTTGGCCTTCAGTTGGGTACATAAGCTTTTCACAAATTATTTTTCTGGGAACATTCTTGTAAGGCCATTCACGAAGCTTTTTGTAATAATCTCTGGTCAACCGAAAAGCAAGTTCTTTTTTTGTTTTTTCAATATCGAGTTTGCTTTTATCTCTGCAAATGATAACACCATTATCATGATTGCATTTGAGAACAAATTCATCCGGAAGAGCGTCGAAATCAATCTCATCGGGCGAATCCCAAACCCCCAAAAGAGGAACAAGATATTGTTCACCGATTTTTTCTGCTATATATTCTCTTGCTTTATATTTATCAACCATAATCGTATACTCAGGTCTTCTATCATAAAGTTTAAGCCAATTTTGTTTTTCATTAAAAGTTTGAGGATTTTTTAAATTTAATGTTTGACCTGTTCGTAATTTGTAAAGTTTTTTGATGTATGTTTTATCAGGTAAAATGCAGTCATACAAACCTTCTACAGTAAAATATTTTTTATACCAATTTACGATTTTTTTTCTTATTTCATAAAGCTTTTCAATCAGAAACATTTTTTTACTCCTTGGTAAGATCAAATCCGTTTTCAGGGTATTTTGAATGTGAAACGTTTAAAATGTTGTTCAAATTCAGATTGCCGGGGAATGGAATAGTATCTCTTGAAATACCGTTTTCATTCCATTCCTCGTCCCAATAAACCTCGCTTTTGTACTTCAAAGGTAAGCGATTATTAAGAACAAACTTATTTTCAAAGGGAATTGCGTCAAATGCAGCGATTTCATTTTCGGTACACAAATCCATTCTTGAAAACTTAAGGATTATGTTATCGTAATTAACTCTTTCTTTACGTCTGTTCCACTTTTCTTCAGCTTCTTCTTTTGTCTTGTAATGAAGAAATACGATTTCAACGTCACCAAGGATACCGATAGGCTTATCTGTTTGGTTACGTTTTTTTATTTCCTCATAATATTTTGACTCTTCGGGGGCGATAAAGCGCAGGGGCGTATCAAGGTATCTTTTTAAGTCAGAAACAAACTTTACATAATCAGGAGCAAAGAAATACAGACCTGCAGTAGGTGAAAGATACGGCATATCAAGATACTGATATACTCTTCCAGCCCAGCAGTTGTTTGAGATAATTGAGAAATCTTTGTTTTTTATTGACTTTTTCATAAAAAAGCGTTTGATTTCATAAAAGAACTTCTCGATTTTTTCTTTTGATTGTTTTCTGAATTTATTAAGTTTTCTTTTTAAAAACGTGCCTTTCATAGATGCCCCTTAAGTTTATATAAATTTTTCTATTGCCTCTAACCACTTGCCGGCGATGTTTTCAACTTTATGACTTTCGCGTACTTTCACAGCATTTTCAGAGCATTTTTTTGAAAACTCCTTATCGTCGGCCATACGGCACATTGCTTGAACGAGTGCATTTACATCTTTTATAGGTACAAGCAGACCGTTTTCGTCATCTGTTATCATTTCTCTTGCACCGCCACCAAGGCAATCAGTGCAAACACAAGGCATGCCTATTGCCAATGCTTCCAACATTGAATTTGACAAACCTTCAAAGTCAGAAGATGAAACAAACATTGCACAGTCTCGGATAATGGAATGAACATCTGCTCTTGGCGGAAGAAATTTGATGTATTCTTCTGCATTGAGTGACGAAATCATTTCAAGATAACTTGCTTTCAGCTCATCTTCATTTTTTTCTACCGTGTTTCCGTAAATTTCCAGTATATATTCCGGATGAGATTCATGAAACTTTATAAATGAATTAATCATTAACGGAATGTTTTTTTGTTTGGCAATTCTGCAGAAATTAACAACAGTTTTTCGTCTTTCACCATTAAAAGGTTCTGGAAGATTTGCTTTTACGGGATTGTTAATAACGATAGCATTTTTCAGCCTGCCGTTATAAAATTTCAGCTCATCTTGAGTTTGTAAAATTGCACCTTCGACTTCTGAAAGCATTTTGATAATACGTTCTCTTTCGTATTTATCAGCAGGAAATTCAACTTCGGGTGCATTTCTTTCGGCATAAATTATTTTTGCATTTGTACCTGTTGAAGCATAGAATACATCATCAAAATAAGAAATTCCAAACGGAATATATACGCAGTCCGGATTATTGACGATGAATGCGGATATATTTTCACTTCGTCTTAATCCCCTTATTTCAGCGGCAAGTTTTTTATCCCACTTTGAGAAAAACCTTGAAAAATATCTGAGATATTTTAAAAAGCGTATTCTGTTGTTTCTTTTTTTGATATTGTATTTTACAGTTTCATCATTTGAATGTGTTAATACATATTCTTTGAGCGATACTATACTGACACTTTCGTGATGTTCAAAGAAAACATTTTCTGCAATCTCTTTTGTTACAAGAATTGTTGAGTGATATCCTTGTTTGGCAAATTCGTTTGCAAGATTAGTGGTTCGCATAGGAACACCACCGTTTTTGTAGTTACCTACAACAAATACAATGTGTTTCATTATTTCACCGACTTTATTTTGCGTTTCAACAAAATCAGATTGCATTACCGTGCTTTATTTTAAGTAACAATTTACCTAATTTTGTTTGAGCAAAATTGGTTATTATAGGTCTGATTTTGTTTTTGTTTATAAAGAATAATTTATAGTTCAACAAAACCATAAGACCTGAATTTTTGAAAAGCGATAAATATATCATACTATAATACTTATTGAGCTTTTTGTAATCTACAAATTTTACGGCGTTTTTTACAACTTCATCATTTATTATGGCATTAATATTTTTTACTTTATCTTTTAAAGAGACTGTTTTACTGTTGCATTCGTTTCTTATTCCGCTTTCAGCAAAAAAGAATGCGCACAAGTGCATCTGGTTGCTTAAATCCTGTTTTTTATAATTTTCCACATCCTCATACAACTTGTCTATAAGAGGTCTTATAAGCTTCCAATAATTTTTTGTATATCCACGGGATAATGAATTTCCGTTGCTGTCATCTCTGTTGTGATATAAATATTCATCGTTTATGGATACATATTTTTGTGCATACAATGCAGTTTCAAATGTCAGCTGTAAATCCTGGCTGCGGCGAAAACCTCTGCCGAAGGCGATGTTATTTTCTTTAATGAGAGAAAGTCGGTATATCCTTAACCAATTGCACCATCTGATAACAGAATTGGTGCCGTTTGATGAAATGCCTGCTAATGAACGTGAAAGAATCTTTTCTTCAATAGCTTCTCGATCATACACACCAGGTTCAAGATAATATGAATTCTTTTTTGATTCGTCTTTGTAGCAATTGCAAAAAACAACATCTGCATCATTTTCTTTTGCAACAGTATACATTCTTTCATACATATTAAGCTCAAGCCAGTCATCCGAGTCAACAAAACCAACGTATTCGCCGCGAGCTATATCCATTCCATCCTGACGTGCGGCAGCAAGACCTTCGTTTTCTTTTTTGAAATAAATTATTCTTTCGTCTTTTTCTGCGTAATTTTTACAAATTTCTGAAGAACCGTCTGTTGAGCCATCATCCACGAAAATAATTTCTACATTTTCAAGTGTTTGATTAACAACACTATCAAGACATTTGATGAGATATTTTTCAGCATTGTAAATCGGAACTATAATACTGACAGCAATATCGTTTTTCATATTTTTTCACCCTTTATTCGTCTATGTTTAAAAGTTTTAAAAAGTATATTCCAATATTTTATAGGAATATTTGTTAATATTTTTACCATTATTATCGGATTGCGAGTTTGGGCTATTGCGAAATAAGAAATTTCGGCCCATCGTTGCCATAAAATCGTTTTCAATTTTTGATCATTGTATACTTTGTATGTTTTATTTTGACCGATAAGTTTTTTTATCCAACTTCTGAATTTTAAATTATATTCTTTTCGTTCAAACATAAAATCTCTGTGTATTTCTAAAATTTCATCATCACACGATAAGTTCAACGATTGTAACTGTTCGGCAATGATTTGTGTTGCTATATCCTTTTGAAGTTGTTGTTTTTCGACTGATACCGCTTTGTTATGTATACGATAATGAAGCAAAACCTCATCTAAGTTGTAACAAGGTGCGTATTTACTGCAGTTAACCCACATTTTGTAATCCTGTGCTAAAATACATTTTTCGTCATATTCAATATTATATTTTTTCAAAAGCGAATGATTGAACATTGCTGTAGGATGAGCGATGTTAGGATAGTTCCCAAATAAAAGATATATTCTGAATGTTTCAATATCCGGTATAGGACGACGAATGATTTTTCCTTCTTTTTGTCCGCCGATGATTTTAATTGCTGTACCGCAAGCAATATATTCCGGATTTGATGTTAAAAATTCAACCTGTTTTTCGAATCTCTGAGGCAAAGAAATATCATCTGCATCCATACGGGCGATAAACTCACCTTTTGCCGCTTTGATCGCAACGTTGAGTGATTTGGTAAGCCCCATATTTTGTTTGTTTTTTATTAATTTAATACGATCGTCACTGTACGATTCTATAACATCAATTGAATTATCGGTGGAGCAATCGTCAACGATTATAAACTCAAAGTTTTCGTAAGTTTGACTAAGTATACTCTCAATTGATGCTCTCAAGTATAATTCATCAGTATTGTAGTTACTCATCACTACAGAAACCAAATTTTTTGTCATATTTTTCTCCACTATTCTTTAAACAAAGATTAAAAATTCATCAATTATGATAAAATGCCACCATCAAGTATCGTTTCCCACTTTTTCTTATATGTAATTTTATGATATTCATTGTTGCTTTTATATGTTTGTCGAATTAAGCAACCTGATTTCAAATCATTAATAATTTCTGTTAATGCATCGGAAATCGCATACGAATTTATCGGGACTAAAATCCCGAATTCGCCATTGTTCAATACTTCTTTAGCTCCCATAGTTTCTGTGCTTACAACCGTTTTTTCTAAAATGAGTGCTTCTAATATTGCAAGACCGAAAGATTCTTCATATGTTGGATGAACAAAAATATCGCAAGCTTTTATATAAGGATAGGGATTTTCTTTATAACCGGTAATAACAACATCTTCAGAAAGATTATTTATTTGAATTTGTGTTTCGATTTCATCACGCTGAGCACCGTCACCCACGATATACCATTTAAATAGGACTCCACGTTTTTTGAGTGTTGATGCAGCTGATATTACCAAATCGGCACCTTTCTCTTTGTCAACACGAATTACAGATGTAATTATTACTCTCTTGTCATCTTCAGTGGTGTCTACTTTATATTCATCAGCTAAATTTTTCACGTTTTCCGGGTCAATATAATTTTTAACTAAACCTATTTTTTCTCTTTCGGCAGGAAAATTTTTTTTCAACATTTTCTGAACATTTTCTCCAACAGCAATAATGTTATCGAAGTCTTTGAAGTACTTGTCCGATAAATCTCTGTGAAAGTTTGGATCACTGCTATGAAAAAAAACATAATGTTTGTCAGCTTTTATATTTAAAGTCATTTGAGTACATAAACCCATTGCGTAAGAAATTGCAACATCAACGCCTTGAGAAAAGTACTTTTTTGCAGGATATTTTGATTTTTCACTGTGAATGTAATCTTTTATTTTTTTTGAATACTTTTCAATGTTTTTTGGATTCTTGCAAATTTTTGCAAACAACCAGGCGATATGCAAAAACACAGATACTGGTTTCCTTATATAATGGGATTTATCTGTATCAATAATTATTTTAACATCTTTAGGTAAAGATTCAGACAAGGGATTATAATCATTGTATGCATAAACCGTTATATCATACTTTGTAGTATCGATAACATTCAATGCTTCTAATAATGAACGTTGTATACCACCATGTTGAATAGACGGTAAAATTATAACTGCTTTTTTCATTTTATCTCTCCAACAGAGCTGTCCATTGCTCTTTGTATTTTTCAAATTCGTGAGAATAATCTGCTGATTCAAGATTGTCTATTATGTGGTTATATTTTTCTTTGTCATCAACAAGTGTGATTATACTTTCTGCTATTGACTCAGGATTAATTTCGCAAACAATACCGTTCACATCATTCTTGACGAGTTTACATCCGCCCACTGTAGCTGTTGTGACAACGGGTTTGTCGAGTCTGTGAGCTTCAATGATTGTAACCGGCATAGCTTCCTCATAAGAAGGCTGAACATAAATATCACATACAGCCATATAGGGATAAGGATTTTTTTGCATTCCCGTAAAAATGATGTTTTCCGAAAGATTATATTTTTCAATAATGGCAACAAGCTTTTCTTTTTCAGGGCCGTCACCAACAAAATACCAGATAAATTCGGCTCCGCTGTCTTTTAATATTTTGGCCGCTTCAACGGCCATATCAAAACCTTTAACGGGAGCGAATCTTCCGCAGGAACACAAAACAGTTTTACGGTCGGGCTTTTCGATTCCTTTTTCTGCAGATTGTTTTTTTAAAGAGTCGGCATCAACGTAGTTTTCTACAACGGATATTTTCCCTTCAAGACAAGGATGCCACTTTGAAATCAGAGGCACCAATTCATCGTGAACAGCACATGCTTTGCTGAATTTTGAAATGAATTTCTCGTGAATTTCGGGCAAATCATTTGTACTTGTGTGGAAGAAAATTATTTTTTCTTCTGCATTAACATAATCCGCAACAAAATAAGCGGGATATCCGTTTGCGTAAGCTATGGCGATATCATATTTTTTGTCGGCAAAAAAAGTTTTGTGCTCGTATTCCATGCAGTATTGATTTATCAGCTCATTGAGTTCTTTTTTTATCTTTTCTGCTTTTTCTTTTTTGCCTGTTGATTTATATATTTCGATTAATGTTTGAAGCATGATGGCACGAGGCTTTCTGTAATATTTGTTGGTGTCATCGTTTGCAATTACAGTTGCCCTCTTGTCGATAAAGGGAAGAAGATCGGTTCTGTTTTTGCGAAGATAAACCGTAACCTCATACTTGTCATAATCAAGCACTTTAAGAGCAGAAATCAGAGTCTTCTGAATTCCGCCAATGGTCAGGTGATTGATTACAAAAAGCAACTGTTTTTTCATTTACAAAAGCTCCATCCATTTTTTAGCTGTATTTTCGAGCGAAAGGTTATTTCTGATTTCTGTGGCATTTTTTGAAAGTTTGTCTGCAAAGTTTTTGTCACCTGCAATTTTTTTCATTGCCAGGCACATTTCTTCTGCATTGCCGACTTGAGTAAGAATGCCGTTTTCGTTATTGTCTATAACTGCATTTGCTCCGCCGATAGGGCAGTCTGTGCATACGACGGGCATTCCGATTGCTATTGCTTCAAGCATAGCGTTGGACATACCTTCATAATCCGATGAATTGACATACATTGCATCGCGAATAATTAGCTCATGGACATGTACGCTGAACGGCATAAAATCTATATATTCTGTAACACCGAGCTTATCGGCAAGTGCTTTTGTTTCAGATAACGCAGCTTTGTCATCGTCGTTCTGCGGTTCACCGATGATTTTAAGTCTGTAATCGCTGAATTCTTTGTGAAATTCTGCAAACGCTTCAACAAGAACAGGAAGATTTTTTTGTCTTGATATTCTGCAGAAGGTGGTTACAAACTTTTCTCTTTCGCCGTGATAAGCCTCGTGAAGCTTATCGTTTATGGGATTAAAGATAACTGTTCCTTTTTTTGAAATGTTTTCAGGATAAGCGGCCATTGCATCGTTGGTCTGGAACACAACGGCTTCAGCGCGCTGATAGTATTTTTTGATAAAGTTGTAGCCGTAACGTTTTTTCAGAAGTCTTTTGGGATCTCCTCTTTCAGAAACTATGACCCTGTTGGGTAAATTTTTTGCAGAAATAAGAGTTATGGGAACTGAGGGCTGAAGAAACGAAATGATTTTTGTATCGGGCTCGCTTTTTAGTTTGTTACTCAAAGCTTTGATTTCTGCGTGATACTGCGCAACAAAAGAAAGCCAAGCAAAGCAAGCAGGAACAGATAAACCGAGCAATTCAAAAGGTTTGCACAGAACGGACGAGAGCAATTCCAAAGCTTTGAATATACCGCTTTTTTTATTGCAATAAACAGAGGTTATGGGTATATCGGGATTGAGATCACGTACTATGCAATCCTCTTTTTTTGATGATGTGAGCAAAAATTCGCAGTCATAGCCGTTGCGGCTGAATTCATTAAGAATTAATGATGCGACTCTTTCGGCACCTCCGCCTTTCATAACGGGCATAACCATCAGAATTTTTTCCTTGTTGCTCATTTTGTCCCTTTCAGCAGTCTGCCGACTGTTTTTTCATAAATTTTATAGATGAACCAGAATACTTTTCCGTAACAACGCATCTTTAACGCTTTATCATCGAAGGCGTTGTTTTTAAGAACATCATTTCTGAAACGTTTGAGTTCTGATTTGCAGGTTGATTTATCTTTTTTTTCAAGCTTTTCGTAAACATTAAAAACATTTAATGCACAACGGCAAACATATTTGTTAAAAGCTTTTTTGTTATCAAATTTCATGTTATTTGTGAAATTTGCGTTGTTTTCATATACAGATATACAACTTGTGAAATGCTTCTTTGATTTAGAAGAAGTCATTATTGAGTTTTTGCGGTATCTGCGGTAATAGAGTGATTCCGTGCATTGTGAAATAACGGATGCCTTACAGAAAAGCTGATAAGTAAAAATCATATCCTCATGCAGGATGTCCGGAACAAAGCTGATTTCACTTTCGAGTAAAAAGTTTTTATTGATTAACAGAAGCGGAACTGCGCTATGGTATTCATTGTTTCGTGTCATAGACTCAAAAAGATTGCAGCCCGTGTCTGTCTTATATTTGCTTTTTCGGATGTAGTTTTGTTTAACCGTAAAATCATCTGTATCAGCAAAAGAAACAGCGTCGAAAAAGACGATATCGCTGTTATCTTTTTCTGCAATTACGAGTAGAGATTCAAATGCAATTTCAGTAATATAGTCGTCGCTGTCAAGAAAGTAAACATAATCTCCGTTTGCTTCGGATAATCCTGTGTTTCTCGCAACAGAGAGTCCTCCGTTTTTTTGATGAACAACAGTAACACGGTCATCTTTTTCAACATACTCATCGCAGATTTTACCTGATGAATCAGTTGAACCGTCATCGACGAGGATAATCTCAAAGTTCTGATATGTTTGTTTAAGAACGCTGTCAACGCATTCGCGAAGATAATTCTCAACGTTGTAAACGGGGATTATTACGCTTATGAGAGCCTGATTTTCCATTATCTCATCTCAATCTTTCTTTGATAACAATTAAAACGGTTGCAATGAATTTCTTCATTTCGGAAACAAAACCATAGGAATAATGTTTTTTCATTATTTTCTGGATTCTTTTATCGATTTCAATATCGGCAAGAACGGGATTTTCTATTGCCTTCGATAAATCCACGCGCATTTTTTCTGCGTCGTCGGATTTGCTGTGAACTCCCGATTCATCGCATCCGATATTGCTGTTGTATGAAAAGCGGGGATAGACGGTAATCAAATCATTCTTGACAAGATGTGCACCGAATCTTACTGACCACGAACTTCCGTTACCTTTGGTCTGGCGATAAAGGCGCATAAATCTGTCACTACCGTTGGAATTGAGTTTTTTAATGAGTTTTGGTGATTTGTAAAAATCATCGATATGTTTAAGCTCCCAGTCAACATTTTCCCAACGGTCAGCCCAGGTTGCCCAAGTCCAGCTGCATGAGCGATATGCCGCAAAAACATCCTTTGTGTAATCATCGGGCAAACGGAGCATAGGGGCATATCCTGCGATTGAGCCGATTTTTTTGTCGTTTTCGTAAAAATCAAGGGCACTGTTAATATAGCTGAGAAAGAACGGTGAAACTTTGCAATCATCTTCTACAACGATTGCTCTGCCGTATTCATTTATAACTTGTGTAACGCCTGCAATAACAGAAGCGGCAAGACCTTTGTTGACGGGACTTTCGGTAACGGTAACTGATTTGAAGTCACCCGTATCCTTTATTGCAGCGACTGCAGCGCGTACCTCGTTGACTTTATCTTTGCCTGCTTCGTTTTTGGCTCCGTCCGAGAATATGAAAAGTCCGGAGTCCTTTGCCTCTTTGCAGGCGGCGAGTGCATTATATGTTTCAATAAAATGGTCTGCACGGTTATATACAAATATTATAATCGGTGCATAGCTCATATTATTTTCCTTCTTTCAAAATGTCACGGTATGCGTCGATAAGCATCTGTGCGTTTCTTTCGGCATCGTGAGTGATTCTTGCTTTTTTCTTGGCTGCTTCGGAAAGGGAAAGGGCAAGCTCGTCGCTGTCAAAAATGCGTTTCAAATTCCAGGCGAGAAGCTTGGGATCATCATTTCTGTAGAAAAGAGCTTCTTTGCCGTCCTCAGCCATATCCGATGCACCGCCAACGTAAGCCGAAACACAGGGAGTTCCCACCATCATAGCTTCACCGAGAGTGTTGGGACTGTTTTCTATGGTTGAGCATAAAACGTATGCGTTAACCTTTGAAAGTCTTTCGGCAACCTGATGTGCCTTGAGAGGGCCTGTGAATTCGATATGATCTTGTACACCGAGGTCATAAACAAGTTTTTTGAGGTATGAAGCGTATCCTTTTTTGAGGATGGAACGTTTATCGTTCTCCTGATACGGTTTATATCCCGCAACATATACCTTGACATCGGGATATTCTCTGATAAGGAAGGGGAGAGCCATAATTACAAAGTGTACGCCTTTGAGAGCACTGTATCCGTTGCCGATATAGATTGAATGGCGCTCCATCTTATCGGTGGTCCATTTTTCTTCGTAGAAAGGCGCACGGAGGATACGGCTGCAGGGGTAATATTTTGTATTGGGATTGATTGCGTATGAATGTGCTCTGTCCCAGGTTGTTCTGCCGAGGATATAGTCGGCATTTTCTATTATTTCCTTTTCGGATTTCATTCGGGGTTTGTACCATTTTGTTTTGCGAAGATGCATAATCCAGGCGGAAAAAATCTCTGTTACGGATTTTGAAAACATCATATCGTCAATCTGAAGCTGACCGCATTGATAAACATACTGTCCGTTGAGAATTCCCTGAAGAGAAACAACGGCAGGAATATTATGCTTTTTGGCGGTTAACTGCATTGCTCTTGCGTGAAGAAATTCTGTACCTTCAATATTGATTATATCAGGCTTGAAGTCCGAAACAATCTTAGTGCACTTTTCTTCAAGTTCTGCAAGAGACGTTGATGAAGTGTAGTGCAGGCTGAAATATATTACGCCGTTGATTGTTTCGCAAAAGCTTATATTTTCTTCGCACTTGCAGACAATTCCAAGTTCAATGTCACTGTTTTTGCTCAGCTGTTCCGCCATTGATTCGACCCATCCGCCGAGCACCTCGGAAGCTTTGCCGAGTTTAACCGAAACTGCGGCAGGTATTAAATTTACTGTCCATAATACTTTCATATTCTTTCTGCTCCGGTCCATTTGATAATATCTTCGAACAATAGAGATGAAACGATCAAAATCATACAGGTGAATGAATAGTTGAATGAGTCGAGCAAAGATACAAACATCAGTGTTACGAATGTTGCGTTTGATGCTGACAGGATGAATTGGTTGTTATAGTGATGTTTGTAATGGAAAGGAGCGTGGTAAAACATCATTGCAAAAGCATATCCGCCAATCCAACCGTATTTTGAAGTGATATCCAAGAGTGCAGAGTGTCCGCCGCCGCCTTCACGCCAGAGAGAGCCTATGATGGGGTATTTTAAAATGCTGACAAGACTGTTTGAATAGGCGTTGATTCTGACCTGGATTGAGTCGCCGGTAACACCTGTTTCGGATGTAGAAACAAGGTCGTTTACCTTTCTTGCAACAGCAGTACCGTCGAAGGTTTCCAGTATCCATTCGCGAAAAGCGGGTACGTACAGTATAGCTGCCATAATTCCGATGAAGGCGAGGACCGTTATGACAAAAGCGGCTACCACGTTTTTGCCTCTGTAGAAAAGCAAAAGTATAAGACCGATTGAACTTGCAAAAAGTGCAATTGAATAACCGGCAAGCTCAATGACTCGAATATAGGTATAAGCCCATGCAACACCGATTGCAAAGAGCACTTTGTTATTTTTGTAAGCTTTGATTGTCCATGCAATGATAAGCGGAGAGATACAAACCTGAGGATAAATAAGGCTATACCCGCCTATGCCTTGCTTAAGAAATGCGTATGTTGCTTCGTCATCTCGTACAAGTAATCGAGCGATTGTATGGTCTTCGATAAGAAGACTGAAAGTTTTATAATTAAAAATTGTCAGAAGAATAAGCACAATAGGGACTATTCCTGAAAGTTCGTCCCATTTATCGTCGTAGAAATAGGACATCATAAAACATATAACAAGCATTATCAATGCAATTTGCTTGATAAGTGCAGACAGGTCATATTCCTCAAAATATATAACAATCATAACCGCTATGAGGAATATCATTGCGCCGACTTGCTCTTTTCCCAAGGTTATGGGGGTTTCTCTTATGAACCATATGATGACCCAGATGCCTGCACAGGCAAGCGCAATCAATCTGTATATCATATCAACCTGAAGGGGAGGAGATATGGTCCATGCAATCAGATACAGTACGGCTATTTTCTGAATAAAGCCGTATGAAAATCCTTGTTTGAGCATAGCTTCCCTCCTTCATAGTTTTTGTTGTTTTTATTTCAGCCAGTTTTCTGCTGCCTGAATAAATGATTCATAGTGAAATGTATTGTTAAGATTTTTTTGTTGTGTAATGTTTTCAATCTGATAAAGCATGGCTTTGGATATGTTTTCTGTTGTCATTTCTTTCAGAAGATTACCTTTGCCGCTTTTTTTGATATATTCACCCACATCGCTGACATCGGTTGTTATAATCGGCACACCGCAGGTGTAGCTTTCCGCAAATTTTGTGGGAAATCCTGCATTGTTGCGTCTGTCTGAACGTCTGATGAAAATATAACAGTCGCATCCGAGCACATATTTTATTGTTTCTTCGTGCGAAAGTCTTCCCATAAACGTAAGTTTGTTACGAACGTTTTTTGGAATGTAAAAATCGGGATAGATTTTGTTGAAATCGCTTTCCGTAATTCCGATTATACGCAGAAGAGTGTGTTTTCTATTTATATTACAAAATGCCTCAACAACTTTATCGAGGCTCTCCTTTTTTCCATCAGGAATACCTGCAAAGCAGAATTCAAAAACGCCCTCGTGTGATTCGGGAGTCTGATGCCAGATATCGTCGTTGATATCAACAAGAGGGGGGAGAATCAGCAGGTTTTTACTGCTTTTATATTTCTTCTCCATCATTTTGCTGATGGCAATTATACCGTCGGCAACCTTGTGGGCAAAATTACTTATGAGAATTTCGTCAAAAGCCTTGAAAATTCTTTTGGGCAATGAACCGTCGGTATCTTTTGTCCATTCGGTGCAGTCATAACAGACCTGAATATTTCTCTTTGAAAAAACTTTTTTTGCTTTCACAAGAGTAAACATCGGTACGTTATAGAGAATTATTCTGCATACATCATTATACTTTTCGACAACTGATTCAATATGCTCAACGCTTATCATATGCTTCAGCCATTGCTTGGTTGATTTGGGATGAGCGTGCTCAAACATATTCTCGCAGCCTTCAACGGGTCTCAATCTGTCAAAAGAATCATCGGAAGCGCCGATAAACACGGTTTTATAACCCAGTTTATCAAATATTTTGCCGTTTGAAACAACTCTGTTTGCAGATGCACTTTTATCGGGAAGGCTGAATCCGCCGTAATAAATTATTGTACCTTTGCTCATAAGTTTTCCTTATACCATTCGATAGCAGCGGCAATACCTTTTTCGAAACTCCAGTCGGGGTCATATCCGAGAAGTTCCTTTGCTTTGGAAATATCCGCGTTGCTGTGCTTGATGTCGCCTGCTCTGTCAGGGCCGAAGTTGGGTTCAATATCAACACCGAGAGCTTTTGTGAGGCCGTAGTAAATATCAATCAGATATTCTCTGCCGCCGTAAGCAATGTTGAATGCTTCACCTGCAGCCTCGTGAGGAGCAAGGCAAGCCTTGAGATTTGCTTCGATAACGTTTTCGATATATGTGAAGTCACGGCTCTGTTTGCCGTCACCGTTGATGGTGGGAGTTTCACCGTTGATGAGCATCTTGATGAATTTGGGGATAACTGCGGCATATGCGCCATCGGGAGTCTGACGTCTGCCGAAAACGTTGAAATAACGCATTCCGTAGGTGTCAAGACCGTAGTGTTTTGTATACTGCTTTGCCCATTCTTCGTCACATCTTTTTGTGAGTGCGTAGGGGGAGAGAAGATTGCCCTCTCTGCCTTCTTTTTTCGGAAGATTGGGTTCATCGCCGTAAACCGATGATGATGAAGCATATACAAACTTCTTTACGTTGTTCTGTCTTGCGGCTTCAAGCATATTGAGAGTTCCGCTGATATTGTTGGCACAGTAGAAAAGAGGCATTTCAATGCTTCTGGGAACGCTTCCCCAAGCAGCCTGATTGAGAACGTAATCAACGCCTTCGCAGGCCTTCATACATACATCAAAGTCCTTTATGTCACCTTTGATGAATTCGTAGTTAGGGTTTGAAAGTAACATATCAACGTTCTTCTGTGAACCTGTTGACAAGTCATCAAGGCAACGGACACGGTAGCCCATTTCAAGAATTGCTTCGCAGATATTTGAGCCTATGAAACCTGCACCGCCCGTTACAAGGAAAAGTGAATTTTCGGGGAAAACAAGATGTCTGTAACCCATTATTAAAGCCTCCAGTACTGATAGCCTGCTTCTGAATAATCTTTTCTGTTAAGAACGCCCTTTACGTCAACAATAACCTTGCCTGAGTTGTTGCCGTTTGCAAACATAGCATCGATGTCGTTCATTGAGAAATTCATAAATTCAGTATGACCGACTGCAATAATTACAGCGTCCATATCCTTAACGGTATTGATATCAACGAATTCAATGCCGTAGTGCTGCTTTCCTTCGTCAGCATCTGCTACCGGGTCTGCAACAACGGGAGTGATACCATATTCGGCAAGCTCGTTCATAATGTCGATAACTCTTGTGTTTCTTGTATCGGGGCAGTTTTCCTTAAATGTAAAGCCAAGGATTGCGACTTTTGCATCCTTAACGTTCTTGCCAGCGACAATGAGCTTTTTAACAACGTTTTCAGCAACATACTTACCCATATCGTCGTTTATACGTCTGCCTGCAAGGATAACCTGGCTGTGGTAGCCTATCTGCTCTGCTTTATATGTAAGATAATAAGGGTCAACACCGATGCAATGTCCGCCTACAAGACCGGGGAAGAACTTGAGGAAGTTCCATTTTGTGCCTGCGGCCTCAAGGACAGCCTTTGTGTCGATGCCCATTTTGTTGAAAATAATTGAAAGCTCGTTCATAAATGCGATGTTGATATCGCGCTGGCTGTTTTCGATAACCTTTGCAGCCTCTGCAACCTTGATACTTTCTGCACGGTGTACGCCTGCTTCAACAACAAGCTCATAAACCTTTGCAACAACGTCAAGAGTTTCTTCGTCCATACCTGAAACGATTTTTACGATGGTTTCGAGTCTGTGAACTTTGTCACCGGGATTGATTCTTTCGGGTGAGTAGCCGATTTTGAAATCAACGCCGCACTTAAGACCTGATTCGGCTTCAAGAATGGGGATGCATATGTCTTCTGTTACACCGGGATATACTGTTGATTCGAAAACAACGATTGAACCCTTGGTGAGGTTTCTGCCGAGAATACGGCTTGCTCCTTCAACAGGTGAAAGGTCGGGGGTGTGGTCATCGTTAACGGGTGTAGGAACTGCAACAATGTGGAATTTAGCTTCGCGGAGTTTTGTTTCATCTGAAGTGAATTCGACTGTTGTGTTCTTTATTGCTTCGTCGCCTACTTCAAGGGTGGGGTCGATGCCGCTTTTGTAAAGTTCGATTTTCTTTGCATTAAGGTCGTAGCCGATAACGTCAGCTTTTTTTGCAAATGCAACGGCAATGGGCATACCTACGTAGCCGAGACCTACAAGTGAGATTTTTTCTTCTTTTGCGAGTATTTTTTCGTAGAGATTTGTGTACATATTTACCCTTCCTTATTTGCAAAGACTTTTTATTTTTTCAAGATATGCATTAACAACAATTTTTCGTGAGAAATTTGCCTTTATGTATTCTCTGCCCTTTTCACCCATAGACTTTCTTTCTTCATTGGGTAGGGAGAGGAATTTTTCGATTTGTGAGCAGAGAGCGTCAACGTCTCCGCCGTGATAGATAAAGCCCGTTTCTCCGTCAATAAACGTTTCCTGACAGCCGGGATTATCCGTGGAGATGATGGGTCTGCCGCTTGACGCACTTTCGAGAAGTACATTGCTCATACCTTCACCGTAAGTTGAGGGATGGATTGTGGCGTGGGATGCGGTGACAAAGGGCTTTATATCTTTCTGACTGCCTTTGTATTTCACGATATCCTTTTCCTCAAGCTCCTTGAGCAGCTTTTCGTAGTGCATCTCGGTGGGCTCAATGAAACCCAGCATATTGAATTCTGTGTTGGGATAATCTGCTTTGATTCTTTTGGCGGCTTCGATGTAATCGTCTACGCCCTTGTCGTGCAGGATTCTGCCGATGTAGTTGAAAACAACTTTTTCACCGCTTTTGCCGTCACCGCCGTCGGGGTAGGGCTGAAGGGGATATCTGTCTGTGTTTACGCCTGAGCCCGGGATGAGTCTGTGCTCACCCTTGACCATTCCCGATTCTTCTGCAAGCTTCATATTGGTTGAATTCTGGAACATAACGCAGGCAGAGCGACGGAATGAGAATTTGAAAAGCGACATAATCAGTTTTTGTTTTAATCCGCCTTCGTTAAGCACGCTGCCGAAGCCCGTAACGTTGCTGATGACGGGAATCCCCAGCACGTAAGCCGCAAGACCTGCATAAACGTTTGGCTTTGCCGTGTAAGTAAGTACAACGGACGGTTTGTTTTTAACAAAGAGCCTGAAATAGTGGATGAGAAGCTTGAAGTCCGCAACGATGTTTGTGCCGCGTCTGTCAATAACGGGGTCATCGTAACGATACTCAACGTGCTTCATCAGCTCAAACTTTTCACCGTCAGGGCAGGAAATCAGCATTTCATAGCCTGAGTTTATTATTTCTTCAATCAGTTCTTTTCTGAAGCAATAAATATCGTCATCGTTATTCGTGAGAAGAGCGACAAGATGTTTGTTTTTCATTTTCATTTTCTCTTCCTCTTATCTGAAAACTGCAAGAACGGTTAATATCATTACCTTTATGTCGTCAATGAAGCTGAAGCTTCTGATTGCCGCAAGGTTATATTTCATTTTATCGGGGAGAACAACCTCAAGATAGGTCTTTTCAACGTCATCTGCCGCGTCAAGAAGCTCGTTTTCGTCTTTGTAATAAATGCTTGCTTCCGATGTGATACCTGCAGGCAGAAGAAGAGTAGCCATCATTTCGGGTGTATATTTTTTTACGTACTTGGGAACTTCGGGACGAGTGCCAACAAAAGTCATCGTGCCTCTGAAAACGTCGATAAGCTGACTGAATTCGTCAAGCTTATATTTACGGATGAATTTTCCAGTTTTTGTGATTCTTGAATCTCCGCCGACTGTAAGAAGTGAGCCTTTGTCAGCATCCGTAACCATTGAACGGAATTTGAAAATTCTGAATTCCTCGCCGTACCTTGTAACTCTTGTCTGGCGGTAGAAAACGGGACCCTTTGAGTCAAGCTTGATTGCAATTGCAAGCACCGCAAAAACAGGGGAGAGAAGCATAAGCAAGACGGATGAAACAACAATATCAAAAAGGCGTTTCAGAACAAGGCTTGCTTTTCTCTTCTGAAGAATGTCATAATATTCTTTAACTTCGGGTATCTGCATTTCAGGTGGGAGCTTATCCCATTTGCGCAGTATCATAATTTTCACCCTTAAATGTATTTTTTTACAATTTCCGCAAAGTTTTCGCAGACGGTTTCAACGTCCTCATCGGAAAGCTTTGTGTGCAGAGGGAGAGTAATTTCGTTTTTATAGAAGCTGAATGCATTGGGGAAGTTCGCAATATCCCATCCGAGATTTTTGTAAGCGGTCATCATGGGCAGAGGTTTGTAATGCACGTTGCAGGCAATTCCTCTTTCTGCCATTTCTGTTATGATTGCGTTTCTTGTTTCTTCGCTGATGTTGGGAATTCTTGTTATGTAAAGATGACCTGAGCTTGAATGATTCTTACCGTAGTGGTCAAGATGGATAATTCCGAGCGAGTCGCACATTTCATCATATTTTTCGATGATTTCCTTTCTTCTTTCCATCAGAGAAGGATATCTTTCAAGCTGCTTGAGACCGATTGCGGCGGTGATATCCGTCATATTGCATTTATACCAAGGGCCTACGATGTCATACTCCCACGCTCCTGCTTTTGTTTTTGCAAGAGCGTCCTTTGACTGACCGTGGAGGCTGTAGAGCATATACTGCTTGTACAAATCATCATTGCTGATGCCGTCAATATCTTTCCAGGTTGCGGCACCGCCCTCTGCGGTGGTCAGATTCTTTACTGCATGGAATGAGAAAGATGTGAAGTCGGCAATCTGACCTGCATTTTCACCGTCTTTTTTTGCGCCAAGAGCGTGAGCACAGTCTGCACAGACAGCGACTCTGCCCATTGCACGCTGAATATCATTGGCAGGGCTGAAAAGATGCTTTTTGTTTTCGACGGCGGCAAAAATTCTGTCATAGTCGCATATAACACCTGCAAGGTCAACGGGAATAATTGCCTTTGTTTTTTCGGTTATAGCCGCTTCCATAAGGTCGTAATCCATTTCGAATGAATCGGGCTTTGAGTCTATGAAAACAACCTTTGCGCCTGTATGTATTGCCGCGGATGCGGAAGCGGTGTAAGTGTAGGCAGGAACAATAACCTCGTCACCCTCGCCTATACCGAGAACACGCAGATTCAGTTCAAGAGCAGCTGTTGCTGAGTTGAGGCACGCAACTTTCTGTGTGCCGCAGTATTCTGCAAGTCTGCGTTCGAATTCTTTTGTACGGGGGCCTGTTGTTATCCAGCCTGAACGCATTGCTTCGCATACCTCGTTTATTTCTGCCTCGGTGATGTCGGGAGGGCTGAAGGGAATGTTTGCCATAGTTTAACCTCTTTTCGGTTTATTTAGCTTTGTATGTGGGAACCATTTCTTTGACTTTTTCTGTTATGCAATCGTTGTTTTCATAAGCACAGTGCATAAGCTCATCCAGCTGTTTCTGGAATAAGTCGGTGTCAAACTGAATGGGTTTTCCGATATGTATGAGCTTGTTGGGAGTGGTCTGAAGACCTTCCTCTTCCATGAGTTTTTCTTCATAGAGCTTTTCACCAGGACGAAGACCTGTGTATTCGATTCTGATGTCAACGTCAGGCTTGAGTCCCGAAAGCTTGATGAGGTTTCGGGCGAGAGTATCAATCTTGACGGGTGAGCCCATATCAAGAACAAAGATTTCGCCACCCTTTGCATCTGCACCTGCAAGCAGAACAAGCGAAACTGCTTCGGGGATTGTCATGAAATATCTGATAATTTCGGGGTGAGTAACGGTAACGGGACCGCCGTTTTCAATCTGCTTTTTGAAAAGGGGAACAACCGAGCCGTTTGAGCCGAGCACGTTGCCGAATCTGACTGCAACGAATTCTGTTTTCACGTTTTCAGGCACGCCACTGTAATCAACAGAGCCATCTTCAAAATGAGTGAACATTCTGTGGATTTCATTCTGGCGATTTTCTTTTATCTTTCTGTCAAACGCCTGAACAACCATTTCGCAAAGTCGTTTGCTTGCACCCATAATGTTTGTGGGGTTAACAGCCTTGTCCGTGCTGATGAGTACAAATCTGTCGCAGTTGTTTACCATTGCGGCATAAGCTGTTTTATATGTACCGATAACGTTGTTTTTGATTGCTTCACAAGGGCTGTCTTCCATAAGGGGAACGTGCTTGTGAGCTGCTGCGTGATAAACGATATCGGGCTTGTATTTTTTGAAAATGAAATCAAGTCTTCTCGAATCTCTTACCGAGCCGATAAGAACGTCAAGATTCATATAGGGATATTTTTCTTTCAGCTCCTGCTGAATTGCATAAGCGTTGTTTTCATAAATATCAAAAATGATGAGTTTTTCGGGAGCGTGAGCCGCAACCTGACGGCAAAGCTCGCTGCCGATTGAACCGCCGCCGCCCGTAACAAGGATTGTTTTTCCTTTAATGAGATCGTAAACGCCTTTCATATCGGCTTTGATAGGATCTCTGCCAAGCAGATCTTCAACTGAAACGTCCTTGAGTGCGCCTGCGGTGATGCCGCTGTTGACGTACTGATAAAAGTCGGGGAGAGTCTTTGTTTCGCAGCCTGTTTCCTTACAGATGTTAACAATATCTCTGATGGTCTCTTTTGATGCGCTGGGCATTGCGATATATATTCTGTCAACTCTGTATTTTTCAACAGAGTGAAGAATATCATCGCGGTTTCCGACGATATGTACGCCGTTGAAATAGAGATTGCGCTTGCCGGGGTTATCATCGATAAAACAAACAACCTTGTCTTTGTTTGCTCTTGTCTTCTGAATGTTTTCAAGAAGCATTCTGCCTGCATCGCCTGCACCGATAATCATAATGCGGTGATAAGCGTTTGAACCTGTATCAGTTCCGAAAAACTGGGGGAATGCAGAAATTATTCTGTAAGAGAATCTTGCGCCGAGGAGCAAAAGAACCTGCAGACCCGTGCCGATGAGGTAGTAAGAGATAGGCATTCTCTGAAAGAAAACGGTGATAAGTATGATATGAAGCGTTGACACCGTAAGGCTTCCGATTGCCGTTCTCAGCAGTTCTCTTATGCTCACGTATTCCCACACGCTGTGGTACATACGCATAAAGTAGAAAACAATAAGGCTGATTGCAATGTATATGGGAAGAAAGTTTACGTAAGGGTCAAGATATTTTTCGGGTATTTCCGAAAACACACCGTCAAATCTTATCCACAAGGCGAAGAAAAACGAAATGCTGATTGACATAACGTCATACGCCATAAGGAAGATTGACTTTATATGCCAGGTCTTGATATGAAATTTTCTTTTACCCGAGTTGTCTTTCAAACCAATCAGATCCTTTTATTGTTTTGTTTGTTTTGTCTCTTTTGTTTTTCTGTGGCTTTTCTTTTTGCCGTGTCTGTGCTTGCGGTCTTCGCCGTAACCGTATCCATAGCCGTATCCGTAGCCGTATTTTCCGTAACCGTAACCGTACTTTCCGTATCCATAGCCGTATCCGTAACCGTAATAGCCGTAGCCCGAGAAGCCCTGGACAGTTCCGTTCAGTACGCAACCGAGAATGCGGATGTCGGTTGACATAAGGCTGTCGAGAGTGCTCTTGACTCTTGAGATTCTGACAGCATCCTGATAAGTGATGAAAATTGCGGCGTCTGAATACTGTGCAATGAATAAAGCGTCGGAAATAAGTCCGCAGGGAGGAGTATCAACAAGAATGTAGTCGTATGAATCCCTGAGACCTTCGAACATCTGCTTTATGTTACCTGAGTTGAAATATCCGCTTTGTTCTTCTTCTGCGGGAGTGGGGATAAGAATATGAAGCTTGTATTTTTCAAGATATGCGATTTTATAAAGATCGGTAACGGTTTCATATTCAATGCTTTCGGTATCGACTCCGAGAAGGGGAGCAACGCTGGGATGACGGATATCCGCATCAACAAGGAGAATTTTTTTGCTGTGGTCTGCAAGTGCAATTGCAAGGTTTGTTGCAATTGTTGTCTTGCCTTCTCCGGGAACGGAGCTTGTTGTCATAATAATCTTTTCATTCTCGTTAAGAGAAGAAACGAAAATATTTCTGAGAACACGGAAGGATTCCGGAAATCCGCTTCCGATGTCGGGGTTGGTGAAAAGAAGTGATTTGTCACCGGGCATAGCTCGTTTTTTGAACGTAACCTGAGGTATAACCGCAAGGGAATCGAGGTTAAGCTGATTCTTGATATCGGTTTTTGTTTTAACGGTTCTTCTCTGAATAATATAAATAAATATAAACAGAATTCCGAAGAAAATACCGACAATTGCGCCTTTGGCTGCTTCGTTGAAGTAGTTGACGGTGTTTGATGGTCTTGTTGCAACCATAGGTTGCTTCAGAATTTCAAACGTGATGTTACCGACAACATATTTGGCGACCGACGGGTAGTTTTCAAGGGCTGAAACCAGAACGTCATATGTCAGCTGAGGGTCTTTGCCTCTTGCGGTGAGGGTAAACATATTTGTTCCGGATACCGCTGAAGCGCTGACTCTTGCAGGCATTGCCGATACACCGAGATCCTCGCATATTGCCTCTGTAAGAAGATTACAGTTCAGGATGTAGGGAAAGGTGGTTGAAAGCAGGGAAGCGGTGGTTGAGTCGTAATAGAACGAATAAACCGAAACACCCGTGATTGAGCCGACTGCATTCTGTGTGTTGACTGTGAGTGTTACGTTAGACTGATATTCCGGCACGTAGGTGATTTTTCGATTCAGTGCGCTGTATCCGCCAAAGAGTACGGCGGCAGCAACACAGACCCACCAGAATCTTTGAAGCGCTTTGATGATATCGTTGAGATAAACTGTAACGAAAACATCTTTTATATTTTCAGTTGTCTGATCTTTTTTTGAGGTCTGATTCATTTTCAAATCTTTCTTTCAATATGTTTTTTGGGAATTTACTGTCAGTTTGTGTCTGCGGCATCCTCTTTTGTTGATTCATCGGAATTTTCGGGAGTAGTCTGGACTGCGTCGCCGTTTTCTTCCGGAAGAGGTTCAATATCATATTTGGGAGCGGGGTATTTTCCGTAGTGACCGTAATGTGAGTGTTTGCCGTAGCGATATCCGCCGTAACGGTTGTTTTCGTCGTTTCCGGTAAAGCTGAACGGAAGAACGTTCAGATGAACGTCGTTGAGAATACAGCCTGCAAGGTTTGAACTGATTTTACTGATTGTTGAAATTGAGTCGTTCAGAACGTTTACGGGAACGGTATCTGTTCTTACGATAAGAATAGTTTTGTCAACCATATTTATGATATCGGTAACGCCTGAATCGAGAGAAAGAGGCGCGGTATCGATAATGACAAAATCATAATCTTTCTTGAGTCTTTCTATCAGCTCTGAAATACTGCCGTCTTCAATAAAATTGCGGTAGTCGGCATCTGCTTTGGTGTTGACCGCAAGTGAAAGCGACGTTTTCTTAAAGTTTCTGAAAGCAAAATCTTCATAAGTTACTTTTTTTGCAAGCAGGTCGGAGATCTCACCGTTTTCTATTGATTCTTCGCTGAAGATTTTGTAAAGTGCGGGTTTCTTGAAGTCAAGGTCAAGAAGTATAACCTTATTTCCTCTGTCGGCGAGAGAAACTGCGATGTTTGCCGAACAAGTGGACTTTCCTTCGTTTTCTGCTACACTTGTGATTGCGAAAACTCTTTCGTTCAGGCGATTTCTGTTGTGTTCAAGTTTTGCGGCAATTTTGTGGAAGTTTTCGGTGAATCGCAAGCTTATATACGCATTACTGTGGATAAGCAAGCCTTTTTTCTTTTTCTGCCTTATGTCCTGTAAAGACATTCTTTTGTCTTCGTGAGCGATTGTTCCGATAAGCTTTGATTCGATCTTATCATCAAAATCTGCCTCTTTTTTAACCGTGTTTCGCATAAGTGACAAAGCGATAATCAGCGCAAGGGACAGGGTAGCGGCTGCCATAATAACCAAGCCGCGGTCTGAATTTGAAATATGATTTGACGGGCCGCTGGGCACGGTGGGGTTGCTGATAACAGCGATACCTGCGTTTGTGAAAATCTTGTTTGAAACTTCATGATGAGATTTGATTACCGCGTTGAGAAGCTGATATGCTTTTTCCGGATGATTGGACGTAACCTTAAGTTCAATAAAGTTTGTCTGATCGAGAACTCTTGCTGATATGGAGCCTTCAAATCTGTCGACTCCCAGATATTTTGCAGCGCATTCTTTTATTGTTGGTTCTGTAAAAACGTTAACAAGAACGTTGGCTTTTTCGGTTGAAATTGTGTAGGTTGAGTACGATGCCGTAAAAGAACCGCTGTTAAAAACGGTGAGAGTAGCGGTTGAGGTGTACATGGGGTTATAAGAGGCGTGGGTAACAAGGAAAAAGCTCATTGCACCGATAAGTGCACACAGAAAGACAACCCAGATGTTTTTGATAACATCGTTAATCAGACTGTATAATTCAATTGTAATTTTATTTTTTTTCATAACTTATCATTCTCCAACAATAACAGTCAGAACGCTGTGTCCTCTGGTTCCGAGGCTATCTGTGACATAATAGTGAACGTTGTATGTGCCGGGTTTATTGAAATCCACTTTGGATTCGATTGTTACCTGTTCTTTAAGGCTTGCTTCCTGAAAATCGAGTGCATCAACAATATAGGACTTGAAATCCACAGTTTTACCTTTTTGGGTATAAACAAGATATTCCTTGAGCTCGATTTTTGGTGCAGAAAGAGGAACATCTTCAACAATGAGAGGAAGTTTGATTGTGGAAGCATCGCCTTTGCTGTTTGTAACTGAAACGTTAAGCGAGAATGCCCCTGCAACGGAAGTTGAATAGTCGTCTGAAGTAACGACTATTTTGTCCGTTATATTACCTCCAAGACTGTCGGTAGCTTCTATGATTTCGCTGATGTCAATGTGTTCGTAAAGTGAGAAGCAAAGATTGCCGATAACCTTAAACTTGGGTGATTCATAACCCTTGTATTTTATCATTCTTGTTGCTTTTGCAACGTTGTTGTTGCTGTCGCAAACGGCATAGATGACCTTGCAAACACCTTTTTCGGTGAATCTTGAGATTGATTCGATTATGATCTTGTCTGTGAGGTCTTTATCTTTTTCGTCGTATGCGGTAACGCCTTTGAGAAGCTCCTCATCGGTGGCTTTGAGGCTGACTTCTATCATTTCTTCTTCAACAGTAATCTGGGGGATTGTTTTGTCGGTGGTAAGTTTTTCTCTTATGAACACCGCCGCAGAGGCGATTGATATAAACGCAAACACAATTACGACAACTATTCTGAAAACTTTCATTCTGGTCACCTTATAATCATTTGATTTTTTCGTTTTTGAGAATTTTTTCGGGATTGGTGCTCAAAAGCAAATCTGCATATTCTACGGAATGGAGATTGCTGATGATTTCATGAACGTCTGCAAGGTAGGGGGTGCGCACGTAGGGGCTATGTGCGTCGCTTGCAACAAAGTCCGCAACCTCTCTGATGATAAGAGCCTGTGAAACGGCGTAGGCATTGTCGCCAAACTTGTTTTTGAGGCTGCCCTTGTTTACCTGTAACAGACATCCCAACTTTTTGAGCATCAACGGTGCGGAGCCGTTTTCTGCAACAAAAGCGTATCTTTCGGGATGGGCAACAATCGGAGTCAGACCTTCAGCTATGAGAATCTGCAGTTTACGGTAAACTGATTCCGAACGCTCTTTGAAGCCGAATTCAACCAGAGGGTAGTCCGAGTTGCAGAGGGTCAGGAGCTTTTTCTTTTTTATCGGATCTATCATATCGTCTGATGCGAAAATCTCGTGACCGGGATAGATATCAAGAGGGATTTTTTGCTCTCTGATTTTGCTTTTGAGTTCTTTGAAGGTGTCAACGTAAGCCTTGTCGAGGTAGTTGAGTTGCACTTTTGGCATATTGCTGTGTGGGGTGACGATTATTGCTTTTGTGCCTCCGCCGGCGGCAATGCGAGCCATGCGAAGAGACTCTTCCATATTGTCTGCTCCGTCGTCAAAACCGGGCAGAATATGACAATGAATATCAACCATGGCGCACCTCCACTAATACATAATTATACACTATATATATTACTATAATAATGATATCAAAGTCAACATATTATTATATATTTTTATTATTTTCTTTATTATATGACAGGATTTCCCAAAGATGAAAAAAGCAAGAAAAAAGCCTGCATGGATTTGACCATGCAGGCTTCGGTGTTATTTGGTTTTATGACCAGAAAACAACTATTTTTCCCATCTCTGCTGAAGTGAATTTGCAATACATATCAAGAGGGAGTTCAATCAAACAAGCTTCGCCTAAGCCGAAAGTATCGTTAGCGTTAGCACCGCCTACGATGCTCTGGATAAGTTCCATATCCGTTTCTGTTGTTCCGCAAGAAACCGTGTTGCCGTTAGCATCGGTTGTTGCGAGCTTAATAACGGGTTTAACGTATTTGTTCATTCCAATCCCTCCTTATATGATATTAAATAACCACTGCAGTTGCAGTTTGCTGATGATGTTTTTGAAGAAGTTGATAATTCTGCTGAAGAATGATCTGAAGCCTTCAATGATAGCTGAAATCTTATCCTCTGAATCGTTGTCTTCGGGAACGTAATTGGGAATTTCGCCTTCGGGGTCAATGTTGGGGTCATCTGCAGGAGCATTTACAAAGGTGAATGTTTCTGCTTTTTTCTCAAAGGGATTGATTTCGACTGCCTGAGTTGAAATCAAATCATTAAGCTCTGCAAGGCTTATGCCGCTGAAAGGAATAAGAGTTGCATTGACAAGCTTGAGATTATCAACTGCAAGAAGACCGTTGCCTGTGTTTGTGACTGTCAGGGTGAAGGAACCGTCGCTCTCGTCAAGTCCAAGACCGATATCTGTGATGTCATAATAGGTTTCGGTTGAGCTGATAACTGAGAATTCGCTGGCTACGGGCTCGCCTTTGTTATAGCTGCTGAATTTGGCTTTGGTTTCACCTGATGCTGCGCGAACGCTTACCATTGCTCGGGGACTTCCTGTGAATTCGCCTGCCTTGAAGCGGAATGCAATTGAGTTGCCGGGCTTGAGGTAAACTTCATATTTGGGACCGCCGCTTGTGAGGTAATTGCCAAAGTCTGAACCTGTTGCACCGCCTTCAAGGTAACCTGCGAAGCTGTCACCGCCCATACCGCCTGCTGAGATAGCTTCCATAACGCTGTAGAATGTTGCGTTCTGTTCACTTGCAATATATTCATCGTTATAGTCAACGGGGTTATAGATACGGAAACCGTCAATGTAGTTGGTGAGTGATGTTTCGCCAGCCTGTGTTGAAAGTGTTGTACCTTCTGCGCCTGTGCCGCCGTTGAGAACTGAATTATCATCCATCCAGATGAGTTCAACATCCTGACCGATGAGTTCGTCCATACCAACCTGAGCAAAGAGTTCGTCAGTTACAACTGTGTCAACTGTGGCTGTTGTTGCTTCAAGTTCTGTGCCTTCAACTGCCTGGGTGCCGATACTCTGGGTCTTGAGACCGCCTGCAAAGCTGTAGTAAGCGGCGGTTGTTTCAACGGTGTATGTGCCGTAATCGCCCTTGAACTGAACAACGGGAACCTGATAAACAGTACCATAGGTGCTGTCGTTGTAGAAGGTGTCAACCATAAATACCTTAACAATCTTCATGGTGCCGTTAGCCTGATGCTGTTTAACAGTAACGGTCTGAATACCTGTGTTTGTTCCGCAAGCGGAGATAAGGTCAAAGCCTGTACCGGTGAAAGTGAAGGTCTGAGTGTCGCTTCGGTTATTTGTCTTTGAAACAACAACGGATTTGTTGGTGCCGAGTGAGAACTTGTCTTTGCTGTTGTAATAAGTTTCGTCACTGCCGAATACGTCACTGTTTGATGAAAGTGACTGGAACTTGTTTTCGTATGAACCGCTGGTTGTCCACTCGGTGAAATTCTGAGTGCCGTCAAGGGTATCTGTTTTGTTTTCTTCGTAGTAAACGGTTGAAGCGGGAACGATGTTAAGACGGAACCAGTCGTATGTGCCGTCGTCACGCTTGATGAGAACGTAACCCTTTGAAAGCTTTTCGGTAAGACCTGCCTGGCTGTTAAGAGTATAAACCATGTCCTGATTGCCGTTCATAAACTTGATACCCATGTTGCCTGTGGAAAGCTCGGCTTTGTAGTTTGACTGTTTCTGAAGAGTTGAGTCAACAGAGCAGAGTGTGCCGTTAACATCCGAGTCATACATGGGAATGTCGTAGTCCATGTAGTATGTATACTCGGGAATCGAGAAGTGATAGGTTGGGAATCTCTTAACGGGCTTATCGTTTGCGAGGGTATCGCTCATATAGCTTTTGCTCTGATAAAGAGCTGTTTTTGAAGTGTCGTTGATTGATGTGTTGAGAAGATATGCATCAGCATCGGCGATAACGCCTGTGATTTCGATAATCAGCTTTGCGCCTTTTCCGTCCTTTGAGTTATACTCAGAAACGTTCTTTGCGGTATAGTCAAAGCCTGTAACTTCGATGTTGTTGGTGTTCTTATCGATGGTTGCGGTAACGCCTGATGTTGTCTGAGGAGCATCGAAATAAAGTCTGCCGATGCCGTCATACTTACTCTGTGCAGTTTTATATGTGATGGTTGCGTTTGTAAGGTCGAACGCATCTGTCAGATGCTCACGGAGAACAGCGCTTGAGTTGAGCGATGCGATAGCGTTGTTTGCGTTTGCAACAACTCCGTTGAGAATGCTGTTTGCGAGCGTGTCGATATTGAAGCTTGAACCGACGGGAACGTTGATATAGTAGTTATTTTCCTTCGTGTTGAGAGGGCCGGGGTTGGTCATGCTTGTTGAACCAGTGTATTTTGAAGAAAGATACTTCATAAAGTCTGTTTCTTCAAAGCCTGAAACGTAGTCCTGGCTACCGATCTGAACGGAGAAAATATATGCACCGTTTTTCTTGAGGTTCAGACCGCCGTTGCCGATAGCATCGTTTGCACAGTTGGTTGCATTTGTTGCGTTATTGAAGTCGCTGTTGTCACCGCCTGCCGCACCGTCGGAAATAACAATAACAACACAGCTTCGCTGACCGTTAACGTCATAGGTTGTGCCTGCTGATTTCTGTGCATTGATAATGTTACTTGCAAGGGTCAGACCCTGGTTGATGGGAGAGTGACCGTAACAGGGCAACTGGCTGTTAATATAGTATCTCATTGTGGAAATGTTGCTTGCATTTTTTGCACTGAAGAATACGGACTGATAATCAGCGGTTGAAAGTGATGTTCCGCCTGTGTAGTTCTTCCAAGTGCCGTTGTTTGTGAGAATACCTGTGTTTGCCCAGGGTCGTCCGTCTGAAACATAAGTACCGTCTGAACCTGAGGTTACGATTGCGATACGGTGGTCGAGACCTGAGTGGTTGGCTTCGTTCTGAATCTTAACTGCAAGCTTATCCATCGCCTGCTTAACGCCGAGAATTCTCTGGCAGGCACCGTAGCTGTAGTATGAAGCTACATTTCTTCCGTTATCATCCTTATAGGGATAGTTAAGAACGCCGTATGAACGTCTCTTGTCATGGCTGTTTCTTGAGGAGTGATAGTCAGTTCTGCCTTTATCCGAAGAAGCTTCTGCAAGTATTTCAGATGCACTCGCATAACCGTAAGCTGAGGGGTTTGCAAGGAACATTGCATCGGTGATTCTGCTTGCCGAGTCGGTAGAGGGATTGCCTGTTGTGTTGTTTACAACAAGATAACCGTTTTGTGAAATTTTATAGCATCTGCCTGTTATAGGATGTTTACACCAGAGCCAGATGTCACGTGAATAATCGCCGTCGGATCCTTTGTTAACCGCAACTGAAATTTTTGCAAATTCACCGTCAGGGAGCCTGTAATAGAAATTGCTTGTCCATTCTCTGTTGTAGTTGCCGTTATCGGAGATGCCATTGTTGTCACCTGCAGCCTGTTTCATTGTGAGAGCTGACCAGCTATTGATATCGGTTTGATAACCGTAAGCATCCTGCTGGTCCATTGAACCTGAAACGTCAACAACGAAAACGAAGTCTGTGGGTCTCTGGTCAACTCGCTGATACTGAAGGGCGTTGGTAGCGTATGTTTCAAGAGTGATGTTATAAGTACCGTCTGCGGTAAGTTTTGCCTGAAGGTCGGTATAAACCTGGGTTTCGTATGATGATGCGTAGGGGTCAGAAATACGCTTGTAAATGCGCATGCCCTGCTGTTCGCCTGTGGGCAATGCAGGCTGACCGCTGTTGGTTATGTGGAAAGTACCGGGGATTTCTTCAAGGTTATGGTAGTTGGGAGCGAAACCGCTCTGACTGTGATTTGAATAGAAGTTTGTGTAGGCTGTTATTGATTCGGGAACTGAGCCGTCGTTACACCAGATGGAGTAATTTTCGCCGTTGCCGTAGATTGTGAAGGAACCGTTGCCCCAATCCTTGATTTTCATGGTGGAAGAAGCGGTTGTTGTCATTGCGAAAAGAGAGTCGCCAACATAAAGATAGGGGTTCTTTGCAAAGTAAAGCTCTCTGTTCTTGAGTCTGAGAGAGGTTGATGCACCTGATTCAAACTGCCAGTGGAGCGATTTGTTTGCGTCATCTTCCGCGTTAAGAATAAGCTTTGTGCCGTCAACGGAATAATCTTTGATTTCGTAGCCGACAATACCTCTTGTGTCACCTGTGTTGGCTGCTGTTATGCCGCTTGCACTTGCCTTCTTGGGAAGCTTTGTGTCGCCGTAACCGCTGTTAGCATCGAGAAGATAAAGAATATTTCTCTGTGTTACGGGGTCTTTGATAGCTGATTCATAAAGAACGATATATTCATCGTAGCCGTTGAGCTCGCTGAGTGAGTTAACCCTCTGATATTCAACGGAGGCAACGTCTTCGTGAGGTCTTGTGAGACCCTGAATTGCATACTGGTCAATCTTCCAGATAACGTCGATGGGTTCGGGACATTTGTTATCTTCTTTTGCTCTGTAAGTGAATGCGGCACTTTCACCGAACATATAGAGGTAGTCGTTGATAACGCAGAGAGCTTCGCCCATGTAAAGCATCTGATTGAGTGAGTTTGAGCTGCTGTCACCGCCGAAATGGGTGCAGTTTTCATATTTGATGATATGAACGGGTCTGTTTCTGCCGTTGATTGCTCTGTTTTCGTTACCGGGCATTGTAAGGTCGATATCGCCGATAGTGAGTTCTCTTGTGTGGTTGGTTGAATGTGAACGGCTCCATGAACGGCTGATGTAGATCTTGCCCTTATCAACCATAGCATACTGAATCTTATCCATATTCAGAAGGATAACGTAAGTGGGGTTACCCTGACAGCCGATACCCTCATACTTTGAGTTGGGTGTAAAGCCCTGAGGCTCAACGTACTCTGAAATTGAGAAATCGGTGATGTTGAATGAACGTCCGCCTGCAGGAACGTTGTCCTGGTCAAAACGGATTGTATATGTGCCTGTGTAAGTACCGTTTGTTGACTGGGTTGTGGACCATGATGAGTCAGCGCCTGCGGGTTTGAGACCTGCGGTGAAAATCATCTGGTAGTGATATTTTCCGTTGCCGAGGTTAGTAACCTTTGAAGCCTGTGACTGCTTTACGTTACAGTGACCGCCGCCGTTGGGAGCGAACATATACATATCGCTCAAATTGTTATCTGCGATAAATTCGATTTTATACTTTTTGCCTTCGGTAAGAGAAACCGATGCAAATGTGGGTGTGACTTCGCCGAGGTAGGTTGAAGTGGTGATTGTACCGCGGATTTCAGCGTTTGCACCGTCAACATTATATGATTTGTAAGTCACTGCGCCTTCGGTAATGTTGGTGGTGGGGCTGTCGCTGTTGAGCTTAACAAGGTTATAGCCGTTTTTGAGGTAATACCATTCTTCTGCAGATGAGTTACCTGCGAGCTTATAACCCATAAGAGTCTGTGCATAATCGCTTGCGAACTTCTTGCTGTATCTGTCGTCGCTGGAGATATAGAAGTTACCTGTCCAGAGAACGCCTTCGTCGTAACAGCAGTATGATGTTGCAACACCGTTGAGTTCTTTGTTAAGGTCGATGCTGTCTCTGAGCTTGATGTTTTTAACAGTGCCGGGAGCAACGTCCATTTCCGAAAGGGGAACATAACTGATTTTTGAGCCTGAATCAGCATAGTAGAAGTTATATTCCGATGCAGCAATACCGCCGCCGTGGCTGAGGTTGGTTGAGCCGTCGGCATTCTGCATTTTAAAAACTGCAACAAGGTTGGTTGAAACAACGTCAAGAGCGTAGATAACGGAGGGGTCTGAACCGCCTGCGTCATAAGCTGAAATGAGAATCCATTCCTTTGCTTTCCAATAGGTCATACCCTGGGGAGTGTAGTCATCGGCATCACCGAGACCGGGAATGACAAAGTTTGTGGGCCAGTTTGTTTCTTCACCTTTGAAGAATCTCTTCTGGTATGCTCTGTAAGTTGATTCGTAGTTGGAAACAACTCTTTTCTGAGTGATTCCGCCGAGAGTGATGTCTGCTGCTTCTGCTTTGGGGAGAAGACTTGCAATGTCGTCAACTGTAATGCCTGAAACGGCGAAAACGCCCAGAGTCATTACGATGCAAAGCATAAGAGCAACTGCTTTTTTGATTGCCTTCATAAACATTACCTCCATTTATGATTCAAAAAATAATTTATATAAATAAAATCCAAAACGGACACGTTTGGACAATTATTGCCGTGAAATAAATTCATTGCAAAGTTTTTCGAATTCCTGAGCCTTTTTGCAGGCGTAAAGGGGGAGACCGTCGCTTCTGCCTGTTTCCGCGAGGGTGACCGCCGCGCACATATCGCATTTTTTGCGCAGGGAACAGGTTGAGCATTCTTTGGGGAGAAAAATATTTTCTCTGCTTTTGCAGATTGATTTCCATGCCTCACCGAAATCCGTTATCGGAACGTTAGGGGCAGGCATCATTCCGCATGGGGTCATTTCGCCTTTCCAAGTTACCCAGAAAGTTGAAAGCCCTGCCCTGCAGTTAATGCGCTGACTGCAGGAAGCCTCACCGTTTTCGGGTGGTGAATCGGTTGAGAGAAGTCTTTTCAGTTCTTCATCTCCAAACATATTTCTGTTCCACTCGTGCTTTGCCTTGGCGGCTTCCTCGGGGGAGAGTCTGAAAACCTCTCCGCAACTGCGAACGGGCGGAAACATATAACTTGCTGCTTTGACAGGAACGTCAAGCTCCTTGGCAAAGTCAATTATTGCGGGAATATCGTCGACGTTGTCGGGGGTTATGCTGTAATTAATCTTGAGATTGATTCCCGATTCTTTCAGCTTGCGTACGGAATCGTAAACTCTGAAATATGCATCTGCATTTCCGCAAAGCTTGCCGTAAGTTTCAGGAGATGAACCGTAAAGCGTAACACTGATTTTGTGTGGCGGATATTGCACAAACAAACGGATCTTTTCATCGTCAATGAGAGTTGCGTTTGTGTTGACTGAAACCAACAAGCCCAGTTTTTTGCATTCCCGATAAATTTCGTCAAAATCCGAACGGAGTGTCGGCTCGCCGCCGGTCAGCAACAGCATCAGCATTCCCGAATCTCTTGCTTTGGTTGCAAGGTCAATCCAGAACGCGGTGTCTTTTTCATCTGCAACGGATTCACGGGAATTCTGTTTATGAATATAACACATCTTGCAACTGAGTGTGCATCTCGGGGTCAGTTCAAATGAACCTGCCAAAGGGATTTTGCCGATATCAGCTTTTGCAAAAAGGAAATCTGTCAATTGATCACAAGTAAAATCCAAATTCAGATAACACCTCCGTCCTGCAATGCTTTTTCGAGAGTGATAACCGCATTTTCATCCGGTGTGCATTCAAGTTGAAAAACGGGGACGGTTGAAATCAGCTCTATCAGCAAATCCGCACACTTAAGCTGTTCAGCAGGAGCAATGCAGTCAAGGTAGATGTTTTTGATAACTCCTTGAAACGCATCGACTCCGGTCAGACGCCTTATGTTGTTTTTCGGAGCCTGACTGAGCAGAACAATTGCACCGAGTGGAAGAGTTTTATTCTTGCAGATTCCGCTTGTGCCGCAGAAAGGAACTCCGCAGGCATAAACACCGTTTTCAACAAGAACACCTGCTTTGTCGCCGTTGATTATTTCCGCACCGCGGTATTTTTCCCAAAGGGATGCCTGAGTGCTTTTTCCCGTTCCGCAAGGAGCAGAGAAAATAATTGCTTTGCCGTTTGCTGAAATGAATGACGAATGAATGAAAAATGCGTTGTGGGCAAGCAGAAGCTGAGCCAATGAAATTGAAGCCCACATATAGCGGTTGTCCATCATAACAGGAAAGCTTTCTTGAGTGAAATGAGTTTCGCTTACGTGAATATCGGAAGGGGAATAGCGGGTCAGCGCACCGTGATGAGTTCCCATCGTAAGCTCACGGCAAACCGTGTCGCCGTCAGTCGAAACAATGAATTCACCTGATTTTGTTCCGCCGTTGATTTCGGGGAAAGGCTCGCTGATTTTGCAGGTGATGCTAATATCCGCTTTGTTGCTTTCGGCTTCAAACTGCTCCCATTGAGGGTTGTCCCCCGGAAAACTGTCTGCCTCAATGCAAATGAGTTTTTCACATATCCGATAGTACTTCTTCATAAACGAAATCCTCACGCAAGGTCATCGGCATATACTACGCCCATACTTACCTATTATAATCTTAAAAAATATATCATATATTTTCTTAAAAGTCAATATAAGAAACCAAAAATATAATGTTGTTTTTCGAAAAAAGTTGTGTTATAATTATCGGAACAAAATTTTTTGAATTGGATTGGTTGAACAATGAAAAAACCAAGTGAATACCTGGAGCTTTTCCGTTCGCTGGGCAAAGAATGGAAATGGCTCTTGAAATATGTTTCTAAATACCGTTTGCAGATAGTTTTTTACGTTTTCATCGGACTTCTGAGCACGGCGATGGGTTTGGGTGCAAGCGTTGCCTCAAAATATTTGATTGACTCCGTTGTTTCGCATAATAACGACACGATTTTCAAGAGTGCAGTGATTGCTGTCACACTCGGTGTGACGCAGATTATTGTCGGTGCGGTGGTTTCAAGAATTGCAGGAATAGTCGGAACAAAAATCAATCTGGAGATAAGAAGCGGTGTTTATGAGCACGTAATTTATTCAAAATGGGAGGATATCCGCCAATATCATTCGGGCGAGCTTCTCAACAGAATTGAAGGCGACGTGGGTACGGTTTCGCAGAGCGTGATATCGTTTATTCCCAATGCTTTTACCACGTTTGCGCAGTTTGTCGGATGCCTTGCAGTTGTTCTTTATTATGACCCCACAATGGCGATTTTTGCATTTATGAGTGCACCGTTTCTGGTGTTTTCGTCAAAAATTACGACAAAAATGATTCGCAAATACAACAAAGAAAGCAGAGAGATGAACGGCAAAATTCTTTCGTTCTATTCCGAGTCTATTCAGAATCTGCAGACCATCAAGGCTTTTGATATAACAAAACGTTACGTTGAGCAGATGAAGACAAATCTTCAGCTCCACCGAAAACTCAAACTCGACCACGACAGATTTTCAATTGTTATGAGTCTTTGTATGTCGTTAATCGGTCTTGTCGTTGCTTACACCTGCTACGGATGGGGTGTCTACAGACTCTGGCAGGGAGCAATTTCATACGGCACAATGACTCTGTTTCTGCAGATTTCAGGTCAGCTTACAGGCTCGTTTTCGGCACTTGTATCCCTTATTCCCAGCGCAATTTCCATTGCTACTTCAGCAGGCAGAATAATGGAAATAACAGACCTCTCACTTGAGGAACATAAGGACAGCAAAAAGGCTAAGAAAATGGAAAAATCCGCCGATGAAAACGGTGTTGCGATTGTTTGTAATGACCTGAAATATACGTATCCCGACGGCGACAAACCTGTTGTGGCAAACGTTTCTTTCAGAGCAGAAGCAGGCGAAACAATTGCCTTTGTAGGTCCTTCGGGAGAGGGCAAAACAACGCTTCTCAGGCTCATTCTCGGGCTTGTTGAAGCCGATTCGGGCGAGCTTGCTATCAAGACAAAAGACGGTAAAAAAATTGACATTTCCGAATGCACAAGAAGGTTCTGTTCTTATGTACCACAAGGAAATGCCATATTTTCGGGAACGGTTGCGGACAACCTGAGAATCGTAAAACCCGAGGCAACGGACGAGGAGATTATCGACGTTCTCACTACTGCGGATGCGTGGAGTTTTATCAAAGAATTACCGCTCGGAATCAACACGGTAATCAGCGAAAAAGGTGTCAATTTCTCCGAGGGTCAGGTGCAGCGAATTTCAATTGCAAGAGCAATTCTGCGAGATGCACCGATTATAGTTATGGACGAGGCAACAAGTGCGCTTGATGCCGTAACGGAAGAGACCGTTTTGGCGAATATGATGAAGGCTTATCCCAACAGAACCCGAATCATCACAACCCACAGACCCAGTATGTTGCAATACTGTACAAGGGTCTATAAGATTGACAGCAACGGTTTTCTCGAAGAAATCAAAAACTGAACAATATTTTTATCCGGTGTCACGCAAAGTGATGCCGGATTTTTCTTTTTACAAATTGCACCCCCTGCCTATCTGTCATAATCAAGATAACTTAATATGATAGATGGAGGTGAAAATGATGCAATAGAGAATATTCTGAATATCAACAACACAAAGAAAGGAAAGATTTATGAAACTGATTGAACGCTGGAGAAATATTGACGATGCTGAAATCATAAGAGAAACCCAATTGTTGTTTCTGAACTGTTCAAATGCAGTCAATTTGTTTACGGTTGACGGCAACAACGATATGATCCGTTATTGCTGTGACCACAGTCAGAACACGGAGATTGACACTTACGGAAAAGCCACGGGGATATGCTATTCCGAAAAAACTGCACGTGACGCTATAAAGCAAGTTATAACGGATTATATTTTTCTTCTGCTGCCTTTTCTGCGCGGAGAGTTGCCTACGCTGGATTTCGGAATAAAAGGACTTAAAACTCCGATAGGCTATTATCAGAATGCCAACGGAGAAGAAATCGAAATCCGCGAAGCTGTTTTTGTATTTGAAAAATGTGACAATCAAGCAGGCTTCTGCGTAAGCAAAGTGATTCCTTTGAGAGAAAAATATAACACCGCTTTATAACAGAACAAGGCTGTTTAATTTATTTTAACCATTAGTTTTTTTGTTGTTACTCCTTTGTTTTCATTTGTATTGAGACTGAGTCCTGCCATTGAAACGGCAGGGCTTGGTCTTTTTCGGAGTATGGAATCTTTCTTGCTTGGCTTGTGTCACAAGGCTTCTGAGCTTGTCATCCACATTAACGTCAACGGGTGTCAGGTTTTCATCGCGAATGGGAGTTCTGCTCTTGAATTCAGCTGATTTGCTGTTGTAAATGATGTTTTCCTGCGGGGTTTCATCAGCTTTATTTCTTATGCTGAACCAAATTTGTTCGGGTTTTCCGAAAGGCTTATGGAAACGCTTTCTGATGCGGATATCCGAATGGGTGTTTATGTCTTTTAACGCAGGTTTCAGGACTCTGTTGATGAATTCTGCCTTTGTTTTGCAACAACCGTCTCCAAGTAACCTGATTGCATCGTCAAGGCTGATTTTATAGAATCCCATCCCTTCGGCTGATTTGAGAAATTCATACAAACGGAATGAATATTTTGAGGTGAATCTTGCGACGGATTTATAATTGTAGCGTGTAAAATAATTTTCAAGCTGAAGCAGGTACGGCACAAGAGAATTATCAAGTTTCAGGTGGATATTTCCGCCCAAAAAACAAGACTCAGGCGACAGCCATCGGACAATATTTCCGTCGAGAATATAACTGCTTTCAGTTAAATTTTCTATTGAAATTTTCAGGCTTTTTGTCTGTTCACCGCCCCACTTCAAACCGAAATATTCAGCGAATTCAGCAACCGAAATGTCAATTGCGTCAAACTCAAAAGTGTTCTCCTGAATCAAGGAAACCAAAAGATATTTTATGCGGAATTCCATCGGAGAAAGCACCAGACAACTTCTCGTGTCTGCAGGAATAATATCACGGATAAGTTCATTAGCAATTGAAACAGAATACATAGAACAACCTCACTTTTTTGGATTTAATGAGGTTATGACAGAAGCAAAATGAAAAGTATGAATTTTTTGAAAAATGTAATGAAATTTCGGGAAATGTAAATTTTTTGCAGACCGTGTAAATATTTATTCCCTAACCTCCGAAACCCTTTCATATCAACACTTTCAGCCACTCTTAAAACAACAGAGATAAGCAGAGAATATGATAAATTCTGCGACTTAAAAAGAGAAAACAGGTTTCGTGAATAGGTTGGCTTAAAGTGATATTTAAACAGTTTAGTTATAACTATATTTGTGGTTATAGTCATGGCTATAGTTATAGTGATAGTGTGTTTCAGGAGCATTGCAAGTTTTCTGCAATGCTTTATTTTTTGCAATTTTTGCTGTGACAAAAAATTTTGATATTTCAAATCTGTCATAACTGTATTGAAGCCGACAAAAAACGGCAAAAAATTATTTCGAAAGGAGAGTTTTTATGAAAAAACTCGAAACAAATTTTGAAAACGCTTATATCACATTGTCACAGAAAGTAATTGTAAGCTTTGACCCCCCTGCCTGCGGAATCCTGCAAAGAAACATATTCACGGGTGACTATCGTATTGTCGGAGGCAATAAGATTGTACCTTTGAGTTTTGAGCAGGGAGAGAATCTGATTGAAATTAATTTTTGAATGTTGAGTTGTCCGTTCATCTGTCATAACCAAAACAACTATGTATGACGGATGGGGTGATATGAGGAGATAATCAACAACAAATCAAAAGAAGGGAGGTGATAACATATTTATTGACGAATTCTATTACGGCAACATTGATGCGCAGACAACAAAACTTGTTCAGAACAACGTATATAAGAAGAAGCTTGAGCTTCTGGCTGAAACAGAAAAGACACTTATGAATAATCTGAACGGTGAGGACAGGGAGCTGTTTGATCAATATGCGGATGCGTGGGCGTATCTGAACTCTCAAAGTGTCAGGGATTCGTTCAAGAACGGATTTCGTTTGGGCGCACAATGCATAATTGATGTTTTTGCAGATTGATAACGTTGCATATCTGTCATAGTTAAAACAACTTGATATGGCGAATGGAGGCGCAAATATGCAATAGGAGACAAAATTAATAACAAAACAAAAGAAAGGATGAAAAAATGACCATTATTGAAAAATGGCGCGATTTTAGCCATCAGCAAATTATGGATGATATGTGCCGAATACTGGATAACCACCCGGATTGGGACACAGACTTGTTCTGCGTTGACGAAAACGGACAGCAGATTCGTTACTGCGGGGATAACACCGATGTTGAAACGTACGGCAGAAAAGCAGGCATATGTTTTTCTGAAGATGCTGCGAGAAAATGCATTAAATCCGTGCTGATTGACTATACGTTTCTCCTGATTCCGTGGATGTACAATGATTCCGAAGAGGTCGATTTGTGTCTTAAGGTGAATTCACCTGAGGGTTATCCGGAAGAAAACGGAGAAATCAAAGAATTTGTTGACGTTATCCTGAAGTTCAAAAAATGCAACAACAAAGCAGGCTTCTGTATTGCCAAGGTGATACCCGTGAAGTGAGGAGGATGATAACATAACATTGTTACAAGAATGGCAGATGAAAGATTGTTCAGAACTGAATATTGCAAGAAAAATCCAAAAGCTTGCTATGTATGACGGCTGGACAAATATTTTCTGCAGGGACAAAGACGGCGGATTGATATCGTATACTTACAGCAAAAAGCAGCTGTCAGACAAGCTGAAAAACAATAAAAAACAATATGTTTCGACGGTGTATAACGAACAGATGGCGTTGGGTATTATACGCTATGCAATGGCTTTATATGCGGAACATATTGCGGTCTGGATGCTGAATTCCGATGCGCCCATGAGTTTTCTCGTTGCGCACGATGACGGTCCTATAGGTACGGTTTACACTGATGCGGACAAAGCCGTTGCCACAGAATGTGCAATGATAACAATTAAAAAATCCGAATTGCCGTGTAATAACCGCAGCGGTTTTTATGTTGAATCGCTGATACCCGTGCCTGAAAACGCACACGAGTGAAACGGTTAGTTGCCGTATTGGTGATGCTGGTTGCAGCGTTGGGCAAGTGTGATAAGGGTTACAGTTCATACGAAACAACTGCTGTTATCAGCACCGCAAATCAAGCGGATGTTATTACTCTGAGTCCGATATCAACGGACAGACAGGCTTTAACACAAACAGCCGTGAATGAAAAAACAACCATACCTGAAAAAAGTTCGGATATGGTTGAATTGATTAATGATTACAGACAATCCAACGGTCTTAAAAAGCTGAAAATATCAGATGAGTTGTGTGACGTTGCAATGGTCAGAGCGCTGGAATCATCCGAACTGTGGAGTCATACCCGTCCGAACGGCGAAAAGATAAATACACTTCTGGATGAGAAAAATATCCGATGGAGTCTGGCAGGCGAAAACCTTGCAAAGCACAGACGTTCCACGGACAAAGCTGTGGTTGATGCCTGGGCGGCATCGGAATCGCACAGAAAAAATCTGCTGAATCCGCAATACAGATACTGCGGAACGGCGGAATATGACAGCGGCGAAATCATATATGTTTCACTGATATTAACCGATTAGATATCCACGTTGTTTTCCGATAAAATCTCCTTTGTGTGCTGACCCCCGTCGATAATTCGGCGGGGGTCGGTTTTTTTCAAAACGGCAAGTCGTTGAGCGAATCCGTTTTCTCAACATTGCAATAACATTGCAATCGTATTTATAAATGTCAACGAACTCATAATTTTCATCAATAATGGAACGGTGTCAATGATTCGTGGAGACACAGATGAATACAGTTGAATATTTATATTTGAAATATGCTGAAATCTGTACTATAATTTGATTATCATTTAAATAAGGAGTGTTGTTTTATGTTTGATGATTTTGACTTATCCGAAATTGAGCTTGAAAAGGATGAACTGCTGCGTGTTGTTTATGATGATGATGGTGATGATTCTGATGAGCAAACATATATAAAGCTTATAGGAGTACACAAAGCGGTTTACAAGAAAAACAAATCTATAAAGCCTTGTTTCCCATACAGAAAAGAAAAAATAATTATTCCGAATTTTCAATACAGACCCGGAGATCCTACCGCAAAAAATGTTTATACAGAGCAAAACGAAAAAATTTTTAAAGAAAAAATTATTGAAAACATCAAAGAACAGCTCAGATGCGAAGAAGAAGCAATCATTGATACATGTGCTTTGCCGCATATAACATTAAAGATGTACTTTTCGAGAAATGGAATCGACAGAGGGTTGTTTTTGAGAAAAACATCGCAATCGAGTACCACATATGATAATCTGCTTACTAAAGTAAATTATACCCCTCAGTTGGAAACCTTGGTTGATGTCTGTTGGTCTTTAAATATAGATTATGTTGTTGCCAAGAAAATATTTGAAGGTTTCGGATATAATCTTGACGGTACAACACCCAAGATACTCGCTTATAAATACGTTTTAAAATATTTTCTTTGTATGCCCATTAAAGAAGTTGAAGCTTTTCTTGCAGAGTGCAACGTAAAACCGTTTAAAAAGGATAAATAATAAAATCTGTTATCACTCCCAAAGCCGTTGGCAGGACAATTTTTGTCTTGTCAATGGCTTTTTTGCTGTTTTTTTACAAAAATTTTCAACTTCAAATGTGAAAATAAGGGCAGTGTTTTGAGTGAATATTGAACACATATCCCTAAAAGTGTCCGAAAATGCTTTGGAAAAAGCAAAAAAAGCTGTGACAGAAAATTTGCATGGCAAAAGTGACCTTAACAAATCGAAAAATCAGTGATATTTTATGCTTGTGCTCAGGCACAGCACCTTGAAAATTGAATGACCGCCCTGACCCAACTGCCCTTATGAGTATGCCGTGACTCCCTCGGGATAGCGTGCCGTGAGGGATGATAAGTCAGGATATAAGCGGCAATAAAAACGAGAGGATGTGAAAAAATCAAACAGTTTTTTATTGCAGTCTGTCATAACCTGTTCGGGAGGTGATGACAATGAGAGCTTCTGTCCGAAAAATTGAAATCCTGAACGAAAGGGATTTCGACAGATTAATTGAAGAGTACGATGTTGAAAGATTTTCGTGCTCGGGGGACAAAATCAACGGAACCGGCAACATACTGCGCATGGCAATTTATGCGAACTATGATATGTTCGATGAGCTGGCGGAACAGCTGAGTAATTCAGATTACGGTTTCAGAATCTATGGCGGGGACAAAAACAAACAACTGAAATACGTGTTGTTAGAAGTTTATTGAAAATGAAGATTGTTTTGTTCGCTTTTCTGTCATAACCATATCAAATAAACAGACAAATGGAGATGAAAAAGATGAGCCGAACAAAACAATAAACGGATTGCAAAGGCAGTCAGACATCGTCGTTACGGGGAACGTGTCGTCCTCGTAAGACCCTCAGCTCGGGTGCGGATTGACCGCAGGGAAACGAAGCCAAGGCACATATCAACAATAAATAAAATGTAAAGGAAATAAAAATATGTTTAAAGATATTCTTAAAATTGATGAAAACGAAATGGAAAATCTTATCAGTATAGCCGATATTAGAGATTTGGAAAATGAAAGCGTTTATCTTTGTGGATACACGAAAAACTATGTGGCAATTGACGATGACGGAGAGGAAACGGCAGAAACCGAACAATGTATATATTCCTCTGTATCACCGTCTGAGGACAGCTTTGAAGAGGTTCAAAAAAATACCGTGTTGTCTCTTGTGGGAGGGCTTATATCAAAGCTTGATTATGACACAATCACCTTTGACAGGCTTAATTGCCGTGTCAGAAAAATTTGTGAAAACGAATGTGCCGAATACTATGATTTTTTTGTGAGTTCCGAGATCTCTAAAGATTTAGTCAAGAAAATTTTGGGAAACAAATCAAACTGATATGAAAGGAAGTAAAAATATGTATAAAATCATTGAAAACATGGCAGAGCTTAACGGAATCCTTGAAACAATGAATGGCGAAGAAAAAAACAGAAAAATATACAATGCAGGTTACACAATGCTGTATGTATCTGTTGATGAAGACGGAAACAAAGATGAATACCGAACCGATATGAATTTTTTCGTTATCAGCGATTCCGAAGACAGCGAAGAAAATATCGGTAAAGAATTTTTTAACCTGATAATCAGAAATGAGTGCAAATCAAGTGAGGTTTTGGGGTTTGATGTTGATATGGTAGAAGAAACGATAGAAATCAATGTTTCGGAAACCGAAACAAAATATCTGTTTAACTTCTGGAATTCAGCACCTTTGTCCAAAGATATGGTTGAATGGCTGATAAACGGTATCACAAGATGACGGTATGAGCGAAAAGCAAACGGTATAAACTGCGTTGCAACGGAGATTAAATCGTAATTGCAAAAATGCGATTGTTTTGTCGGCGGATATGTCATAACTGTGTCAAATAAGATGCAGGGAGATGAAATGCCGAACCAAACAAAAACAAAACAAAAACATAATTAAGGAGGCTTGTCGCAAAGGGCGTGAAAAATTCACGCAAAATGGTTATAGGCGTGATTACTCAACGGGTAAGCCGCGACTATAACCAGATTTGCGGCGGCGGTAACGGATTGCAGAGACAATCGGGCATCATCGTGATGGGTGTGTCGACCCCGTCAGATCCGTCGCTCGGGGCTGCTTATTGCGGCGAAAAACAGAGCCGAGACAATTTACCAAGAGAGGACTTTTATATGGGTAAAAATTTTATTTTGTGCAGAGAAAATGAATTGAGAAACGTCCTGAAAACCGAAAATGTGAAGCGCAGAAAACTTCCCCGAATTTACATGGCGGGATATACAAAATTCTCAAGCTGGGTGTATGAAGACTGGTCACCTGACTGCGATTATCTTCGTGAGAACTTTTATTTCGTTGATTATTCAGACGACGGAGAAGATGCGGTGTGGGACAAGTTTTTCGACTATACGGCATTAAAAGCTTACCGTGAAGATGAATACGAAAAAATCATAATAGACAAAGAAGAGTACAGTATCGACGTAATCTACAATGAATTTGAATGTTACAGTCTGACCGCATTCTGGCACACAGCCGCGTTGACCGAGGGGGAAATCGATTGGCTAAACGACCAAGACGGCTGAGTATTACTCAAAAAATAATGCTGGACGTTGACTCAAAGCTGAAAGCAAAAAATTATCCCAATCATAAAACGTACCGACAGTTTCTGCGTCACACGTATGCCTACGTTCAGTATTGCAGACAGACTTTTGACTGTCGGGATTATGAGTCGTGTAGTCGATTGGAATGTGCTCAATCATATTGTGATTATTTGAAAAATCAGGGGTATATGGCGAGCACGATTCACACATATATTTCGGCTGTGGCGGCATCGTTCGACGGCGTAAAACTCAATAATATCAACAAACCTGTGCGCCACACCGCCGAATATATCCGAGGCAGAAAAGAAAAATTCGCGCCCCCAAAATCATCTGATTTATCGCACGAGGCGTGGAAAAGTCTTGTCGATTTCAATTCAAAAGTCGGACTGCGTAAAAGAGAAATTCAAAAATTGACGGGGAAAAATTTCAAGCAGGACGAAAGCGGATATTGGTGTGTAGAGGTTCTTCGTGGGAAAGGGGGCAAATATACTTTGAATCGGTTAAACAACGATGAGGACGTTGAATTAATACGGAAATATTTTGAGCGTGTGGGCCCTGATGAGCCCGTGTTTCCGCCTGAGATGTTCAGAAATCACCTGAATTTACACAAACTCCGAGCTCAATCTGCAAAAGAATATTATCGGATTCAGGTTCAAAAAATCAAAGAAAATTCCGAATACGCCAAGCAGCTTGAGAAAGAAATTCTTGCACGATGGAACAAATACAATATTAACCCCAAAACGGGAAAACCAAGATATTTTGACAGAAAAAACATAGAAGGATACTGGGTTTTGCGCGGCAAAAACCGCGAGAAAGCAAAAGAATTGGGAAATGAAGGAAAATATCTGAAGCTGGCTGTTATGGCAACCAGCATTTTTAAATTGAGTCATTGGCGGAATGACGTGACAATAGTTTCATACTTAAATACACCGAATTGATTTTTAAAATTTGTTTTTTACCGAATCTGTCATAACTGTTAAAAACAGACATCCGGAGAAAAAATTCTGAAAAATTTCGGAAAATTTTCGGAAATCAGCAAAATTTGCAAAAAAAGCTGTGACAGAAAAAATTCAGCATTCTGAATCTGTCATAACTTAGGCGAAAATAACTGAAAAGGAGCAGATTAATGCCTGAAAAAAACAATTCAAAAAACGTTTTCGGAATAGGAAACGCAAAAAATTCCAAGAATCACTTTGTAAGGAGTGATAAAACGGTGAATGATCTAATGAAAACATTAAGAAATGCCAATGTTTTAAGTTGCAATTCCGATGAACTTGTTGATTTGAGAAACGTAAAAATGAACAGAAAAAAGCCTCTCGGAAACCGTGCGGACGATTACTTTGCGCAGGTCGGAAACCCTTATCTTTTCAGGGTTGACGACGTTGTTGTCAAGGTGGAATTCGGCGACGGAAAAGACTTTTCCGAGATTCTTACAGACGTTATTCTTGCAGGATAAAATTACAGATTGAATTTGAGACGGCAGTGCGGTATAATCTGTGTGTATGATAACCGTGCTGCCCCAAACGGAGGTAGCAAAATATGTATAAAAATAATGTTTCATCAAACCCGTTCCGCGGTAATTCCGATATCCGCAAAACAGCTCTTTACATCCGTCTTTCAAAGGAAGACGGAGACAAGGTTGAAAGCGATTCTGTTTTGTCGCAGAAAGAGATTCTGAAGGAGTTTATGAAGCTCCATCCCGAGCTTGAACTCTATGACTATTATGTGGATGACGGTTGCACGGGAACGAATTTTGACAGACCTGCATTCAGACGGCTTGAAGCGGATATTGTTGCAGGAAAAATCGGTTGTGTTATTGTTAAAGATTTGTCAAGATTTGCAAGGAATTATGCCGATTCAAGCTATTATATTGAAAATTTCTTTGTGCGTCACGGTGTCAGATTTATTGCCGTAAACAACAACGTTGACACCGCCTCATCAAGTATGAATGCAGCGACTCAATGCATTACTGTCGGTGTCACAAACGTCATAAACGAGAGTGTTTCCGCCACTACGTCAGTCAACGTACGAGGTACGCTGAACGTCAGGAGAGCGAGTGGAAAATTCATAGGTTCTTTCCCTACTTACGGCTATCTTAAAGACCCCGAAGATAAGCACAGACTTATCGTTGACGAAGAGGCTGCTGAAGTGGTCAGAATGATATTTAAAAAATACACTTCAGGTGTCACAATCCTTGGAATTACAAGGGAACTCAACGCTCTCGGCATACCGAATCCGTCGGCTTACAAGAAGCTGAAAGGCTTCAATTACAAGCATCCCCAGAGCATGAAAAGAGGGGGAATATGGCCCGAAAGTTCGGTGCGAAGAATATTGCAGAATGAGATGTATCTCGGCAATATGGTGCAGGGAAAAAGCAAAAAAATCAGCTACAAAATCAAGCAGTGCGTTGCTGTTCCCGAGGAAGAATGGTACGTTGTCAGAGGAACCCATGAAGCTATAGTCAGCAAGGAGATTTTTGACAAAGCTCAGGCGTTGTTCAAACTGAATATAAGAGAGTCACCTGTTGCAAAAAATCCCGAGCTTTTTGCGGGAGTTGTGAAATGTGCTGATTGCCTTTGCGGAATGTCCAAAAAATCCAACAAGCAGAACGGTAAGCAGTATCACTATTACCGCTGTTCAACGGCGAGATTGGATAAAAATGCCTGCACTCTTCACACTATCCGCATTGATAAACTTGAAGATGCGGTGCTTGTATTTCTTCAGAAAATGGTTGAAATTGCAACCGAATATGACGAAATCATAAAGGCTATCAATTCTTGCCCCAAAAGAAACAGCAAATCAGAAATGCTTGAGAAAAATCTGAAAAAACTTGTGGAAGACCGTGAATTCAGGAACAGTATGGCTCTTGAACTTTATCCCGATCTAAAAAGGGGAATTATTTCAGAGGATGAATATATGTCCCTCAAAGCTGATTGTAACGAGAAAATCTCAAAAATTGACGAAGAAATCAAATCGATAAAAGAAAAAATCAAAGAGCTTGAAAGCGGTATGGAAGAAAATTCTTTTGTCGGAAGCTTCAAGAAACTCGGCAATATCGAGAAACTGACAAGATCTCTTCTGCTTGAACTTGTTGATGAAATTCTTATCCACGAGGGTCAGAGAATCACAATACGACTTAAGTGCAGGGATGCGTTTGAGCAGGTAACGGAGTATATCAGAATAAACAAGGATACTGTCAAAACAGCATAAGAGAAAAACGTGCAGATCAGCGGTCTGCACGTTTTTTGCGTTTCGGGAAAAATGCCGAGTTTTTTGCGAAAAAAATTGTCGATTGGGCGAAAAAATTTTTTCTTACTTATTGAAATTTTTCTGATATTTTGATAGAATTAATCATCTATAAATAATATTTAAATATTTATTCTAAACAAGAATTCTTTTTGATAATTATCAACGGGAGGATCAACTATGAAGGTTGCGAAAAAAGTATTGGCTTTTCTGCTTTGCACATTGATGCTTATAACAACTATGCTCAACGAGGGTATGGTTTCGTTTGTGCAATCGCTCAAAGCATCGGCTGTTACGGATCACGTACAGAATTATAACGATGCCAGAGTTGAACTGGATTTTAATAAAAACTGGAACTTCGCTTTCTGCGAAGATTCGGCTGCATATCTGAAAGGCTTTGACGATTCCGACTGGGAAAAGGTTGATTTGCCCCACGATTTCAGTATTGCTCAGGATTTTACCACAACGGGCACAGAACCCGAAAGCGGAAATCTGCCCGGCGGTACAGGCTGGTACAGAAAGTGGTTCAACTTATACGAGTACTACACAGGTGACCGTATATTCCTCAATTTTGACGGTGCATATCAGCACACTTACGTGTACGTCAACGGTCAGCTTGTCGGCGAGAACCACTACGGATACAACAGCTTCTCATTTGAGATTTCCGACTATCTTATCTGCTCAAACACAGCATACAATCTTATCGCGGTTAAAGTTGTGAATGATATTCCTTCAAGCCGTTGGTATTCGGGTTCGGGTATCAACAGAGACGTGTCACTTACCATTGCAGGCCCCGTTCACGTTTCACTTTACGGACCTCAGGTAACAACTCCCAATGTTAAAAACGGCGACGGTACCGCAAAAGCAGAGATAACAATGCATAACGATACCGCTATCACAAGAAAGGTAACCGTTGAGGCGACTATTCTTGACGATGATAACAATGCAGTAAGCGACACCGTAGTTTCGTCGCTTGTCACTGTTTCGGCAGGCACCGAAAAAACAGTCACTCTTGAACCGAAGGTTGATTCTCCCGAACTCTGGAGCGTTGACAATCCTGCTCTTTACAAACTCAAGACGGTAATTAAGGACGAAGACGGTGAGCTTATCGATGAGTATCACACCACGTTTGGTTATCGCTATGTTGAATGGGATGCCGAGGACGGCTTCTCACTTAACGGCAAATTGATGAAACTCAAGGGCGTCAGCCTTCATCACGATCAGGGCGCACTCGGTGCCGTTCAGGAATACGATTCGATTTACCGTCAGCTTTCCATTCTCAAAGATATGGGATGTAACGCAATCCGTACAACCCACAATCCCTCATCAAAGACCGTTATTGAAATCTGTAACAAACTCGGTATTCTCGTTATGGAAGAGTTCTTTGACGGATGGGATGCTTCAAAGAATCACAACACACACGACTTCAGCGAATATTTCCATGAAACCGTAAATGCAGACAGCGATCTTATCGGCGCAAACGGTCAGGAATGGTTTGAGTTTGTTGTTGAGCAGACAATTCTTCGCGACAGACATGATCCTTGCGTTATCGCTTGGGACGTGGGCAACGAACTCGGCAATATCACAGATGGCGAATCAACCGCAAACTATCAGGCAATAGTTGAAGCCATCGTTGATATCACGGATGAACTTGATCCCTCAAGAGTTGTGCTTCAGGGTAACAACAGCAGCCCGAATACTGTTCTGGCTATGATTGACGGATATATGGACGTTATCGGCGGTAACTACAACCCTTACCTCTGGAACGAGACTATGAATAATCCCGATGATCCCAGATCATCAAAACCCTTTGTTGCAACGGAAGCTGCATCGGCAATCAGCACCCGAGGCGTTTATACCACAATGACAGATAATGCTGCTTATCAGTGTACGGCTTATGACACCCATGCTGTAAGCTGGGGTAACGAAGCTGCAGAGGCCTGGTATTACGTTGCTACAAACGATTGGTTCTCAGGTGAATTCGTCTGGACGGGTTTTGACTATATCGGTGAGCCTACTCCCTGGGACGGTATGGTTTACTCAAAAACCGACAGTACGACACCTAACTCTTCATATTTCGGTGTTATCGATACCGCAGGTTTTTCAAAGGATTCATTCTATCTCTATCGAAGCTGGTGGAATGAGGAAAGCACAACCCTGCATCTTGTTCCAGGCTCATGGAATGAAGAAAGCCTTCTCCTCGATAACGGATTTGTGAACGTTGCGGTTTACAGTAACGCAAAGAAGGTTGAACTTCTTCTCAATGGCAACGTTATTGCAACGGCAACTTCAACCGTCAACACAACAGACGCAGGCTATACATACAGAACCTGGACAGAAAGCATAACCGATTCGGCAAATTGCGCAGTCGGCAGTTTCTACACAGGCTACGGAGACAATTTCTATCCCCAGTTCAAAGTCAAGTATGCAGAGGGAACACTCTCTGTTAAGGCATACGACGAAAACAACAACGAAATCACAGATACCGTCGGTTCAACAAAATCCGTAACAGGCACCGCAACACAGATTGCGGTAAATACCTGGCAGGACAAAAACACTTTTGTTGCAGACGGAGCAAATTATATATACCTTGAATTTGAAGCAAGAGATGCTGACGGTAATTTCATGAATGATTACAACGGAACTCTCAGCTTCAAGGTTGACGACCAGTCAGCAAGATACGCAAAGATTGTGGGTGTTGATAACGGTAACCCCGCAACATCAGAAAAATTCCAGCAGGATTCCGTGCTTCTTTCCGATTCGGAAGCAGAATTTCAGATGTTCAACGGCAAGGCACTTGTTGTCCTCAGAACAACAGAGGAAGAGGGCACAATTAACTTCACTGCCGTTGCATCTGACAATAATACGTACTTCTCAACAGAAGGTGTTACCGTAACGTCAGTAAAGGAAACAGGTATTCAGCTTACCGATGAATTTGAAGAGGTTATTACCCAGAACGACGATGAATACGAGACCACTCTTTATGACAAGTATGAAATGGTTAAGCACCACGTCAATGAGCTTGAGGCTCCCGTGTACGATGCAGGTTCAGGCAGCGGCTCGGGCAACACAGGCGGAGATTCGGGAAGCTCGGGTGATGATTCCGAAGACCTGACAAATCAGCCCAAGTACGGAATTTTCCTTCCTGATCCCAGTGACAATTCGGGTGCTATTCCCGACGGCGAATACATACTCAATACAAACGACTACGTTATGTCGGATGAACTGTATGACGGATGGGCTCCCAACGCAGAGACGGCTGTTTATGATGCGATTCCTGCGCCCGAGGGTGCCGCTTATCCTCATCTGAGATTCAACACAAACGATGACAACGTGTTCATATTCACCCATCAGGGCGGAAACAGATATTACATTCAGAATAAGAGCACAGGTAAATATCTTGTCAGAAAAACATGGAATCTGATGTATGACGATACACCTGAAGAATTTCAGATAAGAGTAAACAGTAACGGTTCTGTCGTTATTTCTTCGGATGTAATTCATCCCACGCTTTTCGTTGAGCGAGAATGGGAATATTATGAATTCGACGCAGAGACAAGCAATTTCAAAGATATATGGCTCTATTCACCCAACGCAAAGACTCCGTCAGCACCCGTCACTCCTCCCGAAACAGACAGAGTTCCTGACAAATATGTGATTTATCAGGTTGATTCAACCATCACGGAAGGAAGCATCCCTGACGGTGAATATGTCATCAACAGCAGAGACTGCGTTATGTCAGATGATATATTTGACGGATGGACCATCGGTATTGACCGTTCTATCACTGACTACGAATGGGCATCAGACAGTTCAGGTTACAATTACAACTATTTCAACACAAGCACAGATAACATCTTCATATTCACTCATCAAGGCGGAAACAGATATTACATTCAGAACAAAAAGACCGGCGAATACATTGTCAGAAGCAACTGGGCAATGATGTACAGTTCAACTCCTGAATCATTCCGCGTTGTGGTTAACGATAACGGCTCAATCAGAATTATTTCCGATTCTGCTTCTCCCGATCTGAATTTCTACCGCGAATGGGAATATTTCGAGCAGAAAAACGTTGTAGACAACAACACCATGTTGTGGCTTTACGAGCCCCAGTATCCTTCGGTTGACGACAGCGGCAACGAGGGCGGCAGCACAGGCGGCGACAGCGGCAATACAGGCGGAAGCTCTTTGTGCACAGAAAAGAAAGCTCTTTATGATATTCTTCACGCAGGTATCGAATATGACTATTCAGCCTACACGGTTGCAAGCTACGAAGCTTTGCTTGATGCTCTTGAAGACGGTGTTGCTGTTTACAAAAAGGCTGACGCAACCGCAGCGGAGCTTACTGCCGCAACTGCAGCTATCCGGGCTGCAATAAATGCCCTCAGAATGGACATCAAAAAGATCAGCGGCACTCTGTTCAAATACGGCTATAATAACAGCTCAACGGATGATGCAAAATATGCAGACGGCGGTACTCTTATGAATGACATTGCCGTCAGACAGATGAAGACCGCTATCCTTGCAGACCCCAATCTTGTGAGCCAGATAAAAGAAATTATCGGCTACGACGATCCTGCTTCAGGATGGACGGGCAACAGAGCTGATGAGGTGCTTGATGAAGTGGCAGGATTATACGCCAGAATCTACACCCTGATGTTTACGGGCAGACCCACAAACGATTCGGATAACCGTAACGCAGTTTATGCTCCCGAATATCTTGATAAATACGTGGCTCTTCCGCTTACTCTCTGGAACGTATGGACAAAGGATGACACCCACGGCGCAAATGACCCCCACGAAAAAGATCAGTACGGTAATGATGCCGCACCTATTCACGACGGTGCATCTGTTCAGGGTCTTGCAGGTGCAACCCTTGAAAACGGAGTTATAACCTCTCACGCGGCTTACAATCAGGAACTTTCATACGCAAACGACGGCCCCGAAACAATGTATGACGTTGAGATCTACAAATACTACTACGAAACAGGCACAGCCTATAAGACTGTAACTCTTCCGTATCTTTCGGGAATCAGCGTTTATTTCCCTGATTTGTTTACCCGTGAAAGCCTTGACGCAAGCGGTAACGTAACCGAAGATACAACGGGTCAGTATTCAAAGTACTACTGGGATACAGAGTTCCCCATGTTCATCAGCACAGACGAATACGGTGTAAACACTTATCACTATGACAGTGCGGACACCAGATATCTTATTCAGGCTGATTTTGACGATGCCAACCACACCGTTGATATGGAGCTTAACGAAGTTGACAAGTGGACTATCGTCGGCCCGAACAATGAAACAAAATCAGGTTTCTTCCCCTTCAACTATCAGGAGGGAACAACAGTCTATTCAGGTGAAAATGCAGTTTATCACTACGGCTTCACTTTTGAGCACAATTTCTATATCCCCAAGGGTGGTAAGCACGTTAACGGTGAAGACGTTATCTTCAACTTCTCGGGCGACGACGACGTTTACGTTTATATCGACGGCGTTCTTGTTCTTGATAACGGTGGTCTTCACGGTGCACGTTCCGCAACCATCAACTTCACAGACTGTTCAATCAGCTACCAGTACGCAATGGACGTTACTGACGGCAAGCTTAAAGGCGAAGAGTTCACAACAACTTACTCTTACAATGCTTACATAGAAAACCCCGATACTGTAGGATATAATGCAGACACAATCGCCGCTATCAAGAAGCTTCACGAAGTTATCACCGACGGCGAGTCACATACCCTCAACTTCTTCTACCTTGAACGAGGCGCATCTGACTCCAACTGTCTGATTTCGTTCAACCTTTCAGAAACATCTGAAGACGTTAAAATCATTGACCAGAATCTTGTTCTTGACTACGGTCTTCCCGTTAAGTATAACATCACGGAAAACAATGCAATCTCTCAGGCGGCTCTTGATAACGACGTTAAGATTGAATATCTCGGTATCTGCGCCGTAAATCAGGATTACGTGCCGACTTACACATTTGAAAAGCCTCAGATTATTCTTCCCTTTGAAGAGGGTGTTACCTACACCATCGACGGAATGAAATACGGCGTTTGCACCATTGACAAGGAGGGCAATACCACTTACACTCCGAAATCAACCAATATGAGTCAGTCGGAAAGCTACTACGTTGTTGCAAAAATCACGGGTGACCCCACCTATGCGGAAGAAGTTGTTTACTATCAGGTTGAAAAGACAACCTTCATTCCCGCAACGGCAATCTATTACGAAGACACTTTTGAAACAATAACCTACACAAACGGTAAAGTGCCTTCAAATTATGACAACAGCACAAACGAATTCGGTGAATGGCAGACAGACGGTACGCAGCCCACAACTCTCAAGCAGACCGCAGACCTGACAGACAGTGAGGCAAATCCCTACGGATATGAAAGCGGTTATTTATCATTTGCCGAGTACAGCGGTAATTCAATCCACTACGTTGACGTAGCCACCAAAAACAATCCCAACAAGAAGTTCAGCGGCGGAACGGGTGCGGCATGGCCTACTGTTGAATTTGATTTCACAGGTACGGGCTTTGACCTTATCAGTATTACCGACTGCACAACGGGTGCATTCAGCGTTGACATCAAGGATGCAGAAACAAACACAATAATTGCCCGTACTGTTGTTGATACTTTCTACGGCTACAACTATGGCAGAATCTTCGCAGATGAAAATGGAATCTTCACCTTCGATGATACCAAATCACCTATGTACAGAGCCGAAAACGGTACCTACACGTCAAAGACAATGTATTATGACGAGAACGGTGACGTTACCGACGTTGCTCATTATTACGACGAAAACGGCGATGTGGTTGAAACAGAAAGTGAAAATCCCGCCTATGCATACGCTTACGGCTGGCTTGTTGCTGAAGAGGGAACAAAGGATACCCTTTACCAGATTCCCGTTATCAAGATAACAGACCTTGAATACGGTCATTACAGCGTTGTTATTACTCCCACTTTCACAAGCGGTTTCGGCCATTCATCCGTTGCAAAGGACGGCACAAATTACTACAGAGTTTATCTTGATGCAATCAAGATTTATTCACCTGCAGGAGTTGACGACGAAATCAAGGACAAAGACGTCAAGAAAGGTTATGCAACAGACGACGAGCTTTATCCCAGCTATCTTGAGCTTAAAGATATGCTTATCGGTGCAGATTCCTTGTCAGAAACCGATAAGCAGGGCATTATCTTCATCGATGGTATTGCCGCCCTTGACAATGACATCGAAACCTACAAGAATGCAGGTCCCAACAACGAACTGTATCTTGCAAAGGATCAGGCTGTTGCATTTGAAATCTGGGCAACGTCAGTTCCCACCGACGTTCAGCTTGGAGCAAAGCTTGCCTGCGGCGAGCCTGAGCTTACTATTTCATATGCAACAAAAGCCACAGACGTCAAGATTGAAACAGCAACGGATATTTACTATTCGTTGAACACAGTATTACCCAATGAGGCAAAACTCACCTGGAAGCAGGTCGAGGGCAGCGACGGTAACTATTACTACACCACGGGAACCGTTGTTGTACAGAATACGGGTAAAGAGGGCAGCGTCCTTTCAATCACCAATATGAAATGGACGTTCTCGCAATACGGAGGCAAGGGATATTTCCGAATTCCCACTCCCATTGAAAACGAAGTATTCACCCTTTCATCAAGAACTGACACGCAGGCGTCTGCATATACTCTTATGAGAATGAGAAAAGCGGCGCTTGATATCGAGTCGATTCAGGATCCCGAAATCGTTACCTATTCCGACGGCAACAGCGTTATAACAATGAAGTTCAGAACTTCATCAGACGTTGCTTCGCTGGTTATCACCGATGAAAACGGTAAGCAGACAGATCCCGGAAAAGTTGAGTGCGTTGTTTCCGAAATCGAAGACGAAGGCGCTCTTGAATGGACTGTGAGGGTTTCCACAAACAGAGCAGGAAAACTCACATATATTGTTTCCGGCGCTTACGAGAACGGCTACACGGATGATTCCAAGTCTGTAACAGTCAACGTATTCATCAGGAATCCGTCTTCAGGCGGCAACAATAACGGTTCCGATTCTGAGATTGATTATGACGATCCCGCATACGATTCGGCACGTCGCCTTATGATAGAGATTTTCTACAAATTGGTGGAACTTTTCGAAATGATTTTTGCAATGTTCGGAGTACAAATATAATGTTGACAGGAGGTAATTTTAAATTTGAAAAAAGCATATAACAAACCCATAATCACATTTGAAAGCCTTGCCATGTCAACAAACGTATCTTCCGGATGCACCCTTCTCGGCACAGTTAACGCAGATTATGTATGTCCCGTTATTGATGAAGAATCGGGTTGGACATTGTTTTCCAACTACGCAAACTGTATGTACGTTCCCGGCCCGAATGATACAATATGCTACGACATACCTCTCGCTAACAGTAGTGTTTTCTCATCGTAATTAAATTAAAACAAAACGGAGTTCTGCGCATAAAGCGAACTCCGTTTTGTGAAAACAGGTGTTTTTATGAAAAAAAGATATATTGCGCTTGGGTTGATGCTTCTGGCAGCCGTTTTGCTGGTTGTCTTTGCGGTGCTTAAACATAATGTTGACAAAACGGATTCGCAGAGCAGTTCAACTGCCGTTGCATTTGAAAAAGCACAACTCGGCGTTACCGTTGACAGCTGGCTTAAAATCATTGAAATCGACGAGTATTACGGAAGACTTGCGGTTGTTGCAGAGAACGTGTCCGACGATGACGTGGAATACGCTCTGCTTACCGTAAAGACTAAAAACGACACGCTGACATTTAACGTATCCGCTTTGCTCAGCGGCACAAAGGCTGTTCTTCTTTGCAATGAATCAGTCGGATGTGACCCTTATGAGGAGTATACGGCGTGGCAGACAGCTAACAAAGTTAATTTTGAAAATCCGCCTGTTATGAACGATGACAAAATCGAAGTGCAGGTTATGGATGGTTCGATATCGGTAAAGAATATTTCAGACGAGGACATAGAATCCGATATACATATTTATTATAAAGATAAGAAGGACGATGTAGTTAACGGCAGTGTAACTTATAAAATCCGTGTGGATGCCCTCAAAGAAGGCTCGCAGACTTTTGTCAAAGCACCGGATGTTAATGAAAACAACTGTCAGATTATATTTACTGATTTATTATGATGATAAAAAAATACAAAATCGGAAATTTTACGGCAGAAGTAAAGTCACAGGTTTATTTTGAGGATACAGAGCCGTACTCGTTGTTTTTGTGTGAATGTGAGCAGGCAGATTTCAACGTAACGGTTGAGTTTTCGCCTGACCTTCCGCATAAAATCGAAAATCCGTATTTCGTTTCGCAGGACAGGGCTTGCGATTACAAAGACGGTGTTTTGCGTTGTTGCTACAAAGCGCACGACAACGAGCACGAATACTATGCTTGCCGTATTGCTGACGGTAACAGAATCAGTATTATCGTTGATGAAAAATACCGCGAAATGCTCCGCGCAGATGTTGTGTTTTCTCTTATCGGCATTGAAGAGCTTGTTGCCGAAAGCAACGGCTGTGTGCTCCATTCGTCGTTTATAGAGAAAAACGGCGGTGCAATTCTTTTTACAGGCCCTTGTTCAATAGGAAAATCAACTCAGGCAAATCTCTGGAAGGAATATGCCGATGCCGTTGTTATCAATGGCGACAAGACGTTGATTTTTGAAAAAGACGGAGTTTTTTATGCATCCGGAATGCCTTTTTCAGGCTCATCCAAAGATTGCATCAATAAAATATACCCCGTCAAAGCGGTGATAAGTCTTCAGCAATCGGATTCAAATGTTGCAACTGGACTTGTTTCACCCGAATCTTTTTACAGCTTATATAAAAACTGTTATCCCGTGCCTTATTCACGGGATGATACGGGCAGACTGATTGACTTGGTACGTAAGTTAAGCGAAAAAGTGCCCGTATATGAATATGCCTGCCTTGCAGATGAAAGTGCGGTCAGGTATCTGGAGAGAGTATTATGCCCGTTTTTGCAGAGCCTTTAATGGTAAAATATCTTCATGACAAGGGTGCCCGTGAGGGTATACCTGTTTCCGGCACTTTTGAGCTTACACAGCGTTGCAACTTCAGTTGCGAAATGTGTTATGTGCACGATTGCAAGCAGAAAACAGACCCGTTATCAGCAGAAGACTGGCTGAATCTTGCCGAGCAGGCAAAGGATGCAGGCACCGTCTTTTTGCTTCTGACAGGCGGCGAGCCTTTGATTCGTGATGATTTTGAGAAGATTTATACCGCTCTTGCCAAAATGGGATTTCTCGTTTCAATAAACACAAACGGCAGCTTGCTCGAAAAATATGCAAAGCTGTTTGAAGAGTTGCCCCCGACCCGTATCAATATTTCGCTTTACGGTGCGGATAACGAAGCGTACGGAAGACTTTGCGGCAACCAAGCGTTTGACAGGGTAATGAGTTCTGTCAAACGTATGAAAGAGCTGGGGATAGCCGTTAAATTCAACACGGTATTCACACCTCAGAATATATCCGATTACAAAAAAATTGCGGATATATCAAAGGAAATGGGGATTCAGCTCAAGCCCACCACCTACACTTATCCCTCTGTCAGACTGGACAGCGGAAATAAGGATTCACGTTTTTCACCCGAAGCGGCAGCTGACTATATTTCGCTTATAGACGAGTACCGTTTTGAAAAGGAATATTATCTTGAAAGAGCAAGGAATCTGCTCTTGCTTCCCAAAGGGCCTGAAGATAATAAAGTCCGTTGCAGAGCAGGCAGAGCGTCTTACTGGATAACTGCTGACGGCATAATGCGCCCTTGCGGAATGATGCCCGAGCCTGACGGCAGACCGCTTGAAGACGGCTTTGAAAAAGCCTGGCAGGATATAAGACTAAAAACAGAGCAGATAAGATTGCCCGAAGAATGTCTTTCCTGCAAATATGCAGGTATTTGCAATGTTTGTGCGGCGATGTGCAAGGCGGAAACAGGCGATTTCGGTAAAACTCCGCAGTATATCTGCCGTATGACAAAACGTATTTTCACTCTTGCGGAAAGGAGTGTTTGTGATAATGACGATTAAAAAAGAAATGGTTCTCCGTCAGATAGGCTCTGATATGATTCTTGTCCCTGTAGGCAACGCACTTATGGACCATAACGGATTCTTTATGCTTACCGAATCGGCAGGCTTTTTGTGGAGCCAGCTTCCCGAGTGCAAATCCGTGCAGGAACTGACCCAAAGACTGTATGACGAATACGACGTGACCAAAGAACAAGCACTCGCCGATACGCAGGAGTTTATCGACAAACTCGTCGCACTTGAGATAATAGACAGAATATAACAAGGCTACATTAAAACCTATATTATTCGTATCAACGGAGGTATAAAATGACTGCCATTCAAATGTTTGAAAAAATTTATAAAAAACCTGCGCAGAACACCGCATTCACGCCTTACCGTATTTGTCCCGTAGGTGCTCATAGTGACCACCAGCTGGGAAAAATCACGGGATTTGCCATCGACAAGGGCATACATATTGCGTATGGCCCCAAGGAAAACGGTGTTGTTGAAATAATGTCATTGCAGTTCGACAAAAGAGCTCAATGGCACGTTGCCGCAACCCCCGAAACAGTCCAGAATGATTGGGCTGACCATCTCCGCGGCGCAACAATTGCACTCAACAGACGTTATCCTTTGAGAAGAGGACTTTGCGCCGTTGTTGACGGAGAGCTTCCAATAGGGGGACTTTCATCATCGGCAGCTGTAATCATTACGTTTCTTTCCGCCCTTTGCGCAATGAACGGAATCACACTTACTCCTGCTGAAATGATCGAAATTTCACAGGAAGCGGAAAATGCTTATGTCGGCGTATCTTGCGGAAAATTGGATCAGTCCTGTGAAGTGTATTGCAAGAAAGACCACCTTCTCTATATGGATTTACAGAATGATACATATGAGCTCATTCCCCAGAATCCTGCGATGAAGCCCTACAAAATTGCAATTTTCTTCAGCGGACTTGAGCGCAGTCTTGCAGGCTCGGCTTTCAATATGAGAGTTGATGAATGCAGAAGTGCCGCTTATGCGCTGAAAGCCTATGCAGGCATGGAATACGGCAAGTTCAAAGAAACAAATCTCCGTGACGTGCCTTATGAAGTGTACCTCGAGCATAAGGACAAGCTTCCCGAAAACTGGCGTAAGCGCGCCGAGCATTGGTACACGGAATTCTTCCGCGTGCAGGAGAGTGCGGAAGCATGGCGCAGAGGCGATATCGAAGAATTTGGCAGACTTTCCTTTGAAAGCGGCAAATCTTCAATCTATAACTGGGAAACAGGCTCTCCCGAGCTTAAAAAATTATACGAAATTATGACTCATACTCAAGGAATCTACGGCGGACGATTCTCGGGTGCAGGCTTCAAAGGCTGCTGTATGGCGCTGATTGACCCTGCCTTTGAGAGCAGCATTGTTGAGTCCGTGACCCGTGAATATCTTGAAGCTTTTCCCCATCTTGAAGGAAAATATTCCGTTCACATCTGTACAAGTGCAGACGGTGTGAATTTTGAGGTGTAATAATATGAAATGTCTTATTCTGGCGGCAGGATATGCCACAAGGCTTTATCCCTTGACCGAAAATTTCCCCAAACCTCTTCTTACGGTAGGGGACAAAACCATTCTCGACTGGCTGATTGATGATATTGATGCATCAGGCGACGTTGATGAATACGTTGTTATTTCCAACAGCAAATATGCCCATCATTTTGACAAGTGGGCAGCCACAAAGTCACAAAAGATAACAGTTGTTGACGACGGCACGGATACAAATGAAACCCGTCTTGGTGCGGTAAAAGATATTCAGTTTGCCATCGATAAGTTGGGTCTTGACGATGATATGCTTGTTATAGCAGGGGACAACGTCCTTGATTTCAGCCTAACAAAGTTTGTTGCATATGCAAAGAAAAAGAACACATCGTGCATAATGCGTTACTATGAGCCTGATGATAAAAAGCTTCTCAAATGCGGTGTAGTAACTATTGATGATAACGATAAAGTTCTCAATATGACGGAGAAATCTCCCACTCCTGCAACACATTGGTGTTGTCCACCTTTCTATTATTATACAAAAGCGGACGCAAAGCTTGTGCAGAAGGGAATTGACAGCGGATGCGGCACGGATGCCCCCGGCAGCTATATTGCCTGGCTTTGCACTCAGACCGATGTTCACGCAATGGAAATGCCCGGCAGCCGATATGATATCGGCAATCTCGAAAGCTACGAAAAAGTCAAAGCGGAGTATAAGGGAATAAACAAATAAAGCGGAAAAATTCGGCAGAATAATCGGCAAAAAGGAGTAAAACGGTATGACAATTTTTTTAAAACAGATTATTTCGTTCTTCACTTCAATTGTGCTTGTTATTTCCGGTTTTCTCGGCATAACTCCGATTTCGTTCACCGAAAAGGTTGATGATTTTAAGGTCACAACATATATCAGAGGTGAATATGTTCAGTCCGAAAACAGTATTTGTTCCGAAGATTTCGACATAATAACAGATGTTATTCTTTTTGAATGCGCTTCTTTCAATAGTGAAGGAGAGGTTATCTGTAACGAACCGATACTCGAAACCGCACTTGCCAATATCCGCAGTGCAATAGGTGACAGAGAGGTAGATATTACCCTTAATCTTCTCGGGCCGCGCGGTACAACTGATTCTGAAGTATGGGAAGAACAAATGGAAGTACAGAGCATTGAGCATAACAAAGCTTTTACAAGCGGTGTTCTGGAAGATAACATTATTGATGTGCTTGATAAATACGGCTTTGACGGCGTCCATTTTGACTATGAATATCCTCTTTCTTTGGAGGCTTGGAATTACTATAACAAATTCCTTGTGTCGCTGGATAAAAAGCTCGGCGACTATACTCTGGGAGTTGCAGGTAATGACTGGAACATAAAGTTCACCCCAGCCGCAATCAGAGCGATTGATACCTTTGAGCTTATGCTTTATGATATGGTGGATGAGAATGGCAGACACGCCACGTATGAGGATACGGTAAAGGCTGCTCAGAAAGTAGGAATTTACGGTGTGCCTTTTGAAAAGGTAAACGTCGGACTTGCGTTTTATTCCCGTCCCACCGATATGTCGGCATATTGGTACGGCTATAACGGATGCTATGGAGAAATAGATGAAAACGGCTGGTATCATTGCGATAATACCAACAAGGATTTCTGGTTCAACACACCCGAAGTAATAAAAGCAAAAACAGAATATGCAATCAATAAGGGCTTCGGCGGTGTGATGATATGGCATTACAGCTGTGACTTGCCGTCAACCCATGAGGATTCGCTTCTCAGAGCAGCAGAAAATGCGATAGGGAATAATTATTGATTATAAATCGGTTTCGTTTTTAAACGGAGCCGATTATTTTTTATGGTGTACCCTTGACATCAGCACCTGCTGCCTGTCGCACCATAGCCGATTTCCTTGCCGATACAAACACTCAGCCTAGCGATTACGATATGATTCTGACTGGTGACCTGGGGGCTGTGGGCTCGGAACTGCTTTGCGAGCTGATGATAAAGCAGGAAGACGTTGATATTTCAGCGGTTCACGAGGATTGCGGTCTGCTGATTTTTGACGTTGCAACTCAAAAGGATACGGGCGCAGGAGGTTCGGGCTGCGGATGTAGCGGAGCGGTTGTGTGCTCTGATATTCTGGGGAAAATAGAAAAAGGGGAGCTTGGCAAGGTTCTTTTTGTGGGTACTGGTGCGCTGATGTCAGGTGTTTCAACGCTTCAGAGCGAAAGTATTCCTGCCGTTGCTCACGGAGTTTTGCTGTCAGGAGGTTAATATGGACGAGATTGCAAAGGTACTGAAGGTTGCAAATGCCGCTTTCAGAACTGTAAAGGCAATGGATTTTGCCAAAAAGGCTGTTGTTGCAGGTGCGGCGGTTGCCTGCTGCTGTTTTGCATTCAGATTCTGGCGCAATATGTGAATCAAGGAGCAGGATTGATGAACGAAAATGTTGTTTTGAAAATGAAACAAGCTTCCCGTCTTTTCAAACGCAATTCTGAAAGCGGAGCACTTGCTGATGATTATTATTTTTTGTCGGATTGTGCATCACAAGCGATCAATGGATGCAAAAGCGTGAAAGACAAAGAGGGGTTTGAGGCTCTTTTTTTCAGATGTGCGGAGCTTTGCAAAAACGGAATTCTGCCCCGTGAGGATGAAATAATCGGCTTTTTCGGTGCAGAAGGACTTAACGGTATCGCCGCAGGCTTTTTGCATCAGGCATTGAAATGCGTTCTGGTCGATTTTGCATCGCAGGGTGTCGTCACGGCGGATGACAAAATGTTTTCCGACTCTTTGCTCTCTTTGCGAAAGCTGGGAGATACGGATTTTGATTATATTTCGCAAAAGCTTTTTGCGGCGGAAGACGTGCTATGCAAAGACCCTTCAGGTCATTATCCCTTGATGGATAACGAAACAAAGGGCAGATATCGTCACGCTGTTTCGTTAAAGGCTATGAAAAGCGGCAAAACAGAAAGGGAAATTGCAGAATCCGCCCTTGAAAAGGCAGAATTGAACGGTTGCCATATCGGCAGATATATTCTGACGACTCGCCCGAAACGCAGAGGTCATCTGTATCTCATAATGGAGGCGGTTATGCCTCTTGCGGTAGCACTTTCTGCAGGAATTCTGACCGTGAATCCGTGGATTGGTGTGCTCGTATTCTTTCCTGCGTGGGAAATATTAAAATATCCCATAGAAAAAGCGTCGTTAAACGGAATTGTGCCCGAAAGATTACCGAGGCTTTCAACTGAAAGTGAATGCGTGAAAAATGCACCGACTTTGCTTACTGTTTCAACAATTTTGCCTTCTGCCGATAAGGTGGAGGCACTTGAAAAGCATCTGGAGCATCTTTATCTCAGTAATTGCATAAATCGGATAAAGATATGTTGCCTTGCCGATTTTGCAGGGGCAGACGTGCCTTCGTCGCCAGAAGACAAAGCCATCCAAAGTTCGGCATTATCAATGATAAACAGATTGAACCGAAAATATTCAGGCGGCTTCATTCTGGCCGTCAGACCCAGAACCTACAGCAAAACTCAAGGCAATTTTATAGGAAAAGAGCGCAAAAGGGGAGCGATAACGGAGCTGATAAGGGCAATCAAGGGTAATCGTAAAGGTTTTTCTATGATTTGCGGAGACGCGGAATCGCTTGGAAAGGTGAAATACATTATTGTTCTGGATTCCGACACCGGGCTTGTGTTTGATTCGGCGGCAGAACTTATTTCTGTTGCGGAGCATCCGCTTAATAAACCCGTAATCCGTGACGGCAGAGTGGTTGAAGGATACGGGATTCTTGTACCGAAAGCCGTAAACAGATTGAAAAACGAAAAAACCGGCTTTTTTTCCTCAATTATGGCAGGTGACAGGGGAATTATCACCTATGATGTGCTTTCGTGCGAACGATATCAAAGCCTTTTCGGAGAGAGCATATTCTGCGGTAAAGGGCTTATAGTTGTTGACACATATTACGAGCTGCTGGATGACGGCTTGCCTGATGAAACGGTGCTCAGCCACGATATTGTCGAAGGCGGATACCTCAGAGCAGGATTTTTGTCCGATATTCAGATTACGGAGGGCTTTCCCTGCAATCCTGAATCCTATTACAAACGGTTGCATCGATGGGTAAGAGGCGATTGGCAGAATATATCCTTTATTTTTGGCGAAAATCCGCTGGATTTCATCTCAAGATACAAGATGTTCGATAATCTCAGGCGCAGTCTCTCTTCTGCGTTTTGTCTCACCGCTATTTTGGTTTCAGCGATTATTCAGGGGAATACGGGTGTTTTTCTGGCATTGATTTCGCTTTTTGCATTGGGTGCACAGAGTATTTTCGCCTGCTTTTGTTCGATGCAGAACGGTGTTTTTTCTTCATTGACAAGACTGTATTTTTCCGATGTTCTGCCCGAGGGATTAGGTGATTTTTTCAGAGGATTTCTGGCGGTTGCTTTTTCTGCAAGGGAATCTGTTGTCTGTGTTTCTGCGGCGATTACGTCACTCTGGAGATTATTTGTGTCCCGCAGACACCTGTTGGAATGGCAGACGGCAGCCCAGAGCGAGAAATCAGGCGCAATGAGGCTGATTATGTGCGTGCCTGCTCTGATTTTCGGAGCTTTTCTCATTGTTATGGGCTTGCCTTTGCACCGCTTGGTTGGCTTGGTTATCCTTTCGGATATACCTATAAGCTTTTTTGACGGGAAAATTCATAAAAGAAGCCACAAGGCAATAACAGAAAAGCAAAAAGAAAGACTTCTGACCTATGCTGCATCTATGTGGGACTATTTTAACGACCTTTGTGTTGAGAAATATAACTTCTTGCCACCTGATAACATTCAGTTTGCGCCCAAAAAAGAAATTGCGGCACGGACTTCGCCCACAAATATCGGTATGATGCTGGTTTCGGTGCTTGCAGCAAGAGATTTTGGGTTTATAACGTCGGAAGAACTGGCTGCAAAGCTTTCCGGAAGCCTGAATTCTATTGAAAAACTTGAAAAATTCAAAGGAAATCTTTTCAATTGGTACGATACAACAACAATGGAAACGATTGAGCCTCGTTTTGTGTCCGCCGTTGACAGCGGCAACTTTCTTTGTTGCTTGACCGCTTTGAAGGAAGGGTTAAAAGAATACAAGGAAGAATGTGCTGAACTGGAGAAAATAATCAGAAAAACAGAGGATATTATTGATTCAACAGACCTTTCACCTATGTACAATCAAACCAGAAATCTGTTTCATATCGGAATTTCTCCTGATGACAGCAAAAAAAGCGGAAGTTTCTATGATATGTATATGAGTGAGGCAAGGATGACCTCTTATTTTGCTGTTGCGAGCAGACAAGTTCCCGTGAAGCATTGGGGATCAACGGATAGAATTGCCGCCAGAAAAGGGAGATACACAGGTCTGGCATCGTGGACAGGCACAATGTTTGAGTATTTTATGCCGAATCTGTTTCTTCCTGCTCCGAAAGGCAGCCTGAGCGGTGAAGCGCTTTGCTTTTGCCTGCATTGTCAACGAAAAAGAGCTTCGGGGCGACCGTTTGGTGTTTCGGAAAGTGCATTTCATTCTTTTGACGGTAAAATGAATTATAAATACAAGGCTCACGGTGTACAAAACCTTGCTATCAAACGTGGTATGAACAAAGAGTACGTTGTTTCACCGTATTCATCTTTTCTGACGCTTACCACAGCCCCCAAATTATCGATAAAAAATCTGTCCCGCTTTTTAAAAATGAGAATGTACGGAAAATACGGCTTTTTCGAGGCTGCCGACTATACTTCAGAGAAAAACAAGGGGGATTTTTCTGTCACGGAGCTTTATATGGCACATCATACGGGAATGAGCCTGATTTCTGTTGATAATTTGCTTAATAATCAATGTATGCAGCGCAGATTTATGTCTGACAGACGGATGAGCGGCGCAAAAAGCCTGCTTGAAGAACAAATTGTGACAGGTATAAAAAAGCCTTGGATGTAAAGCGTACTAGCTTTACAAGTGCATAAAAAACAGATAATAACATCCTGAAAACGTTGATATTACTTGATCTTTTTGCTTTTAACAAAACTTAATGAAAAACGCAATCGCGACAAGTAATACACCTTTACAATGTTCGAGATGGGTGAAAAGTAAATATTTGATGAATTTTTGTTTCTTCAGCTCAAAATGTAAGTCCTGGAGATGAATGTATGGGTGATTTTCGACGGAAAACAAGAAAAAATTCTGTTTTTTGCGTGCTGATATCTGTAAATGGCGGCTCAAATTAAGACGGATGGGAAAATTATGGACTTTGAACGTGCCAACAGAGCCAAATTGAGGCGTTCGTTCTCTGATGAGCAGATTTTTTGTTTTTTGGTATGGCTATATTTTTCCGGACAGGTGCAAAAGCAGCCTTTTTGGGCAGAAAAAGCAAACTTTTGTCAGGCTTTTATGTAAAGGGGAGTACCATTACAGATGAAAAATATAATTCCGATATGGAACAATAAACTGATAATAAACACGGAGATATTATAAATTTACTATACCTTTTATATTTGTACCATCACAGCGGAGCAAATTTGGCCTGCCAATCAGAATGCTCCGTTACATAAAAAATCAAATATTGTAAGGATAAAACGCTTTACATCTTCTGTAATGAGCAAAAAAACGGTATTTTGGAACGGCGATATGACAGTTTTACCAAAAAAGCAGAGGCTTGCTTGTTGAAATCTAACAAATTCAAAAATCAATTTTGAAAATGATTGACATTCGCTCCGATTTTGAGTATATTTAATATGACCATATGGTGGTTTTCCAGCTGAATTTGCGTCTTTTTGGCGCTTTTGAGGTGCGGAAAGCCGCTGTGGACATCTGGATTCAGACTCCTGATCGTGTGGGTTTTGCGGCGGATTTTATCCGTTGAGGAAATCCGTAAGGAGGTCGATCAGTATCAGAACCCGGTCGTCCCTATCATTTTCATTTTTGCAAATTTTTTTGGAGGTGTACAAATTTGAAAAAGTCAACTCGCATTCTCGCAATCCTTATGGCTTTTGTTATGCTCCTCGGCTCATTCTCAGTAATGGGTTCAGCGTACGAAGCATATAAGGGCGACGCCATCAAAGACCAGTACAACGATGTTGATGCTGTTGAGTTCACACTCGAACAGTCCGCATCAATGGCTCTTGATGAACTCGATCGTATGCTCGCAAAGGAGCAGATGGTACTTGATGTTTTCATCGGTACTCTTGACCTTGCAAGCGTAAACACCACCCTTACAAGTGTTCTTTCACTTGTTGGTAGTGTTGAAACACTCCTTCCCCTTCTGGGCGATGCATCTGCACTCCCCTCATTCGTTACTCCTCTTGAAGGCGTACAGAGATATGAGGATTCAGATCTTGATGTAGTTTATGCTCTCCTTAACTTCATCTCAAAAATCGCTCCTCTCGCAGAAAAGTACGTTAACGGCTCAATCAATCTCGGTATCCTTGATTCTTTCATCGCAAGCTTCAAGTTCGATGTCAGAAATCTTGCAATCGGTCTTATTTATGGTATGACCGCAGCAGGCAAGGCTGAAGAGTTTGATGCAATGGACGAAGACGCTGCTTCAAAGCTTCCTGAGAAGTACAAGAACACAACAAACGGTGCTATTACTCTTCTTCAGGACCTTCTCAACCAGCTCGTTCTCGGTTCATGGCAGAAGCTCGACGCTGAATTCGAAGATCCCTATAGCTATGTAATGTATGAGAGCTACTCATTCAAGACAGCTTACGGTGAGACAGATCACGACACAGCTAAGTACGACTACTACGGTTGGGTTCATCCCAAGCAGTGGGTAACAGTTGGTCTTGGCGGCAGCGTAAGAGTTAACGAAGGTGCAACAGCTCCTGCTCCCGTTTATAATATCGTTGACATCACAACCGATAAGACCGGTTATGAGTTCATCGAAAATCTTATGCAGGCAGCTTACAACCAGCTCCTTGTTCCCGTTCTCAACAGAGACACAAGAGTATGGCTTCGTGAACTTTGCGGCGTTGAATATGACGAAACAAAGACAAACAGAACTGTTTATGACGAAGCTAGTGGCGAATGGGTTAAGAACCCCGCTTACGATCCCACATACGACGGTGACTACGTAGCAGATCCCGACAACATCTATGATCAGTTCCTTAACAAGGATGCTTTCGTTCAGACAGTAACAATCCCCGCAGGTGAAACATTTGTTGACAACTTCAACAACACACTCGGTGAGTTCCTTGACAACGTACTTAAGGTTGCAAGAGACGAAGTTACTGCAGAAGGCTATTCATGGACATGGATTGACGGTGTGGTTGTAGACGGCCGTAATAACGGTAACGACTACCTCTTCACAAACATCTGCTCAGTTCTCAGATTCATCGTTCAGATCACTGGCGGTCTCTTCTTCAACGATATCGTTGACGTTCCCTCAGCAGAAGAACTTGAAGGCATGAACAACCAGCAGCTCGTTTCATTCGTTGTAAGAGCTATCCTCAACGCATCAGTTGATTGGATGTACATCGAAAGCGAATATGAAACAATCGCTGACGTTGGTTACAGAGCTGTTGAACAGCTTGCATGGCAGGATATTCCTCAGTACACATACACCAAGCCCGCAAGATCAGCTTACGCATCAGACGAAGCTTACTACGATGCAGTTGTAGAAAAGGCTCTCACAATCCTCTTTGACGTTGCAGTTTACAACCTCAACCAGGGCTTTGATATGGTTCCTGCTTCAGGTACAGACGCAGCTGATCCCGAGAAGAATGGTCTTCTTCAGTACAGCGGCGACAAGGGTAACTACGAAGATAAGCTTATCCAGATCGTTGCATGGGCAGTAACAACATACGGTCCCGTCCTTAACCTCGATTTCAAATGTGACGACGCTAACGGTTACACAACCGGTCTCACAATTGACGACGTATGGATGGATATCGATACTATCCTCAACTCAATCATCCCCATCAAGGGTGAAAACGCTTGGATTTCAGATAAGATCGCTGGTGACGGTTCAACAATCGTTTCAAAGACTCTTATCTTTGACTACATCCTTAAGCCCATCCTCTACCTTGACGCTACCAACCTTGCTGAAATCTTCGGCAGAAACGCAAAGGGCCAGTTCTCAGAGGACAACGGTGTTGAAATCATCATGAGCTTCCTTACAGGCATCTTTGAGCTTCTCTTCCCCGGCGTATTCCAGCCCAAGGATACAATCGACGAACTCCTTAACAACGAACTTCTCGGTGCTATGGTTGGCGACCTTATCAAGGTTCTCGGCACAAACGACACAACAAACGCTAACGGCGCATTCCTTGAAGCACAGGGTGACGAACTTGCAGAAGTAGCTCTTCCCCTCGTATGTATGCTTCTTGGCCTCAGCGACGACCAGGAATTCGAAGAGATGGAAATCAACCTCTCAGAAACAATTCCCTCAACAGTTGCTGACGCAACAGCTCCCACATTTGAAATCATCAACGGTTCAAGCGGTATCAACACTGCTTACAGAGATTCAAAATACGAAGTAGTTCAGGATCAGCTCTACAGATATCAGATTACTAATGTATACGTAAGAACATACGATGCAAACGGTAACAACACAGCAAGCCTTACTCCTTCAGTAACAAGCGGCAGCATCTCCGGTGGCGACAAGATCAAGGTTGCTCTTAACGGTTCACGTGTTGCAGGTCAGCTTGTTGAAATCGAAGTTAACTACAAGGTATTCGGTGAAAAGGGTACAGCATTCCAGGCTAACGGTTCAGACATCGTTCTTTCAAAGACAGTTTACACCTACATCGGTGCTTCAAACCTTGACGACGATGCAGTAGCAGTTAAGACTTCAAACGATGCTCCTTACCTTGAGTACTATCCCTCAATCTACCTTGATCAGGGCGACGACCTTGATGATATCGAAGGTTACAGCATCCGTATCAAGGACGGCGACAGCGGTTCAGCTTCAAGCGCAGCAGTTGCATCTGTAAACGTTCCCGCATTCCTTACAAAGAACGCAGACGCTGCTGAAACAGCAGTTTCAATGGACGGTCAGTCAGGTCTTTTCTTCCTCTATCCCTTTGATGTAAATACAAAGGCAGACGGTGAGTTCTACGAGAGATTCGAAGAAATCTACATGGTAGACGAAGAAGGTAACCTCATTCTTGATGATGAAACAGGCGAACCCATCCTCGATCCCGAAACACCCGACAACGGTGGTATCGTAGACGGTCAGTACAACGTAACAACAACTGTTACTGCATACGGCCAGACATACACAATTCCCACAACAATTCACCTTTACGACGATTTCGACCTTCCCTCAATGTTTGAAAGAGCTGTTTCAGCTAACCGTCAGACATCAGACTACAAGGGCGACTTCGAAGGCGCATGGAACAACTACGTTGCAGCTCTTAAGAACGCAGCTAGACTTGTTCTTAAGCCCAAGGCAGGCGCAGATTTCGCAGCTGACATCGCTATCGATGCAAGCACAGGCTACGCTAACAAGTACGAAAAGGCAGCTGAAGAACTTCAGAACGCTATCGAAGCTCTTGAAGCATTCGAGGCTAACTCAGGTACAGCAGGTCTTAAGACAGCTCTTAACAACTACAGCGGTATCAACTACAAGTCAGTTAACGACGCTAACGGCTATCCCACAAGAGTAGACGTTGAATACGATGATCCCGCATTCTACTACTTCGGCATGCGTGACTACGTTCCTCATACTTACAACAAGTACAGAGCAGCTAGAAACCGTGTTGAAGGTCTTATCGAATCACAGCAGGCATTCGTTATCGCATTTGAAGAAGATTACGAACTTACAGATGAAGATAAGGCAGCATATGACGAATCAGTTCTTGCATACGAAGAAGCAATTGCTAACATGGGCGTAATCAGCTCAATCGAAGCAACATACGCAATTCAGATGCTTAACCTCACCGGCGAACGCCTTATCAGACTTCCCGGTAACACAAGCAAGCTTGAACTTCTCTTCGATATGTACGGCGACGCTAAGGACGCTAGAGTTTCTTACACAGAAAGCTCAGAAGAGAGATACGACAGAGCAGTTGAATTCGCTATCGAAGTTCTTTGCGAAGAAGATCCTCGTCCTTCAAAGATCAACCAGGCTTCATCAGAACTTGTTGAAGCATGGAAGAGACTTGCTGAATCAGCAAGCTATTTTGAGCTCAACGCAGCTATCAATGCTGCTAAGGCAGTTATCAACGTTACAGGTACAGATGCTAACAGACAGAAGGCTTACACAGTTGACTCATATCAGGCATTCCTTGATGCATATGATGCAGCTCTGAACGCTGAAAAGGATCTCGCAGCAACTGAAGAAAACAACAAGTACCTTGCAGATCTTACTTCAGACCTTACAAAGGCTCAGGCTGGTCTTGTTCCCGCAACATCAGGCGAAACTGTTATCGAATTCATCACAGCTCCCAACGGTATGTTCATCGACGGTGGCTTCAATGCTGAATTTACACCTCAGATTTCAGTTGGCGCATGTAACCACGAGTACTACATGCAGATGCTTGAAGACGGCACAGAAGTAAACGGTTACCTTGTTGGTATCGGTGAAGCTGTTCCCGATGAAGACACAATCCTTACAGCATTCGAAACTCTTGAGAATGCAGACGTAGTTATCACAGCAAACGAAGAAACAGGTATGTATGGTACCGGTACTCTCGTTCAGATCTTCAATGCAGCATCAGGCGAACTTGCAGCAACATACATCATCGTTGTTGTCGGCGACCTTAACTGCGATAGCGTTGTAACAGCTGACGACGTTGCTAACCTTCGTGGTAACCTTGTTGGTAAGACTGACTGGGAATGGGAAGGCTTCGAGCAGTACATCGCAGCAGCAGCTGACGTTGGTAATGACGGTGCTCCCGACATCGGTGACGTTCCCTACATCATGAACGTTGCTATTGGTAGCGGTTACATCAATCAGGATGTTAGCGCTGAATTCGCAGAACCCTCATACGTTTCACTTTATTAATTTATTTGGCTTAATTAAGTAGTGAATTTTTATGGCATAGCCTGTACTTGTGCAGGCTATGCCTCAAAAGGCTTTTTATATCCGACGATGCTCTATAAATTATTCCTAATCATTTAGCATACAAAATTAAAGGAGGAAACGAGCAAATGTCAAAATTCAAACGAGCTTTGAGTGTACTCCTTGCCATTGCTATGGTTTTTGGTTCACTCTCATGCTTAGGCGCAGTTGTTGCTCCCAAGGCTTCAGCAGCTGAAGGAACATCAAATGTCAAGACATATGCAGAGCTTGCTGCTCAGTATGACAACTTCATTTACCTCGCATCAGAAGTTTATGAAATTGAAACAGCTGACGGTACACTCGGCACAAACGTTACAAAGAGAACTCTTACTGACTACTACGTAAATGCAGGTCAGCTCCTTGAAGAAAGATTCTTCGTTAAGGGCGACTTCTACTTCGGTAACTTCCAGTACATCAAGGCATACGACAACGCATTCTTCGATGTTACTCAGGTTACAACACTGGCTCCCGGTTCAAACGGTTACTCAATCGGTTACACCGGTCCTATCAATGCAGAACACCCCGTAGTAATCAAGAACGACCTTACAAGCTTGGTTACATCAGCTAAGTGTGCAACAGAAAACTGGATGAAGAACAGATCAGGTTACACAGCAGAA
>JAZQTC010000031.1:0-51824 GCA_045630405.1 Acutalibacteraceae bacterium
CTTGCAGCAGCCTCTGCAATATACTTTTTGAGAGTTGAAACAGTAGAGTTTATATCATCCGAAAGTGATGAAAATTCAGCATTTGTGCGGACATCAACTTTTACGTTGAGATTACCACCGGTAATTTCGGAAAGCGTTCCATTGACTTTCTGAAGATTGTTGATGATAACTTTTTTTATCAGGAAGTAAATAAAAATAAACAGAGCAGCAAAAATCAGAATAAGCATAAAAATACTTGTATAAAGAGAGGCATCTCTCATAAGCATTGCTTCAGCAAAGGGCATTGCGGCGATTATGCAATAACCTTCAACAAAAGTGAATGCATAGATATACTCTTCATTGAAATTAGTTTCTTCATTAATTATGTTCGTTCTGTAAAGCTGAGTTGCGGTTTTGCCATCAAGCATAACCTCATCAGGAACAATTCCTATTGTTGAAATATGCATTCCGTTTCTTTTGGTGTTGGTTACAAGATTAAGATTCTCATCGCACACAGCAACAAATCCTGTGCTTCCGACATGGCGGTTTTTTGTAACATCAATAACAAAATCGTCAAGCATATTGTGGAATTGGTCAGCGTCATAACCGACCTGAATAAATCCGCCTTCTGCAAGGCTGACACCTGCATATTTTCGCATTGTCACGCCGTCTGCACCCTGAGGTCTGTATAACTGAACAAGCTCTGTTTCGTCACCCGTAAGCACCATAAATTCTTTTGATTGCTCGGTGCTGTTCATATCGAAAGTGCCGATAAGCTCATCCATTGTTGAGTTGATAACCATACCTTCGGAATCAACAACGTTTATTTCAATAACGTTGTATTTCACCGCAAGGTCATCAAGTGATACGGCTTTGTTGTTTTCGTATTCTTCACGAACGTTTCGCGTTATGTTCAGAAGTGTTTCGTTGGATTTGCCTCTGACATCGGTAATAACGTCTGTTATTGCGGAAGTGAAAACTTCCCTTGTTTCGATTTCAGCCATTCCGCTCTGAAGAAAATACGTAAACGTACTGGTTATCACACAAGCGATAACGATAAGCACAAGGAGTCTGCGCTGAAAAGTCTGCGAAATGCGTTCGTTGTTTTTGCCGTGTTTTCTTTCATCATGATTGAGAAGTGAAAGTACAATAAGAGAAATACCTACTGCAACGGAATTGCCGAGAATCATCGGAAGCGTTGCGGCTTTTACAAATTCAAAAGCGTATGACGAATCGTTCATATTGGTGAAGAAAATCATCAGCATATGAAGAACTTCGCAAACAACTGTTATAAAAATGCCGTAGCTCCATGTGGGTCGTTTGTTATCAAACATAAACTTGCGCAGTATTGCGGCAATGAATCCTGCCAGAATTGTTGAAACCGTGCAGGCAATTCTTGTATACATTCCGCCTCCCCAATAAACGGAGAAGAAACGGTATAATCCGCCGATAATACCTGAGACAATGCCTGCAGGTCCGCCAAAAATAAGACCTGCGCAAAGCGGTGCGGCATCACGCACGTTGGCAACCGTGCCGAGAATCTCAACGCCGTAGCCCGATGCAAAGGCAGACAGACCGCCAAAGATAACACCAATTAAAATTTGTTTTAAAACATAATTAAGCTTTCTGAAACCTGTTTTTTTCTCCAGCAGATAAAAAACGGTAACGAAAACACAGTTAAGAAAAATCGGAACTGAAAGTTTCATTCGTTTTCTCCTTTATTGTGTTATTAATGCGTAGACTGTTTTTATCAGATCCCACACACTGCTGCCTACTGCATTGAGAAGGATAATGATAAGGATATATATCAGAACGCTTCCCGAACTGATGGCATTTCGTGAAATATTGAAATAAAAGTTGAAATGACCCTTCAAATTGACCTCTCGACTCTGTTGCCATTGGTATGTAACGATATTGTTACCGTCAAAAGACTCGGGAAGAAAGTTTTTATAAAGTTCTTCTTCAAGTCTTCTGATTCTGTAACAGGAAACGTCGTTGATTTCATAATCGTCAGCAATTGAAATTGTCACAACCGCTTTTTTGAGCTTTTGTCTGTGGAAAGCGCCTACGCTGTTGATTTCTTTGGGAAGCAGTCTTGCTTCGTTGATTCTGACCGAATAGCCGTAGCTTTCGGAAACAATCGGTGACATAATCATATCTCTGATACGGGTCAGAAAACTGCCGACTTTAGTGCGCTGTTTAAAAACTTCCGTGATTGATTTGTGAGGTATACGGAACATAAAATACACCTCATCATTATCGAGATATTCAAAAATTCCACCGAAATCGATATTCATCAGCGTTCCTTTTGAAACAGATTCAAGACGGTAATCAACGGATGAAATGTGAACAATATCAATGGTTTTGCCATTATAAGCAATTTCGGACGTAACGTTATTTTTCTTATAATCAACAACGCACATACTGCTGAAAATTGCTCTTGAAAGGTTCTCGTCTTTAAAATTAAGGGAAATATCTTCGATTTCATTTTTATCAACAGAAAACGGAAAATACATATTGAGCGATTTTGTTTCTTTTATCCCTCTGATATGTATTGAAACATCCATATAACTTTTGCCTTTGGGATTGAGCCAATCGTTAAGATATATTGTGCTTGTGTCATCACCGTCTACCCAATATGCCCAACCGTCATCGGCAAAAAATTTGTTTTTCTTACTCAAAATTATCACATCTTTCCATCGAGTAAAATTTTTGTTGCTTTATTTAATTGAATTCACAGCTTTTTAAAAAGATATTATAACATAATAAATATCATAAAATAAATAGGTATTATAAAAAATTTTGTATTTTTATGATTCCATGCTCTTTTGCGAGTAAGACAATAATCAAAAAGGTTGACCGGACAAATCTCAGCGAAGAAGACAAAGCGAAGCTCAACGCAGCTATTGCAGAGGCAGAAGCTGTGCTTGCAATGACAATTGCCGACCAACCCAGAGTTGAGGCGGCAGAAAAAAGGCTCACTCTTCCTCCTTGGCGGCGGAAGCCTTGTTGACAGAATCCTCTCACCTTTCAGAGCGCTGATCAAACTTATATTCGGATAAAAAAATCAACGGAGATGCTTCAAAAGAGGCATCTCCGTTTTGCTTTTACCAAAGTTGAGGATGTGTAAAATTATATGCTTTTTCAAGGAAACTGTAGAACGCTACCGCATAGGGATTGATTGCATCCCATATGGGCTCATCATAGAGGGTTATCCAGGTATAAATTCTTCTTGTAAGGTGTCTTAAATCATTGCCCGAAAGCTCGTGGCCGGGTCTTTCACCCATACGGGTAACACCGAATTTCACAAAGTCGTTGTAAAGGTCTTTGTTGGCTTTCATCCACAGATACGGATGCTGAAGCCTTGAAAATTCAGAGCGCATATTTGAGCATTTCCAGTATCTCCAGCAGAGCTCCGAACGAAGAATCTGATTGAGCTGTTCTTCATTTTCGGCTTCCGCCTTTGCCTTTTCCCAGAGTTCATCGCATTTTTCAACATCCTGCGGCATCATACCTGGAAGCGAAAAACGGGAATCCTCTTCAAGAAGCAGATGATAATATTTTGTTACGGCGTGATCTGTGACTATATCAATAAATTCTTTCAGATACACTCCGCCGGGACCGTAAACACCTGTCATATATCCCAGCATTTCCGCATCATAATCAAGATAAGGATCCTGCATCAGCTTTGAGAGAAGATACGTTCTCATTTCAGCAAACTCGCCGTCACTTTCGGTAATATAATACACACCCTGCTGATAAATACCCTTTACGTTATGCTCATAGAAAATCTGAACGTCTCTCTGAAGCACACCGAAGTTTGCATAGATATTTATACTTTCATCACAGTTGAGATTGTAGTTCCATATGTAAAGTCTGTTGCAGATTTTGCTCCAATCCTCAAGGTCTTTCATAAATGCCGTATTGGCTCTGCAATCGGGGTCATCAAGAGTATGACCGAAGCAACATTCGATTGAACAAAGACGGACTATAACGTCCTCACGGGGTCTTACAATTGCAGGTGCCTGCCTTGTGTACTGATAAGCAAAGGTATCAAACGCAATGTTATCAAATCTGCCGTCCGCCTTGATTCGGCTTGCAATTTCATTAACAAAAGTCAGCATTGTACCTGCCTGCGAACCGTTTGCATTATCAATAGCTCTGCAGTTTTTGCATTGGCAGTATTCACCGTTATCCGCCTGAGTAATTGAGAGAATCTGTAAACCGCCGTTTTCAACATATTTCTGCTCGAGAAGCTCAATTGCCTCGGCTGTAACAATATCCTTTACATTCTCATTCGTAAGGCAAAGCTGTGTACCTGTTCGAACTCCGTTACGCAACGCAAAATATTCGGGATGCTCCTCGAAATACTTTGAGGGCTTGCAATACTGATTAACAAGAGTGTGGCTTGAGCCGCCTATGTATTTAACAGCTCCGCCCTGTTCGGCTGTCAGATTTTTATATATGCCGCCCGTAAGTCCGTTTGCAACGGAAAATTCGGGATCTGTTGCGCTGACTGTATCAGTTTCCGTATACTCAAAAAACGGAGTATATTCAACGTCAATATCATCGGGAACGGTAAGCTCGCTGTTCTCGGGAATGATTATAACCTCCGACTCATACCAATGACATCCGCAGAATTTTTCAAGAAACGCATAAACACCGTTTATTGCGCCTTTTTTGCCTGCACCGTCAATGATAATTCCGCAATCTGCGGATTTTATAACGTAACTTCCGTCTGCAGACTCGGAAAAATCCGCATCGGATCTGTTGGTTGCACCGACGGAAATAACGTTTTCTCTGTCCGTTTCATCGGTCAGAATTTCAATATTACCGCCCGTAATTTCGTCAAGATAATATTTGAGCCTTCCAGCGGCATAATTTTCGGTTATTGTTGCATCCGCACCGATTACTATGGCGGCTTGCGTAACGTCAAACCCTTGCTCTGCCGCACTTGCACAAATAAAAGCAGATGAAACAACAAGAATAAACACAAGAATAATACTTACTGATTTTTTGAGAAAGTTGTTTGCACTCACAACCTCATCTCCTTTTTCATTTTTAAAAAACCTGCTTTCGCCACGGGATTTGGGTGGATGAAAACAGGTTTTTCTCTTATTCCGACCACTTACTGTCAACAAATCTGGTGACACGGTAAGGGAATGCTCTGAAGAAATCGTCTGCATTTCCGTTTATCGTTACGCCGTCAATGAATGCCGCCGTGCTTGCCGTATGTCCTTCGCCTGCAAGCATAAGTTTTGCCGCCGCAGTTGCGGTCAGGCAGATATCATATTCACCGTCGGTCTTTGTGACAGTTGCCTTGCCGTTCTGATATTCAACCTCAAACACACCGTTATTCTGTTCAAGATTATCGATACATCTGACTCTGAACTTGCCGTATTCTTCGGGATAAGCATTGATTTCAAGCAGCTTTTTCAGATTGTAAATTCTGCCTGCAGCAACACCGTCATAATCATAACGTACACCGTCAATGCGGTCCGTAAGGCAAGAAAAAGGTGAGCCCTGATACTGTTTTTTTACAATCAGATTTTTGACAATGCCGTCATAGTTACGCAGGAATCCCGCAATACCCTTGAGAGCTTCAGGGGTAAGCACGTAAAGATCTTCAACAATAAGGTCGTCAGGTCTTTTGACGGTGAAACGTACGTAGCCGTCAGCCTCACCTGCCTCATTGTAGTGGAGATACGTGTAATCCGCCTCCTCAAGAGGTGTATCGCAAAAATGCTTTTTTTCCTCACGCAGACCCATCAGATTTTCGGTCATAGCACATTTTTCGTGCACTGCGCTCAGATCGTCAAACTGTTCACCTGTATAAAGAACAACGTCTGTATTGCGGTGAATGCTCTTCAGGTTTTCGAAGGGAACCTTGATGGAAAACATTCGGTTGAGGTGTGCATAACCGAATTTTCCGTAGTACTCAATGGAGAACGGATGAAGAAAACCGAGAACCCAATCGTTTTCAATGGCGGTTCTGCCGATTTCATCAAAAATTGCTCTGATTCCGCCCATTCTTCTGCTTTCGGGCAGGCTGCAGACACCGCTGGCAATAATTGCATTGACGACGTTGCCGCAATAATTGACCCTGAAATCATACATTTCAATGCCTGCAATCAGCTTGCCGTCGTTGAATGCACCGAGAACGGGCACCTTTGTTCCCGTATCCACTTCCGCATCGAATTTCCATATAAAAGAAGCGGCAGAAACCTTGAGGAAATCAACCTCTTCATTTTTATTGATATATCTTACTTCCATATCTTTTCTCCGATTATTTATCGCCTACGCTTATCTGAGCATTAACGGCAAGTTCAAGCATTTCATTGTTGCCGCTTTCAACAGCTTCAGTCATAAGTCTGCGGCGTTCAAGAAGCTCGGCATACATAATTTCCTTCTTCTCGTTATCAAGGTCGTAGAAAAGCATGGGAATGATACCCAATGAGCCTGTAACTGCAGGAATGATTGTGAACATTGCAAAGAGGAAGAACTTAACCTTATCGGTCTGCTCCTTACCTGTTCTGAAAGCATTCACTTCGTAGCCGATCATCTTTTTGATTGCAGTTGTTACAACTGTGCTTGTGTTGCTGGAAATCTTTGCCGCAATGCCCTTGGCAACGGATGCCATAGCCTCGGTGCGGTAGCCGTTTTTCCATTCGCAGTAGTCCATAGCTTCGTTATACATTTCCGTGCCGATAACTGACTTAAGACCAAAGAACAGAGTCCATATAATTTCCCAGATTGCCATTGCAAAGCCCATGGGAACAATCTTCTGATACATACCGCCCGAATAGTCCTTCTTCATACCGATACAGCCGAAAAGGAACACGGGAATATAAAGAATATTGCCGATTTCTTTTGCAAGTATGTAAAGCAAGCGGCTTGAGAATCTTCTTCTCATCCAGGGTACCCACGCATAGCTCATAGGGCTGATGGGTGCAGCGGGAATACCTGCAACAAGAGTCATTGACGAGAAATGAAGAACGTCGGTGTAATAGTCATCCTCGCTGCCCTTGATGGCAAAGCCGCTGAGGAAATCGGACAAGGTTATCAGAAGCAAGGGCTTGTTGCTGATAACAGACTTGATTGATGCAATAACACCGGGAGATTTTATTGACTGCATAACTCGTTCTTCCGAATTATAGAAGAACCAGAATGAGGATGCGCTGGATGCAACGGTTGTGAACACACCCATACCCACAAAGAGGTTTGTGTATGCACGGGCAAGCTTACCTGCATCGTTGAGATACATACTGCGCAGAATGTCAATAAGGATTGTGACCGCCTGCTCGGGAAGCTTTTCGCCAAAGAAGCCTGACGCAAAGTTGGCAAGGGTAATCAATCGGGTTCTGTCATTTGGATGAGGCGTTATGGTTGACATAAGACCCGTTCTTGAGATTGTCTGGAACGTGCCTACACCCTCACGGGCAATGGTAAGCACAAGATAGAAAACAAGCTTTGCAATATCCGTCTGGGTTGTGCCCTCAAAGAAATGAGGCATCAGCCAATAAAGAGACGTGAGAATACATCCGGGAATTGCAAGGAACATCAGATAGGGTCTGAACTTACCCCAACGTGTTCTTGTTTTGTCGATAACTGCGCCGAAGAAAATATCGTTGATGATATCCCAGACGCTGTTGATTGTGTTGACGATAGCCTGAAGACCCAGGTCAACGCCAACGATACTTGTGATAAATCGGGTTGAATAAATATTGATATTAAAGCTCTGTGCAGCATCCCAGATGATAAAGCCGAGTGTTTCCTTTGTGCCTACGTATCGGCGGTCCTGAGTTTTGGAAGATTGGGCTTTTTCATCCTGCTGTTGCTGTGTTCTGCGGAGTTCTTCAAAGGCTTTTGCATTTGACTTTGAATCGTTTGACATGATTTCACCCCTGAATTTTGTAATATTCGCTTTTTCTTTTATGCAACTTCTTTGACAATGTCGTTAAGTGCACCGATAATAGTTGAACCTGCCTTGCTGCCTGTTGAAAGCATCTCTTCATAGTGGCGGTGATATTCGCCGAAAATCTTTTCGCCAAGGTCGGTATTCCAGATTGTGTCAGCAATGAAAGGAGCATAGTCGTTGTCGGGAACAATGTAGCCGATAGCGTCATTGCAAAGACCCATTACAAGAACTGTTTTTCCCTCGCCTACAAGGTCTGCTGTGTAGTCGTATTCCCAATCTGTGCCGAGGTATGACATTGACTTGTCAACAACGTTGCCGTAAACAAGCTGGGGAACAAGTTCACCGGGAACTGTAACCATAACAAGATCTGTGCCGAGTTCAACGTAACCTACTTCTGAAATTACGGAATAACCTGCAGGAGCTGATTCATCACGGACTGTTGTGAATCCGAGAAGTCCCGAAACTGCACCCAGTTCCATAAGACCGTACTCAAGAGGAACAGTAACCTCTGCCATCTTAACGTTTACAACAGGTGCAACGGGAGTTGCATTCTTTTCTGCATCAATAATAAGTCTTGCAAATTCATAGCCGAGCTTTTTAGCCTGCTTATAATCCTCTACTGTGGGGTCAGCGGCGATTTCCGCATCTATCTCTGCAAGAATTTCTTCGTTTTCAACTGCGCCTGCGTTAACGGAGATAGGTGACTGTGCGCCCTGAATAAATGCAAAGTTCATACCTGCTTCATTCATCTTCTCTTCGATATAGTTGGGATAGTCAGCTGAAAGAAGCTTTGTTTCTCTGTTGATTGTTGTGGGATGTCCGCCGACGTTGGCAAAAACAGTAGGAACAGACTCTGCGTTGTCGGGAACAAACTTGAAGCAGGCGATAACGTGCTGATAACCTTCCATATCGTAACGCTTGTTGAAGATATAGCCGTAGGGGTCATCAAGATAGTTGTTGTTGCGCTCGCTGTAACCGATACCCTCGGTTTCAAAGTAATAAAGCTGGCCGGGTTCCATATTCTTATATGCCTGAACAGCAGCATCAGCTGCACCGTTAATCATAAGCTCGTGGAATTCAGGGTCAACACTTCTTGTTTTTTCAACAAAGGGAAGAAATGAGAAAATATTTGTGAAAATTGTTTTGAGAAGAGGCTCAAGACCGAAGCCCTGAGTGTCAATAACCGTATGGCAATGAGTGCTGTTGATATTGACAGCAATAATATCACTTTCAATACCCTCTGCGGCAAGTCTCTTTTCAATCTCGCCTCTGATTGAGCGAACGTCGTCATTGCAAACTCCGATGCCGTCAATGGCAATCATAATGAGTGTGCCTCTGCCTGAACCGTCTGTCAGAGCAACTGCATTTGCACCCTGATCGTCAAAAACACCGTTGATTTTCTGGGTGAAATAACCTCCTGTGTAGTATTCCTTTGTGCCGTCTTTCAGGTTTTCGGGAACCATACTTGCTTTGCCGAAGCCGAGATTCCATCTTGCGTCAGCGGCAGGCTCGTCAAGGAAGTTTGCCGTGCCTTCGTAGAAATTCTCGCTTTCGCCTGCGTAGTATTCTTCAACGGTTTCAAAATCATTGGGGAAAAGAGAACCGAAACCTTTGAACACTGCGCTGAGAATACCATCAAGCAGACCTGCAGTTTTGATGATTGCTCCGTTATCGGCAGCTTCATCGGAAGCAAAAGCAATTGCTGTGCCGCTGAAAATCATTGTGATTGCCAGAATAACGGAAATAATTTTCTGACTTGTTTTTTTCATAATTAACTCTCTCCTTTATTTTTTCGGCTGTCCGTCAATCTGCGGACTTTCTTTTCATACTTCATTTTATTGCTGAGGCTTCGGAGAATGTAATACAGCTCATCGAGAGCGTACTGATTATAAAAATCTCCTATTTTTATGTTCAGCGGTACGGTACGGTCAAGGAATTTATCAAGCACACGCTCCGCAAGGTTGGGATTCATAAGCTTCACGGCATAATCGGAGAACTTATAATCAAAAGGTCTCTTTTCAAGGCTGTCAAAATGACTGTCTCCCTTGTCGAATCGGACGTTGTTACCCACGGCAGTTGCCGCAAAAATAACAATATCATCATCAACGGGAAGCTTCACCTTGTTATCACCGTCAAGAGGTATTTCTGCGTGGAAAACGTAAAACTGTTTTACCGCCATATTGCCTTTTTTGCCGTGAGTGTGGCTGAAGGTAAGCGCCTGTGGAACGGTTTTTATGTAACCTGTTTTTCCGAGCATCATCATATCCCAATAGCCGAGAGCCTCAAAGCAATCGGGAACGTTGATTTTTACCGTTTTTCCTCCGCAATCAAAGCTCACCGTTTTGTCTCCGCCAAGTGAGGTGAGCAAAAGATGCAGGCTTTTGCAATCTTTATCTGCAATTATCTCGCTGCCGTCACATACAAGGCAATTCTTTTCCCCTGCAGACATTGAATAATTCACACCTGCGCAAACAAGCTTTTCGGTAACAAGCTCCGCAGGAACGGAAATTCCGCCTTTAAGCTCCGATTTGCCCCACTCTCCGTCTGCCGTTATACCAACGGCATTGAAATTCAGCGGAACAACCTTGCCCCTTTCGGTGAATTCCTTATTTTCACGGAATCTGACAAGAAAGCTTCTGATTCCGTTGTGACCCATATTGAAAATCAGCTTTCCGTCAACCGTATCAATCTTACCGAGAACAACTTCGTCTCCGCGGATTTCATAAGCCTCTGTAACGGGATTTGCAAACACAGCTTCAACTCCGACAACATCATTGCCCGAACATTCCGCAACGCGGAAAACAATTCCGTCGGAATCCTGAGCCTTCTTGACTGCCGTAATTCTCACTCTGTCATCGTTAAGAGTTACAAGCGAATACTCGCTGCCCAAATTTCCCGTGTGTGTTTCAGTTATGAAAGTGTTCATCGGACAGCAGAATGCATCTGCATCAGCAATAACGGCATCGGGATTGCCGCTGTGTCCCATTATTCCGTAGGAATAACGGTTGATACCCATATCCATAACGTGCTGCGAGCACTCCCATCGGTAATTTGACATCGGTGTGTGAACAACCGTAAGCCGCAGAGTTGATTTATCGGGTTTATCCCAACCCTGCCTCGAATCGCTGAAAACGGAAACACCGAAATCTCCGCTTTCATCGGTGATATCTGCCCATTTCTGAGCAGGCACTTCGTAAAGACTTTTTGTGTTTGTGCCTCTCTTTGTGTATCCGATACCGATATCGTAATTTGCGGTTTCATTCTCTGCTGCAAACGGGAACTCCGCTTTGAGGAGCGAAGCTTCTTCTCTCCAATCCGTTTCGTTGTAAACGGAAATAAATTCGCTTTCGCTTCCCAATGAAATAATCTGCTTGAATCGTGATTTGCCTGCCGTTGCAATTATTTCAAGCGAGCAAAGTGCCGCACCCTCATCCCTGATTTTTACCGACGTTTTGCAGGGATACATATACGGCTCTGCCGACAAATCTTCGTATTTCACTTCCCACGCAGGCCAATCAAAACTGTGGGTGTTATTGAGCACCGCAAGTCTTATGGTTTTTTTCAGCAATTCTCTGCCCATCTTTTTATCAAATAGGGAGCAGATTTCGCCGTTTTCGTTTATCTTAACTGCAAGCCTTTTATTTTCAAGGCTGTTTTCTGTTATCTTAAGCTCCGTCTGAATTGCGGATTTTTCGTCTGCTTTGCGCAAATCATAAACCGCAAGTCCGCAGGACGGCACCTCTGCAATGAAAGTGATTTCTCTTTCACCGTCAGGAAGAATCTTTGTCTGCGATGGAACTTCATTGCCTTTTGCATTGAACACGCAGAAGAAATCCGCATCGCTCCTGACAGTAACACTCACCGCATCTTTCCTTGCCGATTGCAAAGGATTGGAAACAACAACGGGAATACCCTGCGCAAACGAGGTATCCATTCTCTGTGCAATCGCCTTGCACGCCGCTGTGTATTCCTCTGAAAAGGTGTTCATTGCCTGAACGTAATCGTTATGATTTCTTATGTAACACTCCTCAAACGAAGTGCCCGTTATGTCATCGTGGAAGTGGTGGGCTATAATCTTTTTCCATCCGTCATCAAAACAGTACTGCGGATAATCCGCAAAGCCGTTCACGTAAGCTGCAACCGCAAATTTCTCTGCCGAATCGGCAAGGATTTCACATCTTCTGTTCCAGCGTTTGGTGACGTTTCTTGAAGTGTAACTGCCTGCTCCGTGAGCCGTCAGCAAAAATTCGCCGTCATACACGGGCATTGAATTTTTGACCTCATCAGGCAAAGCCTCAAAAATATCAAAAAACTCTTTTGTGGTAGCGGAATAAAACTCTGTTTCTCCGTTCGGATTATCACGCTGTGCTTTAACAACGTTTTTAACGGATGATTTGTGCGGTGAACCGCCTCTGTCGCCTATTCCGTGATATGCCATGGTAACAAGGGGCAGATTCGCTTTTTTCAGCTCCTCTGTTTTTTCAAGCACTCTGCGCGCCTTTGTCATTTTTGCAAATGCAGTTGTGTATGAGAACGGTTTCAGCGCTGCCCATACACCTTTTCCGTCGGCACCCAGCCATTTGCCTGTGTCAAAAGGTATCGGCACAGAGCTGCCCCAGAAAAGCTTGCCCGTTGAAAAGCCCGTCAGCCCTGAATGGGCGGCAACAGACGGCAATGCCTTGCCGAAGCCGAAACAGTCGGGCAGAAAAATGTCGTTGGACTCAATTCCGAATTCTTTTCTGAAAAAGCCGTTGCCGTAGAGAATGTTTCTGATGAGTGCCTCGGGTGAGGGAATATTCACGTCACCGTTTTCGTAGCAGGCTCCGCAGGGATTCCACCTGCCTTGGCTTACGTACTCTTTTATTTTTTCATATTCTTCGGGGTAGTACTCTTTGATAAGCTCATATCGGTAACTGCCCTCAAAGTTGAATTTATACTCAGGATATTTCTCAAGAAGTGCAAAATTTCTTTTGAGAGTATCCGGCAGGTATTCCGTCACCGTCTGCTCAAGAGTCCAAAGCCACGACGTGTCCAGATGAGCTGTTGCAACGGTATAAACTTTTGGCTTTTCACTTTTCATAAACTCTTTCTCCCTTAACAAAAAACACCTCCGAGTGAGACATTTCGCTTAATGTTCAACTATGGGAGGTGCGGAATCATACTGACAGCTTTCCTTATTTATGAATGTTTATCTAAATAATCATATATTTTAGAGTCAATGTAGGCATCTGCATTTTTGTTTTTGCATCCGTCGCAGATAATCTGCCAAAGCTTTACATGATCTTCAAACTGATTATTCAATACTATAGGAACTTTTTCACTGCCTTTAACCTTTATAACCAAACAACGAGAGAACAGAGTTCGTTTCATCTGAATCAATTTTATTTGATTGTATTCAAATGTTGCATTAGCCAAATTCCCTGCAACGAAAAAGCTTGTACACTTTACATTATTTTCACTTAACATAACAGTTTGATTAAGTTCTCCGATTAGAGCCTTCACATTCATTATAATCGAAGCAACCAAAGCAATCTCTCCAAAAACAAAAAACATAGTTATGTTTTTGTCTTTTATAAACAATTCCAGTGCCACCCACAGAACAAGACTAATTACGATAAAAGCAATTATGTAAAAACGTATCACCTTAAATTTATTTTTTCTAAACTCCATTTATTATATTCCCACCCTTTCATTGAAATAACCCGTAGCACTAGAAACCTGTTTCGGTATCGTAGTAATAACCTCTATATCTGAGAGGGTTTTTAACACCTATGTTATCTGTCGAGTAATCCTCTATAGATATCAATTTACCCCACGCATCATAGAAATAGGTTACTACAACATAGCCGTTGGAATCATAGATTTTTTCAATATCTCCCTGCAGGTTGAGCATATAGTAATAGGGTGTGCCGTTATAGGTGAATCCAAGAGGTGCACCGCCTGCGGTATAGGCAAAATTGATAACTTCATCACCTGTTTTTTGCGAAACAAGAGTGTCACCAACATAGAAATATTCCGTTATATAATATATTTTTATTTTATTCTCTTTACTGTAACATGTCAACACTTTAAAGTGATATTTTGTAAAATATTATATGAATAATATACAAGTATACCCGACAGATTCTGCACGTTCTGACCTCCTTCCCATTTATTCCGTATGATAACCGTGCTGCTGTTCTGTCGGGTATGGTGTAAGTTTAACATCAACGGGTGCCATCGCTGCCCCCATATTATTGGGGTCCTTGATACCATAATCCTGAATTCTGCCGATGATCACCTTTTCTATCCTTGCCTTACAATCCTTTGGTGTAATAACAGCCGCACCTGCCCCCGTTACCGTCCATTGGGCGGTGGGGGTACGCTGACCGCCGTATTCAAGGGGCATTCTGAACTGCTTTTCCGCAGAGCAAAAATGAGAGGACGTTGACGCAACTGCAACGTTACATACCTTGCTGTCCACCCATACAGCCGCCATTGCCATAGACAAAGCCATCGTTGAGCAGGCACCGTAAACCCCTGCGTAGGGAATGCCCATTTCACGGATACCGAAAGTTGTTCCCGTGCATTGATTAAGCAAATCTCCCGCAAAAATAACGTCTGCATCCTCGGGAGATATACCTGCCTTTGCAATCGCCCTTGTAACCGCATCACGGTGGATAACGCTTTCTGCCTTTTCCCAGGATTTTTCGCCTGCGGTGCCGTCCTCAAAAATATAATCAAACACATTTCCGAGAGGACCTTCCTCCTCTTTTTTGCCCGCTACCGCCGCATAACCTGAAATCCCCGGCGCAGACGGCAGCATCAAAGTATACCTGCCTTGCCTTATGGGCATAAAATCACCTCTGTTGACGTTTTGGTTATTATTTGCAATACTGCCTCAGATATGCAGAAAGGCTGCTCCGCATTTTTGCGGAACAGCCGTTTCTCATTGCATTTTAAGTTCGTAATATCTTTGTTCAAGCTCATCATAATGAGTATAGTTTTCTGCCTGCTCAATAAGATTTTTCGCATTTGTGTAAGGCTTGACAGCTCTTTCATAAACCGACACGGATTTAAGATAAGCTTTCAGCTCGCGCTTGACCTCAAGACTTTCAAAAAAGCCTGAGGTTTCCCTGTTCTGAAGTTCTTCTTTTACGGAATCGTCAGGTGCTTTTATATTATCAACACCGTATCTTATGATTATTGACGCAGACTCTTTTTTTGTTCTGGCGCATTTGATTGCATCGGAACGTATTTCTTTTTCCTGCTCTGTTCCTTTTGGCAAAGCCCGTGCAACTTTGAGCTCACGGGCAGCATCTTCATAAACATAAAGCAAACCGTTTGCAAAATCAAGCCTTGCCTGTGCAAGCCTTGCTCTGCCTGCATCTCCCGAAAACTTATTGAGATCCTGCATAATTATTGCGGCTCTCTCAACGGCAAGATTTTGTTCTTTTATCTCTTTACGAAGAGCCTTTGGTGCACCCTTGCTGACTGTCTGTTTTTCTTTGCCGCAGTACGTCTTTGCCTCGCTGATTATTTCCATTGCCTCGCAAAGCTCATCGTCTTCAAGAACACCGAGAGAATAATTTTCAAACATTGTACGTATTTTCAGAACGTCAACATACGCTCTGTGCTTATTCTCCGTAAGGTCATAGAAACAGAACGGAATAAGATTGAGCAACGCACCCACAGCCGAGCATAAAATCAGAACCTCAAAAAGGTTGTTCCTCACGTTGTCGTCATAAAGAACATCGTAATCTTCAAGCAGACCCATTTTTTCATATATGGCAGGATAAACCGCACCCGTGAAAAAGCTGATAACCGTACCGATCATACCCAAAGGACCGAAAAGCCCGTCAACTCTGACTCCTGTTTTCCATTGGTGATAGTCCCTCATATCCGCACTGATGTTATGCTGAACAATGTTCCAGAACGTGTTGATAAACGTATTGAAATACCAAAGCACACAAATCAGAATAATATTTCTGTATGTAAAATAAAGCACTATCAGCACGGCAATATTGATTGAATTGGCAGTAATCAACAGATTTCTTTTGCCCATTAATTTTATGGCAAAGGGTGCAAGAAGCATTGACCACAAAGCGGCATTGCCGATAACCGTATTCGCAAGACCCAGATATGACTGATATTCACCGTTGAACGCATAAACAAAAGTCCATGCAAGCACAACAACGTAACCCGATTCAAGAAAACCAACCCAGTTTGCAGACTGAATTATCCAGTAATACTTGTTTTTTGCAACCTCACGGATTGCATCAAGCATCCGCACAGGTTCAGGCTTTTTACGCGGCAGAATAAGTCTTTCCTTTACCTTACGGAAAAATACCGCGCTGATTATAAAGCCAACAACAGTAAAAATCGGATAAATTATGCGATAAGTACGGATGTTGTTAAGCCCCCACGTCCAGCCTGCAATCATCGGAATAAGCAGGTTTGTAAGGGTAGGCGCAAGTGAATAAATAACCTGCGATATGCTCATTACGTTGGCTCTTTCCTGAGCATCGGGGGTTATAATCTGCTGAAAGTAGGTGTAGCTTTCGTTATAAAACGAAAGGAACATATTCAGCAAGAAATACATAAACCAAACGGCAACAGCCTTGGCCGTGTAGCCCATATATTCATAGGGCAACCAGACAAATATGAGCGAAATCAGAACGATCGGAAAACCCGTACGTCTGATAAACGGCAGGAATTTGCCGCCTTTGATGTTGTGGTTATCATAATACCACGCACGGAATATACCGATGGGGATACCGATAAGATTGGCAACAATCAGCATAACCTGCAAATCCATAGGACGCAGACCGATGCTTGCTCCCACAAGGAAATTGGAAGCATTGAGACCGATTGTTGACGCAAGCAAAGTTGTCCAATGCACACCGAAACCTGCACCGCTCAACGATGCGATTTCCTTGTAAGGAATGTACCTGCCTTTTGGCGGAACGTGCCAATAATCCTTTGCAAGTTTCAGAGTATCCTTTGCCCTCTGAATCACTGTTGGCTTTGAAGCTCCCTCCGTACTCATCATTCGCACCCTTTCGTGTTTTTCTTTTATTCTAACACACAAAAAAGAATATGACAACAAAAATTACGCAACAAAAAACGGCTCGGACAGTATCGTATCTGCCCAAGCCGTTCAAATATATCATTTTTTGTTATTGAGACTTACGTCAACAGCCATACCGCTGTCCGTAAAGCGGAAATTCAATCCGATTTTTTCTTCAGAAGTTATGTCATATCCCTGACTCAGATATTCATTTCCTATGGCATTGAAAAGCGTTGTCGGATTTCTCACAATCCAGCTTTTTCCGCATTTCTGCTTTATGTATTCCTGACTTTTGCCTGCCTTTTCAAAAGCAGAAATGTAATAGCCGAATTCCTTACCCGAAAAGATTCCAAATGCGTTATCGCCCAGATAGCAAAGTACTTTTACGCGAAGCAAATGCTCAAGCTCTACGGGAATTTTACGGTCAAAAGCGCAGTCTCTCATACTGCACTCATAAAACGAATCTTCCGTTTCAATGAACGTGTTGTAAAACTGCTCCTGAAAATGGGTCTGCTCTGCAATTTCTTCTTTTGTGAGCACAACACCCTCGGGCACGGCAACCAGCTTATCCTCATTGTCGTTTTCCCTGTGAATAATCGCAACAATCTTTGCAACAAAGTTTTTTACAGGTGCGTTCACACCAAGCAGATACACGTCTGTTTCTTCACCGTCACCACCCATCACACCGGGAACAAAGCCGTAGTTGACGGGATAAGTAACGGAAAATTTTCCGCTGCCGTGAACGTAGCCGACGGGTCGGTCAATTTCAATCTCAACGGTTTTGCCCAGAAGACTGCGTGCCGTTTTCTTGCGTGCAAGAAACGGCGAATTGCTTTTCACGGAACAGAATTTGCGCTCCTTTGTTTCATATGCCTCTTCATCCCACACAACGCAGACACTTTCGGCATTTTCAACAAGCCATTCATAGTACAAAACGTAAACGCAGCCGCCTTGTTCTCTCCAGATAGTTTTCTTCACAACGCCCTCTTTGAATTCGGGACCTACGTGCTGACAGCGGATAAAACGGCAACTGACTTCACCGTCAAATCCGTCATCGGATGATTTTTCAAAAACCGCATACCGTGCGCAGACTTCGCACACAAAAAACTTCCGTGAATCCGATTCACCAAGGAGCAAAACCTGAACTCCCTGAGAAGACTCTGCGCCCGTGGCTTTTTCAAATTCATCTGAATTTGACACGAAAATCCTGATTTTACGCACTTCCATTTTTATATCTCCTCCACATCAAAATATATTGCTCTGTATTTTCCGTAAATTTCCATTTCTTCGTGCCAATGTCCGAAAAACCAACGCTTGAACTTGCACTCGTGCCTGACCCAATCCAGAAATCCCGTAAGCTCCATATCGTGAGGGTCGGGATAATAGCCCATACGTCTTATGATTTCACGGGGTGCCGTGTGGGTGAGTATATAGTCAACCTCAAATCCCCTTTCGGTAAGGTTCTTTGTTGCCTCTCTGTATTCGCTGTTGCATGGAATCTCTTTGTCCCAATACGACAAATTCTTTTTTCTCATATATCGGTCTACGCTGTATGCACCGCCGAAAACAAAAAAAGATTTTCCGCATATATCAAAAATATTTCCTCTCATCAGGTGCATAACATTTTTTCTTATGCGATGAACCCTGCCGCCAAACATACGTACTTCGGGATACTGATAAATCGCGCGGAAATTTTCGTGGTTTCCGTCAACGAATAAAATTGTGTAGGGCTTTTTTTCAAGCTCGTCAAGCTGAGCTTTTTCCTTTTCGTCATCCGCAAAAAGAAAGCCGAAATCACCGCATACTATAAGATAATCTTCGGACGTCCACAGATTTTCATTCGGCAAAAACGCCTTGTCAAATCTGTTTATGTCGCCGTGCATATCACTTGTTATGTATATCATACAACCTCCGTCAGAAATCAAGACTCAGCCTGCATTGCCTTCTCCACAGAATACGGGTTACCACCCCCAGAACAATCTGTTCAACGGAAAACAACGAACAAAAAACAAGGAATCCTACCAGCTCATTCATAATAAAGCCGTATATGTCTTCCCTGATGAAATAATAAACAATCATCAGATTCTGCGGCATAAAAACAATCGTCGAAAGGACGAACATCCACAGATTTTCGTGCCTTTTGAAAACGGGCATAATCCCGATGATTCCGAAAAGAGAAATCACCGCCGCCACAATCAGATAGTACGACTTGAATATAACTGATAAAACCGAAAAAAGCAACGGAACAATCACCGCAAGCAACTGAAAAGCATCTTTTTTATGTTTCTTTAGATAAAGCATCTTATCACCTCAATCAGACCTGCAACAAAGGATATGGGCATCAGAAACCTGAAAATTCCCAGCATATAACAAACTGCAACCGACGCAACTCCGCTCATACCTTTTCGTATAAGGAAACGGCGTCTTGACCTGCTTTTTCGCACACGGCTTGCCATTGTGAAAAGGTTTTTTGTACCCAGTATTTCTTCAAACATTCTGAACCCGTCGATGCCGTCTGAAAAAGTCAGATTCATAACTCCCATCACAATATTTATGCAAGCAAACGAGAAGAAAAAGCTCTCGAAGGATTCAATATACATTGCAAGAACACCCGCGATGCCTGCAAGCAAAAAATTCGACTCAACTCCTGCCGCATACATCTGCAGTTTTCTGAACCGCTTTTTAACGGAATCAAGGTCAATCATCGTGTACGCTCCCGGCATTATCAGGCTGAGCATAACACCCAATTCAAAAACCCTGCCTCCGTAACCGAGCGCTGCAAACATATGCCCCAGTTCGTGAAAGGCGATACCCACCAGCAATCCGATAATTCCGCCTGCTGAAAGAGCAAATTCGTCGTAAGCCCAACAGTTCATCATTCCGTAAATTCCGCAAATCAGGGCAGGTAACCAAGAAATCATAATGAACGCATTTGCAAACCACGAAAAAATTCTCAGTCCGTCGGTAACCTTGGGAATCCACAAGGTTACGTTCATACCGAAAATATGCTTATCTTTCACTCTGCCGGTCCTGAGAAGCTCTGCTTCGTCAAGCATTTTCAGGTATTCCGTCACCTGATCTTCGGATAACGAGGACGTGATTTCGTAGGGATTCCTTTTGCCGTCAAGCTGTCTGGCAAATCGGGCAAGCCTCGGGCTCACTCTGTATTCTTTGTCTTCGTTAAAGTCACGGATGATATATCTGCCGTCATCCGTTTTCTTTATAGTTGCCCAATTGACAAAAGCGGGATATCCCACGAAATCACTTCCTTTATATTTTATGAAACCTTTGTGTTGCAGAATGCATCGGGAAGCACAGCCTCGATGACCTCGGAAACGTGGGTCACGGGAACAACTTCAACCTTGAACTGGCTGAGCTCATTGGCATTGAGTGCCTTGTAATTGCCCATAGGAATGAACACCTTTGAGCAGCCCGACTGCTCTGCAGCCTGAATTTTTGCAACCGTGCCTCCGATATTGAAAACGTAGCCGTTGGCATTGATTTCGCCCGTATATGCAACGTTTCCGTTCACGGGGGTTTCAAGAACGGCGGAAAGCATTGAAATCAGGATTGCAACTCCTGCAGAAGGACCGTCCTTTCTCACAGAACCCTCACCGAAATGCACGTGAACACCCTTGTCCTTAAGCACTCCCGGATAGCGGCACTTGATATAAGTCGATGCAAGCTTGACGCTGTCCAGCGTGCTGTCCATAGGCAGACCCGTAACGGTCAGGGAGTTGTCTTCGGGAATGATTTTTGTTTCAACCGCAAATGCCATTCCGCAGTTATCGCCCGTTACCGCAAGAGCCTTTGAAAGACCTGCATAGCTTTCGGCAGGGAAATTGCCTCTTTCAGCAGGAGGTGCACCGAGGATTCTTGCAACGTCATCTGAAGTTACCTTTGCTTTGCCCTGAGATATCTCCACCTCATAAAGCTTCTGCTTAACGATTCTTCTGGCAGCCTTATCAGCATCGCGGACACCGAAAGAACGGCAATAAACGGATGAAATAAGGTGCTTTGCTTCGTCTGTGAAAGTGAGGTCAAAGTTACGGGGGCAAAGCTCGGAAATAACCGCAGGAACAATGTAATCAGACACGATTGACTTTTTCTCCTTTTCGGTGTAACCGTCAAGGCGGATAACGGTGAATCTGTCCAGAAGCACGCTGTCAATTGCTGAAATGTCATTGGCGGTTGCAATGAACATAATGCCTGTCAGGTCAACGGATACTCCGAGAAAGTTATCCGTGAATTCCGCTGAATCGTCAAGCAGGTCAACAAGTGTATTTGCCGTCTTCATGCCCTCTTTTGAGCCCATCTTGTCAATTTCATCAAGCTGAATGATGCCTTTTGACGTGCCCATCTTTTTGATTGCCTTGACAACCTGACCTGCGTCAGCACCGTTATATGAGAAAGCGTGACCCTTGATGAACGTTTCATCCGAAACACCGTTGAGGGAAATCTTGATATATTTTGAGCCGCAGCCTGCCGCAATGCTCTTTACAATGCTTGTTTTTCCGATTCCGGGAGGGCCTACAAGCAGAAGTCTGTTGCTTGTGATTGACTTTCCGTTAATGGCGCTGATATTGAAAATCTGCGCTGTTTCTCTCTTGACGTTTTCAAGACCGTAATGGGTCTTGTCAACGGTTTTGAAGTACTCTGTCTTATCAAAATTGCTGAACGCATTGCCCACGGGAATCATATGAACAAGATAATCAAGTTTCTTTTCATATTTATCACGGTTCGCCGCTTCAAGGTCATCTCTCCTGAGCTTTGAGATAAGCTCCGCAATTTCGGAAGACACCTGAGGAGAATAGAATTTCTTGTTTCTTCTGTAGATAATTGCAGGATTTTCAGCATCAACGTAGCTCACAAGGACTTCATCAACAAGCTTCTTGTTGACTCTGACAGTTTTCCTTTTGCCGTTTGAATCCCAGGCGGAAACCACTCTGCAGATGATGCTTTCAAGGTGCTTTTTAAGGTCTCTTGCGCCCTCGTCCTCGCAGAAATTGCGGACAATGTAATTCAGAGTAACATCTGAAATAACAAATTCGGAACGCCTGATGCCGTATTCCTTAAGAAGAGAAGGAAGAATGCATCTCTTTGCGATTTCAACCTTTTCTTCTTCGGTATAATCGTCGATTTTGATAACCGTGAATCTGTTGAGAAGATTCTCGGGAATGGTATCGGTTGAATTTGCGGTTGCAATAAAAACCGTGTTACTTGTGTTGATATATGTTCCGAGAAATGCGTCTTTGAAGAAATGTTCATCGGAGAGAGCGTCATTGAAAGCCTTGCTGACCTTGCCGCCATCCTTCGTGCTCTCATATGATTTGTCGTATTCGTCAAGACCCATAACAACGCAGGTTGTGCCTGCCTTGTAGAAATTCTTGACAACCTCGCCTGAATCGCTGGCATCATACTGGGGAGCATCGCCCACCACGTCGATTATTGAGCTTGTTGAGCCGAGAGGAATAACAAACGTAGGTCTGCCGAGCACCTTGCCCACAGCGTTGATAATTGCTGTTTTGCCGACTCCGGGGCTGCCTATAAGAAGGATTGAAAAGCCCTTTTTCTTTGTCACCTTTGCGGCAACAATCGCCTCTGCAATCTTCACTTTTACGTTGTCAAGCTTGTAAAGGTACTTATCAAGCTCTGCAATGATTTCTTCCTTGCTCATCGTAACCTCGGGGGCAACCGTCTGAGAAATACCAAGAATATATCTTACTCTTCTTTCAGCGCGACCTTTGTTTGTCAATCCGAAACTCTTGCATTCATTGAAAATGCATTCAATATCCATCTGCTGCTGGGGTGTGTATGACCTGCGGCAGAGGTCAAACTTGAATCTGAGGTCATCGATGCTTGTTGTTGAAACCGTTGCGGTTTTCTCAATGGGATAAAGAGTACCTGAACAGTATTTCTTTATTTCACCCTTCTCTTTGTCAGAGAGAACGCAATATTTTTCAAAGGCATCAAACTTTTTCTCAACTGTGTCAAAACTGCTGAAAATGTCATAATCACCCTTGTCAAGAACAGCCTTAACGTTGCATTTTCCGACTCCCGCCTCAAGAATCACGTGAATCCTTTCACCGCGGATGAAACCAACAGGAAGAAGGATTGCATCCGAGCCGATTGTTGCAACAACGGTTTTGCCGTTACGGATGAACTTGATAACGTTTCCGTTTTCAAACCTTACGTCTCTGTCTGCCGTGAAGCACAGCAACATATAGCCTGATCTTGCCCTCTCACCGCCGTCTGCCGTCACCTCAACGTTTTTGAATCTTGTGATATCAAAAACACCGTTGGCAGACTTCGTGTCTTCCGAAATAATCTTGGACATTTTTTCCTTTATTTTTGTTTCATCGTACATATTAATCCTTCTCCTTTTCTTTTTCCCGATTTTTCAATCCGTCTCTGACTGACGGTTGTGTAACCAACACGGTTTTTATACACCACTTCCATAATAAAAAAATCATAAATCAGCAGATTTTTCCTGATTTTTTTCTGAAAATAACAAAAAAATCACATTTTCGCTTCAGACACCGATACGGGCAACCGTACCCCACGGTGGTGTGACGTCTGTATGACAAATCACCCAGAGCACGGGGATGCCTGCCGCCGCACTCTCGTCAGGGAAACGGTCGTATCCGTCGGTAAAAACAACAATACTTACGGGCGGATCGTCATTCATTTCTTCCCTTATATATCTGAACATATTGTAAAAGCTTGTTCCGCCTCCGCCCACGGGACGGATTTGCATAAGCTCGTCCTTGTTTTCAAAGGGAACGGGCGGTTTTACTCCGCTGTCAAAGAAGCCCAGCCAACCTTCAACGCTGCTGAACTGATCCAGAGCCGATTCGATTTCCAGAAAGGCTTCCGTAACTTCTTTGGTACTCACGGAGCCTGAAGTGTCAATCATAAACAGTATCTTGCGCACACGGCAATCCTCGCCCGATTCATTATAATCGGGCAGGTAAAAGCCTGTTTCGTCATAGCGTTTATCGGGAGGATTGAACGAATAATCGCAGACGTCCTCTTCGATAAAATTCCTGAGCAACACCCTCCAGTCAAGGTGACGCTTGTTCCTTGCTTCAAGCATTTCTTCCGCAAATCTGGGCAGATTGCATTCGCCCTTGCCGCTTTTCATTCTCTGTGCCGTTTCGGCAGCCGCCATAATGCGGTGAGCCCACATATCATCTTCCTCTGCGGTGCCGTCATCCTCTTGCCATTTTGAATGGTCATCGGCAAACATTCCCGATGCATTGGGCGGCAACTTCTTCGCATTTTCAAGAAGCATTGCATAAACCTCTTCCGCCGAATAGAGCACACCCTCCGAGCCGTCAGGCACGGTATGCATTGATTCACCGTATTTTGAAAGAGTTATCACGGACGTGTCCATATTGAACGCTTCCAGAATAGTTGAGTTAACAACTATATCGCAGGCAACGTTGAAAAGATAACTGTTGTATGCCGTGCCTCTTTTGCAATGACGCAGAACAATGTGCATAATTTCGTGAAGCATTACAAATTCAGTTTCCTTCAAGGTCAATTCCTTGAGGAATTCCGTGCCGAAGCAAATCCTGACTCCGTCCGTATAAGCGGTGTCGCATTCCTCGTCAAGAGAAAGTTTTACACCCATCAGAAGCGAACCGAAAAAAGGATTTGCCAGCATTATGCCCATACGGGCGTGCAAAAGCTTTGAGGTGTAGTCACGCACCTGTGCTTCATTCAATGCCATTGAAATACCTTCCTTTTCTGTCCATCCACCTTCTGTAGGCAGGCAGACCGATAATAAAACTGCGATAATCCTTTTCCATATTGATAAGCTCTTTCATAAATGAAACGCTGAAATCAGGGGGAAGCTTTTCCGAGTAATCAATGGCATTGCTGATCATCTGTGTGTCGTTGCTGTGCTCACGGGCATAGGCGAGCATTACGGAAACAAGAGCAAAAAGTGCATCAGGCTCGGAAGGACGCTGAGGTCTTTTTCCCGCAAAAATATCCTCAACCTCGGGAAGCTGGTTATAAACTTTGCACCAGATACGGAATTCCGTTGCAACACCCGAGCCAATACAGCCTGCAATCAGGGGATAAGCTCTGTCCACGTCACCGTTATATATGCTGATGACGTTGCTCACCATTTCCCATGAACGGGGCGTTGGGAATGCAAGGTCATCCTTGCCGGCATCAAATGCCATAAAGTAATCTCTGCGTGCGGAAAGGAAGTCAATAACTTTATAGTGGATATTATTGCTCCTTGCCCACTTTGTCCACGAAGCAAAGTTAGCCTCGATTTCTATGTGACAAAGACGGTTTGCAAGAGCCTTGGGCATCTTGTAGCTGACGGACTTGTCGGTTGTTTTGTTGCCTGCCGCGATAACAATGCAGTTATCGGGCAGCTTATGTTCACCGACTGTTCTGTCCAGAGTAATCTGATATGCCGCCGCCTGCACGGAAGGTGGACAGGCAGTAAGCTCATCAAGCAGAAGAATGTTGATTACGTTCTCGCTGTCATCCATCTGAAAAATCTTGGGTCTGAGCCATACGGCAAGGGTTCTGTCCTCGTTTGCGGTGGGAATACCCCTGAGATCAATAGGATTGAAAAGCAACAGTCTTACATCTGTAACAACAACCCTTTTGCCCGTTAATTGTTCAATCTTCTCCGCCACCTGATAAGTAAGATTTGACTTACCTATGCCGGGTGAGCCCCATAACATAACAGAGGGCAAACAGAAAACACTCAGATCCTTGTTGATTACGGCGGCGTATGCTTCCGCAAGACGGTCCACCGCTTCCCTGACGCTGAGCGCAGGGATGTTTGTGCCGTTAAAAACATCTTTCATCTTAAGCAACCCCCAATTTTCTTTCTATGTCTTCAAGAAGTTCTGTGTAGAACTGTATTTCTTCGTTGTAATAATTAATGTTTTCGATTTCCGATTCAAGCTCGGTTTTCTTTTTCATCATTTCACCGCGGCTCAGCTTCTGCGCCTTGTGAATCTCGGGAATTCGCTTGATTGCATTGTCGATTCTTATCATAATTCCCTTGTCAGCCTCGCCCATTTCAACGGTGTATCTGCCGTATCTTTCTATCCAGACAAAAGGCTTGTTTGCAGGCATATAGGCAGGATAAATAATTTTGAATCCGCAGTAATCGCTGCAGACGCAGAGCTCCTCTTTGAGCGTAAGCTTGTTCCTGAGAAGGTTGGAAAGCTTGTCCCTGACAGTTTTGCGCAGTTCCTCGTCGGCGACAGGCTCTTTAAGAACCAGATATGACGTATCCTGCATACTGTCAAACACAATCTTGCTTATTTCAGAGATTCTGGCAGGAAGTTCCTTGAGAACGTTCTGCATCATAATCCTGCTTTCCTCTGCCTTTGCTCTGAGTGCCTTGTACCTTGCAAGCTCGTTTGCCGTTGCAAATCTCTCTTTGATAAGAGGATCGCCGATTGCAAGAGCCTTTGCCTCCGCATAGGAAAGCACGCTTTCATCAATCTCTGCAACAGCCCTTTCAACTGCGGTGTCGCCGCTGAGAATCTTTGAGATAATTCTCTGCTTTGTTTCCAGAAGCTGATAGCTGTAGGCATCAAAGCTGTTTTCGGTTATGTATCTGAAAATATAAACCTTCTTATTGGTATTTCCCTGCCTTATGAGTCTGCCTGATCTCTGAACTACGTCAGATGGGCGCCAAGGAACGTCTATATTATGGATAGCAATGAGCCTTTGCTGCACGTTCGTTCCTGTTCCCAGCTTGAAAGTCGAGCCGATAAGCACCCTTACCTCACCTTCACGGGTTTTTGCAAAAAGTGTCTCGCGTTTCTTTTCGGTATCCGCATCGTGAATAAATGCGATTTCATTTGCAGGAATTCCCATCTCCGTAAGCAGACGCTTCAGTTCGCCGTATATATTAAAGCCCGCCTTGGGAGTTGAAGTGTCACAGAAAATAAGCTGCGCACATTTTTTGTCAGAGGTTTTGCAGTAAAGGTCATAGACTCTGTCTGCACAATAAGAAACCTTTGAGCACATATTGAAAGGTGCATCCTCGCACACAAGGCGGTAATCCAGAGCCGCTTTGCGCACGTCAACCGTTATTTTGAGCATATTGTCAACGTCTCTTTCAACGTTGCCGTTTCTTACAGCCTCGCAACGCTCCGACACCTCATCAAGATAGGCGACGAATTCCGCCGTTCTGGGGATTACAACGTCCGTGTAGCCCGAGAATTCGGGAAGACCGCTTTCCTCACGGGGAGGGCAGAACTCTGCAATTGAAGCAAACATTGACGTAAGTTCAGGCAGATTAACGAATTTTGAATAGCGGGTTGCAAGACGGTATTTTGAGGTGTCAACGTCAATCTCGAATTCCGTTGACTTCTGACAAAACTGATTGATCCACGCATCAAAGGAATTGATTGAATGGAGCGCAAGCTCGCCGCTCTGCAGATATTTCTGGAACACGTATATATCCGTCATAGAGTTTGAAATGGGAGTTGCGGTTATCATAACAACGCCTCTGCCACCGTTCATCTTCTGGATATAATGAACCTTGTCCATCATTCTGTTGCACTTTGACGAGCCTTTTTTGTTGATGCCGAGTGCGTGGCTGATGCTGTCAATGCTCACGTTCTTGTAGTTATGAGCCTCGTCAAGATAAAGCATATTTATGCCCAGATCGTCAAAATAGATTTTTCCGGGTTCATCGGGATCTTTCTCGTTGAGATCACGGATTTTTTTGTTGATTTCGGTTTCCTTGCGCTTAAGTGCCGCCGTGTCATTCTTATTGAATCTTCTTGCTGACTTGATTTTTTCAAGTTGTTCAAGAAGCTCGTTTCTGTAATGACCTTCGGAAAGAGAAATCATATCGAAGTTGCTGTAGGTGAAAACAAAGATTCCCGTTTCCTTGTTACGGATAAACTCAAGCACGGATTCACGGATATCAGGTCTGAAATCCCTGGTGTCGTAGAAATACACGTTATCGGCGCAGCCCAGCTCATTGAAAGCCTCTCTGTACTGGGTCAGAATGCTGTTGGGAACAGAAAAAACGACCTTCTTGGCAAGACCCATTCTGATTGCCTCGCATGCGGAAACAATGGCAATGTTTGTTTTGCCTCTGCCGACGGGAAGCGCAAGCAGACAGTTGAGGGTAAGAATAATTCTTGCAATGGCATCGCGCTGATAGCCGTAAAGGGTGACGTTACCCCACTGCTTTTCAATGAAGTTGCCGTTGAAACTGCGTCTGCGGATAAATCCGAACTCTCTGATGTACGCCCTTTCAACCTTGCGTCTTACTTCCGCATTACCCTTTACCCAGCTGTCAAAGCGTCTGAGAATAATCTTTCTCTTTTCAAGTGCAAGTGCGGTTGCCGCCTTGTTGACAACCCTTTTGGCCGACTTATCGGAGCCGTAATAAACAGCCGTATCACGGTTATTGAGAATATCTTCAAGTATTTCCATACCAGATCTGTTGACCGTACCGTAGGTTGAGATATTTGTTACCCAACCTCTGTATCTGTTCTTATACGGAATTTCCCACGAGCCTGTGATTTCGTCACGCTTGACCTTATAAGGGAATGCCGTGCCCCTGAAATTGGGCGAGGTAACGTATCTGCCGAAAAGGAACTCGATGTATTCATCGATAATCTCTGTTTCAATGAATGACATACCGGGGTGAAGCTCAACGTCATCAAAGTGAACGCAGCAGGGCATTATCTTGTCCAGAGCCTCAATGTTCTCTTCAAAACGGTGAGGGAAAAATTCAGATGCCGCACGGGCAGCTTTGCGCTTTGTGAGCAGGTTACCGGACAGATAATCATCAGCCAATACCCAACCCTCAAAGTCATCTCCGTCCCAGGTTTCGGGGTCCTGATAGATGCTGCCCTTGAGCAGAGAAATAACCTCGTGAGGATTTTTGCCTGTGACCGAAGCTATGTAGCTGATGTCCACCCTGCCGAACTTTCTGAGACAGTTAACAAGTCCGTCGCCTACCAATTCAACCTCTTCGCACAATTCTTCGGGAGTTTCCAAAGCCTCCCATTCGGATGAAATGTCAATAATTTTTGTCTCTGCCATATTTTCTCTCCTTTAAAAGATAAATTCAGTACATCGGAAAGCGTATCAAACTTTCATCATAAAAAAATAATAATCATTCTCTTTTTCCACATTTTTTTGAAAAAGATAACATAAAAATCATATTTCCCCCTGAACGCAGGAATCACCCCTGATTCTGCATCGAAAAGACACAGAACCAGGAGTGATTCACTATGGATTTTATTCGTAGAAAATGTCACCTGCAAGCTCAATGATGTGCGAAAATGCAGGATTTGAGATAATAAGCTTATCAGCGATATTTCTGCCAAGCTCTGTTCCGATTTCGTTTATACCCGAAAGCCAGTACTCGATTTTCTCCGCAGAGAACATACCGGGATTCTGAAGATAATAAACGCAGAACTGATATATAGTCTGGATATCGTCAATATCCTTTGCAACAAGGTAGTTGATTCCCTTCTTGCCGCACCATTCGTTCCAGCATTCAAGATAATTGCTGATGTCGGGTGCATCGGGATAAGTGCCCGAAAGAAGGAGCGACTGCATAACCATATTTTCCTGATGGTCATAGAAAAGCTGCTTTTTCTTCTTTTCGGGTCGGCTGATATCGCCTGTTTCCGTTTCTCCAAGGTCATGAAGCAACAGCATTCTGAGGATTGAGCCTTTGCAATAGCCCTCTTCGTCGTACTCGTCAGGCAAGTGAAGCATACCCATAAGCCAGCAGTTATACATATGCTCAACAATGTTCTCGGGCACGGGGATATTCTCCCTCACCCAGCCTGTTCTTACAACGTTCTTTGCCTCGCTGAATTTGTTGAAGGGTCGCGCGTGGCTGTAGCTCACTCTGCCTTCACCGCTTTCATCCGAAAGGCTGCGGAGCTCGCTGCGCATCCACATAAAATACTGCGCAACCTCAGCAAGTCCTCTTATCACTTTCTGTTCAAGAACCCATCCCATATATCTGATGCATCTGGTAATATAGGGCGCAACGTCAAAGGCATCCGCACTTTCGGGCTGCTCGATTCGCGCCTGAATAAGGCTGCAGAGAGTCATAATCTCAACCAAAGCAACACCTGTTGCAGGCTTGTTGTTGTGGATCTTGCTGTCAAGTGAAAGACAAAGCACGTTAAGCGTGTTTTCACCCTTGGTCACGTCGTCCTCAAAATCGAGCAAGGACTTGTTGGGGATATAGGGTTTGTCGCCGTAATACTCAAGATGGAAGCCTCTGTTGACAAGATTTGCCGTCTTGTCATTGAGCAGAGCGTTCATATAGCTTTTAAGCGTATCTTCATCTCTCTCGTAAATCAGGCTCACGCTGATGCCTCTGATAAGGAAGGCTGCATTCTTCTTTTCCTCGGGAGTATCAAAATTTGCGGCTTTATAACGCGCTGTTTCGATTTCGTTGAACTTTTTGAGCAGCTGGAGGCATCTCTTCTTTCTTGCAGGATTCTTAAGTCTTGCCATCCAGAAGGTGAGCTCACTCTTGCCGAAAAGTGAAAGGTCGTCGTAGAATCTTTCCGCAATAAGCATAATGCGGTATTCATTGTCATCGTCGCCCTTAAGCATCTCAACAACAAAGCGTGTTATGTTCTTCTGCAGAACCATATTGAAAAACTGCAGATCTTCAATGCACTGCTTTTTGGGTCTGTTCCTGAGGTCAAGCTCGGAAATCTTCCTTATGTAATGCTTTGCAATAAGGTAATCAAGAACACTTCTGTGTCTTCTTATGAGACGCCAGCGATCATCAAAAAATACATCCTCGTCGTCAAAATCAACCGAACCGAACTCGAATTCATAAGCAAGCTCTGCCGCAGAATCTATCTTTGCATGGTCACCGAGGTCTCTCATACAAATTGAATTGTAAAGGTCCGAAATATCGCAGTTAACGTCGAAAAGATACTGCGGAAAATACTTGAGCAGATACACAAGCCAATATGCATCGATGTTGGAAAAGCTGAGTCTGACAAGGTTTCTGTAGATCTTTTCCGGGGTTCTGTCCGGTGGAATTTTTATATTTGAAATTCCTATGCAGTTCTTTATGAACTCAATGCTCTCCGCCTTCTTGTGAAGATTCATCGAGGAGATCCGCATATAATGCTCAAACTCGTTTGAAGCAAGAGGATGCATCGGGAACGTGTGCTGATTATTGACCGTGAACTCTGCATCGAGGCACACAACAAGCTTGCAGTTAAGCTCGCTTATTTTCTTGCTCATACAGAAGTAAATCGACTCGTTGCCTTTGGTGAAGTCCCTGATTCCGTCAATCATAAGCAAAGGCACGGAATTGCCGCATCCTGCAAAAACCGCCTTTATCTTCTCGATATCCTCCTCAAAGAGCTCCATAAGTTCGTCTTCGGTGATGCAATCATCCGCTTCCGTGGGCCGCTCATAGGAGGCAAGGTCAATGTATACGGGAAGAATATCGTTGTTGTTCTTTGTGACGGCAAGGTAAATATACTGCATCACGCGGTTCTTATATGACCCGAGAGGCCCTCTGATTTTGAGGATTTCGGTGATATCCTTATTCCTGCATCCGTTGACAATAAAGTTATAAGCATCGGTAACAACGTTTGTGTTTTCGCTTGCAGGTCTGCCGTCGACCTCGGTTATGCCGTTAAATACGGCTGAAAGTCCCGAAAGCTCCGCCAAGGCTTTTATGCCTGTTTTATCAAGCAATTCAGCCGCTCCCGAATCGAGGAATCTGAGAGAGAAATCAATAGACTCTGCTTTTGCCTGAGAGAGCAGCACAGTATCCGTTTCCGCCGCATATTCCTCGGGGAAAAGGTCCGCAATGTTTTTCACGTTTTCCTTGCACACGTTGCTGAAACGTCTGATTTTAACGGGAAGCTCAACCTTGTAGCCTATACCCGAGCGGCAAACAACAAACTTGCGACCTATGATAGCATTTACCTTTGAGACAAAATTCCTGATAACGCCCTTATCGTGAGTTTCGGCACTTTCGGCTTCGTCGTCGTAATAAATCTGAAAAAGCGTATCGTACTTAACAACGTTGGGTGACTCAAGAATGAGCTTCTCCAGCATCCTCATCCACGAGGCAAATATTTTATGGGCTTCCGTGCCGACGAAAATATCTTTTTCATCAAAACTGATATAGCAGTCATCGCCCAGATTCAGATAACCTGCAAGGTCATAATTCTTATCGACATAGCAGGTAATTGCGTATTCTTTTTCCTTTGGCATCGGATTTCCGCCCTTCTTTCTGTTTTTTTGCGTTTTTAGGTGAGAATTTTAATAGTACACAAAAATCATCAATTTGTCAATAATTTCCTTGAAATTTTTCGTAATTTTCCAAATTATGTACTTTTATCCACTTTATAATACGCCTGACAAACGCTTTTTTTCGCAAAAAACAAAAAATTTTATAAAAAATCCGCCCGAAGGCGGTTTGAAATAACTTTATCTGCAGACCTGCGGTCTGTCGGGTCATCAACTCCTACATATTCATTACATAATAAACTACTCCGTAAAGCACGGCGGCGAGGGTGCCGTAGACAAGCACCGGTCCTGCAATCCTGAACATATTTGCCGCTGTACCGAGAATTTTGCCCTCTGCTGCTGTCAAGTTAGGACACATTAAAATTTAAAAATACGCAAAAAAGAACGGCTGAAATCAGCCGTTCCTAAAAATTTACATTTTAGAATTTAAAAGCTCCACAACAATATTCCAAAATATTTGTAAAAAAATTTATGAATTACTTGCCAGTCTGCGAACTTAACGGTGACATTATATACCACCCTTTGTCCGGTTTCATAAAAAATTACAACAGTTGCCTTACCAATGGAATTTCCTTTAATTTGTGTTCCGTCGAAAGAAACTATTTCTTCGTTGGTACAATTATATCTCTCTACTTCGCCTAACAAATCAATAGTTTTTCTCCCTTTATACCGTATTTGTATAGGTTCCGACCAATTTACATGTAAAGTTGAAATAGCACTTGGCAGCTTTCCTTCTTCATAGGAAATTGCTTTTATTGTGCTTATGTCTTTCTTATCTATAGGATCTTCATACTCTTTAGAAATACCAACAATAGGATCCGAACCGTCAGTTGTATAATAGACCGTATTGTTATATATATTTTTTATTGTTATTTTTTCTTCAGATAAAACAATAGTAGGTTTTTTACTTCTCAAATCTTCAACCATTAATGAGAAGTTTATAATACCCGTGCCATAGTTATCTGCATCCCAACCAGGCGGTATATAAGCTGTTTCTTTTATTCTATTTTCAATTTCTTCTGCTGTCATTGTTGGATATAAAGATTTTAAAACAGCCGCACCAGCAGAAACAAAAGGTGCTGCCATAGATGTTCCCGAATCCACATAATGTATACCAAATGGTGTTGTGCTATTTATTTTCTCTCCAGGTGCTGACAGGTCTACGAGTTCACCATAGTTAGAAAAGAATAATGGCTTGTTATCCTTGCCTGTTGCTGCAACAGTTATACATTTTTCAGTATTTGCAGGAACATTATTTTCTGCATTTGAATGAGAATTTCCTGCACTGGTAACTACCACTATACCATTACTTACCGCATTATCAACTGCCTCGCTAACAGAGTAACTAACAGATCCCTCCGTACCAATGCTCATGTTTATTACATCTACTCCATTACCAACTGCAGAATTAATTTCATTTTGCAACGTAGAAAAACAACCATTTATTTTGTGAGCTTGATAATATGTAAAATTATACGGCTTAACTTTTACATTTTCAGGAGTGTTGTTTAAAACAATTCCGGCTACATGAGTACCATGATATTCTGCACCACTGCTTGGATTATGATCTCTTTCTCGATTGCCTTTCAAAACTCTTGGTTCTCCATTACTATCTACAAGATCTGGATGACCTCTTTCAACAGCAGAATCAATAACCGCAACAACAACTTCCGGTAAATCCGATATGTTTTGCTCAATTGTACATTTTAATTCACTAGCGCCAATTTCATCAGATGCCCAACTCAACGGTTTAAAACTATACTGTTGTGTTGAGCGTATACTTTGAACTTCGACTATTTCATCAAATTCAACATAAATTACGGTTTCATCTAAATTGAAATTATTGTATGCTGTTTTTGCATCTTCAATATTACCATATTGAAAAATATGCAGTTGATTGTATCCTTCTAATTTAGCAACAGCACCATAATTGTTGTCGATTGGATTATTAGAATTTGTTTTTACTATTAGTCTGTTTGTACATTCTTTTGCCTCTGTTTGATTTTCGCTATTTACAACAAATTCAGTGCTTGTATATTTAGAATTTTCTTCAACAAAGCTGTAAATATTTTCCATATCTTTCCACTCGGTTTGTGGATAATAAATTGCATCCACACTTATTGGAGTATTACTTAACAATATAACAAAAGTTATTAATGTAGAAAATACTTTATTAATATATTTTTTCATGAACACACTTCCTAAAATTCAATTCTCATTCCTTTCAAATAATAAATTAAATAAGCAAACCAAAAAGTGGAGGAAAAACTAAATATTTATATTCAACCATAACCATTTCCCCAATTATTATATAGTCTGTATTCACTCCGTAACTAACATTATCAGGTCTAAATGTGGTATTAACACTTTCCTTTCCAACGGTAAACCCAGCACCATTTTCAACAATTTTTTCAATCGTATGGGTTCCGTCTGAATACTGTAATTTTATTAATATTCCATTAGGTTTTTCAGGCACACCCCAGCCAAATACTATACGGTTTTTCAATGGAACCCAAACGATTTTTGCATCAACTAAATATACGGAATCTGATGAGGATTCTGTTTCGTTAGCAAATGAAATGCTACACAACATAAAGCAAGAAATTAACGCAAGAACAATTGACATAATTTTTTTGAATGTTTTTTTCATTTTGTTTTACCTCCGAATTATAATTTTGTAGTTTGTGTTTTTGCTGAAATTGCTTTTAATCAACCCATCGGGATCTCCTTCTTTCATCATATTTTGAGTGCCTTTAATAAAAAAATTATTTCTTTATTTTTGTTCTTATAGATATATGACAAAAAACGCAAAATGTTACGCAAAAAATGTTAGGTTTTTAACATTTCTCTGTTTTCACCAAATATTTCTATGTCGTTTTGTAGTTTTTGACAATAAAAAAGTGTGTGCATCCGAAGATACACACACCGAAAAACGCAGACCCTCGTTTGCTACCACACAAAACTTTTCACTACCTATACCAGAGTACGCGAAATAGAAGTCTGCACTTTTGCCTAAATAGCTTGTGCGACCTCTGATATAAGTATTCTTCAGTTTTGTGTGGTGACATTATTTTATCATATTCAAATTAAAATGTAAAGTTTAAATCAATTTGCTCCTCGTTATATAATACAATCTAAAATCACTTTTGGTCATTTTTTGCCGTGAAATTAAGAAGTCTTCCCCAACGGAGAAGGCTAAAATCATCTCAGAAACAAATAATAAACTACTCCGTAAAGCACGGCGGCGAGGGTGCCGTAGACAAGAACGGGTCCTGCTATTCGGAACATATTTGCCGCTGTACCGAGAATTTTTCCCTCGCTCTGGAATTCCATTGCAGGGGAAACAATTGAATTTGCAAAGCCCGTTATGGGCACAATAGTCCCTGCACCTGCGTGGTAAGCAATTTTGTCAAAAACACCGAGTGCCGTCAGCACCGCGGCTACAACTACAAGGGTCACGGGCACAAGCAGCTTCACCTCGTCTGCATCCGCACCCATTTTTTCATAGAGCATCCCCAGTCCCTCGCCCAACGCACAGATGAATCCGCCTATAACAAAAGCAAGTATTCCGTTTTTCAGTTTGTTGGTGGGAGGCGATGCCTTCTTTGCCATCTTGCCGTATTCTCCGCCTGTAATTTTCATAAAAGCCCTCCGTTTTATTAGATGAAACCAATTTTATCTTTAGCATTCTGCTTGCTTTTATGCACCGAGTATTGACTTATTTCTTTAAAAGGTATAAAATGAATTAATATTTAATTTTGAATGGAGTGTTCAGAATGGCAGTTAAAAAGCTTCAGTATTTTGCAGGCGGCAAGTGGCTTGATTCAGCCTGCGAAAAATATATGGACGTTTATAATCCCAGCACAGGTGAGGTTATTGCACAGACTCCCTGCTGCACAAAAGACGAGGTTAATCAGGCTATTGCCTGCGCTAAAGAAGCATTCAAAAGCTGGTCGGAAACCCCCGTTATGAAGAGAGTTCAGATTGTTTTCAAATTCCGTGAACTTCTTGACAAGCATATGGACGAGCTCACCGAAATCTGTGCAAGAGAGCACGGCAAGGTATGGAGCGAAGCAAAAGGCGATATTCTCAAGGTTAAAGAACCCGTTGAGCTTGCTTGCTCTGCTCCCTCACTCCTTATGGGTGAAAGCATGAGAGATACCTCAACAGGCTATGACACAACTCTTTACAGAGAACCTGTGGGTGTTTTTGCAGGCATTGTTCCCTTCAACTTCCCCGGTATGATTCCCATGGGCTGGATGTCACCCCTCTGCATTGTCTGCGGTAACACAATCGTTCTCAAGGCAGCATCAATGACTCCCATGACCTGTATGCGTCTTGCAGAGCTCTGGCAGGAAGCAGGTCTTCCCGACGGTGTTATCAACATCGTTACCTGCTCAAGAAATGAAGCAGAAATCTTTATGGATCATCCCGACGTAAAGGGCATCACATTTGTTGGCTCAACAAGCGTTGGTCTTCACATTTATTCAAGAGCTGCTGCAAACGGCAAGAGAGTTCAGGCTCTTTGCGAGGCAAAGAACCACGGTCTTGTACTTGAAGATGCCGCACTTGAAAGAAGCGCAAGAGGCATTATCAACTCATCATTCGGTTGCGCAGGCGAGCGTTGCATGGCTCTTCCCGTTATCGTTGCGCAGGAAAGCATTGCCGACGAACTTGTGGGCTACCTTGTTAAATTCGCAAAAGAGCTCAAGCTTGGCCCTGCATATGATAAAGAATCAACCCTCGGCCCCGTTGTTACAGAGGCTCACAGACAGTCCATCCTCAAGTGGATTGAAAAAGGTATTGAAGAAGGCGCAGAGCTTGTGCTCGACGGCAGAAACCCCGTTGTTCCCGGCTATGAAAACGGCTTCTACGTTGGCCCCACAATCTTTGACCACGTTACAGAGGATATGACTGTTGGTCAGAGAGAAATCTTCGGCCCCGTGCTTTGCGTCAAGAGAGTCAAGGACTTTGAAGAAGGTCTTGCTGTTATGAACTCAAATCCCTTTGCAAACGGCTCAGTTATCTTCACCCAGAGCGGCTACTACGCAAGAGAATTTGCAAAGAGAACAGACGGCGGTATGGTTGGCGTTAACGTCGGTATTCCCGTACCCGTCGGCGTATTCCCCTTCACAGGTCACAAGCAGTCATTCTTCGGTGATCTCCATTGCCTTGGCAAAGACGGCTTCCGTTTCTACACAGAAACAAAGGCTGTTACAACCCGTTGGTTTGACGAGGAAGAGATGAAGGCACAGACCGTTGACACCTGGGACGGCTCTGTTGGCGGCGACCTTAAATAATTTTAAAAAATAATCAAGGCTTGCATCGGTTTAACCTTTGCAAGCCTTTTTTCTGCATAAAAACCAAAAGGACGCTCACACGAGCGCCCTGATTGGTTTAAAAATGAAAGGATGGATGGAAAATCGCCTGCGGCTGCACAACCGTTCGGCGACACAAGTTTTCTGATATAGCACTATTATATTATTTAAATGCGCACAATACCACCTTTTAAAATTACAAAAAGGTTACAAAATAGTTACAAAGCAGATGTAAATTATTACAAATTGTAACCATTTTTCCGCAGGTATCCGCATATACATTTAAGGATAAAAATAAAAAGGTGGATTGCAATGAAAAATTCCGAAAAAGACAGGTCGCTTGAAATCATTTCCGCATTTATTTCCGTTCTTATTGCCGCCGCAATTCTTATCACAGGTTCAGCAGGCAAAATTTCCCTTGCGGTTGCAACAGTTATGTTCGGCAACGGCGGCACTCACGTTCAGACGGTTTCCGCAACACCCGAAACAACGCAAATCACAACCAAGGCTGAAGAATATTCCGAACCCCGTGACATAACTCGCACCCCCGATGACGTGGCGGAATTAATCAAAAAATATACCGAGCTTTTCAAAAACGACAAAAAAGACGGGGCAATAAAATCCGTTACTTACATCACCAAGGGTGCAACCCATATTTATGAAAACGTCTGTGTCAAAAACACAACCGACACCAAAACACTCAACATCGAAAAAGTGCTTGCTCAACCCTTGGAGCTCACAATTGACAAATCCAAGCCTGCCGTGCTGATTTTTCACAGCCACACTTCCGAAGGCTACGAAATGATTGAACGCGACTGGTATGCGCAGGACCAGACGTCAAGAAGCAACGATGAAAACGTCAATATTGTTCGTGTCGGCTCGGAAATTGCGGATTATCTCACCTCTTTGGGGTATACTGTAATACACGATAAGACAATCCACGACAACAGCTATAACGACTCTTATCCCTCATCACGCAAAACCGTTGAAAAACATCTTGAGGAGCATCCTGAAATTCAGATTGTGCTTGATATTCACAGAGATTCGGTTACACAGACCAACGGCGACAAGCTGAAATTCATCAACACAATCGGTGGCAAAAAAGCGGCTCAGCTTATGATTATCACGGGTGCGGAAGAAGGCAAGGTCACGGATTTCCCCGATTGGGAATACAATCTGCGTTTTGCCCTGCAGCTGCAGAAAAAATGCACCGATATGTTTCCAGGACTTATGCGACCCGTGCTTTTTTCCCAGCGTAAATACAATATGGATATGACCCGTTTCAGCCTGCTTGTTGAAATGGGCAGCGAAGCCAACACCCTTGAGGAAGCCTGCTATTCAGGCAGAATGCTTGCCGCAGCCCTTGCAGCGCTTATGGATGAATACGCAAAGGAGAAAATATGAAAATTCTGCGAGCCTATGCGGTTACCGCAATAATATGTCTCAGTCTTACCTCCATAATTTCAGGTATTTTTGTTGCAGATGAAAATGCCAGAAAAATCAGCCTCGGCAGTGAAAGTGCCGTTGTTGTTATCAGCAGCAATGACGAAAAGCTGAACGAAAACGCAATCAACATTTCCCCTGCCCTTGAAAAACTGAAAGAAGCCGCAAAAAAGGCGGCAAGCATTGCGCCGCCGCCCATAAACAATATTTATTGGTTAATAGAGAAATGCAGTTGAATCAAAAACGTAAACCGTATAACCGTCAAGGTCAATTCTGTCAACAGCCATCAGGTCAAAATAAACCCAATCCGTTGTTGACATAAGCGTTGCCTCTTCGCCGTAGGAAAGAAGAACAAAATATTTATCAACACCCTCTTGCATCTCAAACCAATTCATATTTGATTGATATGCACAGGGGGTGATTCCGTTTTCATTGACGTCAACGTTTGCCGCCCTTACCTCGGAATCGGAAAGCACGGTTATTGCCTGTGAATTCCAGAAAGTTGCGTAGCCATAAGTCAGACCGTTATCCTTGAGCTGCTGCGAAATCTGATATTTTTCGTTGTATTCGATACCGTTTTGCGGCATTTGTGCAACGGTCATAAAATTGACACCGCAAAGCAGAACAATCAGGCAAATCACCGCTGCACACAAACGGTTTGCCACAACGGATTTTGCGGCAATCCTTGCAACCGCAAAACACACTATCACACCTGTGCAGATTATGGGGCTGAGTCTCCAGTTAACTGCAGAGAGAATGCCGAAAACGTAGCCGAACATTATTACTCCGCTTAATCCGAAATGGGTCAGAACAAGAGCTTTTGTTCCGAAATCAAACTTGTTACAGAAGAACAGCGAAATAATCGGAACAAGAACAATTGCCGCCGATGCACCGATGCGGACAATATTGACTATTGATTCCGCAGAGAAAATGGGCATACCGTAATGGGCATCAACTCCGAAAAGGCTGAACCAATGCTCAGGAAATTTGAACAGGTTTGTAAGCCACTCATTCATATTGGCATATCCTGAATACGCATTTGCATAGCCTGAGGAAATACCGTCAGAAAAAACGGAAAGCAATGCAAGACCGATAAACACGGAAATGCCGCATATGAAGCAAAAATAAATGGGAACACGGCTTTTCTTTGAAAGCAAGGTGTTATCCTTATCAAGAAAAATCCCCGCAACAGCCGCAAAAAGTACGGGAAGGACACCTGTTGAAATAATCTGCATACCGTCAAGTGCGGAGCAAGCAGAAAAAACAACCGTACAGAAAGTTACGGCAACAAGATTCCGCAAACTTTTTTCATTTTCAAAGCTTTCCCTGAACCTGATAAAAAGCGAAAGAAGAACACAGATTATCACCGCACTTATACTGTAGTAAATAACGTGCTCATAAAATATTTCCCTCAGTTTTTCTGACGAGCAAAGCACAAGGGCAAAAACACCCGTTGCCGTCAAGGAAAAAGGCGTGCTGAATTTAAGAGTTTTGCACAGCCACAAAACGGATGCAAGCATAATAAGCGCAAAAAGCACCATTCCGATGCGGTGAGTTGTCATCGAAACTCCGAAAATGCCGATAAACGGCAGCATCAGCGTCGTGCCTCCGAAAGGCAGCATTGCCGCATAACCGAAATCGGGGTTGAACATAGTGCCGCTGTCGTAGCTTGCCTGCGCCCACAGAATTGTATCCGAGCAATCAGCGTGGAAATATGCCGCTGACGGGCAGACAATATAATAAACAACCGTGCCTGCCGACACAAGAGCAAAAAGAATCGCCGCAAAATAAATCAGAGTTTTTTTCAGTTTTATCAAATCTATACACATAACTTAACTCCAGAAAACAAAGAAGTCACGCAAAGCGAGATGTAAATCGGGCGAATACTGTTCAAGATTGCCGTTGATGCTTACCGCCATCGCGGCAGAAATAACAAACGTTGCCACCGCCAGCAAAACCACACCTTTTTTAACGGCAGAATCAATTTTTTTACCGTATTTTTCGCGTGCAATTTCTTGCATTTCAAGAAGAATTGCCGCTGAAACAAACGACGCAAACAGCAGGATATCCGATGTGTAGCGAAAAATCACACCGCCCATACACATATCCGCAAACGCGGTTACGGCAAATGAAATCAGCGCAACACCAAGCATTATTTTGCCGTTACGGGACACTTTTTTGCTTTTGAAAACGCAGGGTGAAAGCAAAAGCGAAAGCATAAAAGGCACCGCAAAAATGCCGAAATTGCTGTCAATATAAAGCGACCTGCCGTAGCCTGCAAGCCTGAAATACTCAAGCTGAACAAACGGGAACATATCCCCCGTTCTGAACGGCTGAATAAAATAATGGAAAAACGCAGGTATAATTCCGCCTGCATAAAATTCGTAATAAGCCGTGTTTGCAACCGTAAGCTGATATGCCGTGCCGAATTGCAAAGGACTGCCGAAACGGGCGTTGTTATACCACATTGTAAATACAAGTGCCGCCGCAACGGGCGCACCCAAAGCAGCCATTTCTCCCAAAAATCGCGGCAATTCCTTCCTTTTCACGCTTGCCGCCAGATAAATCAGAATAAACGCAACAATTGCAAACGTTACAGGCAAAACGGCATTTATTCTTGACATAAATCCAAAAGAATAGCACGTACCTGCAATAACCATAAGAATTATTCCCGATACGGTTTTTCTGTTTCTGATTGCCGCAATCATAAAGAAAAGGAAAGCGGAAACAAACGCCATACCTGCAATGCTTGCTATGTAATAAAACGGTGCCACTCCTCGCTGAACAAGAAGTGCCATACTTGCAAAATAAGCACCCGTTGCGCACACAGCCGCAAACCAGGGCTGAGCTTTTTTTCTGAATTCCGCCCACTCAATAACGGCAAGAGGCAGAAAAATTGCGGTTATGACAGAGAAAATTCCCGTAACCGTACTGTCCACAGGTAAAAAGCCCGTCAAGAAATAAATGGGAAAATAAACCGTCAATACAGGCGCAATGCCGAAATAAGAATAATATTTTCCTCCGTAAAATGCCCTGTCATACAAAAACGGAATATTGAATCTTTCGTCAGGGCTGTACGGATTTTCAAGGGCAAGCAGTTCCGCTGACGGCTGAACGTCAATATGAAGCTGACCTTTCATAAACGCATCAAATTGCTGAATATATGGCGAATAATTCTCCGCTCCGTATTCAAGAGGATAAACAATGCAGTTGCCGTCCTCGCCCGATGCGTTCATAATCCAGACAATCGCCGCTGCCGTAACGCAGAGGACAACAGAGATTATACCTGCCTGAGTATACGTTACGTCGCTGATCATCTTCCTTGCCGCTTTGTTCTTTTTCAGAACGTAAGCAAAAACCATTGCCGTGTAAATCAGCGCAAAACGCAAAGTGTTGAAACCTGCCGTGTACGAGGGATTCAAAACGATATCCGTAACAACAAGCTCCGTTCTCAAATCCTCAAAGCTGATGTCCATATAACTTGCATTGCCGTATGAGCTGATATAAGAAGTTACTCTTCTCTCCTGCGGACCGACGGCAATTCTTTCCCTTTGGGCAAGCGCCGCAGAGCCCGTGATATTTTCATCGGCAACGTAATATGCCGCCGTCAGCAGCAAACTTTCTGCCTCGGGGTCAACCGTTCTCACCGTGTAGCTGACAGAATGAACGGGCAGGTCAATGCCTGCAAGGGCAAAACTGTTCACCTCACCGTTAACGTATGCTTCCGTTAACTGCGGAGAATAATCGCTTACCTCACCTTTGCCTGCAACAAAAGAAAGCCAGACAAAGTTGCTCAGCAAAAGCTCAATCAGCAAAGCCGCAACGCATATAACCACCGCAGGCAATATGCTTTTAATCTTTGTTTTCATCAGAGTTCTCCTCGTGATACTCCGCTTCGGTGTTGACGTTCCAGATATTCTCCTTGGTCTGCTTGCCGCTGAGAATATTTGAAACCGCTTCAAAAGACGTTACCATAGAATGGTCCATATTGTTATATCGGTGCTGGCCGTTTCTGCCTACGCAGTAAAGATTGCTGAAGGTATTGAGATATTCAACAAGCTCATCGATTCTGTCATAGGTGTCAAAATAAGCAGGATAAGCCTTCTGCACCTTTTCGCGGTGGCTGTCAAGCACAGCGGCATCCGCATCGATAACACCCATTGATTTAAGCTCGTTAACAGCAAAATCAACGCATTCCTGCTCGCTCATATTCCAGAAATCGTCACCCTCGGCGCAGAAATATTCAAGACCAACCCACACAGTATTCTGCGGATCTTTTACAAGATAGGGTGACCAGTTATTGAAAATCTGAATTCTGCCAAGCTTTACACCAACGTCCTGAACGTAAATCCAGCAATCAGGCACAATGTTGCCGAGAGTTTTTATATCTGTTTCATTCTTGAGGTTAAGCTTGTTGAGAAGCAGACCTACGGTTACAAAGTCTCTGTAAGGCAGACCTTTTGCGATTTCTGCAGGTGCGGAAGGCACGTCGCTGCCCATTCCTGCAACCAGATCCTTGACGGGCATTGAAGAAATAAATACGTCGCCCTCAAGCTTTTCACCGTTTTCGCAGGTGATGGCTGTAACTTTGCCGTCAGCAATATCAACGTCCGTAACTTTATGGTTATAAAGAATTTTTCCGCCCATTCTGACGAATTCTTCGCCAACGGTTTCCCAGAGCTGACCGGGTCCGTACTTGGGATATACAAACTCCTCGATAAGTGAGGTTTCAACCTTTCTGTCCTTGTTGGGAACAAGCTTTGAAAGCATATCCTTGATAACCGCAAGAATTGAAAGTCCCTTTACTCTCTGTGCACCCCAATCGGCAGAAATTTCTCTCGGATGTCTGCCCCAGAGCTTTTCTGTGTAGCCCTCAAAGAACATTGAATAGAGCACCTTTCCGAAACGGTTGATATAAAAATTCTCAAGAGAAGTTTCTTCTTTTTTGGAAACTGTCGATTTAAGATAGCTGAAGCCTGCCTTCACCGTCTGGGTCAGACCCATATTGATAAAAGTCTGGGGCTTCATTGAAATGGGATAGTCAAAGAATTTGTTAAGATAATAAATTCTTGAAATTCTTCGGCGGATAAGCATAACCCTGTCCTCGGTTTCAGGGTCGGGTCCGCCCTGTGCAAGAGGCTTTTCCCTGCCGAGAATTTTATCATCAACCGAGGGCGCACCCTGTGTGGGCATAAGCTGTGCCCAGAATTCGGTTACGTCCTTGTCCTTTGAGAAAAAGCGATGGCCACCGATATCCATTCTGTTGCCGTTGTGCCTTACGGTTCTTGAAATACCGCCGAGCACGTCGCTCTGCTCCAGAATGATTACCTCGTATTCGTCTGATTTTTTCAGCAATTCATAGCCTGCGGTAAGACCTGCAGGACCGCCGCCGATAATTATACACTTTTTCATAAATTTCCCCCTGAAATTTCATTATACCATCTTGCATTATACCACTTTACGTATAATAAAGCAATTAAAAAAAGATTACAAATAAGTTAACAATTATATATTATTCGCTTTTATTCTCAAAAACACTCTTAATTAATGTTGACCGATTGAGCTAAAAGCGGTATACTTATATCACCGATTATTCTTGCGAAAGGTTGGATATTATGAAACACGGTATTTACTACGCCTATTGGGAAAAAGAATGGGCGGCAGATTACATACCTTATGTTGAAAAAGTTGCAAAGCTTGGCTTTGATATTCTTGAAATCGGCGGTGCGGCACTCCCTGCAATGAACGACGCTCAGCTCAAAGAGCTGAAAGCAGCCGCTGACGCAAACGGAATTATTCTCACAACAGGCTACGGCCCTGCCCCTCAGCACGACGTTGGCTGCCTTGCCACAAGAGAGGGTGCAATTGAATGGTACAAAAAAATGTTCAGCGCAATGGAAAAAATAGGCAGCACAACCATTGGCGGTGCACTCTACTCCCATTGGCCCATCGACTACTCTCAGCCTATCAACAAAGCAGAGGATTGGAAATATGCCGTTGAGGGTATGCAGATTCTCTCTGCAATTGCAAAAAACCACGGTGTTAACCTTAATATGGAGAGCCTTAACAGATTTGAAGGCTATCTTATCAACACAGCTGAAGAATGTGTCAGATTCGTAAAAGAAGTCGGTTGCGACAACGTGTGGGTTATGCTTGACACTTTCCATATGAACATCGAGGAAACAGATATTGCCGATGCAATCCGCACAGCAGGCAATCTGCTCGGTCACTTCCACACAGGCGAGTGCAACAGAATGGTGCCCGGCAGAGGCAGAATCCCTTGGCGCGAAATCGGTGCAGCCCTGCGTGAAATCGGCTACAACAAAACAGTTGTTATGGAGCCTTTTGTCAACACGGGCGGTCAGGTCGGCAGCGACATAAAAATCTGGAGAGAGCTTATCCCCGACATTACACCCGAGATGCTCGATAAAGATGCCGCAGATTCACTGGCATTCCAGAGATATATGTTTGACGGAAATATGTAAAAATACTGCAAATAAAAATCCGCTATGCGCTTAGCCGGGTGCTCATAAAACAGTAATTTAAAAATTTTGTTTTAAGCATCTGTCTAACAGGGTTGGAAAAATTGTAAAAGAAGCTGTCTCGCTTGATTAGTGTGACGGCTTCTTCTTGTTTTATTTTTAAAAAATAAATTAATCTGTCTTACGATAAACAGTTGCTTTGTTTATACAATTAATGATATAATATAGCAAATTATTACAAAGGATTTTTGCTTATGAGTAGAATAATTGATTATATGAGAGAACTGGATCTTGTGAGTTCCGAAAAAATCAAGCATTACTTTATGAAAAATAATCTTGATACAATTATGTCTTTTGATAAGTATATGCGGGATTTGGCTTATAAAGATTGGTGTATTGCAGATTATTCTCCATATTCATTTGCCCCCTCTATGGATTTATCTGGTTTTGGAGGGTGTTCTGGACTGAACTGCAAAATTGAAAGAGCCGATAGATTTAATAAATTTATTAGTCTGTATGGCGATACAGTTTATTTTATTGTAAATTCAATTGCAAATCCACGTCCAATTAGTATTATAGAAAAAGATGAAGGTTTCTATAGACGTGATTTAATTAGTGACTATACTTTGATATATTTATATTCTGGACTGATCGAAAAAAACATCGCTAAAATCATTCCACCTCATTTTAGCTTTTGCCCGGATTGTTTTTCAAAACACATTGTAAACAATAATGAGCTTTTAACCCTTGAGCCTATTATTGAACAATATTGTAACAAGGCTATAATTGAATTATATTCGTATAATAGAACCCGTCGAGTCGGAATAATTGAAATAAAGAATATCCCCGAGTTGTTTTCCAACCATAATGGATATCGCGCGGTAACCCATGGACCGTGTATGGAATTGTTTGAAAAGGCGCTGAATTTCCCTGAAAAAATCGAGAATTACGGTTTAATATACGATATAATTAAGGGATGTATTCACAACCAATATATTTCTTCTAAATATGAAGCATATGTTAGTTCTGTGTATCAATCTAAATTTGTAACATCAAAACCTTTTGATAAAACAATGATTGATTTATCATCAAAACAAACAACCGGAAGAACTCCTTATCCTGTTTTTAATATGCCTTTCTTTGCTAATTTTGATACCGAAACTGTTCTTAAGCTTAGAGAGAGTGAATATCATGCATTCAATGATTACCGTGTGGCACTTGACAAAGCAACGAAATCATACATAGAAGAGCCTTCTCAATTCAATACTATCTATGATGATATTATTTATCCTTCTTTTATAAAATTAGACAAGATGTTTGAGCGTACTAAAAGAAATCATATAGTAAAAAATATTAGCGAAGTTGTTGTTATAGCTTCAACAGTAACTTTCGGACTGATGAATTCCATTATTCCTGCCGATCCCCTTGGAATTGCAACTGCATTAGGAGGAACTGGTGCATTGGTTAAATATGTGGGCGATGTTGTTGAGCGCAAATTGGCAACGGATGATGAATTAGAGAAACAAGATTTCTATTTTTTGTGGGAACTTAACAGAAGAAAATAGCCCTATTATGTCGTTTTATTACAGTTTAAAACAAGTACCGTTATGTACAACTTATAAGCTGTATACCTAAGCGTAATTGATTTAAACAAAGCAAATTTAACATAAAATCACAAAAATTCAGCAGGCAATATCATAAAAGATGTTGCCTGCCGTTTTTTATATCTTTGATTGATTTCAGACTTTGGTGTTTATGCCAACCATCACAATCTCTTTTCATCTTCTTTGCGCTGTTTGTTTGAACGGATTGCGTAAGGGATTCCGAATCCGAGAGAGCCGCCGACGATTGCACCGATGAGCATAAAGAGCCACCAGAGAGGATTTTTCTTTTCTTCCTCTTCTTCGGTATCTGCTATAACAATTTTTTCTTCGATAACTGTTGAAACATCAACTGTTTCGGTGTAGATTTCGCCGAAATCATCTTCATAATTTATTGTAATTGTACCTTCGACCTTGCCGAGAATTTCATTGCTGACACGAAGATTAACGCTTCCGGTTTTGCTTTCGCTCTGCGGAATTTCTCCGACAAGAACCGTGCCGCCGCTGTCAAGACCTTTGACATCAATATCAATCATTGCATTATGAATTGTGCTTTTGCCCGTGTTCATAAGATTTATACTGACGGTTACGGTTTCGCCCTGAATTGATTTTGAAGGCAGTCTTGCGGAATCGTATTTCAGCATCACGCTCTGTTTGATATTGACTCTGATTGTATCGCTTGCAGAATAACCCGAATGATTTGAGTCTTCATATTCCATTGAAAGAGTCAGCGGATGTTCGCCTGTTTTTGCCGTGTGAACAGCAGTTAATCCGACAGTCCATACATAAGTGCCGTTTGCTGAAATGCTCTTGACATAAGCGGTGCCCATTCCATCCGTTTTGAGTTCACTGCTTTCATCGGCAAGTGAAAGCTTTATGTTGCTTACTGATTTTGACGGACTTGTGTTTTTTATTGTGATGCTCACATTTCGGCTTTCGCCAGGAATGATACTATCATTTTCAACGGTATAACCCGTAACCATAAGTCGGGGTTGAGAGGTGTCCTGTGGTGCGGTTGTGGTTTCAATCTCTTTTTTACCGATTACATTGAGATTGATTACATCGGAGGATGAACCGCTGCCTGCTTCACTTTCAAATTCGCACATTATGTTTACAGCGTGATTGCCGTTTGAGGCAGTTTCTGAAATCTTAACATCAATATCCCACGTCACAGATTTCTTTGCGTTAAGTCTTTCAACATAACCCGATGCAACTCCGACAGGAACGATATCTCCGCTTGAATCGGAGAAGGTCAGCTTCATATTACTGACATAATTGGTTTTGCTTTTGTTGGTGAGCGTAATTGATATTTTTGCCGTGTTACCTGCTTTGAGTTCACCATCGGTTTTGTAATCCGTAACCATAACTTTTGGTTGTGAGGGTGTTTCTTCGGCAAATGCGGTGATTATCGGCGCAAAGCAAAACAGCAAACACATTATTAAACTGAATATTTTTTTCATAGAAATTATAACTCCCTGATATTTTCAACAATGCTGTATTTCATCTGCTTTTTGACTTTTGAATAAAGATTAAATGAGCAAATCGCAAAAAGAACAAGGCATATTGCGGCAGCTGTCAGAATTCGGAATTCAAACGGGAACATAATATGAATGCCGTACTTACAGATAAATTTTGCCGAGAAAAATACAACAGTGTAAACTCCAAATCCGAGTCCGCATCCTATTCCGAACATTGAAAGAAGCTGATGAATATAAACCATCGTCAGTTCTTTTGCACTTGCGCCGACTGCACGAAGAGTTCCGATTTCTCGCTTGCTTTCACGGATTTTTGATGTCAAAGCGTTATTGACAAGACTTGCCGCAATGCAGAAAAGGAGAAGAATTATTGACGAAATACCTGTAACAAGTGTTTTCATCTCGGTTTTCTGAAGCTCTTGCATACGGTAATTTGAATCAAAGTTATACTCCGCCGCACGGAAGAAAGCTTCAATTTCTTCTTCGATTTCGGGTGTCATTTCATCGACTGTGTTTATATCGATAAATACATATCGAAGCGGACAGCCGAATGCCGAAACGCCTTGATTTGTGGTGAGAAACATTGGCAATCTGTTCCAGAAACCGCTAAACGGGTTCTTTGAAATGATTGCGCCGATTTTCACTTCACGGTCATATCTTTCGTATTCATAATCATAGGCTTTTTCGTGTTCAAGAATTTTGTTTTCTTTTTTATCATAATTAAACAGCATGCTTAGTTTTACCGTATCGCCTGCTTTAAAAGGCATTTTTTCGCGTAGTATTTCTGTATATCCCGACCTATAGTTTTCATAATATCCGTCGGTTATATAATCATGACCATAGCTGGCATATGAACCGTCGGAATTGTATTTAATGCTGTAGGAAATTTCCTCGGGTGCAACAAGAATAACCTCTTCGCCCGAATTCAGCTTTTCGATATTAATTTCGCCGTCAAGAAGATATTGATTGAGAGAAAGAAGCGACTCCTCGCTCTGAGTCTGAATTCTTGTTCCGAAAGGCTCGGCTTCATAATTCACCGTTTTTTTTAATTCAAGGTATTCATCTGAATAATCAGGTCCGTTTTCATAATATTCAACAATTTCTTCGGGTTTCAGATTTTCACCCTCACCGAAACCGTACTCATATTTATCATAGTTTACGGCTCTGTTAAATTCGGCAAGCTTGAGAAATTCGGGATATTCTCCGTCAACAAGCCAGTTTACTGCGTATTCAAGTCTTCCCGTTGCATTTATAACATGACGGTTTGACGAAATATCATCAACATCGTTTTCTTTCAGCATAGAATCAAAATCATAGAAGAAGTTTGCAAAAGCATATTCGGGAGAACCGTATGAATGAACCCTGTAATCATATTCTTCTTCAGTTTTTTCTGTGTAATATTCAAGAAGCGAAACGCAGAAACAGCTGACGATAATCGTTGCAATCAGAATAAGACTTACGCTGACTTGTCTGAAACGGTGGAAAGTAAGACTCCTTTTTGCAATGAGTTTTTGTCCGTTAAAGGTCTTTACGGTCTTTATTTTTTTATTCTTCATCTTTCTGCCGAGTTCAGTATTTCTGATAGCCTGCATGGGAGTTACTCTTGCGGCATAAAAAAGAGGGATAAGTGCCGCCGCCATGACAAAGCAGATTCCGAGAACACCGAAGCCGATTACCACATACCACTCGGGATTGAAAACGTATATTTCACCCATTAAATACGAGAAAATCCAGACTGTAAAATAGCCGAGAGCAACGCTTAAAGGTGCGCAGATAAGGCTGATTAAAAGTGCCTCTCTGCCGAAAACCCTGATTATCTGCAGCTTTGTTGCACCGACTGCACGGAGCATACCTATCTGCTTTCTTCTTTCCTGAAGATTTGTGTTGAATGTGTTGATCACTCCGAAACAAGACGCAACCGCAAGTACTGCGGCAAGGACAGTTCCGAGAGAGGTTATCTGCTTCATATCAGCCAAAGCCCAGTCGTTCATGGTGTTTTCGCCGCCGGTATTTATAAAATATCCGCCTTCAAAATATTCATCATAATTAACCGAGTTCTGATTTGAAAGTATCTGTGACTGATAGGTTTTTAAACCGCTTTGCCTGATATATTCTTTATAGCTGTCATAAAGAGGTGTAATGCTTGTTTTCCCGTCAATGTTAAAATCAACAAGACCTATTATCCAAGGTCTGCCGCCGATTTCGACCTCTGCGCCGTCATATACTATTGCGGCGGGATATTCGGGACACTCTTGACTGAAATTCAGCATATACCATTGCTCATAGGTATATCTTCTGTCTTTAAGAATGCCGACAAGGGTATATGTTTTCTGAGTTTCTTTTTCGAGAAATCCGTCGCCGTTTGCCGCACGGAGATTGAGTGTTATTTCGTCACCTATAACCGCATCATACAAATTCATGCGAAAAAGTGCATCACTTTCGATTGCGATTTCATTTTCGGCTTTGGGATATCTTCCGTCAAGAAAATAGAAATGCGAAATCTCTCTCGATTTATCGTTATGCACAGCGATACCCATGCCATCCTCAAAATTATCATCGGGTGAATAGCCGTAGGCAATAACCTCATAGGTTGCGTAGTCAATAACAGAGCCATCCTGTTTAAAGCGTTCAAGGTCAAAGCCGTCGCATTTTTTGAGAATGAAATCCTGCTTGCCGAGAGAAATCCATTTTCTTTCTTCTCTTGAATCCTCATTGCATACCGCAAAAAACATTGCGGCACTTGTGAAAATCATCGCAAGAACAATACCGATTATCATTAATGTATATTGCTTTTTTCTTGCTTTGAGGTTCCCCATTGCAAGGCGATTGACGGTGAGTTTTTTCTTGTTCATTGTTTAAACCTCCGTCTTTGTGTCACGAACGATTTTGCCGTCTTCAATTGAGATAATTCTCTCCGCTTGCTCCGCAACATTGAGGTCGTGGGTTACAAGAATAAGAGTGATTCCGAATTCTTTGCTGACATATTTGAGAAGCGAAAGAACTTCACGTCCGCTTTTGCCGTCAAGGTTACCCGTAGGCTCATCGGCAAAGAGAATTGAGGGTTTGTTTGCAAGAGCACGGGCAATGGCTATTCTCTGCTGCTGACCGCCCGAAAGTGCTGACGGCAAATGTTCAAGTCTGTCTTCAATTCCGAGAACATTAATTACCTTATTGATATAAGCTTCGTCAACCTTTTTCTTATCAAGCATAACGGGCAGAACTATGTTTTCATATCCCGTCAGTTCCTGAACAAGATTATATGCCTGAAATACAAATCCGAAGCGTC
>JAZQTC010000032.1:0-15485 GCA_045630405.1 Acutalibacteraceae bacterium
TCGTCAGAACTGCAGATGAGCTTATTCCTGTTGAGGTTAAAGCGGCAAACGGGAAATCAAAGTCCTTGCGTACACTTATCGAAAGTGACAAATACACGGATATCCGAAGCGGCATCAAGCTGACCGGCGGGAACATAGGCTTCTCGGATAGAATCACAACCTTTCCCTATTTCTGTACTTTTCTGATGAAACGTTATTTGAAAGGGAAATAAAATGTCAATATTTTGTCAACAAGTCAGGATATTCGAACTTTTTGGGGGTCGGTTACAAACTGCGGCAAGTTACGGCAAATGCCTTTTTATTGAGTTTTTGCCCGTTTGTCAATGTCAATCTGAGCGATTTTACAAGCTACGGCAGGTTATGACAAGCAAAAACAAGATACTTTAATCACACTCAAGTTCTCAAAGAGATAATTTTTCCCGAATGGGGATTATCAAAAACCCTTGGAATCAACCGATTCCAAGGGTTCTTTTTTGGAACGATTGCAAAAATATTTTTCCGATGGTATAATATTTTTGATGCAAAGCCTATTTGCAGAACTACACAGTCGGAAAGATATTTGTGAAACAACTATGGCAAGCATTAACGAAGCATTATCAAAACTAAAGAAATCGGATTTTCGGGCAGGGTTTCATCTGACCGAAAAAGACAGGGCTTACGTTGCCGAAAAAGGTATGGACACCGTCCGAAAACACGCAGAGGAGTTTGTCCGCACCCGTCTTGCACCTGCGTATCCGCCCAACGACGGCAAACAGACCCCGATGCGGGGTCACCCCGTATTTGTTGCGCAGCACGCTTGTGCCTGCTGCTGCCGCGGATGCCTCGAAAAATGGTATCGGGTGCCTCAAGGCGTTGCTCTGTCCGATATTCAGCAGAAAAAAATCGTAAATCTTCTTGTTGCGTGGATTGAAGAAGAAATTCAGGTTTCCTGACTTTCAAACGGCAATACATACGGAAAAGAGATGTCCTATGAAAAAATTCATTTCGGTGCTGCTCGCATCAGCAATGATATTTTTATCCTTTGCTTTCACGGGCAACGCAGTTTCAATCAGCGAATCCAAAGCGGCTCTTCGGGAGCAATTCGAATACGGAAAAGGACCTGCAACAGGGCTCTATTCCGTTGACTACCGCTATTATTCACCCGTAAAAGGTGACGGGGATACAAAATATCCCCTTGTCATCTGGGCGCACGGTCATTCTCACGGTCAGTATGACGGCTTTCAGATTAAGTCAAACGATATCGTCAACTGGTCGTCGGATGAATATCAGTCCCGTTCGGAAAACGGATTTTACGTTATGGCTGTAAGAGCCCCCGAGCACGTGGGAATTTCCTGGGGTGACGATATGATTGCGCCCTTGAAAGCGGCTATTGACGATTTCATTGAAAAGAATCGTGACCACATTGACACCACCAGAATCTATATGGGCGGTTTTTCACTCGGCGGTATGATGTCATACAAAATGGCAATCAATTATCCCTGTATGTTTGCGGCAATATTCCCCGTTTGTCCTTATATAACCTTTTCCGAGCAGGATGCAAAAAGCTTTGCCGACGTACCCGTATGGATGGTTGCAGGCAAAAACGATCATCTTGTCAGCTACAGCGGAACGGTTAAAAACTGGAACAACGTCTGCTCAGCCTCAAATGTTTTGCAGGAATGCAGATTTTCAACGCTGAGCAAGGTGTGCAAGCCTGACGGCTCCCGTGCTCCCACGGAACACTACTCCTGGGAAGCCGTGACCGCGGATATGTTTTCTGCCGAAAACGGAGCCTATCCCAATATGACAACCGTTGACGGAAACGGAAATCAGATCGAGCTTTCGTATCCTGAAGGAATGATTTCGTGGCTGATGGCTCACTCGTCGGATTACACCCCCGAAACGGATAACAGCAGCGTTGAGCCGATCATTAATATCTTCAACATAATCAAAGCACCGATTATGACGGTTTATATTATATTCAGAAATTTATTCAGACCGATTTTCGGTTAACAATCAGAAAAGCCCTCGGAATCAGTTGACTCCAAGGGCTGGTTATTAAACTATAAATATAAATCCTGCGGTAGGCACGGGAATTTCTGCAAGATTTGCGGCGATAACTCCGCTTGCAATTTCTTCTCCCTTGCAGTTGACGGTTTTGTATCCCCTGCCCTCTGCGCCCTTGATAATCAGGCTTTCGTACATCGAGGCATTGACCGCAACCGCTTTTTCCGTTGTGATTTCAACAAGAGGATTTGTGTAAGTGGTAACAACGGATTTGTCCCCCAGCACCGAGCTGACAACGCTGTAGTTACTCTCGGGGTTTGCCGCCGTCAGCTTGCCGTCAAGAAGAATTTCCTTCCATTCTTTCCAGAACGAAATATAATATTTCAGCATCTTGAGGTGGTCATCGGGCAGTTTATCCACCCTGACGGAAACCTGCGGAACTCCGTAAAGAATGCTCGCAAACTGCAAAGCCGCATTCTCCGCAGTATCCTGCATATTCCACATAATCATATCCGAATGCACGGCGGTTTTACCCGAGGTCATTCTCAGATTGACTATGCCTACACGGTTTTTCAGCATATCGCAGGGACAATCGCCCACACGGAGCATATTACCGTATTTGCGGATTGAGGGGCCCACATATGACTGACGGAATTCAATCATAATATCGGGGTTTATTGCAATAAGCTCCTGTCTGATTTCCGTCATAAGCAGGTGAATTGCGTTTTCAAGAGACTGACAATCACGCTTGGGGTCAGGCAAAAGAGACTTGCCTTTGAGCACAAATGAATCAATAAAATCAAGCTTGAGTCCGTCCAGCTTCCATTCGCTGACGGCTTTTTTATATATGCCCACAAGATATTCACGAACCTTTTTGTAGCGTGGATCAAGACCGAAAAAGGTTTTGTCATCCCCCGAGCCTTCAAGAAACATTCCGTCAAATTCTTTGAATTTTTCAACGTAGATACCCATAAAAGGCACGGAATACCAGAGGATAACCTTCATTCCGATTTTATGTATTTCCTCAACAAGGCTCGCCATATCCCCCATCTTTTTGGGCGCAACCTGCCAATCACCGCAATATGCATAACCGCGGTTGTTATCATCGGTCTGCCAGCCGTCGTCGATTATAACGGTTTCAAGACCGATTGCACGGGATGCTCTGCACTCCTTGAGAATCTCTTCTCTGTCAAGCATCTGATGAAAACTGTACCACAGAGAATCCATAGGCATTTTTGCCGCTTCGGGCACGTATGCAGATTCATAGCCGCACTCGTTTTCCCACCAATCGGCGGTATCATAGATGCTTTCATAGTAAGGAATTGCACGCATATCAAATCTGATAACCGCAGCGTAACTGTCCGTTGGTGCTGTGGGCAGAGTAAAAAATTCGATTTCACATTCAAAAGTTGCATCTTCTTCGTGAATACCCGTTTTTATGCTTATGGGTGTATCCACATCGGAAACTGCTACGCACAGCTTATTTGTGCCGTCTTTGGAGATAAGACTCTGCACGGGCATCCACGATGCAAGACGGGATTTGACCGTCAGCTTGCCCCAATCAAAAAAGAGACCGTGGATATCAAGCAGAGAGGGATTCCAGGTTGAATAGCAGTCACTTGCGCTGAAATTCCATTTAAGGAAAAACGGCTGCGGAATTTCCGCCTCGGGCAAGGTCATATCAACCGTAAGATAAAGTATATCGCCAACCTTGTTTTCGGTCAGGCGGTAAGAGGCATTTTTGTTGCCTCCCGTAATTTCAAAATTCAAAGAATCACGCTTTCTTTTTAATTTAAAACCCTCGGTTGACCGAGGGTTTTTGTTCATTATAACTTTGAAAATCCGTGGCAATTAATGAGAGCATCCAGCTTTTTACCCTCTTTGCAAAGGGGGCATTCGTGGGGCTGGCAGGAAAAATATCCCGTCAGGTCGTTGGGATTGAATACGGAGTTAACGGTATATCCGCCTACCTCTTCTGCCGTTGAGAAAATGGAAGCAACACCCACAATCTCGCCGCCGTAATATTTGACGGCTTCCATAGCAGCCTTGACTGTACCGCCCGTTGCAACGGAAACAGCCAGCACAAGCACGTGCTTACCCTTGATCATAGGCACGATGTTATCCCTGAACATAAGCTGTGAGCCGCTTGTCATCTCGGGGGTAACAACGTAGATTGTCTGATGGGCATTGATATTCATAAAGTTATTCTTGGTCAGCTCGTTTGCAAGGCAAGCGCCGACTACCTCTGTACCATCCAGGCAGAGAATTGTGTCGATGATATTTACTTTGTAAATACTGTTGCTGCAAAGCTCCTGTGCAACCGCCTTTGCCTCTGAAAGACGGGACTTCTGTGCGGCAACGTCAATATAGTAGTTGCTGTGAGAATGGTTGGTTGCAAAATGACCCTTTGCCACACGAAGGAAAAGGTTACTTCTTTTAGTTTTGATTTTTGTGATACTTGACGTAGGCATCTTAAAAACCTCCTTGTAACATAGCTTATAACACTATTTTATTACAAATGCACAATAATTACAAGAAAAATTTTTGATTTTTATTCATTTTCTTATTTTCGGTTTCAGGGAGGCATTGAAAATCAAATATGATTCACGGAAGGGCTGCTTTTGCAGTCCTTTTTTAATTTACTGTTAATTCCGCAAATACCGCATTGCTATTGACAAAAATGTGTGATATAATCAGAATGTATAAGAAGGGGCGTTTTTGCTCCAACCCTAAAATTCACCTTGCAGGAGGACGAAAAAATGAAAATGTCATTCCGTTGGTATGGCGATACCGACCCCATTTCACTTGAATATATCCGCCAGATTCCAAATATGAAAAGCATCGTAAGCGCGGTTTACGACGTTAAGCCCGGCGAAGTATGGCCCGAAGAAAGTCTGGCAAAAATGAAAAAACAATGCGACGACAACGGCCTTGTTTTTGACGTTGTTGAGTCAATCCCCGTGCACGAGGACATCAAACTCGGCAGAGGCGACGTTGACAAGCTTATCGACGTTTACTGCGAAAATATCCGTCGCTGTGCAAAATACGGTGTTAAGTGCGTAACCTATAACTTTATGCCCGTTTTTGACTGGACACGCACTCAGCTTGACAAGGCTGCTCCCGACGGCTCAACAAGCCTTGTTATGTACTGGGAGCAGATGAAAGGTCTTGACCCCCTCAAAGACGATATTCACCTGCCCGGTTGGGATGCAAGCTACAGTCAGGATGAAGTCCGCGAGCTCATCACCGCATACGGCGAGCTTGGCGCAGAAGGTCTTTGGGCTAACCTCGAAAAATTCCTCAAAAAGGTTATTCCCGTTGCAGAGGAATGCGACGTAAGGATGGCTATTCATCCCGACGACCCACCCTACCCCATTTTCGGTCTGCCCAGAATCATCACCGACGAAGCTGCTCTTGACAGAATGCTCGCTATCGTTGACAGCCCTGCAAACAGCCTTTGCCTCTGCACAGGTTCTCTCGGTTGTGCCGCTTCAAACGACGTTGTGGCAATGGTTCGCAAATACAGCGCAATGAACAGAATCGCATTTATGCATATGAGAAACATCCTTATTATGGATGACGGCAGTTTTGAGGAAAGCGGTCACCTTTCAGCCTGCGGCAGCCTTGATATGTATGAAGTTACAAAGGCTCTTGTTGAAACAGGCTTTGACGGCTACGTAAGACCCGACCACGGCAGAATGATCTGGGGCGAAACAGGCAAACCCGGCTATGGACTCTATGACCGTGCTCTCGGTGCGGCATACATCAACGGACTTTTCGAAGCTTGCGAAAAAGCAATTAAATAATCGGAGGACTGAATTATGAACGCAATTTCAGAAAAAATAATGTCAATCGGCGTTGTGCCCGTTATAAAGCTCAACAACCCCGAAAGGGATTCCGTTAACCTTGCAAAGGCTCTCGTTGAGGGCGGTGTTCCCGTTGCAGAGGTTACTTTCCGCGCGGCAGGTGCGGCAACCGCAATCAAGCTTATGAGCGAAAACGTTCCCGAAATGCTTGTCGGTGCAGGCACAGTGCTCACAACCGCACAGGTTGACGAAGCAATCGAAGCAGGTGCAAAGTTCATTGTTACTCCCGGTCTTGACGAAGAAATCGTTAAGTACTGCCAGAGCAAGAACGTTCCCATCTACGCAGGTTGCACAACACCCACAGACTACCACACCGCATACAGACTTGGTCTTGACGTGCTTAAATTCTTCCCTGCAGAGCAGAGTGGCGGTCTTGACAAAATCAAGGCTATGAGCGCTCCCTTCCCCATGTTCAAGGTTATGCCCACAGGCGGTATTTCCCTCAAAAATCTTGGCGAATACCTCTCATGCCCCGTTATTGCGGCTTGCGGCGGCTCATATATGGTAACCGCAGACCTTATCGACAACCAGAAATGGGACGAGATTATCGCACTCTGCAAACAGTCGGTTGAAATTGTCAAGGAGGCAAGAAAATAATGGCAAGAGTTGTAACATTCGGCGAGCTTATGTTAAGACTCGCTCCCAACGGTTATTACAGATTCTTCCAGAATGATCAGATGCAGGCTACCTTCGGCGGCGGTGAAGCAAACGTTTCCGTTTCACTTGCAAACTACGGCTTTGATTCAGCATTCGTAACAAAGCTTCCTGCTCACGCAATCGGTCAGGCGGCTGTCAATTCACTCCGCTATTTCGGAGTTGACACAAGCAAAATCGTTCGCGGCGGTGACAGAGTAGGCATCTACTTCCTTGAAAAAGGCGCATCACAGAGAGGCAGCGTATGCATCTACGACAGAGCTCACTCCGCTATTCAGGAAGCTGATCCCTCGGATTTCGACTGGGATGCAATTTTTGAGGGCGCAGACTGGTTCCATTTCACAGGCATCACTCCTGCGCTGGGCGCAAACCTTGTTGAAATCTGCAAGCAGGCTTGCATTGCCGCAAAGGCAAAGGGCGTCAAGATTTCCTGCGACCTTAACTACAGAGGCAAGCTCTGGACAAGAGCAGAAGCAAGGGAAGCAATGAGCGAGCTTTGCAAATACGTTGACGTCTGCATTTCAAACGAAGAAGATGCAAAGGACGTTTTCGGCATTGAGGCTGAAAACACAGACATCTACGGCGGCAAGCTGAACAAAGAGGGCTACAAGTCAGTTGCAAAACAGCTTGCTGACAAGTTCGGCTTTGAGAAGGTTGCAATCACTCTTCGTTCATCAATTTCCGCTAACGACAATGACTGGGCAGGTATGCTCTATGACGGTGAGAACTACTGCTTCTCAAAGGTATATCACCTGCACATTGTTGACCGCGTAGGCGGCGGCGACAGCTTCGGCGGCGGTCTTATCTATGCACTTCTCACAGGCAAGGATACTCAGGGCGCAATCGAATTTGCAGTTGCGGCATCCGCACTCAAGGACTCCGTTGAGGGCGACTTCAACAGAGTTACCGTTGCAGAGGTTGAAAAGCTTGCAGGCGGAGACGGCTCGGGCAGAGTTCAGAGATAAGCAATTGGTAATACACATCACGCCGAGGACAGCCGCAAGGGCTGTCCCTACGGAATGGTGCTTTATAATTCGGGCGATTCGTGAATCGCCCCTACTTCACTACAAAAAAATTACAGGGACTGATTTTTGTCAGTCCCTGTTTTTTTATTCTGCAGTATTTATTTTCTCAAGAACCTTTGTCTTGCTCAGACGGAGAAATTGTGTAAGTTCTCCCTCGGGAATACCCTCTGCATCAAGATTCCCGAGCTTTTCATGGGTCCACAGATAAGTATCCGTAATTCTTCCGCCAAAGCTGTTTGTTGCGGAATAACTGATTCTTGCGCTGTATACAATTACCACTATCTGCTTGCCTGACCTGTCCTCTCTGACAGAACCGACCGCAGTGTATGTTGCCGAATTTTCCTGATATGATGAAGGATCTTTCAGCTTTGATTTAAGTTCGTTTCTTGCACGATCTGTATTATCAACACCTTTAGCCGTCTCAACTTCTGACCACAGATAGAGATGCTTGCTGTACTTATAGTTTCCAAGCTCTTTGAACTTTTCTGCCGCCAGATAATAAAGCTCTTGCTCTATATAAGATATTGCAGTGTTGTACTTTGCATTGTTCAGACCTTCGGTTACGTCCTCTGTTCCGCTGTATGCGGAATAGAGATTCATAACAGCTTCATAATCTTTGTTTGCCTCTGCCTGCTTTGCAAGGTTAAGAATTGTTCCGTTTGTTTTTTCATCAAACGTAATACCCTTGTCTTTGCCAAGCTTGACAAGAGCGGCATAACCGTTTGCTTTTTCTACAGTAACCTTATCAGCATCAACTTTGCTTATTTCATCTGCGATATCGCTGTCATATGTATCGGTGTTTTCGGAACAAACCTTGAGAAGATATGCCGCTGTGCCGTATTCTTCCTTTGAGATTGCTTTCTTACCAAGCTTGAAAAGAGTTTTTGCTTCTTTGGAATCTGATTCTTCATATTCCGTGTATTCATCAACCAACTCTTCAAGTGTGGATACGCTGTTTTCGGGATTTGAAATATATTTGTTTATAGCTTTCTTTGCAGACGCAGAGAAAATGGTGGGTGACATAACGCAGAAAACAATAAATGCCGCGATAATGATACCGAATGTTTTCAATCTCTTTTTGCGCTTTGCTTTTTTCTTTGCTTTTTTCGCCTCAGCTTCTGCCTTTTTGGCGTCTTCTTTTTCTTTTTCCAGAGTGCGCAGTGCATTGAGATAAGCCTGCTCGTTGTTCACTTCGTTACCCTGTTTCTGAAAATCGTTTTCACTCATTCTGATAACCCCTTTCAATTTCCAATATGTTTTATAACATATTTTATGTTAGTTATCATAACATACTGTTAGCCGAAAAGTCAAGCTATAATATCGGTGAGGTGGTTCGTGTGAAAGAGAAACTTGTAATCAGCAAAAAATCGCTGAAGGGCGAGGACGGATACAAAACATTTTCAATCCGCATCAAGGATGAAACAGTTGCAAATTTAGACCGTCTTTCAAAGGAATCCAACCGTTCACGCAATGAGTTGATTAACATCCTGCTGGATTATGCAATTGAAAACTGTGAAATAAAATGAGGGACTGATGTGAAATCAGTCCCTGTTTTTATTTATTAAGTTTTTTCTTCATTTCTTCAAGCACGGAATAGGGGATTTTCATATTGCCGAGACCCGTGCCGATTGAAATATGCGGCTTCATTTTTGCGTGGAAATCCGTGCCGCCGCTTATCATAAGCCCCAATTCCTTTGCCATATTCTGATATTTTTCCTGCATTTCGGGAGTATAATCAGTATAGTAACCCTCAAGACCGCAAAGACCGTAACTTTTCAGCTCTTTGAGAAATTCGCGCAATTCATCATCAGGAAGCTTTGTCAGATGAGGGTGGGCAAGGAATGAAATTCCGCCGCATTTCGCAATAAGCTCCACCGCTTCACGGGCGGTCAGCCTCTGCTTCTCACAGTAGGCATATTTGCCCACGGACATATATTTATCAAATCCCTCTTTCACGCTCTGGGTGTAGCCCTTATCCATGAGCACCCTTGCAAAATGCGCTCTGCCAACAAAATTATTGGGCGCAAGTGCACGGACTTCTTCAAGAGTGATATCAAATCCAAGCTCGTTGAGCCTTTCCGTTGTCACGTAATTGCGCTGAATTCTCAGCTCAACAACCTCTTTCAGTATACGCTTAAGGTCGGGGTTATTGTAATCAATAAAATAGCCGAGAATATGAGTTTCTGTTTTGGAAATTACCGAAAACTCAATGGCAGGCACAACCTCAACGCCGATTCTCTCGCCCTCGGCAATGGCTTCTTCAAGACCGTCAACGGTGTCGTGGTCGCTGAGTGCAATGGCGGCAAGTCCTGCCTCTTTTGCGGCATTGACAACCTCAACGGGAGTCATTGAGCCGTCAGATTTGAGGGAATGAGTGTGCAAATCAATATATTTTTCCATATTTAATCACCTCAGTTATTTTATCATTCTCCAAATATAAATTCAAGTATGTTGAAAAATATAAATATGTGTGGTATTATTTAACTATCAACAAGCCACGAGGTTAAAAATGAAACTCAAACGAAAATTTTCACAGACAAGGCTGATTGCAATCGGCTACATTTCAATAATAGTCCTCGGCACTCTGCTGCTGATGACTCCCTTTGCATCTCAAAGCGGTGAAAGCGCAGGCTTTGTGACGGCTCTTTTCACGGCGATTTCTTCAAGCTGCGTAACGGGACTTGTTGTTACGGACACCGCCACAAGCTGGACCCTTTTCGGTCAGATTGTCATAATCTGCCTCATTCAGGTGGGCGGTCTTGGATTTATGACCATCGCAACGATGTTTTCAATGCTCCTCAAAAAGAAAATGGGCTTGCGTGCCCGTGAGGTTATGGTAGAAAGCATCAACACCGAGCATATCGGCGGCATTATGAATCTGACCCGTAAAATTATTGCAGGCACGGCAATTTTTGAGGGCGCAGGCACAATCCTGCTGGCAACCAGGTTTATTCCCCGTTTCGGCTGGGCAAAGGGCATATGGTACGCGGTTTTCCATTCGATTTCCGCATTCTGCAACGCAGGCTTTGACCTGATGGGTGCGTATTACGGCGAATACTGTTCATTCGTTGAATTTTCAGACGATTGGGTGGTCATGCCCACACTTTGCGCCCTTATCATAATCGGCGGCATCGGTTTCCTTGTGTGGGACGATATAAGCAAGAAAAAGCTGAAATTCAAACGATATCAGCTCCACACAAAAATCGTGCTGACCGTTACGGCAATACTGCTTGTTGTTCCCACAATTCTTTTCTTCATATTTGAAAGAAACTTCACAAACGAAGGTCTGGGATTCGGTAACAGCCTGCTGAACGCAATTTTTGATTCGGTTACGGCAAGAACGGCAGGTATGAACTCAACGGATACAGCCGCCCTCGCCCCTGCAAGTAAAATTCTGACGGTTTTCCTTATGTTCATCGGCGGCTCACCGGGTTCAACCGCAGGCGGTATCAAGACCACAACCCTTGCGGTTATTGCAATGTCAACTTTCAACGGAATCACACGCAGACAGTCACAGGGCATCTTTGGCAGACGCCTTGAAAAAGACGCAATCCACAAAGCAAGCTCCGTTGTTTTCACAAATATGAGCCTCGCAATTTTCGGCATCATCGCAATCCTTGCAATGCAGCCCTCGCTCAACATCGGTGACGTGCTTTTCGAATGCGCCTCCGCCATCGGCACTGTCGGTATGACAACGGGTATCACCCGTGACCTGACAACGGCTTCAAGGCTGATTATTGCATTTCTGATGTTCTGCGGCAGAGTAGGCAGCGTTTCGTTTGCCCTTGCGCTTATGGAAAAAAAGGCAGCTCCCCCCGTTAAGAATCCCAGAGAAAAAATTACGATAGGATAGGTGAATTGTATGAAATCATTTCTTATTATAGGTATGGGTCATTTCGGTCATCATCTTTGCAGAAGTCTTGCAGAAACAGACTGCGAAATTATGATTGTTGACCGGAATGAAGAAGCTCTCGAAGATATGCTTCCCTACGTTGTCAGCGCAAAAATCGGCGACTGCACCAACATTGAAGTACTGAAAACCTTTGATATTCCCTCCTTTGATGCCTGCTTTGTGTGCATAGGCGAAAACTTCCAGAACAGCCTTGAAATCACAAGCCAGCTTAAAGAATGCGGTGCAAAAAAGGTTATCAGCAAGGCTGACAGAGATATTCAGGAAAAATTCCTGCTCCGTAACGGTGCAGATGAGGTCATCTACCCCGAAAAAAATATGGCGGAGCGTTACGCCGTTACCGAAAGCAGCGAACATATCTTTAATTTCATAAATCTGGGCAGTGATTATTCCATTTATGAAATTGATATTCTCGACAGATGGGTGGGCAAAACCGTCAAGGAACTGAATTTCAGAGTCAAATATAACCTTGCCGTGCTTGCAACAAAGAAAGACGGTGAAGTAAAACCCGTCATCAGCGGTGACAGACGCTTTGAAAAAGGCGAACATCTGCTTGTCCTCGGCAAGGAAGAAGATGTTCACAAGGTCACGAAATAATGTTGACAAACTTATATTAATAATGTAAAATTTAATCAATAAATTTTTGGAGGTAATTATTATGGTTTTAGCTGCTGTCGGCAAAAACGGCACAGGCAAGGATTTCTTCCTTGAATACGTTGCAAAAACTTACGGCTTCCCCATGATTTCAATCGGTGACGTTGTAAGAGAGCTTGCTGCAAGCGAGGGTCTTGAACTCACCCGTGACAACCTGCACGCAACATCAAAGAAATATATGGCCGCTAACGGTCAGACTTTCTTCCCCGAGATGATCGTTAAGAAGATCAAGGAATCAGACAGCCCCAACTTCCTCGTTTCGGGCATCCGTCCTCCCTCAGATATCGAAGTTTTCAAGAAGGCATTCGGCGACAAGTTCGTTCTTGTTGACGTTGTTATCAGCGACGACGAAGTACGTTATCAGAGAATGCTTGCAAGAGGCTCAGAGAGAGACGGCAAGAGCATTGAAAAGCTCCGTGAAAACGACCTTCACGAAGAAGAAATCTTCCACACAAGCGAAAGCGAGAAAATGGCTGACTACATCATGAAGAATGACGGTTCAGTTGACGATTTCTACGCAGGCGTTAAGGATTTCTACGACAACTACCTTAAGGCAAAGCTTGACTGATAAAAAATTTATGCACCTGACGGAAAATCCGTCGGGTGCATTTTTTTGAGTTAATTTATCTGATATTTTGCGATATAGCCCAGATAAACGTCTGTGCTGTAAGGATTAAGATCCTCAAAATCAACGTCGTCGGACTGGGTTTTGCCCATTACGCAAACCGTGCCGTCTTTGATTCTGACAAGGCATTCCGCCATATCCTCGCCCGAGCCTGCCTGAGTAAGAGTCTTCACCGTTGAACCCGATGAACTGATAAAGCTGACAAAGCCGTCGTGACTGCCCTCGTTGCCCGTGCCCGAGAATTCGCGGTTATATGATTCCGTGTAACCCGTAACAACATAGCCGCCGTTTGCGCTGATTACGTCGGTGATAAAATCATTTTCAAAGCCTGACAGAATGTTGACCCACTTGCGTGTGCCGTCGGCATCGATACCGAAAACAAGGGCATCGATATTGCCGCAATGGTGAATTCCGTTGAGAGAGCCATCGGGAAACTGGGACGGAATAAGCTCATAGTTGCCTGCAACAACGCAGCCACCCTTGCCGTCGGGCGCAACTGATTTGAACTCATCTCTGCCCGTTGAAGATATCATATGACCCCATTGCGCCTGACCCGAGCTGTTATATTTGAGCACAAGGGTATCGGTGTAGCCGCCCGTGTTGCCGTAGCTGCTGAAATCCCCTGTTGCCGCCGAGGTGAGGCAGGTTGCAAAGACGTTTCCGTCTCCGTCAACCGCAACGCCGCCGATTGTTGAAGCCGCTTCGCCGTGAAGCTGGGTCTGCCATTGAAGTTCAAGATTTGAATTAAAGCTCATCAATATTGCATCGTCGCCGCCAAGATGAGTAAAATCACCTGTGCGTGAATAGGATTTGCCGCCTGCAACAAAGCTGTTGCCCATTGAATCAACGCAGTTAAACATATCCGTATTCTTGCCGCCCAGAGATTTCTTTGCACTCATATATCCGTTGGAATTAAGCTTGAAAATAATAGCATCAACCGTGCCTGAAGACTCTGTGTTGGCGGCATAATCCGTTGCCTGAGTGTAGCCGACAACAATAATAGAACCGTTATCAAGCACGCAAACGTCTTCCAGATTAACAGCTCCGTGTGAGCTTGCAAAGGTTTTGAGCCATGTAACGGTACCCGTGCTGCTGATTTTTGCCACAAAACCGTAGGGCGATTTCCAGCCGCTCTGATATTGCCCGTTAAAGCTGCCGTTACGGGACGTTGTTATGCCGCAGATAACGAATCCGCCGTCTGCCGTGGGTGCCGTGCCGTTGATAATATCGTCTCCGCTGCCGCCGAAAGTCTCAAGCGAGAGCTGCCTTGCATTCAGAATCTCGGTGCTTGAGCCGGGCTGACGGGTTGTTGAAACAGTTGTTGAAGTTGTCGTACTCGGTTTGGTGGTTGAGGGCTTGGGAGCAGGCTTTTTTGTTGTGGTTTCTTCAACGCACCATTCAAAGGGACAGGTATCGGTATCGAATATATCGTCCTTGCCCAGTCGGTTGCTCAACGTGTTGAAAGCAACGGCAAAAACAAGAAACAAGGAACAGAAAAATTGGCAAAAAACATTGCAACTGCACATATCGCAACCTCCTTTTCACATAGTTTTACATCTTGAATTATACCATAACAGCATAAAAAAAGCAATAGCCGGCATTTCTGCCGGCCATTGAAAATAGTGGAATTATCAGATTTCGGGGATTTCGATTTCGATTTCTCTGCCAAGCTCTGCTGAACGGGAGATACCGTCGATGATAGCCTGATTGTAGAGAATCTGGCTGCAGGGTACGGGTGCTTCGCCGTCTTCCTTAACAGCATCGATGAATGAACGGATTTTGATATCGAAGCAATCAACGTCGTTGTCCTTCATGGGGATATATGTTTCGATCTGCTCGCCTGCAATTTCGTGGTAAATTACAAGAGGACCGCCGATGCTGCCGTTCCAGCACTCTGTTGAGGGAACTCTTACTGAACCCTTTGTACCCATGATGATTGTATCACCCGGTGTGTCAAGGTTCATTGCCCATGCAATTCTGAAGTCAAGAATAATGCCGCCTTCAAGACGAACAAAACCTGCAGCAAAGTCATCAACACCGAAGATATCAGCATATTCAGGCTTGTTTGAATACTTTGTGCTCTTACCGAAGAAGTCAGACTTGAAGCCTGAAACTGTAAGAGGCTTCGGATAGCCGATAGCGTTGAGAACCATATCGAGTGAGTAGCAACCGATGTCACCAAGTGCACCGATACCTGCAGTTTCCTTCTCAATGAAGGATGTGCCGAAGGGAGACGGAATACCTCTACGACGTCCGCCACCTGTCTGGATGTAGTAGATTTCGCCAAGCTCACCAGATTCAACAATCTTCTTAACCATCTGCATATTGGGATCAAATCTGGGTTGGAAGCCGATTGAAAGAATCTTGCCGCTTGCCTTTTCAGCCTTGCAGATTGCAACAGCTTCTTCAAGAGTAACGCACATAGGCTTCTCGAGAAGAACGTTTACACCGTGCTCAAGAGCATAAATTGTACACTCAGCGTGAGTTGCGTTATATGTACATACGCTGACGCAATCAAGCTCTTCGTTATCAATAAGCTCTTTGTGGCTGTTATAGAAATTGATGCCTGTCTTATCTACACCGAACTGATCGCAGAAAGCTTCTGCCTTACCGGGAACAAGGTCAGCCATACCTACAAACTGAACATCAGGGCACTGCTGATAAGCCTTAAGATGAGCCTCAGCAATCCAACCTGTACCGATAATACCTACCTTGATTTTTTTGTTGCTGTCGTATACTTTTTCTTCAACAGCTTCTTCCTTGAA
>JAZQTC010000033.1:0-18761 GCA_045630405.1 Acutalibacteraceae bacterium
TTGACTGGTCAGAAACAGAGAACAACAAGCTTCTCTTTGAAATGACTTCAAAATACGGCACACCCTATTTCTCAAACTACGTTAACAGCGATATGGAGCCCAGCGACGTTCGTTCAATGTGCTGCCGTCTTCGTCTTGACCTTCGTGAACTTCGTAAGAAGAGCGGCGGTTTCTTCGGCAGCGGCGAAAGCACAGGTTCTGTAGGTGTTGTTACAATCAACCTTCCCAGAATTGCTTATCTTGCAGAAGATGAGAAAGATTTCTACAGAAGACTGGATAAGATGATGGATATTTCTGCTCGTTCACTCAAGATCAAGCGCACCATCATCACAAAGCTTCTCAACGAAGGTCTCTATCCCTACACCAAGAGATACCTCGGCACATTCAACAATCACTTCTCAACAATCGGTCTTGTCGGTATGAACGAAGTTGGTCTTAACGCTAACTGGATCAGATCAGACATGACAACTGCAAAGACACAGCAGTTTGCAAAGGATGTTCTTAACCATATGAGAGAGCGTCTTTCCGACTATCAGGAAGAATACGGCGATCTCTATAACCTTGAAGCAACTCCCGCAGAGTCAACTTCATACCGTCTTGCAAAGCACGACGTTAAGCGTTACCCCGGCATCATCACCGCTTCAGACGGCACACCTTACTACACCAACAGCTCACATCTTCCCGTTGGTTACACAGAGGACGTTTTTGAAGCACTCGATATGCAGGATGAACTTCATACTCTTTACACATCAGGTACTGTTTTCCACGCATTCCTCGGTGAAAAGCTTCCCGATTGGAAGGCTGCTGCAAATCTTGTCAAGAAGATTTCAGAGAACTACAGACTGCCTTACTATTCAATTTCTCCCACATATTCCGTATGTAAGAACCACGGTTATATCGCAGGTGAACATTTTGAATGCCCCGAATGCGGTGAAGGCGCAGAGGTTTACAGCCGTATCACAGGTTACTACAGACCCGTTCAGAACTGGAACGACGGTAAGACTCAGGAATACAAGGAGCGCAAGGTTTACAATATGGCAAGCTCCGATATTGCAAATCACGGCACAGTAAAGACAGCAGCATCAGCAGAAGTTCAGGCTGACGAAAATGCTTGTCCTCTTGCTGACGGCATCTATCTTTTCAAGACAAGCACTTGCCCCAACTGCAAGATTGCTCTTTCACTTCTTGACAAAGCAAGCATTGCTGTTCAGGAGATTATGGCTTATGAAAACGAGGAACTTGCTATTGCTCTCGGTGTAAGACAGGCTCCCACACTCGTAGTTGTAAAGAATGGCGAAGTTACCAAGTTTGCAGGCGTTGCAGACATCAAAAAGTTCATCGAAGCTGCAAAAGGCGCAGCTATCTAAAGGATGATTTTATGTATGATATTATCATAATCGGAGCAGGGCCTGCAGGTCTTACTGCAGCGCTCTATGCTCTGAGAGCAGATAAAACCGTTCTTGTGCTTGAAAAAGGCACATTCGGCGGTCAGATAACTTATTCACCTCAGATTGAGAATTATCCGGGCTTTGCTCAGATGAGCGGCAATGAATTTGCTGAAAAGCTTATTGATCAGGTTCTCAACCAGGGTGCGGAAATTGAAATGGAAACCGTAACCGCAATACGTGATAACGGTGAAACAAAAACCGTTTTTACAGAGGAAGGCGAGCACGAAGCAAAGGCTGTTATCATTGCAACAGGCGTTAAGCACAGACAGATTGGTTTGCCCAACGAGAATGAACTTGTAGGTGAGGGTATTTCATACTGTGCGGTTTGTGACGGTGCGTTTTTCAAAAATCAGACTGTTGCAGTTCTCGGCGGCGGTAACTCCGCTTTGCAGGAAGCAGTGCTTCTTTCCGAGGGTTGTAAAAAAGTTTACGTTATCCAGAATCTTGATTTCTTCACAGGCGAGGCCCGTCTTGTTGAAAAGCTGAAGACAAAAGATAACGTTGAATTCATTATGGGTACGGTTATTTCGGAGCTTGTGGGTGAAAAGTCGCTTGAAGCGCTTAAACTTGTCAAGGAATCCGATAAATCTGAGTCCGAACTTAAAGTTGACGGTCTTTTTGTTGCAATCGGTCTTATTCCCAATAACAGCGCATTTGCCGAAATTGCAGGTCTTGATGAGTGGGGTTACATTGATTCCGATGAAGCTTGCCTCACCAAAACCGCAGGTGTTTTTGTGGCAGGCGATTGCCGCAAGAAGAGTATCAGACAGATAACAACCGCGACGGCTGACGGTTCTGTTGCCGCCCTTGCCGCTTGCAGATATATTGACTCTATGTAAAGCTGAAGGCTGTCCTTAAGGGCAGCCTTTATGTAATAGGTGACAAAGCTATGAAAATAAACGTCAAAACATTATTTTTCAGTTTGATTGTGTTGATAACGGTAATAATCATATCTGCTTTTATTCTCGGCAATACGGCACAGGTTGTTATTGATCCGGGTCATGGTGGCAAGGATGTCGGTGCCGAATACGGAGGCAGATTTGAGAAAAACGATAACCTTGCTTTGGCATTGCTGGTAGAGGAAGAACTTGATAAAATGGGAGTTGACGTTGTTCTTACAAGAGACGACGACTCTTTTGTAAGTCTTGAAAAGAGATGCAGGATTGCAAATTTCAAGAGAGCACAGTTGTTTGTTTCGCTCCACAGAAACAGCGCAGCAGATGCAAATGGTGTTGAAATATGGGTGAGCAGTAACTCGCCTGAAGTTGATACCGAACTCGCTCAAAGCATAATCAGCGGACTTGCTGAGGCCGGTATTTCAAAAAACAGGGGAGTAAAATCGGGATATGCACAAGGTGACGGAGATTATTATGTGAACAGTCACACGAATATGCCGAGTTGTCTTGTTGAACTGGGTTTTATAAGCAGCGATGAGGATAATGCGCTGTATGATAAGAATATCGAGGGCTATGCCAAAGCAATTGCGGCTGCTGTTGCAGAGTCGCTTGAAAATGAGTAAAAGGGAAGTTTATACTTCCCTTTTTATTTTTTCGATTATTCTTTTTTCTAACCTTGAGATATAACTTTGAGATATACCGAGTGCATCCGCAACTTCTTTCTGGGTGTATTCCCGGCCTCCGCCTATGCCGAAACGCATTGTCATAATCTGTCTTTCACGTTTGTTGAGTGAAGCAACGGCACGGTAAAGTCTTGAACGTTCGTCTTCTTCTTCAAGGTCCCGATAAACGTCGTCGGGCTCGCTGCCCAGAACGTCGGAAAGAAGAAGTTCGTTGCCGTCCCAGTCAATGTTAAGAGGCTCAAAATATGAAACTTCCGATTTCATAGAATTTGTTTTTCTCAGATACATCAGAATTTCATTTTCAATGCATCTTGATGCATAGGTTGCAAGTTTTATGTTTTTTGAAAGCCTGAAAGTATTGACAGCTTTTATCAGCCCGAGAGTACCGATGGAAATCAGATCTTCAACGGGGATACCTGTGTTTTCAAACTTTTTTGCAATATAAACCACAAGCCTCAGATTGTGCACGATTATATCTTCTCTGGCATCCTTGTCACCTTGCTCGGACTTCAGAAGACATTCCAGTTCTTTTTCGGCTGACAGGGGAGGCGGAAGTGTGTCAGGTCCGTTTATGTAGTCAACCTCTATTTCAAAAATCTTTGCTTTTAACTTCATTAACAGATTTTTCATTGATTTGAAAGCGGATTGTTTCATTTTTCGGGGATTCCTCCTTTGGTTCTGGTATATATTGCGTCAAAAAACGGCATACCCAGCAGCGCTGAGTAACCGCCTGATACGATTTTTTTCTCTGTAACCGCTATGTAGATATCTTTTGCTTCAATCCATTTACCGTTTTCCATTATTTCGGCTTTGTCGGCAAGGAAGGCAGGTAATGCACCGCCGCTTTCTATTGTTGAAAAGGGGATAAGCCTGAAATTTTTCATTTCTGTTATTTCGGCTTCGTCGCACAGATGAGAAACAAACTTTTTTTCCGTTATTATTGCAGGTTTGCCGGAAAAACAATCGCAAAGAGTGTTGCCTGTGTCAAGCAAAGCTTTTCCCTCAACGGTTTTGCTACCGTAAGTTATACGCAGTTGATAAATGCTTTTTTCAGGAACTTTGCTTTTGGTGAAACGTGAACTTATACTCAGTACTGCATAGCATATAACGGAAGTGACGGTCAGAGTGAAAATGTTAATGTTAAAATAAACGATGCCGTTTTTGTATATCGTTGCATTGGGTGCAACAGCTATGCTTATTGCCAGCATAATTCCTGCAAATGCAAAGTTTGTTATGAAGAATGTGCCGAAGCATTTCAGAAATGCTTTTAGGGATTTTGCACCGAAAGCTATCAAAACAATCAAAGCAAAAAAAACGAATTTTATAATAATATTCACCGCGTCAGGAATGTTTTCTATGAAAATTATCAGCGAAAACACACCGCCCATCGCAGAAGCAGAAAGAAAACGCACGGGGCTGAATTGGCAACCCGTGATTGTTGCACAGGCTCTCAGAAGCAGATAATTAACAATTATGTTAATTACAATCAGTATATCCGCGTATATAATTGTTTTCAGCATAATCACCTCGTCTCTGATGATTATACTACCTGATTGTCTGTGAATTTTGTCGGTTGGGGTAATAAATTCAAAGTTTTCTATTGAATATCACAAACCAAAGGTATATAATGGTCGAGATACAGAAAGAAGGAATGATTATTATGAAAAAATATCTTTTTGATACTCATATTCATACAAAAGAGGCAAGTTCCTGCAGCCGCGTTTTTGCTGCGGATATTGTTAAAAGATACAAGGAGCTTGGATATGACGGCATAATTGTGACAGACCATTTCAGCGCATCTCAGTTTGAGCGTCACGGAGAAACGTACGCAGAGCAGGTTCAGAAATATCTTTCAGGCTACAGAGCCGCCAAAGAATTTGAGGATGAAAACTTCCACGTTATTCTCGGTATGGAACTTCGTTTTCTTGAGAATGATAACGACTATCTTGTTTACGGTTTTGACGAGGATTTTGTGATTGCAAATGATCTCACGCAGTTCAACGATCCCGAGGAGTTCAGACCCTTTGCCGAGGCAAACAATCTTATTATTTTTCAGGCACATCCTTTCAGAATCGGTATGACGGTTACCGACCCCGAACTTCTTGACGGTGTTGAAGTTTATAACGGTCACGGTGATCATTTTTCCAGAAACACCGTTGCCAATAAATGGGCTGACCTTCACAGTCTCAGAAAGCTTTCGGGTTCTGATTTCCACGGTAATCTTTCTCTTGAGCCGGGCGGAGTTTACTTTGATGAATATCTGACGGATTCAAAGCAGGTTGCCGATGCTCTCAGAAACGGCAGATATACTCTCAAAATATACGAAGAATAAAAAATTACCGCCGAGAATGCTGGGTGTTAATAAAACAGTAATTTGAAAAAATTAATGTTTAGAGCATCTGTCAGACAGGGTTGGTAAAAGCAAAATAGCAGGCAACATCTTTATGTGGTGTTGTCTGCTTTGTTTTTGTCGTTTTAGTTATGATTTGCAACTTAAAATTTCGCCCGTAATGGGCATTATACGCAAAATCAAGGTTGCTGGTCAAACTATACGCACCCCTCAATTGCTGCACTCTGAGACCGTTGATACACAAGGGTTTCAGAACCTCTATTTGTCTAATTTTTCACAGTAACTAAAAATTTATTGTGTAGGAAAAGTAACCCCAAAATCGGGTTGTAGGTCAAACTATATGTACCCCTCGATTAATGCACTTTCAATCCCTTATATATCAACGGTTTCAGGCTCTACTTTTTCCACTTTTTCAAACAAATAAAAGGAGTTTTTTTACTTATGATTAATAACATTATTTCTTGTGAATTTAATATTGATACCGCCTGCATTGAAGTTAAACTTGCTGATGGTTCAATGGTATCAATCGACTGTATTGCCGTTGAAAACGAATATGCAAATTTGTTTGTTTGATCCTTTTGTAAAAAGAACAACAGCGGTTAAGACAATTGCAAAAGCAGCTGCAACTGTCATTGTCAATCATACTCAAATATAAAACTAACATTTTCTCGCTCCTTTCACACTCCGTTTTGACCTTCTATATAATACAACACATCAAACCGCCAAAGAGAGTACAAATTATTGAAAACTTTTCAAGAAAATTATAATTCATAGTGTATTTGAATACAAGCAGCAGAAGTTTCTGCTTTTTTTACCAAATTTTAAACTTTTTATAAACAGTATTGACAAAATCGGTCTACAAGATGTAAAATGTAGATGGTTTACAGAATGTAGAATAACGTAGGAGATTTTATGAGTGATTATCAGATGGGTGCGGTTGAGTCGAAGTTTGCAGATATAATCTGGGAAAACGAGCCGATTTCTTCAACCGAACTTTCAAAACGCAGCGAAGAAATACTTAAATGGAAAAAGTCAACAACATATACGGTTCTTAAAAGACTTTGCGACAAAGGTATTTTTCAGAACATTAAAGGAACCGTAACTTCTCTTATTTCAAAGCAGGAGTTTTACTCATTGCAAAGCGAAAAGTTCGTTGAAGAAACCTTTGAAGGCTCTTTGCCTGCTTTTCTTGCTGCATTTTCAAAAAGAAAAAAACTTTCTGCCGATGAGATATCAGAAATCCGAAAAATGATTGACTCTTATAAGGAGGATTAATTATGGATTCTTGGATTGATTTATATAACATATTTGCGGGGTTCGTTGAAGGTTTTTATACAGATTTTTTCTTTTGGGTTCTCAACACAAGCATTTCCGCAAGTTTTCTTGTTGCGGCAATTATCATACTTCGTTTGATATTGAAAAAAGCTCCCAAAGCAATGATTGTTGCACTTTGGGGTATGGTTGCAATCAGGTTGATATGTCCGTTTTCTCTTGAAAGTGCACTCAGTCTTATCCCGAGTGATGAAACAATACCCACCGAACAGTTTCAGTATCAGGAAACAAGACACGATGATTATGAACTTCAGATTGTTTCAAATCCGATTTACCCCGAAGAAGTAGATTATAAAATGCCGGGTACTGTAGAAAACAACAGTATTGATTCAATATACGCCTACTTCGCATGGCTTGGCGGTATGGGCATTATGCTTGTCTATTCTGCAACGAGTTACATAATAATCAAAAGAAAAGTCAGAGTTTCAGCACCGTATAAAGAAAATATTCATATTTGTGACGGAATTAAAACCCCGTTTATTCTCGGTGTGTTTAAACCGAAAATTTATCTGCCGTCGGATATACCCGATGAAGAAAAAGAGTATGTCATTGCTCACGAAACGGCTCATCTGAAACGTCGTGACCATTGTTGGAAACCTCTCGGATTTGTTCTACTCTCGCTTCATTGGTTCAACCCTCTGATGTGGGTTGCATATGTTTTTCTGTGTCGTGATATTGAATTTGCGTGCGATGAAAAAGTTATCAAATCGTTGGGCGAAGAAGGCAAAAAACCTTACTCCGAAGCTCTGCTTAATTGCAGTGTACCCAGAAAAATGATAACCGCTTGTCCCGTTGCTTTCGGAGAAACGGGAGTTAAAAGCAGAATAAAATCTGTTCTTAATTATAAAAAGCCTGCGTTTTGGGTGATTTTAATTGCAGTTATATTAAGCATTGTTCTTGCGGTTTGTTTTATGACAAATCCTATTAAAGATAAAAGTATTTTTAATGCTAAATATGAAACAGGCAAATGTCTTTACAGTTATGTTGTCAGTAAAGACAAAGAAAGTCGTATAGATCTCAACTCATATTCAATCAATGCATCGGGTGGAGTTTATAAGGACTTCGGTAACGGTGAAGGTGAATATATCGGTGAGTTGAAAGAATCAGCATTTACCGTAGCCGAAATGAATCAGCTTTTGAATAATGAGGGTGAAAGTTCAATTTATCTTGGTCGAGTTGCAGCCGTTTATGAGATAAAAAATGAAAACAGCAATGAAAATTCTATTGATTATGTTTTTATTCAAAAGAAAAACGGCGATACTATTTTAATTAATTTTTTCACTAACGGTAATGTAATGAGCATTTTTGAACTGAATCTCGTTAAGCGATTTGACGATGAAACATCAAGCGAAATAATGTTCAAAAATAATCTGTCTTTGTCTGACGTTATAACTCTTTCTGATAAAAAAGATAAGCTCACCTGGTCGGATTTTGAAGAGTTCAGATATATCGAAACGGGTTCGGGTTTATATATAAGGCACTATGAGATAGATGAAATGTTCTCTCTTTTAATCGGAGGCAGTGGTCCTGACGAAGAGCCTATGTATATCTATCTTCACGCAAGCGATGAATGGGATTTTCAGATTGATATTCGTCAAAGCGATGTTGAAGCATTTATAAACGAGCATCAGAAAAATCCCGTTGTTAAAAATCTTTCTGCAAGTTGGCATTGCATACCGGTGGGTTACAACGAGAAAACCTACAGCAAAATGATGGAACTCGGCGATATTTCATTTTATGCATTTATGAGCAAAGTTCAGTGTGCTCCCGTTGTAAGGATTGAGGATGTCAACGGACTGCAATCGTTTATGCAGAAGATGAACAGTTATATGAGTTTTGATATTTCTTATCCCGATGCGCCTTCATTTAACGAAGTCAAATCAGAATATAACGAAGAGTTTTTTGAAACCTCAAGTCTCTTGCTGGCTTATACATCGTCACCCACAACAGCTCACAGATATACCGTTGATAACATCATAAAATCAGAGGGTGTAGTCACCGTAAATATAGCAGAAATTGAACCCGAAAGTGGCGATACCGCAATGGAAGGTTGGCTTGTTGCGGTTCGGGTTTCAAAAGAAGATATTACGGATGCAGAAAAGATTGATGCATTAATCAGCACTGTATATCTCAATCAGATGCATCTTGACAATGCAGTTAAAACGGCAATTTCACAAAAAAATTCAGACAGCATTATGAAAGGCGAATACAGCTGCGCCGCATATGAAATTCTGAAGTCAGAAAAAATCTCCGATGAATCACATAATCTCAAAATAAAGCTTTATCTGACAACCTGTTATGCAAGTTATTCAACCAAGAATAATGAACTTGAAACAATGGGTTTGATTACGGAACCTGCCGTTATGACTTTTGTTCAAAACACAGACGGTACCTTATCGTTGCTTGAACACTACGTTCCGATAAAAGGAGATAACTCGGATGAAGCCAAGAAACTGTATAAACTTTCATTTGACAGCTATGGAGAAAGTCTGAGCGAAATTTGCCGTATGGATGCACAGAAACATTTGGGAACAAACATCAAATCGGAAGAATCAGAGACAAAGAACGATGATGCAGGTCAAATAATCAAATTGAGATTGGAAGATGTTTTAAGCAAAGAAATCTCATCTGTTGAGGTTAACAGCAGTACAAGGTTGCTTCGTGAACAGGAACCTATACGGGTAACCGAAGAACAGAAAGAGAAAATTATTTCATATATTTCAGGCGTCCGATATACCGAAGCTGTTGATTATCAGAGGGGTTTTGGAAGTAATTATATTGTGAAATTAAATTATGCAGACGGTTCTTCTGCTGAAATTGTATTTATGGATAAGTATTTTTATATTTGCAGTTCAGACGGACAAAGTGTTTATTATGTAGATGAAACCGATAATTCAGTAAATTTGGCATATTACATAGTGGATTTGATTTCATGAAGAAATAAAAACAGCAGATTACATCCATGCGATGTTATCTGCTGTTTTCTTTTATTGACAACCTAAACCCCAAAGGTGGTTAAAATTTTTTAAGTTACTGCCTTATAAACCGCATAAGCATTGATTTGAAGAGGATATGTTTCCATAATATTTCCGTCGTATATTACGAGAATACGGTCACCATTTTTCAGATTGAGAGAATCTATATCAGGTGCATATGAAAGTACCGTGCCAAGACCTACATAAACAAGTGAACCTGCCTTGATTCCGTTTTGGTCAGAGGTAATTTCTATAAGTATCTGATTGTCATTTATCTCTTTTATCTTACCCGAAAGGTTCGGTTCAGCTTCGGGACTGATGTCTGCGGTAACACCGTTTATATCACCCTTTGAATCAGGTTTGTTATCAGCTGTTGAATTGCCGACGGGGATGTTTACGCCCTCCATAAAACTGTTGACCTGATTGAGTGTCATATCTTTGGGACCGATAAACACATCCTTGTTGCCGTCAATTGTATTCTTTTTGATTACTGCATAGCCCTCTGCCTTGTATTCTGTTGTACCACCATCATCGTAGCTTATAACGGTTGAACCTCCGTCTTTATACATTTTCGAAACAGCTTTGCCACCGAGTGCATCGTTTTTGGCTTTTGTCACTATCGCATCCGCAGTAACTATACCGCTGTCGAGTGCTTCGTTAATTTTGTATTCTTTTCCTCGAATCATAACATAACACTCATCAAGACAGTATAGATATACGTGATAACCGTTGGTATTATAAAAGTCTTCGTTTGTCAGCCAAGTCATACCTTCTGATTCACTTTTGACTATACGCAGTTTGTATTCGCTTTCAAGCGGAGTGTATGACAACTCCGGGTTTTCTGTTGATGTAACTGCTTTGGTGGTAAGAGGTGTTGAATATTCCACCATCCGGGCATTGTAGTGTTTCTCTGCCATTCTGTCACACTCATCAAAAGGATTATCACTGCTGATTGCGATTTCTGCACAGTCAGCCGGGAATTTTGCTCGGATTGACTTCGCATAACCCGAACCCATCAATGGCTCCCAATACTCTTTGAGAAGATAATGATTTCGTTCGGTGAGTTCAAATGTCAGGGCAATCGGACTGCCGTTACCACCTTTATTAACCACCTCACTGTTTTCATAAATATACTCACAGTAAGCATGAATAATATAAACCGTAATCTCTTTTATGTTGCCGTTTTCATCTCTCTTTGTTATTTCGGTTGTGAGAATTTCGTGAGATTCACAGATATAATCGCTATCATCAGAATCTTTGCTGTTATGCTCAATAATTGCCTTTGAAACGACGTCATCAAGCGAATTCACACCGAAGCAGGAGATGTTAATTTTTGTTTTGCCGTCTTGGGTAAGATAGCTGAGTTTGTCAGTAGAAAAGAACGTTACACTACCTGGGAATTTACCGAATTTGTTTTCCAACGGTGTGCCTTCAAGATGGAGTGTGATTTCTCCCGTTTGCAGATTTACATAGTTAACCGTAAACTTTGTGCCGTTAGAAAGTCTGACATTCTGACCTTCTTTCATAATAATGGTTTTTTCTTCAGTAACAACTCCGTTTATTTCGGATGTTATCTGAATTCTCTGACCGTTATCATAGAATTTTTCGGACTGTCTTTCTTTCGGATTTGTGAGAAAACATACTGCAGTAACAACGCATACAATAACTGCCGCAATTACAATCCAGAATGCAGGTTTTTTGTAATTCATAACACCTTTGATTCTTTCCTTTACACCTGTTTCACCAAATGCAAGAGGACAAGCAGCAATGGATTTTCGGCTTATGCTTGCGTTGAGTAAAGCTGTGGAATAATTCTTGCGTTGTTCTGTTGTAAGTTGCTTTACAACTTTTTCATCACAGGCAGATTCAATATCTCTGCAAAGAAGGATATATGCAATCCAAAGCAGAGGATTAAACCAATGAATGCTTAAAAGCAGAAATCCGAGCGGCTTTATAAGGTGATCAAAGCGTTTGATATGAGCCTGCTCATGGGCAATTACAAGAGGCAGATCGTTCTCGTCCGTTTTATACGGAATATAAATTTTAGGTTTGATAAACCCAAGCACAAACGGAGATTTCACAAATTCGCTCTGATAAATATTTCCTTCTTTTTTGGTTGCCGTTCGCAGATTACGTCTGAGTTTTGCCCAGCTTGCAAATGCATAAACAAGCATTGCTCCCAATCCAACAAGCCAGATACAAGCGAGAATTATTGTAACATCAACCGTATTTTCAGCTATGGGAACGAAATCGGAGTAGTGTGTGTTGACAGCGTTATCAATCGGCTCTATGCCTGAATTGATTTTGAATTCATCAATGTAAGGTAAGTTGGGTTCAATTGTCTGCGCACTTGGAATAAGACTGAACACGCTTTCAACAGAAAACGGAAATATAAGCCTTAGCGCAACAATTCCCCAAAGCACACAGTTAAACCATTTTGGAGCCCTTTGAAATAAAAATCGGATAAGCAAAACAGCCAAAACAATCCAACCGGCAGTTATGCTGATATTGACAAGTGCCAGAAAAGGTACTGGAATAAAAGTCAGAAACTTCTGAATTAAATAAATAAGTTCATCCATTTTTATTCCTCCTTATTTATCAATAATCTTGCGAATCTGTTCTATTTCTTCATCGCTCAGAGTTTTTGATCTTGCAAAAGCTGCGATAAATGCAGGCACGGAGTTTTCAAATTTTTTCTCCATAAGCTCTTCAATTTCCGCCTGCTGAACTTCTTCTTTCGAAACGAGAGATGTAACTATTGTGTTTTCATTTTTAAGGATGCCTCTGTCTGAGAGACGTTTGATAACCGTGTAGGTTGTTGTTTTTGACCATCCGAGCTGTTCTTTACAAAGCACACTCAGTTCACGTGAAGTTATCGGCTCATGTTCCCACAATATTAAACAGAAACGGTATTCGCTTTCAAATACCTTTGGTACAGCCATTTTTGTCACCTCCATTTGGTTTGTTCTAATGCATTAGTACAATGTTATTCTAACGCATTAGAACGGATTTGTCAACAGCTAAAATTGAAAATTACAAAGTTAGGCGTTCTCCTATTGATAACATTAAAAGATTAATATAGAATGTAAATAGGAGAAAATATATTTTTGAAAAAATTTGCTGATTCATATTAATCGACACATGAAATACACATTGCAGATTTATAATTCCGTTGAAAGGAGATGACGGATATGCACAAAGTTCTTGTTTGTGATGATGAAAAGAAAATAAGAGAAACATTTTATGACTATCTCTCTGCAAAAGGTTTTGATGTTACCCTTGCAGAAAACGGTAGAGAAGCGGTTGAAAAGGTAAGAAATGATTACTATGATATCGTTGTACTTGATGTTATGATGCCTGTGATGAATGGTTTGGATGCTTGCAGAGAAATACGAAAAATATCTGATATACCCGTTTTGTTTCTGTCTGCTTTGGGAGAAGAAAACAATCTGCTTGACGGTTATCGCACGGGTTGTGACGATTACATTGTAAAACCTTTTCCTATGTCTGTTCTTGCAGAAAAATGCAATGTTTTAATCAACCGTCATAACGGTAACAAACTTCAGAAAGAATTGTCGTGCTGCGGCATTGTTCTTGACAAAAACCGAGCTACAGTATCTGTTTCGGGCAATGAAATCAGTCTTTCCAATAAGACTTTTTACCTTCTTGCTCTGCTTATGGAAAATAAAAACAACATACTCTCAAGAGAACAAATCCTGATAAAAGTTTGGGGTTGGGATTATGAGGGCGATGACAGAGTGGTTGATACTCATATTAAAAAACTCCGAAAAGCTCTCGGAGAAAAATCGGTTCATATTAAGACAATAATCGGCAGAGGCTACTCGTTCAGAGAGGAGTGATTGAGATGACGAAAAAGAGATTGACTGCAGTTATTCTTCTCGGCTCATTCATGATGTTTATCTGCGCAACATTTATCAATTATTTCAGTGCATTAGAAGATATGTTGGAAAATGTGCGTCAGAATTACAAATCAACTTATTCTGATGAAAAGATTGTTGATTATATTGAAGGTCGCATTGAAAATATTGAAAATCTTCACAGAAACATTTTGGGTTATGATCCTGTTACAACACTTACAAAGCCTGCATATGCTTTTGCCTTGGTTGATAAAAATAAAAACGTTCTTTTCAAAAGTGAGAACGGTTTGTGGTGGACAGAAAAGAACGGATCGATAAATGACTTTAAATATGCATCTATTGAGAAGTTTATGACCGCCGAAGTCAAAGCAGAAATTATGAGAATCAAGAGGGCATCAGGTCACGGTAATGTGCTTGTAAAATTAATCAATTTTAATACTTCTACCGGTAAAGATATTCCTGTTTCTTTTGTTTTGTCAGACCAAAAGGGCGGATATTCAACGGTTAAACTTAATGATTACACTGTAGACAAAACTGTTACCGATGATTTGGAAACGATAATTTCTTGGCGCTTTTATGATCTCGATGAAAACAGCATTGACCATAAATATTATCAAAAAGCAATGACCAAACTTGAAAAAGCGATTTCAGAATATGAATATAACGAAAATGATGGCGGGCATGGTTTTTTCAGCTCAGGAGAATATAATCATTGTAGCGTCATTGATGGTTACGCCTTCTTTATGTACGTTGAATACAGCCCGTTTCATAAAACGATTACATCTGAATTCTTTTGGGCACTAACTTTTTATACCGCAATCATTTTTGCGTTTGCAACTATAATTATTTTGATTGTTGCTCTTTATCTTTTCAATAAAAGTCAGAAAATCAAGGACAATCAGAGGGCATTCATTTCCGCTGCGGCGCACGAACTCAAAACACCTCTTGCGGTCATTCAAAATCAATGTGAATGTGTTCTTGACGGAATTGCTCCCGAAAAGAACGAAGAATACGTTGAGTCTGTTTACGAGGAAGCATTAAGAATGAGCGAAATCGTAAAGACACTTCTGCTATTCAACCGTATTTCAAATACACAAGAAATATCCAAAATAAAATTCAATTTGTCCGAAACAGTTGAAAATGAAATTATGAAATATGAAGCTTTTGCAGAATCCAACGGTGCAAAAATTGAAACGGATATTGATTCTGATGTTTTTGTAAACGGCAATGCAGAACTCATTTCCCTTGCTGTTGATAATTATCTTTCGAATGCAATCAAGTACACAGACGGCAATAAGAAAGTTTCTGTTTCTCTGAAAAAAGACAGACACAGTTTTGTTTTTAAAGTCTGTAATGACTGCAACAGAATTACATTTTCAGATGAAGTGTGGGAAACCTTTACCAAAGCTGATGAATCAAGGCATAGTAACGGAAGTTCTTCCGGAATGGGTTTGCCGATTTGCAAAAAAATCTTCGACCTTCATTCATTTAAGTACGGTTATAACAAGGTTAAAGATGGAGTAGAGTTTTATTTCGCCAACAAATCAGAACCAAAGAAAATCCGAGAAATTATTTTTAAATACATAGCATAAACATCTTAAGTTTGATTTTATTAACCGCAAAATGCAATTTTTATCCGTTGCAACACATTGTTGCGTGATTTTTTCGGATAAAAATGCTTTAATATAGTCAAAGGAGGTGCTTTACGTGGCAAAAGTTTCAAAAAACATCAAGAAGTTCAGAACCGATAACGGACTGACTCAGGATGCACTTGCCGAAAAAATCAATGTCACCCGCCAGACGGTTTCAAGTTGGGAAAACGGAAGAACTCAACCCGACATCGAAATGTTGGAGATTCTCTCACAGGTTTTTTCTGTTGGCATTGAAGAACTGATTTACGGCGAAAAGAACAAAGTCGGTCTTGAACCTGAGAAATCCGATAGTCGAAAAATCATCAAAATTATTCTCGCGTCACTCGGCTCACTTTTTACATTTATCGGACTTATCATTATTTTTATTTCAGTCTGGGACGATATTCCCGATGCATTCCTTGTTGTTATGATGTTTCTGCCTTTGCTTGGTGGTGCAAGCATTGCAGCATTTGCTTATGCCAAAAGGAAGGATTCGGTTTCTTGGTGCGAAAGTGCTTCGGTTGCATGGTCGGCAGGTTTTATAGCAACTGTCGCTCTTGTTATCGGGAATTTTGATGTGTCCATGGATTTCACCTTTGTACTGATTGTATGTGCAATAATGATTTTACCCATTGCATTTATTTTAAAAACAGTTTTTCCTCTTATTGCATACTATGTCAGCCTTTTGTGGTGGTCAAATATCGAAATAACCGAAAACAAAAATGTTTTTGAATGGCTGATTCCATCTGCGATTTTACTTATAGTCGGGTTTGCATATACATTTAAGATTGACAAAAAAGACATTCGTCGCAAAATTGCAGTTTGTATCAGCGGCCTTTCTGCAGCAGAATTCATCGGATTTATCTGTGCGTATTATTCCGAACAGCCTTTATTTGCAACAATTTGTTTTATTCTCGCTTTCTTTGTTGCACTTTATTCAGCTGATAAAGGCGGAGATTTTGCTTATCCTTTCCGTCTTGTTGCCGTGCCGTGCATATCGGTTATACTGACTGTTTTAGTTTTTGAGTTTCATATTTTTGGCGAGGGTATGACAGAAATCTCTGCTTCGGAACCGTTTATATGGATATGCATTGCAACACTTGTTGCAGGTATCCTTTTCGGAAGAAAGAGTTTTGTTAAAAATCCTTTGAAAACGGTCTTTGTTTCTTGCGGAATAATTTCTGTTGCATTGATTGCTTTTTATACGGGAGTTTTGCTTCGCTATCCCCGAATGATTATTGACCCTGAAGATATGATGCAGATTGTATTTATGTTTATCGCAATTATTGCAAGCATAACGTTGATTATCAGAGGCGTGCAGAATGCGAAAATGCTCATCGTCAATTTTGGTTTGCTGATGCTTTGTGCAGTTGCAATTGCTCTTCTGATTGAACTGGATTTAGATCTGATTTTTAATGGCTTCATCTGTGCTGTTATGGGTGTTGCTCTTCTGCTTGTGAATAATTGGATGTCAAAAACATTCAAAGCAAAGGAGGCTGAACGCAATGCTTAAAAAATTTTTCGTTTTAATCCTTGCTGTAATTCAGATTTTATTCTGCATAAGTCTAACTGTTGTTGAACCGACAAAAGAATGGCTTATTGAAAACAAGGGTACGGTTTACCATCTGAAGGTCAACTCTGTTACGTTCAACATTTACTCTGACAGTGGAATAAATTTCTACTCCTGCATCGAATGCGATTGGAGCAACATTTATGACGATGTGTATTATCAGGTGTTGAAGAGCGAATATGCAATCATCGAAACAGATGCAAACGACATTTCGCATTTATCTGCCCGTACAAATAAAAAACCAAAAGAAGAAAACTATGTTAAAGGTTATTTCCCTACAAGAAACTTGGCTTGGTGTGTTGATACCGAGGTAACCGAGGTTGTAAAAGAAAAACTTAATAATCTTGGAATAAATCAAAACCACTATTGGGACACTTATCATGAATATGAAGGCACACATGATATTACCTACGATGTGAAAGTTTACAAAGGAATGTATCAGGTTGTGGGTATGAGCATTGATGGTGATGCAATAGAGGATGTTATAAATAATTGATTGAAATTAAAACTCATTTAACCGTTTCACTTTTTGTGAGACGGTTTTTGCATTTTTTAAAATTAAGCCAAGCAATTTAATTGTAAACTTTCTGTTAACAATTAACTTCTGCCCAACACTATCCTTGACAAAAAAGTTGGTCCAAAATATAATTCAATCATACGAACATTTGTTTGCCTTGAAATTTAAAATATTTTTTGTGAAAGAAAAAGGAGAAAAATTATTGTCGAATAAAAATCTGAAAAACAAATCCGTTGACGAACTTCGTGAAATGAAAGCGAAGGGTGAAGCTGAACTGAAGGTGTTGCATAACAAAAGCAAATATTATGAGTCACAGATAAATTTACTGACACGGAAAGAACGCACTCACAGACTTTGCACCCGTGGAGCAATGCTTGAAAAAATTCTCGGTTGTCCCAACGAACTGACCGACGAGCAGGTTGAAGAAATTCTGAAAATTGCATTTCATCCCGAAGCAGTCGGCAGAGCGATTGAACAATTCAGAGAGAGCAACGAAAACACCACTTTGTAAAAGTGCGCAATTATACACCGTTGCGGTGAAATTGCGGTTTTTTACAAAAACACTCGGAACAAAGTTCCGCTGATTTCATCAGACAAGGGTTTCACCCCTGCGACTTCGTCTACCCCAATTTTAAAAAAAACAAGGAGAGTGATAAAAAATAGCTTGCACCCATTTTCAAATATCAATACAAAAGCGGAGTGAAAATAAATCCGCTGTTGCCGGAGCTGCTTATCAGAGTGGTTCAAAACTTTTCTCCGAGTATGATAACCGAACCAAAAATTATTTGCGAAAGCAAAACGAAGTTATTTATTCTGAAATTCTTCTTCCTCAGAACGCACCGCAAGAATATCTCGACAGAGAAACTTTGTGGAACTCTGCCGAGAAAGTTGAAACACAATGGAACTCTCAGCTTGCCCGAAAAATTATCATCGCACTTCCGATAGAGATTCCAACCGACCAGTATGCGGAACTTGTCAGAAGTTATTGCCGTGAGCAATTTGTTTCAAAAGGAATGTGCTGCGATTTCGCCGTTCACGATAAAGGTGATGGCAATCCGCACACACATATTATGCTGACGATGAGAGCGATTGATGAAAATGGAAATTGGCTTCCGAAGTGCAGAAAGGTTTATGAACTTGATGAACACGGCAACCGCATCGGCGAACACCGTGAAGATATTGTTGATTGGAATAAAAGAGAAAATGCGGAAATCTGGCGGCACGCATGGGAAGAAAAAGTCAACGAATATCTCGAGAAAAACAACCGACCCGAAAGAATTGATATGCGTTCTTATGAACGTCAGGGAATAGATTTAGTGCCGACGGTTCATCTCGGACCTGCCGCATCGGAAATGGAAAACAGAGGTGAAGTTACGTTTCTCGGCACTCTGAATCGGGACATCGTTAAATTCAACTCTGTGAGAAAACATTTGCGAAAAGCACTTGCTGAATTGATAGAATGGATTGAAGAAATCAAAAAA
>JAZQTC010000034.1:0-53816 GCA_045630405.1 Acutalibacteraceae bacterium
GTCTCATTATCAACAGCGCACCAGGGCACCCCATCGTCAAATAAATCACGGGGTAAATCGTATATTTCACCGGTAGGTTCAAGTGTTTCACAATCAAATACAACAATACAAGGATAAAGATAATCGTCTCCATCCTCAACTGAAGCGTATATTTTGCCGTTGTACACACTTATTCCACCGATGTGATTATTTCCTCTTTTTTCACAGGAATCAGGAAGAGGGTTGATTTTGCTGTCAACAATTTCCATATCATCAAAAGTAAACTTTGCAAGAGCCGTTAAATTAAGAGCAGTAATTGCTCCGCTGGTATAATAATATTCACCGTCAGTTGCAATTCCCTGACCCATAAGTAATGCTTTTTCGAAAACAAAAACGTTTTCCGATATAACCTCAGCCGTTTCCGTGCTTTGAGCGACAGGACTTGTGATTAATGTTATTATCAGAAGCGGAAGAGTAAGCACGTACCAAATTTTTCTGACTATAAACATAAATTACCTCCGAAAAAGTTTGTTATTAATTTTAACATAACATTTTTTAAATATCAAATTATTCATGATTTTTTTACTCACAAATATGAGAGCGTTTTTTTGTTCATTATTTACAATTTACATTCAAAAAAATTTTGATATAATTATTTTATAACTTTTGGGAGGTTGATTTAAATGTTCAAAAAATTCTTTGCAGTTTTTATGGCTGCAGCGTTGGCTTTAACAGCAATACCTTTTGCCTTTGCATCAGGCACCGACGTCGATTATGCAATTGATAATCCTTATGCAGGTGTTGATTTTTCAACATACAACCAGTACAAAGCCGATCTCCATTCACACACTACGTTCAGCGACGGAAGCAATTCGCTTCCTGATATGGTTGAAAGACATTATGAACTCGGTTTTGATATTCATGCTATTTCTGACCATGGCACAGTAAGCTACGGATACACAACCCAGACTCACAATGAACCTATGATGCTTTTTTCTTTTGTAGAAAACGGTGAACTTATTGATAACGTGTTGTCTGCAAACGGTGTTGCTTCAAACGGTAATAACTATTCAGTATTCAACAAAGGTACAGACGAATATTATTCACAGATTCTTGCATCGGGTGAAAAGGGTCAGGAAATGATGCGTGTACCTTTTGCAAATGAACAGAACCCCACTTCATTCAATAACGCTCACGTCAACAGCTGGTTTGTTGACTACGGTCACGGTGTTGTAGGCGGCACAAGTAACTATCTCAGCCCCATCAGCAAAATTGATGAACTTGGCGGTCTTTCGGTTATAAATCATCCCGGCGAATACACCAACGCAAGAGATGAAGAAAAAACAGAAGACGCTTATGATATGGAAGATTCCACGTATAAGTATAAAATCGAAAAATTTGCAAGTCTCCTCAACACATACAAAACATGTATCGGTATAGACATCAACAGCAAAGGCGACAGCAGAACACGCTTTGACAGAAAACTTTGGGATATACTTCTCCAGATGATTCTTCCTATTGGTGAAAGAAACGTTTTTGCAATTGCAACAACAGATGCTCACAACCTTGAAATTGTTGATTCGGGATACACAATGATTCTTATGCCTGAACTTACTTCAGAAGCACTCAAAAACAGCCTTGCATCAGGTCAGTTCTTTGCTGCCAGTAAGTATCTCGGCAACTACGATGAACAGGTTAAATACAAATCATCACTCGAAGCTATCGGAACTGCAGACGCACTTGCAGTTGCAGAAAAGCTTGATGAAGCAATTAAAACAAACGATAAATTCAACGCAACAAATCATACCGACGCAAAAGCTCCTATGATTACAAATATTGCTGTTGATGAAACAGAAGACACAATCACTCTCACAACCGAGAACACCGCTGTTACTCATTGGATTGCAAACGGTAAAGTTATTCACGTTGGTAATACAATTGACCTTGACGATTATTCAGATGAAATCGGAAAATATGTAAGAGCTGAATCACTCGGTATGGGCGGCATCATTTATACACAGGCATTTGTTCTTAATTATGACGGTGCACCCGAAGGTGAAAAAGAAAGCTTTTTTGATTGGGGCACAATTGCATCAGCAATATGTGACACTCCCGTTAAACTTCTTGTTTTCCTTCTCAAAACCCCCATCAAAGTAATTTTTGATATCTTCGCATAAAACAAAAAATAAAATCCTGACGGAAGCGCTTCAACAGCTCCGTCAGGATTTTTTTATAATATTATATCATCGAGAGAACGTTTCGGAACACAATGAACATCATTTTCGTCCCTGTAGTAAGCAGTAACACCGTCTTCGGGCAACTCAACAATTTTAACAGTTTCATTTGCTTTGCCCAATGCCAGTACCAGATCAATTGAATACTTTTCAAGATCTATCCCAAGACTATCTGCAAGAACATCACGTCTGATGCTTCCGAGCATGCATCCGTTCAATCCTTTTTCAACAGCTCCAAGCATAATTGTCTGGGCGGTGATTCCAACGTCAATTTTCATATTTGAGGCCACAGAAAGATCCGACAGAATAATGATATATGCCGAAGGCCTCTCCCCTTTTTGCGGTCCATCCCAGTTTTTCAGCAACCCTGCCCAGGATAAGGTTTCGAAAACTTTTTCGTTATTTTCGGGATCATTAATAATCTTGTATCTCAAAGGTTGAAAATTAACGGACGATGGTGTAAGTCTTGCGAGATCAACAAGATCTTTGAGAAGAGAAAATTCAATTTTTTCATCTTCCGAAAAACGTCTGTATGACCTGTTTTTTAATACTGTTTCCTTAAGCATAAAATCACCTCTTTTTCATTATAATTGTTTTTGACAGAAATTCAACACTATTTTTGTGATTTATCATTGTCAGCACGCAACAGATAGTACAAACTGTATATATTTCGTAGGCGAGTTAACAAATTTAGTGTAATTTTACTATATTGTATTGCTTTTATAACAATATAGTTATATAATGAAACAAAAGAGATTGTATATTTGATTGCCAAGTATACAAGATGTAATCAAGGAGAAAGAATATGAAAAAATTTATATGTATTTTTCTTTCATTTGCAGTTCTGTTTTCGTCAGGAATTTTCTTGTTTGCTTGTGCAACCGCTCAGAACGTTGAGGAAATATCTGCTGAAGAATTTGCAACAGAAGTGAGCGGAATGATTAAAGCAAGTGCTGACTCTGTTGGCTTGCCCGGAAATGAAAATAATTTCAACGATTCAGAGGATGAATTTAAAACAGCGCGACTGATTGTTAAAAGCAGATTCCGAATTGACACATATGATGCAATTTCGGTTATTTGCGGATTTGACGATCTTTGGGTTCTTCAATATTCATCGTCAGAAAAAGCTCAGGAAGCATACAATAATTATTTCCAAAATTCAAAAATTGAATTTGTTGAAATCGATAAAGAAGTAAAAGCTGTTTTCTCCGAATCTCAATCTGAATCTTTTTCACTCATCAACAAATCAAGCGAAAAGCAGCATCTTTCATGGGGTCCTGAATATATCGGTGCAGATTTACTTAATCAAAATATTCAGTATAAACAAATGGAAACTTATGACACAATCGTTGCTGTTGTTGACACGGGTGTAGACCCCGATCATCCTTTCCTTAAAGGCAGAGTTCTGCCCACCAGAATAAACACAAGTACAAGCGGAACAAGAAACGATTCAATGGATGATAACGGTCACGGAACTCAGATTGCAGGTGTCATAGCCGATACAACACTTGAAAACGTGTTTATTCAGCCCTATAAAGTGCTTGATAAATACGGCGTAGGAACGCTCATCTCTCTAGCTGCTGGTATCAACTGTGCCGTTGAAGATAAAGTTGACGTTATTAATATCAGCGCAGGTTTTCTGGAAGAATCTGAAGTCCTCAAAAACGCTATTGATAATGCAGAAATCAACGATATTATTGTTGTAGGCGCATCAGGAAATGACGGTACAACCAAAAAATATTATCCCGCATCATACGATAACGTGTTGAAAGTAACGGCAATAAACAAAAACGGAATAATAATGAACTTCAGCACGTATGATAACGGTGTTGATTTTGCTGCTCCTGGTTATGAAATTACAACCACTACCTTGAACGGTGAGTACGTTAAAACACGCGGTACGTCCATCGCATCACCTTTCGTAGCTGCAATTGCCGCTACAATAATCTCGTTCAGAGAAAATGCATCAAGAGAAGAAATAATTGAAATTCTTAAGAATACGTGCGTAAAGGTAAACGAGCATAATTCCGAACTTAAATACGGCAACGGCATAATCAGAGCCCCTGAACAGCCTGACAAATCAAAGCTCAAAGAAGTTGTTGATACTCCGTATTTCTCACACAAATCATCATTCAGTCAGACAGAGTTGGATATTGAAATATTCTGTGATACACCGGGTGCAAAAATATATTACACAACCGACAGATCAGTACCCATCATCTCAAATCCCAACGCAATTCTTTATGACGGAACACCGATACACGCATCTCAGACTGTTGTTCTCACCGCTGCAGCATACTGCGACGGAATGTATCGCTCCGCAATTTCAACTTTTGCATCAATCATTGCGCCGTATCTCACCGAGGATACACTCATCATATCCCCTGACGGAACTCTGACATCGTACAGCGGTACAGCAACAAGTTTCACTATCCCCGAAAAAGTTAACGGGATTGAAGTTAAGGCAATCGGTGAGTCCGTATTTGCCGATAAAAACGTAACAGAGGTTGTTCTTCCTAAAACAGTAACAAGAATTGATAACTACGCATTCAATAATTGCACACAGTTGAAAACAATATTCGGATCAAATGTAACTGTCGTCGGAGATTATTCCTTTAATAATTGCGAATGGCTCAAAAATATTCTGTTGTTATCTAACCTGACATCAATAGGAAAATATTCTTTTTGCAATGCAGGCAAAAAACAGAACTTGTTTACAGGAAATACTTTTACACTTGATTTATCAAAATTAACTACCATACCTGAAGGTGCTTTCAAAGATTCTGCTATTTCAGCTGTTGAATCCGAAAATGTAAAGTCAATCACAAGTTCATCATTCAGCGGATGCGATCAGCTTGTAAGCGTTAAATTTGACAAACTTTTAAATATTCCTGCAGAATGCTTCAAGGAATGCGTTTCGTTGGCTGAAGTTGAAATAAAAGAGCTTTCTTATATTTCTGCAGCCGCATTTAAGGATTGTAAAAATCTTCTGATTGCATCATTCCCCGACGTCAGAAACGTTCTTTCAAATGCTTTTGAAAATTGCACTTCATTGGCAGAAATCAGTTTGCCTTCTGCAAAAATCGTTTATTCAAATGCATTTATCGGTTGTACTGACCTGAAGATTCTTAATTTGCCTGAAATGGAATCTTTTGAGGATGAAATTTACACTCTCACAAATCCCCAAATTTATTTCCCTGCTAATCTTGAGAGATTCTATTCTCCTAAATTAAAAGAAACAGTACGGGGAATGTTCCGCCTTACGCCTGATATAGAAATAATCGGACTTAACGGTGCAGAAAAAATTGCAGTAAACACTTTTGAAAATTGCAATAATGTTTACTCATTAAACATTGAAAGTGTAAAAAATCTGGAATACGGAGTATTTAACAGATGTTCAATCACGTTCATTGACGCAAGAAATCTTGTTACAACAGCCGATATGCCTGATAACAGTGGTATTTTACTTTCAAACAATTTTGTTGAATCAACAAATAACGCTCAGAATTTGACTGTATATGGAACAAAAAATACTTTTGTTGAAAGATATGCAAATCTTAAGGGATATACTTTTGTTGAAATTCCTCTTATATACAGTGATATCCCTGAATTTATCACCGAAAACAGCGAAACGGTGTATATTCTTGCTGCAGGATTTGATTTAACATATCAATGGTACTGGAACACCAAACCGGAAACATCAGGCGGAACGGCGATTGAGGGTGCAACAACACAGTCATACACTTTCACAAACAGCGATTCAGCCCCATACTATTATTGCGAAATAACGCAAAACGATCTGGGTACAATCACAAAAATAACAACGAATATTATCACAAAAGATACTGTTCCTGCTGATTATACGGCATATAATGAAGCTGTAAATAAAGCAAACAGTATTGACAGAGATCTCTACACCGGTTTTGCTGAGCTGGATAGTCTGTTGAGCGAAGACGTAAGCGGACGATATTCCTGTGAACAGGAAATTGTTGATGCTCAAACACAGGCAATTCTTGATGCAATCGATTCTCTGGAATTAAAAATTATTAAATCAATTGATCTTTATGTTTATAACAACAATCTCACCTTCCTTGAAACTGAAAGAATCATAAGTGTTATTCAGCCGAATGATACTGAATATAAAGATTATGAATGGATATCTGATAACGAGGATGTTATTTTGGTTTCATCAAACGGAAGAGTAAGATGTATCGGTGAAGGATCTGCAACCGTAATACTTCGCATTGAAAATATTGACGGCTCATTTACAGAGGGATCAATTATATTTGAATGTAATTTTGGTTTTTGGGAACGAATTGCAGCATTTCTGCTGAAAGATTTCTTTAAACTCATTTACAGATCATAAAAAAGCTGCCTCCTTGGAGGCAGCTTTTTAACATTAATAATTCTGATATTCACCGCTTTTGATGTCATCCATCCACTTCTTATTGGATAAATACCATTCAACAGTCTTTTTTATTCCATCATTAAAAGTTGTTTCCGGTTCCCATGAAAGCTGAGTTGAAATCTTTGTGGGATCAATTGCGTATCTGAGGTCATGTCCTGCTCTGTCTTTTACATACGTAATAAGTGTTTCAGGCTTTGAAAGCTGAGCAAGAATGGTTTTTACAACGTCAATGTTGCGTTTTTCGTTATGTCCGCCTACGTTGTAAACCTCCCCTACCTTACCGTTGTGAATAATCATATCAATAGCCTTGCAATGGTCTTCAACATAGAGCCAGTCACGGACGTTAAGTCCTTCTCCGTAAACAGGGAGACTTTCATCCTCCAAAGCTTTCATAATCATAAGAGGAATAAGTTTTTCAGGAAACTGATACGGACCGTAGTTATTGGAACACCTGGATATTGTTACAGGCAAACCGTATGTTCTGTGGAAAGCAAGTGTAAGCAAATCTGCAGAAGCTTTTGAAGCTGAATAAGGACTTGAGGTAATCAGGTTCATTGTCTCTGTAAAAAACAGGTCGGGTCTGTCAAGCGGAAGATCGCCGTAAACCTCATCCGTTGAAACCTGATGATATCTTTTAACCCCGTATTTTTTGCTTGCATCCAACAGACAAGCTGTACCCATAACGTTTGTCTCAAGAAAAATAAACGGATTTTCAATTGAACGGTCAACGTGGCTTTCTGCCGCAAAATTGACAACCACGTCAAATTTTTCTTCTTCAAACAAAGCATTTACCAATTCTTTGTCAGCAATACTTCCTTTGACAAATTTGAAATTATCATTTTTGAATGCTGCGTCAAGACTTTTTATATTTCCTGCATACGTAAGAGCATCCAGACAAACAATCTTATAATCTTTATGCTTGTCAAGCATATAATAAACAAAATTACAACCGATAAAACCGGCTCCGCCTGTCACAAGAATTTTCATTCTTCGCATTCCTCCGATTCTGATTTGGGTTCAGGTTCTTTCACCGAAACTATTTTCTTGAATTCAACCTGATCATATAACTTTTTGAATCTGACGCCAACCGAATATGTAAGATCACATTCATTACAATAAAAATTAGCTCTGAAAAACTGACAATGGAATTTCCACGAGGTAATCTGTGTGCACGGAGTACCGCAGGATTCGCAGGTGTGATTTAATCTCTTCTTGTCTACCAAAGGATTGTCTATATTTCGGATAACTTTAGCCTTGTAAAGAAGTTTTGAATAAAATTCATCGCTGCATTCCACAATATCAGGTTCAACAACACCTGTGGAATATATTTTTTTAAGAATGTCTGCAGTAAGCATACTGTCGCCCAAAGCGCGGTGATGAATATACATTTCAGGATCGATTCCGAGAAGTTCGGCAGCTACCAACAGCCCTGTTTGTTGGCCTTTACTGTTGTTGTTAAGCTTTTGAAAACTTTTCTGAAGGTCACAGTAATTTTTCAGGAACGGAATAACCTTGATTCCGTTGAGATACTTGAAATTATCGAGAAGAACTCTGATGTCACCGTCACCCCAGGTGAAAATAACCGTGTCTTCATTACCGATCCATTTCCTGAAAATAGAAAAAGCTTTTGTAAAAGGCATACCGGAGCTTATGTCCGCATTGGTAAGTTGAGTTAATCTTTTAACAGTACCTCTCAGCTTTTTTCCGATCTGAGAACGGATAATACACGAAAAAGTATCAACTGTTTCTAGATCAGCGTCGAGCTTAACAGCACCAATTTCAATAATCTCGTTAATATATCCGTTGGCTTTTTTTGCGTAAGTGTTATTCCACTCCAGATCCATAACGATAAACTGCATAAAAACATTCCTTTTCGACTTTTTGCTTGTTAACTTATATAATACAATATTTATTTGTTTATTGCAAGAGAAAAGAAATAGTTATCACTGCTTATTATACATTTTTTGATTTTAGTTCAATTAATACTTGCATCCGTTCATAGAAAATTATATAATAAATTATAAATTTTTAAGGAGAAATCTTTTATGTATTTTGATTTTATTGAAAAAGTTAAATTCGAAGGCCCTTCAAGTAAAAATCCTCTTGCATTCAAATATTACGATGCAGACAGAATAATAATGAACAAAACAATGAAAGAACATCTTTCGTTTGCTATGGCATGGTGGCACAACCTCGGTGCCGCAGGAACAGATATGTTTGGCAGAGATACTGCAGATAAGTCATTTGGTGCAGAAAAAGGAACAATGGAACACGCAAAAGCCAAGGTTGATGCAGGCTTTGAATTTATGAGCAAGCTTGGCATTGAATATTTTTGTTTTCATGACGTTGACCTTGTTCCTGAGGCAGAGGATATTAACGAAACCAATCGTCGCCTTGATGAAATCACCGATTATATCCTCACAAAAATGAACGAAACAGGCATAAAATGTCTTTGGGGCACTGCAAACATGTTCTCAAATCCCCGTTTTATGAACGGTGCAGGCAGCACAAACAGTGCAGAAGTTTATTGCTTTGCCGCTGCACAGATAAAGAAAGCTCTTGACCTTACTGTTAAGCTTGGTGGTAAAGGCTACGTTTTCTGGGGCGGAAGAGAAGGATACGAAACCCTTCTTAACACAGACGTTAAGTTTGAGCAGGAAAACATAGCAAGACTTATGAAAATGGCAGTTGAATATGGCAGAAGCATCGGATTTGAGGGAGATTTTTACATTGAACCCAAACCCAAGGAGCCTATGAAGCATCAGTATGATTTCGATGCAGCAACTGCAATCGGATTCCTCCGCCAGTACGGACTTGACAAAGATTTCAAGATGAATATCGAAGCTAACCACGCACTTCTTGCAGGTCATACATTTGAACACGAACTTCGAATTTCCGCAATAAACGGAATGCTCGGTTCTATCGATGCTAACCAGGGTGATCCTATCCTCGGTTGGGACACAGACGAATTCCCGTTTGATGTTTACTCCGCAACAATGTGTATGTACGAAGTGCTTAAAGCCGGCGGAATGAAAAATGGCGGACTTAATTTTGATGCAAAGAACCGCAGACCCAGCAACACTCTTAAAGATATGATGCTCGGATTCATTCTCGGTATGGATACTTTTGCTCTTGGTCTTATCAAAGCGGCAAAAATTATTGAAGACGGCAGAATCGACGAATTCAAAGCAGAAAGATATTCAAGTTATAACAGCGGAATCGGCAAAAAGATTGTTGACGGAGAAACAACTCTTGTAGAACTCTTTGACTACGCTTGTTCTCTTGGCAAGTGCACTGATCCCGGTTCAGGCAGCCAGGAATATCTCCAGACAATTGTCAACTCAATTTTCTTTGGTGAATAATTATGGCATATTTGATTGGTATAGATTTAGGAACTTCGGCAACCAAAACCGTTTTATTTGATGCTAAAGGAGTTGCTGTATCATCTGCAACTTTTGAATATCCTATGCAACAACCGCAAAACGGTTGGGCGGAGCAAAACCCTGAAGATTGGTATAACGCTGCAATAACAACACTTAAAACTGTTATTGATAAAAGCGGAGTTAACAGCAAACAAATTGTTTCCATCGGAATTTCAGGTCAGATGCACGGACTTGTTATGCTTGACGAAAATTGCGATGTAATCCGTCCTGCTATCCTCTGGTGCGACCAGAGAACAGGTAAAGAATGTGTTGAATTAACAGAAAAGCTTGGCATTGAAACTCTTATCAATATAACCGCCAATCCTGCTCTTACAGGTTTTACGGCTTCAAAAATTCTTTGGGTAAAAAATAACGAACCTGAAAACTTCAACAAATGCCGTCATATTCTTTTGCCCAAAGACTATCTTCGTTATAGGCTGACAGGTGAATTTGCAACCGAGGTTTCTGACGCTTCAGGAATGCAGATTCTTGACGTTCCCAACAGAAAATGGTCAGACGTAATGATTGATGCGTTGAGTATCAAGGAAGAGTATCTTGCAAAAGTCTATGAATCGCCTGAAATAACAGGTTATATAAACACTGATACCGCTGAAAAAACCGGTTTGTCAACCTGTACGTCAGTTGTTGGCGGTGCAGGAGACAACGCAGCCGCTGCTGTTGGTATGGGTGTTGTAACAGAAGGAAAAGCATTCACAACAATCGGAACGTCAGGCGTTGTTTTTGCACATACCGACAAACCCGTTATTGATCCTAAAGGTAGGGTTCACACGTTCTGTTGTGCAGTTCCCGATGCTTGGCATGTTATGGGTGTTACACAAGGTGCAGGATTATCCATGCAATGGTTCAAAAACAATTTCTGTTACGAAGAAGCTCAGCAAGCAGCAACAATGGGTAAGGATGTTTATCAGATAACCGATGAAAAAGCATCTGACATTAATATCGGTTGCGATAAACTTATCTATCTCCCCTATCTTATGGGCGAAAGAACACCTCATCTTGACCCTGATTGTCGCGGAATATTCTTTGGAATTTCTGCTATACATACTAAAGCTCATTTCTTAAGAGCTATTCTGGAAGGCGTAACTTACTCTTTATATGACTGTCTCAACGTCCTTAAAGAAATGAACATAACTCCTTTGTCAATGCTTCTTTGCGGCGGTGGAAGCAAAAGTAAACTTTGGAAATCTATTATTTGCGATACGTTTGCACTTCCTGTTGAAACAGCCAGACCATCTGATGCAGCTGCGCTTGGTGTCGCAATTCTTGCGGCAGTCGGTGCTGGCATATACGGAAACGTAAAAGAAGCCTGTGATAATATGATTCCCGAAGTATCAGAAACCGTTATGCCCGACAAGAATAGGACCGAATCTTATCACAAATACTATAACGTATATTCTTCTCTTTATTCTTCATTAAAAGACAACTACAAGATACTGGCTGAAATCAAATAAGAAAGCGGTTTTATTATGAAAAAAATTCTTGTTATCGGAAGCGTTAACACCGACTTTACTATTCACGTAAACCGTATGCCTACACTTGGCGAAACAATTGACGGATATGATTTCGCAATTAATTCGGGCGGCAAAGGTGCAAACCAGGCTGTAGCCGTTGCGAAACTTGGCGGTAACGTAAAATTTCTCGGATCTGTCGGTAATGATACAAACGGAGAATTTCTGCTGAAGAATCTAAATGATTCGGGAGTTGAATTTGCAGGGTTCAAATCAGACACATCTCCGACAGGCACAGCAAGTATCACGGTTGTAAACGGAGACAATTTTATAATCCTGAACGCAGGCGCAAACAACTGCATAACAACGCAAGTTATTGATGAATATTCCCCTCTCATTGCTGACGCTGACATTCTCGTTATGCAACTTGAAATTCCTGTTGATTCTGTTGTTTACGCAGCCTCTATAGCAAAGAAAAACGGAACACTCGTTGTTCTCAATCCTGCTCCGTACAAAGAAATACCGCAAAATTGTTTTAAAAATATTGATATCATCGTGCCTAATGAACACGAAGCTTATCTATTGACAGGCATAAAAATCGATGATGAAGATGACTGCCGTAAAGCAATTTCCTTTTTATGTGATAGAGGAATCAAGACTTCGATTATTACACTTGGTAGCAAAGGATGCGTTTATAATGTCGGAAAGGAAATATATTTCCGCAACGCAGAAAAAACAAGCGTTGTTGACACAACCTCTGCAGGCGACACTTTTATAGGTGCCGTTTGTTGCGGACTTGCAGAAGGTATGGAGCTTAAAGAGTGTATTGATTTTGCAACAAAAGCTTCAGCAATAACTGTCAGCAGAAAAGGTGCAAGCTGTTCAATTCCCACAAGAGACGAAATAAAATAAAACTAATCCCGAAGTTGTTTTGATATAACAACCTCGGGATTTTTCATTTGTTATTTAGCAACGGGAACGTTGATTTCAAGGTCTGTAAGAGGGAATGAACAGCAAGGATGAATGCATCCGAACTTGTAGTCTGCAAGTCTTCTGTATTCAAGATGTTCAGGAACATAAACCTTGCCTGAAAGAAGATGAGAGTGACAGAAACCGCATTCACCGCTACGACATCTTGCAGGAGCGGAAATACCGTTTTTCTCAAGAATCTGCATAACAGAATCAGAAGATGAACCTTTGATAATATACGTTTTGTCTTGGATGGTAACAGTTATCCTTACTGTATCGGGAACACCTGCGGGATAATCAGCCTGAGAAGAAGGATTATGGAATTCACCGAACATTTCGTGGCGGATATATTTCTTTTCAAGATTAAGCTTTTCAAGTTCTTTATCAAGAAATTCATACATTTGCTGGGGACCGCAAATGAAAACAGAATAGTTGTCGTTTTCAGGAGCGTACTTTTTAACAAGTTCAGCCGTTATAAAACCTTTTTCTGAACCCTCGGTAAGTTCGGCGTCTGAATCGCTGAATACGTGGATTACTTTTATTTTGTCACATTTCTTTTCAATTTCAGCAAGTTCATCAAAAAACAAAACGTTTTCGCTATTACGACTGCCGTACAACAAAGTAAGATTAAAATCTTCATCTCCGTCATTTATAGCATTAGCCATTGAAACAAAAGGAGTAATACCGCTTCCGCCTGCAATGCAAATTACATTTTCAGCATCTCTTAAAGGCTGATACTCAAAATTACCTGACGGTGCGGAAACTTCTACCTTTGAACCGACTTTCCAATTGTCAAGAATATAGCGTGACATTAATCCGCCCTCAACAAGTTTTATCGTAAGAACGTATTTACCGTTGAGTGAATCCTTTGGTGAGGATGAAATTGAATACGCTCTTGTTACGGGCATACCCTCAATAGTTTCAAAAACGGTAAGATATTTACCTGCTGAAAAATAAGCAAGTTCTTTTGTTCCTCTCTCTGCATCGGGAACAAGGGTAAAGCTTTTGCAATCGTTGCCTATTTCAACAACAGATTCAATTTTAAGATATTGCCTTTTGGGATGAAGAGCACGCGCAAGAGCCATAGCATTGTCAGGTGAATCGGGCAATGATGCTCCTGCATTATCAAATCTTGCCTGACGGTCAGAGAGCATTGATAAAAATTTTGTGCCTTTTAATGATTTAAAATTGTTTTTCATATCTTATTTGCCCTCCTTTAATTTTTTAACAACAATTCCACCGGCTTTTTCACCTGTATAATACGCACAACCGTAACCGTCTCCGCGTTCCTGGGATGCACCGCAGAAAAGGAAATTATCAAACGGTTGGTCTTTCAGATACTGAACTGTACGAGGAATCATACTATCCCATTTTTCAAGCATATAACCATATGGTGTGCCCAACGGTGTGTTAAGATAACGGGCAAAAGTTGGCGGAAGAGCAATTTCAATTTCTTCAATATAAGGCATAATTGAAATGTTAAGTGCTTTTTCACAGGTTTCAATCATATCCTTTGCAACTTTTGTCTTGAATTTTTTATAATCCTGAGGCTTGACATCTTTCATAACATCGCCAAAAGTCATCGTTGTCAGGAAAAGCTGGCTTGTTCCCTCGGGAGTGCAATCAGGAATGATTTCATTAAGACAATTTATGATGCAATAACCGCTGAAATAATTCTGAGCAGCATCATATTGTTTGTCAGAATCTGAATCGGGAGCAATAAAAACAGAATAGTCTGTAATACCAAGCTCTTCTTTTGTTTTGTTCATACCAAGATAAACCGTTGTAAGTGTACAAGCAGTTTTTCTTGCATTAAGCATTTTAAGCTGTTTTTCTGGTATATCTTTTTTATCAAACAGATCGTTCCATACGGAATTAGGTGAAGAATTACAGATAAAGTATTTTCCGTAAACTTCTTTTTCACCGTTAATAACAACACCAACGGGCTTTCCGTTTTCCATAATCACTTTGGTAACTTCCGAATTATACCAGATATCACCGCCGTGTCTGCGAATAACGTCATCAATAGCAAGGCTCATTTCGTGGCTACGCTTATGGGGAATGCCTGTTCCGTTTTTGACGTAGCTGTGAAGAACAGCCATATAATAAAGGAAATCAAACTGTGATGCAGGCGAACCCATATAGCACCAATATGTGTTGAAAATATCCTGTGCTTTTTTAGGCATACCAAGCGCATCAAGTGCTTCTGACATTGTGTGAGAAATCATACGCATAAGATCAGGAACGTCTTTGAGACAGCTTGGGATTTTCTTGGGATTATCAAGGCAATCAAAAGCATTAAACATTCTTGTGGAAAGGTCAAATGCAGCCATACAACTTTCGTATGAACCGGGAACAAGCTCATCAAGTTTTTTTGCAAAATTATGAAAACCGACAGGCATTCGTGCGTCAACTGTTACAAGAACGCCGTCCTCATTAACGAAAGCATCCTTATCCCCTTCTTTTGCGGGAACAATAAGACGGAACGTCGAATCGTGTGTACACCAATCAACGTCAGCCTCCATTCTTAAGAACATATCCTCAATCTGACCACGATCATCGGGAGGTCCACCTACACCTGCAAGCTCATGAAGAGAAGGTTCAAACTCAAACCTGCCTCTCACGAAAGACGAAGCAGAGCCACCGGGAATATTATGTCTTTCAAGAAGAAGAGTTGATAATCCTTCTTTGGCACATGTTGCCGCAGCAGCAAGACCGCCATTGCCTGCACCGATTACAATAACATCGTATTTTTTCATTTAATCGCCTCCGTAATAATGCGTTAAATTTATATCTTTATTATATCAGTAAAAGGTTAAAAGTCAATCAAAAATACATGACATTATATATTTTCACAGGTGTAAATTTGTAATAATATCATAAAAATTAAAACCGACCTTAAAAGGCCGGTTTTGTTATCAGTATTATGCAACGGGTTCAACAGGCTCAACGGGAGCACTGTAATCAAAGGTGAAAAGAATATTGAATACTTCAAATAAAATGCTCATTTTGGGAAGGAACGAAATAAATTTTGAATAAAGATATGTTACAAAAGAAGGACTGATATTATCAAAAATAGTATAGAGTGAACCGAGTACTCCTTCACTGCTTACATAGTCGGGGTGAGCATAGCCAACTACAACAGCTCTCGGTCCGCTGACAGGCCTTGACTTTTCGGTTACGTATTCAGAGCCGTTGTAATTAATATCAGACGTATTTCCGCCTATACATTTAACGTAACGGGTTCCGCGGTTGGTAATAAACCCATCTTCAGTAATGATATCCACGTGATGAACATCGTCTGTTCCATCCAACGCTGTGTTGATAAAAAGAATATCGCCTTTTTGAGGAACGTAATCGCTTGATGCGGGATAAAACTGATTCTTGTTGACAAACCATTGTTTCATAGCATCAACAGACGAACGCTTAGGAACTGCCGTGCCCAAAGCTCCTACCTGATCAGCACACCATGAAATAAAAATAGAACACCAATATGCATCTGTTTCAAATCCGTAATACCAGGTTGTGAACTCATTGATATTGCTGGGATAAAAACCAATTTTAGATCTTGCAACATCAACAATTGCCTCTGCAATAGTTCTTTCTTCTGTTTCACCTTCAACAGGTTCAGATGTCTGAACAGAATCTGATAATAAAAACTTATCATTTGCGGCAAATGAAGAAACAGAAATACCCAATAAAGTTGCTAAAACAAGTGCCACTGAGACAATTTTCAAAATAATACTTTTAAAATTCATTATAATACACCTCTTTATTGTTTAATTATAGCATCATAAAAATAATTTTGCAACAAAAACAACTTTACTTTTTCTTTTGATTCTTCTTTCTTTTGCTGAGAAAAATTGATGCACCTATCGCAAATAGAAGAGCAGGAAGAGCATATAAATAAGAAAGAGGGTTGGACAAATCACCGTACACACCAACAATACTCCACAAAACATTAAGAACAAGCATACCCAGATTGGAAGCAATAAAATATTTGCTGAAAGATATGTTCAACGCACCAAAAATAAGGCTACTGAGGTCAGAAGGCATAAATCCGCCTGCTTTAAACACAAAAACAACCTCGAATGAATTCTCCCCTGCAAAATCATCAAGCTTCTGAATGGCTTTGAATCTGCCTTTTAAAGACTCTACCATATCCGAACCCGTGAATCTTCCTAAAAAATAAGGTAAGATAAGGCTACAGGCAGTTGCAACAAAATTAACTAAAACTGCAAGCGGCAGATTTTTGAAAACGATTCCTGATAATACAAACAAAACAGCAGGAGGAAATATAAGCGCAAAAGATTTTACAATGCTGAATCCAATCATAATCGCGGCAATTGTAAATGTACCTCCGACAAGATACTGAGTCAAAGCATCAACATTTTTTACTGATATATTATTTTTTTTGAGGAACAGAACACACAGAACAACCATTACCAACATAAAAACAAAAGATAAAACCTGCAGTACTTTTATCAATTTATCGTAATTTTTTTGCTTTTTATTTTCGGCCATAAAATCACCTTATAATTATTTTTTTCTGTTAACGTTATAGAGCCCGTATTTCTTGATAATTTTCGGATATGCGTGGGAATAAAAAAGAACGGAAAAGAAAGTCTTTCCTGCGTCAAAAACATTTCTGACTGTATTTTTAATTCCGCCTTCCGCAAAGTGCATCAAGCTGTCAAAAGCCTTCTGAATAAACATACTTTTTTGTTGAGATTCTTTTTTTCTTCTTGTAAACGTAAGCCAATCAAAATAGCTTTTAACAACAAGCAACTCCTTTTGAGGAATGTCTGAATAATTCTGACAAAGATTCTGAACCTGACGCGAAGCGCTTATCTGGTCTGACATCTCACCAACCACAAATTTACCTTCCGTAATCATTTTGTCACACAACGGTGTTTTGGGAATTGCGATATAATAATTAAAGAGAAAGGCATCAAGATTCAACGAAAGAGCATATTGTGCAGTTTCTTTTAACTGTTCAGGTGTTTCGTCAGGAAAACCAATGATAAACGATCCGAACGTTGTAATTCCGACGTCGGTACATTTATCGACAAAACGTTTGATTTGCTGCTGATCCATAGGCTTGTTGATTTGTTTTCTTGTTATTTCACTACCCGTTTCAATTCCGAGCAAAAACCATCTGCAACCTGCATCATACATTCTTTTCAATTTATCAATATCGTCGTAAACGTCCGCTCTTGTTTCGCCGCCCCAGAAAAATCTGAGATTATTTTTTTCTCTGAATTCTTTTATTTCCGTTATTTCTTCATCTGTAAGAAGTAAGAGTTCGTCAGAAAAATTCGCACCGTCAAGACCGTAAGATTCTTCAAGATATTTAATTTCATTCAAAACGTATTTAATTGAACGTTTTCTGTGCTGTGAGTTATAAAACATAGTGTTATAACAATATGCACATTTAAACGGACAGCCTCTTGAAGTATACATATAAAGCATTTTTTTGCAATGAGGAAACTGACGAAAACACTTTTTAACGTCAATCAGATCCCAATCTATCTGGGGAAGATTTTCAAGTTCAACGTTGTTTTCATTAGCATTGCAGATAACATCGTTTTCTTTCAGATATGTAAGACCGGGAATATTTCTGAAATCCTTGCTGTCGTACTGTGTAACCAAAGAAAGAAGTTTTGATTCGGTTTCGCCCGTTATTACAAAATCTGCGTAACCGTTTTTAACGATTTGTTCTGAAAAACAAGCAGCAACAACCTCACCCCATACAACAACAGCTCCATTGTTTTTTGAAACACAGGAAAGATTGATTGCATCTTTAACAGAAGCGGTAGGCGTAAGGTAAAGCATAACAAAATCAGGTTTGAATGAATCAACAACTTCTTCAGGTCGTCTGAAATCAACACATCGATCATAAACCATAACATCATAATCAAGTGATTTCATAAAAGACGCCGTTACCATTATGCTTCTGCAAACAGGATACGTTGTGCCTCTCATCAAAAAGCCTGAAGATGGTTGAATAAATAGAATTCTCATTGATTATTCCCCTTTTTGCGGAATACAGTTTGCTTTTTAATATCAACTGCAGCTTGGGGACAAACTTCGTCACAGCACATACAGCCGATACATAATGATTTATTTAGTGAAATATTACCTTGATTATTGGATAGCGCACCTTGCGGACAAGTCAAAACACATTTGCCGCATCCGATGCACGCTGAATTCATTTGAGGATATTTCACAAAAATTGCTTCATCAATTTTCTGAAAAAGCGTTTTGAATCTTGCAAAAACCTTTTTATCAAACGAATCAGCAGAAATATATTCAGGCAAAAGAACAGGTTGTTCAAGTCTGAAATCACTGTCACCGACAATTTCATAGGAAGAACGTAAAAGATTAAGCTTTTGGGAAGCTCTTAAGGTGCCGACAAGTTCATTGGGAATACCAAGAAAATCCGCAATAAATTTGTCTAATCCAAAAACGTCTTTTGATGAAAACGTTAACCCAAGATGCCTTTTTTTACCATTAGTAGGTCCGTTACCCTCCATAATATCTACCGCATCAACAATGGTAAAATTAGGCTTGACTGTGGCTGCAAGCTCAACAAGCATATTTGAAAAATCATCAATTTTAGGATACTTTGCGTGGAATTCAGGCTTCTGAAGTCCGGGAATACATCCGAACAAATTCTTAACGCCCGCAGTTATGCAGGTCGTGTTGTGAGTTTTAAATTTCGGGACGTTGATAATATAATCAGCCTCAACAATCGGCTTGATTACGTTGAACCGTTTGTTTTCAAACTCATCGGCACAACGAATATCAACACCGTCAAAATCAACGTTCAACTCGGCGACTTCAGCCAGTATATCATATCCGCATTTTTCATATACATCCTGTATTTTTGAAAAAAGAAGCAATCCACCACCCGGACAATCCGCAACTGTAATCTTGTTAATTCCTTCTTTTTTTAGATATCTGACAACAGCCAGAACAAACAACGGATTGGTTGTTACGGAAAAAACGGCTTCTTTATCGGTTACAAGGTTGGGTTTTATGAGAACGTGCATATCTGATTTAAGTTCATCTTTAATATTGTGAACCTCAAAATGTTTTTCTACTACCGAGTATATATCATCGTAAGAATCGGCTTTATAAACAGCATACACATTCACAGACATCACCGCCTTTAACAAATACACATTATTATTCACTTAAGCAATAGGAAGTAAGATTTGAACTTTTGCGTCGTTCTCCCCTGTCAAGGACACAAATAACCGGTTTTCCGTTATCATCGGGATAAACGGTAATACCTTCAGCTTCAAATGCTTTACCGATATTTCTTGTGAAACAAACTTCAACCTTACCTGTTTCTACGTCAAGAGTAAAAATACGCTTCATATCATTTTCTTCATCACAAGACATATAAAGCTTACCACCAAACATTTCTGCTCCTTGAATTCTGTCAATAGGTTCAGAAAGAGAAACGGTTTTTACAAGACTCATATCGTCAAGTGAAAAAACATTCAATACCGTTGCATTTGTCCATTCTGCCGTATAAAGATAGTTTCTTTCAGCGTCAACAGCACACCACGGCACACCTTCGATATGAAGTTCGTGCGGAAGTTCATAATATTTTCCCGAAAATTCAAGTGTATCTGCATCATACAGAACAATAAAGGAGTTAAGATAGTCGGGACCGTCTTCTACAGCAGCATAAACATAACCGTTGTAGTAGCTCAATCCGCCGATATGATTACAGCCTTTTTCCTGAAGTTCATCGGGAATTGCGTTGGTATTTATAAGAAAGATTTCTCCTGATTCCATATCCGCTTTGCCAAGATGCTTGTTTCCGCTGAAATAAAAATATTCGCCGTCGTTGGTGACACCCTGCGAAGTTACCTGATAATCAAACAAAACATATGCGTTTTTGGCTTTGATTTCAGCTCCGTCAGGCAAAGGCAGATTTTTTTCATCCGCACCCACAATCAAAAGCATAATTACAGAAATGATGCTTATTAATCTTTTGAAAATAACGTAAACTGTTCCAAAAATCATAACATATCTCCTCAATCATATTTAAATTGATTATACATCAAATTAATAATTTAATCAACCGAATATGATCTAAATCTTTAAGTTTTGTTTGTTTCATTTGATTTACTCCTTATTTTAGATATGAAAAAAGCCCGCCTGACGACGGTGACGGATATTCTTGACGACCTTGGGGATATTTATGTTCAATCTGTCGTCGTCTTTTCGTCGTCGAAAGTGGGTTTTGAGTATATTTTACGGTGCGCAAAAGCATAAGAAAAATCCCACAGAAGCTATTACTTCTATGGGGTTCGGTATTAAATGTTGTTATGAAAATAATATAAGATTTGTGCATCAACATCAAAATAGTAAACAGAATAATTATCAAATTTACCGTATGTTCCTTGACCGATTGATTCTCCCTCTTTAGTATCTATATAGAAGAAATCACCATCTGTTATAATGGTTTTATCAAAATCATAATTTTCCTTGAGTTCTCCACCACAAGCTTCAACCCATCCTTCAAAATCTTCGATAAACAATATGATATTTTCAACATCATCAGCGGTTATAATCGTTAAGTATTCTGAAGATTCAAGGTCTTGTATTATTATATTATCATAAATATATTTAGCATAATCAGTATAATCCTGAAAGGCACCATTAGTATAGAATTCGTTACTTTCATAATCAGGCAAAGAAGAAATCACTGAGTTTTGGTGAGAATATAAAAATCCAAAAAACATCATAGACAGCAATAAACCAATTCCCAAAACAACAGCTATTAAAATAAAACAAACTTTTTTCATAAAATCACCTTAGTATATAGTTACCTTTAGATTTAAAAATCATTCCAATAATATTTACAATCTTTACAACATTTTTTTAATTCTTCAATATTAACTTTAATATTTAAATCAGTCAAATAATTGCCTGCAATCATTTGCAAATCATTACATTTATCATCGTCTATGTACTCTTCCAAATAAGAACAATATCTGTAATTTGATTCTATACTTTCTCTAAAAGCTCGCCATTCATCATTCAATCTGTTTTCTTCGCAATACCAATGACAGTACATAATAACATCATCATCTGACATTTCAGAGACTTTCTTCATTCTGTATTTATACACTTTGTGTTCATTCAAAAACTGTCTTGATATTTCAGCAAGAAGATTTCTTGATTCCATAATATAACCACCAATAAAAAAATAAGACCGCAGTTAAATCCTGCGGTCTTTCTGGCGGAGAGCATGGGATTCGAACCCACGAAACCTGTTTGGGGTTTACACGATTTCCAATCGTGCTCCTTCGACCAGCTCGGACAACTCTCCGTATATCTGCATCAAATGCTTATATATTATACATAACAAAGATAAAAAAATCAAGCCTTTTTTAAATTAAATTTAAAAGCCGCCGATTAATTCAAATCGACGGCTTATTAATTATTTCTGTATTGCCTCAACAATTGCGTCCTTGATTATAACATAAAGACTTTCAATAAATCTTTTCAACGCCTCAAGATAAGATACGTCCCATCTGCTTGTTGTGTTCATATTCTCTTCTGTCATAGGAACAACAATGTCAGCAGCACGGTCATAAACAAGATACTGTGTAAAATCAGGATTATCAAACACAGTAAAGCCATCTATGTTGATTATATCAACAAAAATGTTTTCAACGTATTTCGGGAATCTGTCATGCTCAATATCTTTTATGAACCATGTTGAATCAGGGAAAAGACAGGTTGACGCATCAAGCTGCTTGTCGGGCGATATATATTTGAAAGTACCGTTTAACTTTGCCTTTTCAATATATTCATCTGCAAACGTTCCTTCTACCGTTGCAGGTGTTGCACCCATTGAACTTTGTGTAATCTCACAAGTACCGTCCGAAATAATGTCATTATCCTTTGAAACAGGAATAATCTGCTTACCGTACTTTGTAATATTGGAAAATTCAACGCCTTCCGATGCCTTTCTGAGATACGTTTCATCCATTTTGAGTCTTGTGTTGACGTGATAATTATCAAGTTTTTCAATCATTCCGTCATATTCGCCGTTTTCATCACCATAGAAAACAACTTCTTTTGCCTTTTCATAGTCTCCTGCAGTAACCATACTCCAGTAACCGGGGAAAGTTGCAAACGTTTCGCTCAAAATCGGAGGAACAATATCAAGATAGATATCCTTGTATACATTATTGACCGCCCAGCAGGCTATATCAAGGCCGTAAGTTTTCTGAAGAAGCGTTACAAGCGATTTAATAAGCTGTTCAATTGTCTGGTCTTCAAAAAGCTGAATATCATAAACGTATCGCTCAATACCTGTTGATTCAAGATAAAGTTCGCCACAGAATGCCTTGCTTGCCATTGCAGCACCGTGGGATGCACTTGCATAAAATATACACTCTCTGATGTGCTCTCCGTCGTACTTGGTCATATATGCTGCGACAATGCTTGCTCCGAGGCATCTGCCGAGAAGCGCAACTTCTTCTGCTCCTGTAACCGACTTAACTGCTTCAATATAATCATGAAGCTTGTCAGCTGTTTCCCAGGGATCAATACGCCAATCATACTTAAAAACGTAGTCGTCAATCTTATATTTTCCGTTTGATTTTTTATCCCAAAGGTTACCTTCCCACGTCCAGTCAACACCGCAGCCTTCTTCAGCATCGCCGTTATTGTCAAGACGAACATCTTCAAAAAGAGGAACGATGCAATCATAAAGAGCAACGCAGAATTCATCCCAATTTTGCGTAAAAAACGCTTTCATAAAAACAGGAAGATAAAGATCGATTTTTTCCTCAAGATATCCCTCGGGAATTTCAATGGGATAAATCTTTTTTTGTTCAGGTGTACCAATATTTTTGTAAAGAGTAGCACCCTGACCTTCAACGTAAATAAGAGGAATATCAATTCCGTCTTCTGCTGCCGAAGATGAAGGAACGGCACAAAATACCACGGACATTATCATAACAAAGCAAAGTAATAAAGAAACTATTTTTTTCATTATAATTCACACTCCCTTAATCACTTTAATTCTTTGCACTTATACGGAAGTTCGGTTTCTGTTGCAACATGTGAAAAGAAAAATTCACATCTTTCCTCACTGTTGATAATCGTAACAGGTTTGATCTGGTTAAGAACCTTGCCCTGAGCTCTGAGATACTCTCTGTAATCCCAATATGTTTTAGGCTTAAGAAACAGAACTTCAGGTCTGTTAATCATACCCCATCGACGATATTTGAAATACTTCTCGTTAAATTCTTTGAATTTTTCATCAAGAATATCTATATACTTCTGTCTGTCAGCTTCTACAACGGGATTAACAGGCTCCGCAAGCAAACAATAGCGCGGAGGATTGGTTGAATAATCCGCATACATACTGTGTCCCACAAACTCGTTACCCATTGCCTCTGCCGTCTGCTTAACCGCAAAATCAACCATCTGTGTTGTTGTCTTCTCATTTGCGATATTCATACCGAGATTTCTTCTGTAAAGGAATTCAATCTGCGGTGTATTGTTGTACATTCTTGTAACCTGAACAACATCTTCCATACGATATCTGTAAAGACCTGAGAAATTCGAAACAATGATTTCATATTTTTTGCCGATTTCAAGCTGATTAATGAGAAGAGGTGTAACGCTTTCATCCCCTCCCTCGTCATCGTCTTCAACGGGAAGAAACTCAAAGAAAAGAGTATGTGGCAAAAGAACACCGTCATGAACGTCGAGCTCGGTTGCCATTGAGAAGAAACCTTCTGCCGCAGCAAAACCCATATTATGAATAGGAATTTCATAACCGATTGACTTACGGAGTTTTTCAACGTAAACTTTGAGATTTGAGCCTATCATACCGTATGCCCACGTAAGTCTGGGCCAGATACGCGGCGCAATAGGAGTATCAAAACCTTTTTCAAATTCCTTTCGAAGTTCTGCTGCTCGTCTGGGATTGGGCTTCAGTTTTTTCGAGTATTCCTTGTAAAGGTCGGGTGTTATCTTGATGTTGGGGTTGATAATTCCTTTTTCGATATCATCACAAAGCATTTCCCAATTTTCTTCAAGATAATCGAACATCGTTGTAAGAAGAGTAACAACAATTGATCCGAGATAACTTACCTTTGAATTTTCAAGACAAAAACGAAGCTGCAGATAAGACGTATCCAGTAACTCCTCATGTTCGGGATAAAGCAAAGACGTTGGCGAAGTGCAGAAGAAAGGTGTGATTGCCTTGAGATATGTAAGCGGAACCTGACCGGCACCATTACACATCTTTCCGTCCTCAAGCGGATGTCCTGTAAGAATAAGAACAAGGGGACCCATCTGTGAAGGCATTTTGATGCCCTTAACTCTTTTCAGATAATGAGCCGCCGTTGAAACAGAGCAAGAAAAGCCTATACATTGCATATTCCAAAGGTCTTTTATGCCTTTAGGAAGAATTTTAGGCTTGCCTACGCTGCCCGAAGACGAACAGTAACGGATATTGGGACCGGAAAACATAAGATTCTTCTCTTTGCCATGAATCATACGTTCAACGTAAGGTTCATAATCCTCATAAGTCGACAGAGGAACCATCCTCTGATAGTCTTCAATTGTTTTAATATCTCTGAAATTGTACTTTTTGCCAATTTCACAATTTTTGTTTCTTCCGAGAATTTTCTTAAGTGTACTTCTTTGTGCCTTCATAGGGTCTTTAGTGTGATATTCTACTTCTGCAAGAGAAAAATCGCCAATCAAAACACCCAGATCCGAAAACGGCATAATAAATTCACTCCTTATTTTTTATAAAATCTTTACATATTCTAACAGAAAAGAACGAACAAATCAAGAACAACATCATATACAATATAATTGTTATGTCTAAAATCCAACAAAAACATCGATTTGAATCGAACAACAAAAATTAATTGTTAAATTTAATTTAGTTGTTGTAATTTAAACATATATGTGGTATATTTTAAGAGAAAATAAATTTTTATATACAAGGAGAATTGATATATGGAAAGCAAAGATTTATTCCAGAAAGTTGAGAATGGCTACAGCTGCCAGCAAGTTGAGCAATACATAAACGTTCTTAAAGCTGAATACAGAAAAGTTTTTGAATACGCAAAAGCAACAGAAGCCAACAATGAAAAACTCAAAAATATTTGCCGTTCACTTTCAGAAGAAAACAAAGCACTCAAAGCAAACGGCACAGGTACATCCGCTTCAACAACAGATCTCACCGCCAGTGTTGAGAGAATTGCATCTCTTTGCGAAGCGCTCACAAAAGAAAACGCCGCATTGTATGCTTTAATTTCCAAATAATTGAAAGGCAGACTAAACTGACATGGAGCAATTCAAATTAAAAAGCATAGAGGAATTTGATCTTTATTTCACTTCAATGCTTAATGAACAAAGCAAAAACACAGAAGAGAGTGAAGCTGAAGAATCAGCTTTGACCGATCTTGTTTTTGATGACGAACCTTCCGCACTGGAAGAAAATGATCAGCCTTCCGAAGGCGGTTATTTCAAAAAAACGGCATCCGATTTTAACGTTGAACCCGAATTCGACCCCGCTGCCAAAGACGAAGTAGTCAAAACACCCCGTCCTCTTGTTCCCATCGGACAAAACAGCGCATACTCCCCTGTCGGTGCACCTGCTGAACCGATTTATGAAGAGGATTTCGGCGATGAAGAAGATGACGATTACGAGAAGCCCGCAAAAGCAAAATCAAGTGCAGGCGCTCTTGCAGGTCGAATTATTTCAATTATTCTTCTTGTTTCAACAATCATTGTATTTGTTCTCGGTTGCTTTGTTACCGTTTTTCTTGACAACAGCGGCTCTGACATCGGCGGATATTGCCTCAACACAATGAGTGCTGACGTTTTTGACACAAACGGAGACAAAATCGTTTCAAAAGGCGACCTTATTATTTCCCAAAAGGTCGAATCCAACGAATATACTGCCGGTGCTATGATAGCTGTTCCTTCTGCATCAGTTGCAGAAAGATGCGACGTTCACATCGTTAACAGCGTAAACTCTTACTACAGCGAAAATGCAGAAATTTCAACAACCGATATAACGTCAACCCAGTCATACACAGCAACGGTTATGTCATCGAACTGTTACGGAATAGTTAATTCCTATATTCCTGTTCTTGGCGGTCTGCTTCATTTCGCAATGGATAACGTGGTTCTTGTTTGTGTACTTTTTGTGCTTCTTGCAGCATTGTGGTGTCTTATCCTTGTGCTCATCGAAAACAAAAAGCCCAGAAAAAACACATAAAAATGTCCGCTTACCAAAACGGTAAGCGGATTTTTTAAATTTCAACGGAAATAACGTCTTCGTCCTGTTCTGCAACAAGCAGAATTTCATCCATTGAAGTTGAGCGTGATTTTTTAATTGTAATGTCAAGAATAACGGTTGAATCAGGAGTACGTGTCATTTTACATTTTTCAATAAGAACCTTGTTTGCTTCAAGGTTATCACGGAAGCTTTTTATCGCTTCATTATCATCCCTGATAATTACGGTAAATTCATTAACAGTATTTTCAAAACTGCGGAAGAATCTGTGGAAAACAAGCTGGAACATAATCATAACAAGTGTTGCACCGATACCAACGGTATACATACCTGCACCAATTGCAAGACCAACGCTTGCTGTTGTCCAGATGCCTGCAGCGGTTGTAAGACCTTTGATTGAAACGTCACGAACAAATATAACACCTGCGCCCAGGAAACCGACACCTGTTATAACGTTCGAAGCTATTCTCGAAGCATCAGCTCTCAGTCCTTCATATTGAAGAAGATCAAAAAATCCATATTTTGAAACAACCATCGCCAAAGCAGCGCCAAGGGCAACAATCATATGAGTTCTGATACCTGCATCCTTCTGACGGCGACTTCTTTCAAAGCCAATAAACATTCCGCATACTGACGAAATAAGAATTCTTATAATCAAAAATCCGTTTGCACTAACGTCGGATATCAATTCCGAAAAAACATTTTGCATATTGTATCCCCCTATATTATATTCAATTAATTTAATATTCTATCACTTATAAGAAGCATTGTCAACATCGTGTCAAATATTTATAACCTGTTATATTTTTTCGTATTTATTAAAAAAAATCATATGCTTAAATATTTTTTATATTACGCTTGATTTTTTTTAAAAGTTATGATAATATAGACAAGCGAAAGAAATGGGGGCGTAGCTCAGCTGGGAGAGCGCTTGAATGGCATTCAAGAGGTCAAGAGTTCGATCCTCTCCGTCTCCACCAGAAATACCAAGTCTTCGGATTTGGTATTTTTTTATTCAACGCGAAAACAAGTCCGTAATTCTCGCCTGATTTCAGAGTAAGATTAAAAAAGAGCAGGTTAAAACCTGCTCTTTTTTTCTGTCAATTACAAAGAATGTCCGTTTCAATATATCTTACACCCATATCATAGAGTCTTTTTGCATCTTCAACTGTGTTTACCGTAAACAACGAGAAGTTAACGTTTTCTCTGATTGCAAGGCTGATGTTTTCTTCCGTGTTTTTATCGTAGCTTGCAGACAGCCAGACATTATCGCCCAGTGCCTTTGCTTCAGCAATAACTTCGGGTGTCATTTCATCAACGAGATACCACAGCTCGATATCAGGGTTAAGTTCACGGATTGCCGCAAGCTGTTTTGTGTTATAGGTAAGAACGATAGCCTGGTTTACAAGACCTCTTTCTTCTATTGCTTCAACAATAGCACCGAGCATATCATAGTTTTCTATACCTATTTCAATCTGCGGTTTTGTATCTGTGCCGACAAATACATCGAGATATTCCTCAAGCGTGGGTATTCTGGAATCCTTGTATTTCCAGATATTTGCACCCCAGTTGTAGCTGAAAGTTTTAAGTTCCTCGAGCGTAAGGTCAGCGATTTTGCCGTATTGGCAGAATCTGTCATCAACCTCAGCGTTGTGAATTACAACCCATCTGTTGTCCTTAGTGAGCTGAATATCGCACTCTGCGGAATAATAGCCGTGATTCACAGCCTCTTCAAACGAGGGAAGAGAGTTTTCAGGTGCGAGAGCATGAAGACCTCTGTGAGCAGTCAGGTATACGGGATCTTCGGCAGAGCCTACACCGTTTTCTGAAAGAGAAACAAGTTCCTTCGGTTGGTTGAAAAGTACCATTATCGGATATGTAGGAGAAAGCATACTGAAATAAATTGGTACAAGAATAAGCGATATGATTTTGTTGATTAACGTTATCATTTTATATGCGCTTCCTTTCAATAATCTTTAAAGCTGATTATAACACTACTTTTATAAAATTACAACATAAAAAGGTAAAGAATACTATGCTGAATGCTGTATCTCTTGACCTGCTTTGCTCTGACAGGTACTGTTATATCGTATGATTATTCAGCAAGTACATCCCACTCATCAAGATCACCCAGAACACTTTCAATGCTTAGTTTACCGTCGGTGAATGTAACTTTTGCAAGCACTTCGGGTATGACAAGCGGGAAAGTAATATTCTTACATATGGGATTAAAGCTCAGCTTTTTATTTTCATAGTCGATTTTAAGTCCTGATGCAGCTAAAAGTGTACTCCAGCTAGACATAGGTCTTGTGTAGTGATGTCCGCATTCCCAATGATCCCAGAAATGACCGAATCTTAGCTGATTGCTTTGAATTGAATCAACTACAGTATCGGAAATTTCGGTTTTTCCGACAGCAAGTGCAAGAGCAGAGAAAGCATAGCCTATACCTGTCCACACGGCTATAGTCTGACAGTTGTTGTACGTGTCGATGCTTGTCCATCGTTTTTTCGGTACGGTAGCATTGACCAAGCCCTGCTCATTATCAAAATTATTCTTAAAAATGAACTCGATTACAGATCCTACTCTTTCGTCAGGAAGATTACCGTCAAGACCGATTGTTCGAAGGAACCATTCTCCGTCAAGCTGGTCTGTCATAAGCGATTCGTCAGTTACGTCGTTATTTCTCCAGAGATTATAATAGTCACCGTTCCAAAGTTTTTCTTCAAGAGCTTTTTTTCCGTCAATAAGAATATTGCTCCATTTGTCAGAGCAGAATTTATCCCCTACCCTGTCAGCAATGAAAACAGCAGCCTTAAGAGCAGCCAACCAGAGCACGGAAATATATACGGGCGTTCCCGAAAAATTCCAGGCGTCATAGGTGTTACGTTTTGTGCCGTAATCAGGAAGACCGTCATTATCCGTGTCAAGCAATTGGGTTGAGTCCATCGCTTTTTTTACATTGTCCCAAAGCAATAAAAGGTAATCCTTATCGTCCGTAAAAAGATAGTCACGAAGAACCATCAGAACGAACTGCATATTTAAGTCGACACGGTCATAGCCGTTATCGGAACATATCATATCAGGCTTAAAGGAGTGATGTACTCTGCCATCCTTCCGTTGAAAATCAGCACCCATTTTCATCTGTTTTTTCTGCAAATCAGGAAAAAGGCTAATAAGTGAAAAAGATGCATGGTAAGTTATATCGGTTGTGTGTAGTCCGCAGTAACCAAGACCCTCCCACAGACCGAATTTTCCGTTTTTATGATAAACGGAGCATTTAATCAGGGGTGATAGATTTGATGACCACGCATCCGGATAAATCGATGGTAAATCGGTTGAATAAAGAAGTTCAGCAAAAGAGGTTGCGGACTTAAAGATATTATTATAGCCTTCTTCTAGGAATCTGTTTGCGTCCAGAGAGTTTTTATAAAGATTTTCATAGTAATGACCGAGTTTTCCGCCGTCTTTTGCCGTAAGATTCGGAAAATACCAGGTGAGAATAAAACGGATGTTTTTCTTTTCACCGGGTTTGAGAGTCACCTTGGAGCAAAGAGCACAGCCACCGAAATCAGTACCTCTTCTCTCATTGCGGTTATAGCAATTGTCTAGAAAGAAGATTTTATTCTCTCTTGAAGCAAGAAAATCGGGATTACAATATAAAATTCGTTTTAAAATGGAAGCTACATAGGGATATTTCTTAAATTTCTCGCAAAGAATATCAAGTTCAGCATCGCTTAATAATGTTAAGTTTTCAGGCAAGGGCTCAGGTTTTGTACCAATATCAGTATCGGGAAGACTGCCTTTTTCTCTGAAACCGAACAAAACAGATTCCTGTGTTACGCCCAGTTTTGAATCAGCTATAAATTCCTTCATAAAACGGTAGTAGTCTGCCGTGATATAAGATTTATTCCCGTCACCGCTTACCGAAAGACACACGTCTCCGCAACAAGGAGAATCAGATTTACTTGCAGGCTCTATATGTACGGCAACTCTGTCACCAACTGTGTGAAGTGAGTTTACATTTCCTACATCTTTATTTGCAAAGTCCGGCACAAGCGTACCTAAAAGGCTGATTTCAATATCGTTGTCTGTGGGATTTTCTGCAGTAAAATCCATATAAAAACCGGGAGTGGACGAGGCATCGGAGTTAAAAGGTACAAACGGTGAAACGGCACGAAGATTCAGTTTACAGGAAAGAGCACTATCGTAATATTCAAGATCACACATCGGGAATCTTCCGTCATAATCAATTCTTTCTACAGGCTTATTCCACGCAAACATTCTGTATGAAAAATCATCAGCATCGGTTTTCATTCCGAGCTTTCGGACAACAGGAGCACAGCCGGCTTTCTGTTCGCGAACGTAAAAAGACAGTGCACCCGTACTTTTCTCACCGTCATCAACTTTATCTTCGAAGCATACCCGTGTAAGTCTGGGCGGATTAGCTATCTGCCAAAAATGAAACTCACCGTCAGGCAAAAGTTCAACACTTCCTGCACCGATGCCTCCTAGGGCAATTCCGCTTTCGTGTGTTTTTACGGTTGTAATCTTTGCCATAATATCAACTCCCAATTCTTCTTAATTACATTATACTGTTTTCAGGCAAATAATTCAAGAAATATTCAATGTAATTATAATCCCCCTCAACTTCAGGCAGACAAGCATATTTGACCGCAGCATAAGAGCCTGCAACTGTGAGCAAAATAAAAGCAACAAACATCATAAAAACAATTGATATCAGAATAATTTCAAGCGAATTACAACAAGGATTTGTAATTATCAATCATAGTGTTGAAATATGTTTCTGTTTATGATAAACTACTGAAGTAAAAAATAACAGGAGAGATTATTATGAGCCAAAACTCGAAAAAGCTTCAGAATCCTCTGTGGCAAACCACAAAACCCGAAAGAAACAGCTATTACACATATTTCTTCGGACAGAATATGATTTACAATATGATCGCAGGATATCTGACAACATTCCTTCTTCTCATCGGCATTAACCCCGTAAAATCAGCTGCCGTAATGCTTGTTGTCAAGGTCTGGGATTCTCTTAACGATGCCATCTTCGGTGTGATTTTTGACAAAATCAAATTCAAAGGCAATCAGAAATTTATCCCCTGGTTGAAAATCGCCTGTGCCGCAACACCTGTTGCAACAATAGCCATATTTGTAATTCCCACAGCCGCAAGCGAAACGGTCAAACTTATCTGGTTTGCATTGGCTTATATTATCTGGGATACTGCATACACAATATGCGACGTACCTGCCTTTGGTATCATCACAGCAATGACAAGTAATATTGAAGAAAGAAACACAATTCTTTCTCTCAAAGGTATCACAGGCGGTATAGGCTCTGCCCTCACCACTGTCCTTGTTACACTCCTTATAAGCGAATATGTCGGATTAAGCTATGGATTTGTATCTGTAGTTGTTGCTGCTGTTGCAATGGCAACAATGTTCCCCATCTGCAAACATTGCAAAGAAAGAAACAGAGCCGCTGAAGAAGCACAATTCACCGTCAGAAAAATGATCAGATACGTTATCAACAACAAATATCTTCTCATATATTATTTAGGTTACATTTTCTATTCAGGTGCTCAGACATACAATTCTCTGCATATGATTATGGCCTACTATATTTATGAAAATTCTCTCGCTTCTCTGATAACGGGAACTGTTGCTGCGTTGCCCCAGCTTATTATGGCTCTTTTCGTTCCGAAAATCATCAGAAAAATAGACAAGACAAAACTCTTCAAAATCAGCGTAATTGCAACCGTTCTTTCATCCTTCCTCATTATTCCCACAAGAAACAACTTCATCCTCTTTGTTATCACTTATATGCTCCGTTCGATTCCCCTCGGCATCGTCGGTGTGCTCGGATTCACATTCACACCTGATTGTGCTGAATACGGACAGTACACAACAGGCACAGAAGCTAAAGGTATCACCTTTGCAATCCAGACTTTTGCGGTTAAACTTTCAGCTGCAATATCAGGTTCAATGGGTCTTGCTCTTCTTGGTCTGTTCGGTTTCAAAACAGAATTTGAAATCAACGGAATCAAGCAGGAAGTCAGCAATTTTGCAGACCTTGAATCAATCAACGCAATCGCTCAACAAACATCCGAGGCTCTTGACGGACTCTGGTTCACATACAACATCGTTCCGATCATCGGTCTTATCATTGCATTGATAATCTGGAAATTCTACAAACTTAACGACAAAGACGTTCAGGTAATGGCAGATTGCAACGTCGGCAAAATCTCAAAAGAAGATGCCGACAAGCTTCTTTCAAAAAAATATTAACAAACATCACAACAAAAAAATCCGAGGTAAAACCTCGGATTTTTCATTTTAACTTAACTGAATTTTCTTACAAGATTATCGACCGTTGTGTAGATAAAACCAAGAACTTCAATAATTTTATATCCCAATCTCTTCAATGAATTTGAGAAAGATTTATCATTATGTTCCTCAGTTCTTTCGATTGTTATACTGTCAAGAAGTTCGCTGTTGTCGCCCCTTCTTGTTTCAAGAATCATTTTATTATCCTTGAATTCAAGTGTTGAATAGGTTGTGACGTCATTCTCAAGAAAACTGTATGCAAGATAATCAGCTTCATAATCCATAATAACGGTTCCGCAAACAGAGTTTGAATTGATATAAACGATGCCTTCGGGATTGGTGTATGTTTTTCCGCTTTCTGCTTTTCCGACAACTTTTCTGTTTTCCATAAAGTGTGAACGGCCCTGAGAATGTGTATGACCTGTAATAACAAGATCAAGATCATAGGATTCAAATATGGGGGCAAAAATTGTTGTGAGAAGAATTTCTGTTTCTGCATCTCCGATGCAGTCACCTGCACCGTAGATTCCGTGATGAACAACACCTATTCTCCATTTTGCATCCCTGTTCTTCTCTACTGCTTCCTTCGCCATAGCCATATGATCGGGAGCATTACCTGACGTTGAATCAAAAACAAGATAAAGAACGTCGCCGTATCGGAACCAGAAATCACGGTCAAGACCCGCAAAGAAGTTTCCGTAATATTCGTTGGGCATATTGGTGTAGTAGTTGTACATCATACCCTTTTTATCGTGATTTCCGATTGCAAGAGCCATAGGAAGACTTCTCACAGACTGAGGCATAAGCAGAGTCTGCCATTCTTTGGTCGTGCTGCCTGTGGACGTGTTATCACCGGGTGAAACGAGATAACTGATATCAGGATTCTTTTCAAGAGCTTCCGCAAGAACGTTATTCCAGTTATAACCGACTGCAACCTGTGAATCGCTGTCTGTTCTGGAATCCTCTGAAATCTGAATATCGCCCACAATCATTGCTTTATGATTGCCGAATGACTTTGTTTCGTACTTTGAAACTTCACTCCAGCTTCCGCCAACGTTCCACTGATAATAATATGTTGTGTTTTCCTCAAGACCGTCAATTGTTACTCTGCAAACAAGTTGGTCGTTGTTTTCAGCAGGTGTTGTTACACCGTTGAATTCCTTTGAATCAGACATATCAGAATTTTTCGAAACCAAAACCTTGGGTTGAGCTGTCTCTTTAGCGGTATGCCAGCAGAGACTTACCTGTGTTTCATCTGCGCCAACATTAAGCATAGGCAAAGTATTGTCCTCGACAAGTGATGAATAGAGGCTTTCCCATTCGTCTCTTTCAAGTTTCGCAGCATCAAAAGATGCAAATGAATTAACTGCAAACTGTAACATAACCATAACACACATAAAAATTGAAAAATACTTTTTCATTTTTTCCTCCTGATATTTTAATAATATTTAAATTAAACCAGATCTCGCTTTAATTTGGCAATATCTTTTTTAAGTACAGACGGTATGCCGTACTGATATGAAAACCAAGTAAATTCAATAAGAACGTTGCCGTCAAATCCGCATTCTTTCAATTTTAGAAAAAGAGAATTTATGTAACCCGTGTCGTGTTTCGGAAACTGTTCTCTGAATTGTTCAAAATATGACACGTGAACACTTTCAATATACGGAAGAGTCCTTTCAATTCGGTCAAGATCGTACGCTTTTCTTTTGTAGAGTGATTGAAAATAAGTTTTAAAATTATCGCAATTCAGATCGTCGTGAATCTTGAGAAAAGCATCGGTATTGTTATTGAACGTGTTTCCGTGACATTCAGGACAAACCGTCAGACCGTATTCAGAAGCAACCGCACACATACTTTCAGCATCTTCTACGATCCGTTTATAGGTATCTTCGTCCGTTACTTCGCTGTCGGCTCTGCCAAGCCATACTCTTACGGAAGATGCACCGAGAGCAGAAGAAATTTCACATATTCTTTTCCACTCTTCTCTGTTGTTGTCCCCTACTCTGTAATAACTTCCGTAAATCAAAGTTTTTATACCCGAGTCAAAACATAGTCTTTTAACTTTACGTGCCGTTTCAACATCAGTAATATGTATATCGCCGCCCCATTCGATGCAATCAACGCACGCATCACGGGCAAATTCAACAATTTTTTTTACGTCTTTAATTTGTCGTAAAGATGTTGTTGTGAATCCGATTTTCATTTTCAAATCTCCGCTTGATAATTCTGATGCATGATATAATAACACTTCACAATAAATATTTCAATAATTAACCTCAATAATTTTTATAAATTAATCAAATATATCAGAAACATTTGAAAAACAAGCCCAAAATTCCATTGACTGAATCAGATTAATAATGTAAAATACAAATAATCTCAACTAAACGGAGGTAACAGCAATGAAGAAAAGAATTTTAAGCGTTGTTTCAATTGTAATTTGTGCTGCAATGCTCATTTCAGTCACATCCGTCGGATCTTACGCAATCAAGACAACCACACAGGAATCATCTGCAGGTGACACAATCATGAAAGGTCTTTACAACACACTTAACGTTGTTGTTGAAGGTCTTGCCAAATCGATTTGTGCAATCTACGCAAATCCCCGCGATTGGCAAAACATAGATGAATATGACTCTGACGAAATAGGATTTATGTCAGGCAGAGATACTTATCAGACATCAGCAGGCGAAAATAACACCTGGAAACTCGGCTATTCAAAAAAGAGTATCGTGCCCGACGATATCAACAGCGGCAAATACAACCTCGGCAGAGATTTGCTCAACAAATATGCACAGGGCGTTTATGATGACCAGTGTATCCGCGTTGCAGTTATTGATGATAACAGCGGTGAAGGTGCCGTTGTTATCGGAGCAATCGATTCCCTCGGTGTAACATCAACAGACACACGAACAATACGCAAGGCTGTTCTTGAATACTGTGAGTCTCAGGGTATCAAGGTTGCCAGTATAAACATCAGCGCAACACACGCACATTCAGCACTTGACACCCAGGGTGTCAGCACAGAATTCTTCAAAAAACTTGCAGGATCATTCTGGCGCAATCTTTTCGGAATAGAAGGAACTATGGCAGGACTTGAAACAGCAGAATTCTTCAAGCAGCATTTTATTCAGGTTTCCGTTGAAGCAATCAAAGAAGCTTTCGGTAATATGGAAGAAGGAAAGCTTTATTTTTCATCAATTGATATGAGCGAATACTTCAAGGATAAGCGCGATCTTATTTCAAAGGATGATCTGCCTGAAACCGCAAGCTTCAAATTTGTTCCCGACTCAGGAAATGCTCCTACATACATCAGCGATATCACTTGCCATGCAACGTCTTTCAGCGCAAGCAACGGTCTTGTCGGTTCAGACTATATTTATTACGTTGACGAATACATCAAAAATACGGACGGCGGTAATTTCATTATGTTACCCGGTGCTGTAGGTCAGGTTTCCCGTGATATCGACGTTGACACAACCGGTATGACAGAATACGAACAAATAGGCGCAAGTGCAAGAACCCTCGGCAAGCTCGTTGGCACAAATATCGTTGAAGCCAACTATGCAACAGAACTTACACCTGTCATAAACGTAAAACACAGAGAACTTTTCATTGTTCCCGAAAACAGCATTCTCACTCTTGCCTGCGAAATCGGACTTGTAAACAATAAAATATTCTATGACGGATTAATTATCAAAGAGTACTGTATGGCAACCGAAATGGGCTACCTTGAATTCGGCAACGAAATTGCTCTTGCTCTTTTCCCTGGCGAACTTTACCCCGAAGTTTTCTGGGATGATGAAATCACGGGCGGCACAAACTGGGATGGTACCGAATGGCCTTACGACAGCCTTTCAACCGCAGTTGACGGTGTCACAACTTACGCAGTCAGCCTTACCAACGACGCAATAGGATACGTTCTTACTGATAATAACTTTGCGTTTATGGGTCACATCATTGGTGAAGAAATTGCAGACGAAACACTTTCAGTAGGCAAACATATCGGTTCTTATCTTGTAGATGAATATATTGCGCTTATTGAGTCACTTTAATTAATCTACAGAAATACACCCCCGTTTCATTGCTCTGCTCAGGCGCAAATGAAGCGGGGTTATTTTACATTGGTCATTATACATACGGATTTTTTCTTATTTCTTAATGTTTATACTTACAACAAAAAATATAAAGGTCAATAATATAATCATATCAAAACAAAAATTGAGGGATAAACAAAATGGTCATTTTACTTACAGGAGCATCGCACACAGGTAAAACTCTTCTCGCTCAAAAACTTCTTGAAAAGAACAAATATCCGTACATCTCAATCGATCATCTTAAAATGGGATTGATAAGAAGCGGTAATTCAGAACTGACTCCTTTGAGTGACGACGGTAAACTGACGGAATATTTATGGCCAATTGTGCGTGAAATTGTCAAAACAGCCATAGAAAACAATCAGAATCTTATTGTAGAAGGCTGTTACATTCCCTTTGATTGGTCAGCAGATTTTGAAAAAGAATATCTTGATAATATCAAATATCGCTGTCTGATTATGAGTGAAAAATATATCTCAAATCATTTCGACGATATTAAGAATTATGCAAACGTTATTGAAAACAGAGTGGACGATGAATATTGCACACTCGAAAACGTTATAAATGACAATCAGCATTATTTAAATCTTGCCGAAAAAAACAAAGCAGATTACGTCCTGATTGACGATGATTATGAAGCAGAAACTGATCTGCAGAAAATGCAACTCATAGATTAAATTTATATTCCGATTATTATAAGCCGAACCCCCGTTTTATCACTTGGGGATTCGGCTTATATATTTATTACCGTTTTCTTTCAACCATTTGTGGCATATTTTGTATCCGGGATAATACTTTTCAACTTCAGCATAAAACTTCGGGGAATGGTTCATATGTTTAATATGACAAAGTTCGTGAACAATGACGCTGTCTGAAATTTCATCAGGAAGCAAAACAAGCAAACAGTTAAAATTCAGATTTCCTTTCGACGAGCAGCTTCCCCAACGGGACCGTTGACACCTGATTGTGATTCTGTTATAAGTAACTCCGATCTTTTTTGCATAAAAAGCAACGCGGTCAGGAAGTTCTTTCTTTGCTTTTTCTGTAAAGTTTTTAATTTCCTCGTCGGTATACGGCTCTGCTACGTTCAGCTTTTTTTGTTTTTCAGAAACTGATTTCAGATGTTTTTCAATCCAACTTCTTTTCGATTCAACAAATTTTTCAATATCTGATTCTTTCATTTTAAGCGGTGCACGAACAATAATCTGCTCAGGTTTTATCTGAATTGAGATTGTTTTGCGCTTGCTTTTTACAACAGATATTTCGGTATTACCGAAGTTCATAAAAACAACCTTTCATAAAATAAAAGTTAATGTGTTGTCATACATTTTCGATACAACATTTGAAGGATTTCACAAAATCCGAATCATTCTGAGATGTTCTCTTTTTCGGGCCTTTGGTTCTGTTGCCTGCCATACGCTCTTTTTTGCCGATGTAACGGGTAAAAAACAGGTTTTCAATGTTGCTGTCATCATAAATCAATCCGTTCTGATTAAGTGCTTTTGCACCCTTTCCGAGAACAATCGCTGCAAGTCCGAAGTCCTGAGTTATAACAACATCACCTTTTTCAGTCAGATTTGCAATTCTGCAATCCGCTGAGTCTGCACCCTTGTCAACAACAACCGTAACCACACCTTCTCTTTGAATCGAATGAGTGTTGTCACAAACTATAATGCATTCAAGATCAGCCTCAGCAGATATTCTGACTGCAAGATCAACAACAGGACAGGCATCTGCATCAATAATAATTTTCATAATTCACCAAAATTGTTAATACTTATTCATAACATAGCGGAATCAATTCGTCGAGCTCATAAAACTTACCTTCATATCTGTTAAAAAGGTTCTTTTCTGAATTCTGATCAACCGCAAAAACTTTATTTTCAGAATAAATAATTGCTGTTTTTATGTTCTTTCCTTTGTTCTCAATAAAATGTTTTTTAATTTTTTTATAAACAGGATCTTTAATTTTAAGAACATCGGGAATTTGCACAGATGAAGAGCAACAAAGCAAATCACAAACTATCTTTTCTCTTAAAACTTCCTTATTATCACATTTTTCGCAAAAGAAACCGTAAAGTTTTTCTGCATAAACTGAAAGAGGCACTCCGTTGCCATTCACAGAATTTCCGAAATCATTGAAAAGATCAAAGGTCGAAACGCCCACCTCATCCGTAAGATATTCAAGCGTAAACAAAAAACGACCGCTGTTGTAAAGCCTGTCAACGGCATCTTCACAGTTCTTAAGTGCTTTTATTTCATCAGAAGAAAGCCACGGCGTTGACGTTACCTCATATGGCGGCTCATCATTGAAAGTGCACGGATATTTTTCTGTATTTTCACGCATATCTGCACCGTGAAGAAGCTTCAGAAATCCCATCTGAAGCATATGAGCTTTTAACGAAAATCCTTTATTAAAGCTTTTTTTAAAGCTTTCATAATCTTCCCCCGTCAAACCTGCAATAAGATCAATATGTATATGCATATTATTAAGGTTGACAAGTCTTTTTATATTTTCGATGAGTTTTTTTGTGTCTGTTTTACGGTTAATTATTTTTAAAGTATTTTCATTGAAAGATTGCATTCCGATTTCAAGTTGAACCGCTCCGTAAGGCATCGACGATAAAATTTCAAACGTGCTTTCTTTCAAAATATCACCTGCTATTTCAAAATGAAAACACACGTTATCTGGAATTTCATTGCCGTATTTTTCTTTGATAAAAAGCAAAATCTCATTTGCTCTGTCTGCGTTTGCGTTAAAAGTGCGATCAACAAATTTAACAGTTCTTGTTCCGCTGTTTGAGAGTTTGATTATGTCGTTTTTAACTCTTGTTAAATCAAAAAAGCGAAGTGACGAACATCTTCCCGAAAGACAGAACGCACAACGATAAGGACAACCTCTTGCTGTTTCAATATATGATATTCTGCCGTTGAGATTCTCAAAAAACTCATCGCAGAACGGAGACGGAGGAGTCTCTGAATATTCTTTTTCGGGAACATAAATGATTTCACCTTCATTTCTGAAAGTGATTCCCGCAACCGTATTAAGGTCTCCGCCTATATTGTCAAGAAAATCAGGAAACGACCATTCACCTTCTCCAGAGAGAACGTAATCGATAAAATCATATTTTTCAAGAACGTCTCGGGAGCGATACGCCACCTCAGGACCGCCCAGAACAATTTTACAGTTATATTTCTGTTTTATAATACGGCAAACGTCAATGGTGTGTAAAACGTTCCATATGTAACATGAAAATGCAACTATATCGGGCTTTTCTTTGATAATTGAATCAGAAAAAGATTCCATATCGCCATTGATCGTGCTTTCCATAACAAGAGTATCATATGATTTTTTTGAAAACTCACGTACACCTGCAAGCAAACACCAAGGAGAAAGCGATGCATGAACGTATTTTGAATTGAGACAAGATATAATTACTTTCATACTTTAAAACTCATTGAAACAAACAATTTCTTCCATAGCTCTGTAGGTTGTGTGTCTTTCATTAGGAATTGCATCTGTCGCAGGATAACCCATAACAAGCAAAGCAACAGGATCAATATTTTCAGGAATTCCGAACGTTTCACGCATTCTTAAAGGATCAAAATGCATAACCCAGGTCGAACCAACTCCGAGCTCCCACGCCTGAAGCATCAAATGTGTTGTAACAATACTTGCGTCAACAACACCACTCTGTCTTCCGTCGTAAGGTCTCGTCCAGCATTCGTCTTTGTTGTAACAAACCAGCATTGCACACGGTGCATCAAAATGACAACGAGTGCAATCCTTAAGTTTTTCAAGTGATTTATTATCGTTTATAACAAGAATTCTCTGCGGCTGATAGTTGCAACCTGTAGGGGCTATACGTCCTGCCTCAAGAATTTTATCAATCACTTCTTTTTCAACAATCTTATCGCTGAATTTACGAACAGAATATCTGTCGGTTGCAAGTTTAAGAAAATCCATAACTTTTCTTTCTCCTTCTGAATAACAGTTTAAACATAATATGAATTATAACTGTTCGATTATGTTATGTCAAATAATCTGTAAATCTTATCCGAAATATCAACAATAAAAATCAAGACTGACTATTGATTTCATATGTACAGTATGTTATAATTAAATAACACAAAAGAATAAACACAGTTCATCAAAAGGTTTTTCAAAACTTTTGTAGTCGGGCATAAAAAATGTGTTCGGGGATAAGGAAATTGCAGTGAGAATCTGCAGCAACAGCCATTACCGTAATTCTGTTTGTTTTACAACGGTTAAGTCGGAATGCTTATCGTTCTGTGCCTCGTAAAAGTCTCTTGGGCAAAGTGAGGAGATGCAATAGCAATCAGAATATAATTTTGATAGCTGCTTTAACAAGCACTCCGCGAAGGGGTGCTTTTATTTTATCCTTTTTATGAAACAAAGCACAGGAAAGGAACAAAAATGGAAAAAATCAAAAACACACGTTTACGGCAAGCTTGGGAACTGTGTATCTTTGCAATGCTCGGAACTCTTATGTTTTGTTCAAAAATTTTAATGGAGGTTTTACCTAACATTCATCTGCTCGGAGTGTTAACCATGGTTTACACCATCGCTTTCCGAAAAAAAGCTCTGATACCGATATACGTTTACGTCACCTTAAACGGCTTATTTGCCGGATTTTCAATCTGGTGGATTCCCTATCTCTACATCTGGACGATTCTGTGGGCAATAACAATGTTGATACCTCAGAAGATTCCCAAAAAATTTGCATATTTCATTTATCCGATTGTATGCAGCCTTCACGGATTTGCATTCGGAATATTGTACTCCCCTGCTCAGGCTTTGTTTTTCGGTCTGGATTTTCAAAAAACAGTTGCATGGGTTATATCGGGTCTTCCGTGGGACGTTGTTCACGGCGTTGGAAATCTGTTTACAGGGATGCTGATATTCCCGTTATCTGAAATACTGAAAAAACTGATGAACAAATCAAATAACCGTCTTTGAATCCAACGTCTTCACCAAGCAAAAAATCAAAATATAAATTTTAAAACCTCGGCTCACTAAAAGAGCCGAGGTTTTTTACTCACCGACAGGTTTATTTTTGAGAGTATTATATATAAGCATTTTTATTTTGCCCTTTGAAGATATACCGTCTCCGAAGCTGATAACATCTTTATCTCTTTTGCATTTATTCCATACGTTGATTTCTTGGACAACATAAACTTAACACTAACAAAAACCATAATCAAATCCTCACAGATTGTAAAAAATGTATTATATGGTATAATTTGTAAAAATTTTACCGGGAGGATGTTTTATGAGTCTGAGTATGCTTCATTGTGAAGACGAAAAAATTATCAATGCAGAAGGAAAACAAGTCTTTTTGCGCGGAACAAATCTTGGCGGATGGTTACTTGATGAATTATGGCAGGGATTTTTCAAAGGCGGAGAAGCTCAATGGGATATCATAACAACGCTTGAGCGACGATTCGGCAAACAAGAGGCTGACCGTCTTATTAAAATCCGTGAAGATAACTACATAACAGAATATGATCTTGACTACCTTCAGTCTCTCGGTTTCACTTGTGTGCGAGTGCCTTTCTGGTATCGTAATTTTCAGACTGACGATTGCGGCACGTGGAAACGTAAAGAAAACGGAGAAATCGACTTTTCACGCCTTGATTGGGTAGTTAATGAATGCGAAAAAAGAGGGATGTACGTCATTCTTGATATGCACGGTGTACCGGGTCACCAGAGTATTGCTCATCACAGTTGCCGTATGAATCACTGCAAGCTTTATGATGAAACAGAAGAAGGCGATAAATTCCGTTCTCTTGCCTGTGAGTTATGGTTTGAAATCGCCCGTCATTTTGCAGGCAACGGAACAGTTGCCGCCTATGACCTGATGAATGAGCCGATGTGTGATTACGAAGGCGAAGATAAAGTCAACAGCAAATATCACGACGTTTATTCTATGCTCTACAATGTAATCAGAGAAATTGACCCTGACCATATCATAACCCTTGAAGCAATATGGACACCAGATGATATCCCCCACCCTTCAGAACGAGGTTGGGAAAACGTTATGTATCAGTATCATCTTTATGACGATTCAAACGAAAGCTTCAAAGACGTTACCTTGCATCACGCAAGCCGCGGATTCAACGTACCTGTACTTGCAGGCGAATTTTCTCCTTGTCGCGGAACCGCAACGTGGGAATATATTTTGAAACTCTTCAACGAATGCTCATATAACTGGCAGACGTGGACATACAAAGGTCATTGCCCCAAGGGCGAAACAAGCCAATGGTTTATGATGGGATCGGATGACGAAGAAAACGTTGTTGATATCAACAATGACTCAGCAGAGGAAATTGAACGCAAATGGTCATCTGTCAGAACCGAGATATGCTGCAAACCTATGAATGACCACGCTTTACTTTCTGAATACGCAAAAACATAAAAAACATATAGAAACGACCTCATGCGGTATATTCCGTATGAGGTCGTTTCTATATGTTGATAATTATTCATTAAGTTTGAACAATTCAATCTTTTACAATTTTAGTCAATCATTCCGTAAAAAACATTGAACTTGAGAATTACAACGTCAGACTTTATTGAAGAATTTTATTACACTTCTTTTCTCGTTTCGTTTTTTGCCTTGTCTTATCATATTCTCAGAGTCACTGTCACAATAAAAGGGAAGATGTGAGTCTGTCATATGAAGAATTTTCAGCGGTTTTTCGAGACCTATTTTTATTGTGGTTTTCTTTATTTTCAGCATAATGAAATTTGTTTCTACTTAAACAAGTTCAGATTCGTGATGCTTTTTCGAAATCCTCGATGCTGCACCCGTGAGATGCGAAATATCACGGTATTCGCCTTCGTAATCCACGAACATACCGTAGGGAATTTGCGAAGTCCAACCCATTTCGTCAAATTCAGGAGGCTGAATTCCCATCGCATAAAGTACAATGGCAGCAAGGTCACGAATATTCATTTCTTCAATTTCAGTCTTGTTTATTCCCTTGCCTGTTGCGGCAAAAGTTACATATTTTTCTTCGTCAGTCCAACCGCCGTGGCTACCCTTGCAGTTTTCATCATTGGTACCGCCATGGTCAGCAATAACAATAAAAAGTGTATCTTCAAGCATTTCCGCATTTTTGACTGCAGAGTAAACATCTTCGATAAGCTCATCAACCTCGTGTATTCGTTCAATGAAAGCAGGAAGTCCGTAGCCCGATCCGTGACCTGCACCGTCAACACTGTCAAAATGAATGAACAGAAAATCAGGTTTGTTTTCACGGATATAATCGCAGACAATCGGTGTCAGTTCACTGTCGTGTGCCGTGGCATGAGAAACACCGATATTGTTTTCAACTATACCGTAGGTGATGGGATTCCAGTCACAGTATGAACCGAGAACGGCATCGGGATATGCTTCTCTGATTCTTCTGAAAAGCGAAGGGAACGGAGAATTCACATCATAGGGAACATTAGATACAATACCGTTTGTAAGCCCATGAATTTCGGGACCAACGCCGATAAGCATTGAACCCCAGCACTCTGCACTGATGGTGGGTTTTGATGAAAGAGCCTTATATGTGATTGCACCGTTTTCAAATATTTTGTCAAAGTTCGGTGTGTCGGCAACTTTAAACCAATTTCCTGCACCGTCAACGCCTATAACTATTACATGTGAGTATTTTCTTGACATAGTCAATTCTCCTTTTTAAAAAAGAACCTCCCTGCATATATAAGGGAGGTTCCGATTTGGTTTAGTCCCATTTCTTGTTCATAACAACAAAGTTCATTCTTTCCTGAATGCTCGGACCGCCGTGACCTGTTCCGATTCCACCGTGGTCTGAAGTAACGATAATGAGCCAATCTTCCGTGTCATAGGTTTCTCGTGCTTCGATTGCTTTAATTACTTCGTAGCCATAAGAATCTTCTGTCTTGAAGCCATCTTTGTAAACGGGGTTGTTGAAAGAAAATCCGAAATCGTGTCCCGCAGAATCAGTGTTTTCATAAATAATAAACACAAAGTCTGCACAGTCTTTGCTTGTTATTTCTTCCATGGCGCCTGTATGAATATCTTTTTTATTCTTGCGAAGGTTGAAATCGATGTCGATGTTATTTTCTTCGCAATATGCTTTTTCATCTTTATATGTTGAGTCGCTGTCTGTGAAATGACCTTTCCACTTTGTGATGAAAGCAGCGTCATCAATAATGTCTTCTTCGATAAGCGATGTCATAAGCATTTTGGATTCAACCGTTTTGGTTATTCCGTTGCCGGTTATTCCGTGCACATCAGACCACACACCCGTAAGCATTGAACACCAGCCGGGAGCTGTTGATGTTGCCTGAGTGTTTTCAGCAGGATAATTCACACCGCCGCAATAGGTAAGGTTGATTGAAGCGCCGTAATCAAGAAGATAGTTTATTGCGCCGCCATCCTGCTTTTCTGCAACTATATCTGCACGGCAGCCGTCATAACCGATAACGGCGACTTTCTTTTCGGTTTTGCCCTCGGGCAATTCAGCTTCAAAATGCTCTTTGATTATGCCGTAAACATCGGTAAACGGATATGCGGTTTCAACAGTATTTTCGTAGCCTACGGAAGCAACATTTTGTCTGTATAATTCTTCTGTGTCGTTCTTATCTTTGTGATATCTTGTGAAATATAACGCAAGCGCACCTGCGATAATTCCGAGAATAACCAATACAGAAACAACCGAAATAACTAATTTTTTCTTGTTTTTCATCTCAGTACCTCCAAAGTCTGAATCTTTATTTATTTATTTTGCGAAACAACCGCAGTATCCTGTAACTTGCCTTCGGCTGCGGCATTTCCCACTTCTGCTCTCTGTTTGAGAACTTCCATAACGTGGGCGTGCTTTTCGTCCGTAAAATCCCAAAGGAACAGATACGGGAGCGTCATAAGCACACATCCCACAAGGTCAAGGCCAAGACCGATAAGCATACACTGAACTCTTACATCGCTCATATAAAGCACATCCCGGTCAGATGTAAAGCCTACACGGTAGAACATAAGAGGGATAACAAGAGAAACGAGAGTTGTAATAGGGGTTGTAAACCAGGTGATGATTTTCTGGTATTCTTCAAGTCTTTCGCCTGAAATATACATCTGATAATCGGTAACTCTGATTTGGGTATCTTTCTGTGCAATTGAAACAACAGATTCAAGAACATTGCTTACCGTTTTTCCATTCAATAAAACTATATTACTTACGGTCAAGTAAATTATATAATAATATAACTTATAAGTTATTGCAATATCTTATAAATAAATGTTTTATCACACACAAGTTACCTTCTCTTTAAACTTATTATGAAAGATAAAAAATTTAAGATGATCATATTTTTAAATGTAAATATTTCAAGCCACTGTGGCGCAGTCCGGAGAGAAGATTTTTAAATTTTCTCTCCAATTTTTGTTAAGGGTTTGGGGAAAAACTTCACCAACAAGCGAGTTAAGATTGCAAATGATTTTTTATGTTTGTGTTCACATTTGCCTTGCTCGCCAAAACAGTTGAAGTTCAGATTGCCTTTTGATGAGCAGCTACCCCAGCGAGTATGCTGACAACGGATTGTGATTTTGTTGTAAGTCACACCGATTTTATCGGTAAATAATTCAACCTTCGGTGGAATAATTTCTTTTGCCTTTGCAATAAAGCCTCTGATTTCTTCTTCGGAATAAGGCTCGATGTTTTCAAGAATTTTCTGTTTTTCCAAAAGTGATTGCAGATGTTTTTCAATCTAATTTCTTTTTGATTCTGTAAATTCTTCAATGTATCAGAAAAATTGAAAGAATAATTTTAAGCTTTTTCATTTCATCACGCTTTCAGTTTTGTTAATGAAATTATATATCATTATCACGGTCAATTCAAGTGTTGCAAAAACAATCGTAGTAAATTATAATAAGATTGACAAACAAGAATTTGAGGGAGGATATCGTATGGAAAAGCAAACTATTAAAAAGATAATTACCATTTTTATTCTTGTTATAGCCGTAATTTCAGCAATAACACTTGTGTCAATTCAAATGAACAAACCCAATGGAACGACTCTCTCTGAACGAGAAGAACTTTTAAGAGAAAACCGTAACTGCAAAAGAATGAATATAGCAACAGAACTGCAGCTCGATAATTATGTACTATGCGGAATATATGATGAGAACAAATCAGGCATTGCTATTTTTGAATCGTCGGGAAACGGGTATAAACTTCAGAGGACAACACTTAGAGAGCAAAGCAGAGTAATAACTGCTTCTGAATATCTTAACGAAGAATGGTATCAGCTTGTATGGTTTCATGGGGTTGAAACAGAAACCGCAGAAATCGTAATAATAAACACCGATAATAATGAAGTGATTATGGAGCATAGTTATGATGTTTCCGATGGTAATATCATAGCCTTTATTGAACCTGATGGACTTAAAAACTTCTCGTTAGATGTTGTTTACTATGATGCCGAGGGCAATACCTATGAAGAGTAGGAATATCTGACCTATGGGTGTAATTTATAGAAAACAGAAAATTCCAATTTATCAAACAGTCAGCTAAATTCCAATTTGTGGAGATGTTTACTTTTATGAAAAAAATATTTCAAAAGAAAATAATACCTGAAATCATTTGTCTTATTTCAGGTATCGTTTTATCAATTGTCGGTCTTTATTATTTTCATATGCAATATCTGTGTTATGAATACACAGTTCTGCAGTTTATACTTGCCGTTGTTGTTTGTATGGGTGGAGCTTTGCTATCGATACCTCTCAGCAAAAATACAGAAAAAAAGAGAACTGTTAAAAATGCTGTTATTACGGCATCGGTTTTTGCAATAATGCTTGTTGCTCTTATGCTTTTGATAAACTGCATTATAGGCAACAGCGAACTCAATCAGATTGCATTGGTTATCCCCATTTACCTGTCATTTATTACCGTAACAGTTCTTGTTTTGCTTTGCGTTTTTAAGATGTTTAACAAGAAGCTATTGAAAGCTGTTTTTTCTGTTATTGTTCTGGCCGGTTTTATAATAGGCAGTTATTCATATATAGTACCTTTTGCAATCGATGAAATATATGACGGATACAAAGCTCCTGTGCCGACTGTTTCAACATATTCAAAAATGAAAGATGTAGACAAAATGATCAAAGGCGATTTTTATGTGAGCACAAAAGGAAACGACTCAAACAGCGGAACAAAAGACTCTCCGTTCCTCACAATCGAAAAGGCTGTTGAAGCAGTCAGAAACACTGATAAGACAAACAAAAGAGGGATAACCGTTTGTGTTGAAGCGGGTGAATACCGTGTATCATCTCTTGAATTTACAAAAGAAGATTCGGGCACGGCAGATTGTCCGATAACTTACCGTGCATATAACGGCGAGGTTACATTAAACGGCGGAGTGACTCTTTCCGAAGATGATTTCAAATCCGTAAAGGAATATCCCGAAATATTCGAAATACTTTCGCCCGAAGCTCAAAAGAATGTAATGGTTTTGGATTTAACTCAGGCGCCTTATTCGCTCACAAAAGACGATTGGGGCAAGATTTATGCAATCGGTTCATATAACACCGCTAACAGCTATGACGGTGATTACACGGGCGAACTTTACTGCGAATTTTTTATCAATGACAAAAGACAATCTCTTGCAAGATTCCCCGACAATGATTTTCTGCTCACAGAAGAGGTTGTCAAAACAGGTCTGGGCAAAGAATCTGACGGTGCGCTTACCGAAGTCAAAGACTGGGATAAAATCCGTAATCCCGAATCAGATATTTACAGAGTCAACTCCGAACTTACTCAAAGAATTGCAGGCTGGAAAACACTTGATGACGTGTGGATGTTCGGCTATTGGAAATATGACTGGGCAGATGCTTCATCACTGATTGGGAGCTTCAATGCGCAGACAGGTGAAATCTCTCCGAAGTTTGTCAGCCTTTTCGGAACAAAAGAAGATGCGCCTTACTATTTTTTCAATGTGCTTGAAGAACTTACAACCGAGGGCGAATGGTATCTTGACCGTGAAAACGGCTTACTCTGCCTTTGGAAGCCCGAAAATTTTGAAGAAGCACAGATTGACCTTTCACTGTCGCTGACCCCTGTAATCAATGCTGAAGCTGATTATCTGACCTTTGACGGAATAACCGTAAAAGGAACAAGATCAGATGCCGTTGTTATCACGGGAGATAATAATACCGTGCAGAATTGTCTTATCAAAAATATTGCAGGAAACGCACTTGTTATGACGGGCAGTAACAACCTTGCATATAATAATGAAATCACCCACACAGGCAAGGGCGGAATTATTCTTGACGGCGGTGACAGCGAAACACTTACCTCAGGCAATAGCAAGGCTGATAATAACTATATCCACGATTGGTCGGAGATTTATCAGACCTATCAACCCGCTGTAACCCTGCTCGGTGTGGGAAATATCTGCTCACACAACGAAATTGCCAACTCTCCTCACGAGGCAATAACCTACAAAGGCAATAATCATACTATCGAATATAATAATATCCACGATGTTTGTCTGCTTTCCGACGATGCGGGTGCAATTTATTCAGGCAGAAGCTGGGTCTGGTACGGTAATGTAATAAGATATAATTGTATTTATAATGTCGGCTCGGGAGACCATAAGCCGGACGGAATTTATCTTGACGATGCTCTTTCGGGTCAGCAGATTTACGGAAATCTGCTCATCAACATCCCAAGAAATTCAATCCATATCGGCGGCGGAAGAGACAATGTTGTTGAAAACAATATAATTATAAATTCAGGTGAAAACGCAATTTACTTTGATGAAAGAGCAAGAGAAGGCGCGCTGAATAACGGCTGGTTTACTCATGCCCATATCGGAAGCGGCGATATGTGGGATGTGCTCTATGCTTCACCGTGGCAAAGCGAAATTTGGCAGAATGCATTCCCTGAATACAAAACAATGACAGATGATAAGTTGCAGTGCGAAACCGCATCCTACATACCCAACCCTGCATGTACAATCAGAAACAATCTGATTTTAAACAGGCACAAAGTAATTGGAGATATTTACAGTTCCGCTTACAGATTCAGCGATATATCCTGTAACGAAATTTATTCACTTAATAAAGCGGAAGAAATTTTTACCGACTTTGATTCGGGAAATTACAGTATCAGAGATACTGAGGAATTGAGAAAATCCATTCCGGATTATCAAACCATTCCGTATGGTAAAATAGGAAGAACAGAGCGATAAATTCCGATTTCTCAAACGCACAAATTTATTCAAAAAAAGGCAGGGACAATCCCTGCCTTTAATTATTTACGGTAACCGGATAGCTGTCCGGCCATCGATGATTGTAAGGAGCTGACCTGTTGCTCTTTTTTTATGATAATTTATTAATCATATCAAGATGTTCGGTGTAAAGACGTTCAACATCGGTATTGACCTTGAAAAGTCCGCCCTGAAGCGACATATGGTCGCCCTGATAAACAGGCATAATATTCCATATGCTCGATGTAATATTGTCTTTATCAAATTCCTTTGACGGTGCACTTGACGGTGCTTTTGACGAGATTGTGTTAACAAGACCGTCATTTTCAAACCAGCTTTCGTCAACAACAAAGCCGTTGGGAGTAGTGCCTTTGAGAGTGCCCATTTCATCTGCACTGCTCTGGAAAAGGATTTCTGTTTTGCTTCTGTCCGCTTTGAAAGTTCCGTCTTCATTCTTCACTGTTGAAGAGCACGGAATTGAAAAGTAATATGTGTTTTCATCGGTAACCATTCTTGCGTTGAGTTCAAGTGCATGGTCAATAAACATATCATATGCAGCAGAGTCGGTATTATCAGGCATCGAGTTTTTAAAACCGTAAGCAGTTGTGCCGTTGTGAGGTGCGGCAAGAGATGTCAGCGAATAAATCCAATCGGCTTTTCCACCCGTAAACAATGGTGAAATATCGTCCGAATCGGTTGCGTTCATTTCAGCCTCATCACCCTTTGCCATAAGCGTTGCAAGGGTGCGGATTGTTGCACCGCCGAATGAATGACCGAGAAGATTGATTTTGTTTTCGCTGTCCCATTTTTCTATAAGAGCTTTGCCGGTAAAATCTGTTCCGTATCTGTCGTGACCGCAGTATTCACTATGATTTTTGCCGTAGTCAACAACAGTTCCCGTAAGCTGTGCATAGAGTTCGCAGGCTCTGTCCCATGCACTTGCAGATGGAGCAACCGATGCACCGTGGCATTCAAAGCCTTTCTTTTCGAGCTTGCCGAGAAGCTCACCGCCGAACATTCCCCAATAAGGCATCAGCTTATATTGAGTGTCATATTCGCCCCAGCCCGAAAGACCGTGAACAAAAACATACGGATAGTTTGTGTTCCATTGCTCTTTATCGGGTATATCCGTATTTCCGGGGAAAAACAACGAGATGATACTCATTATTATTGCCAAAGGCAAAGATACTATTTTAGCCATTATCATTCACCACCTTAATATCCGAAATATTCTTTGCAATACTGCTCAACTGTATTGATATATTCCATTTCACACAACGGATCAAGACCGAGACCGTGGTTTGAAAGAGGATATAAAATATAATCGTGAACAGCACCCGCTTCTTCAAAAGCGGATTTTATTTTTTTAGCATTTCCGGAAGGAACAATCATATCTGTTCCGCCGTAAGCAAGAACGGAAGGAACAGTGTCTTTTGTAACATATGCTGTCGGAGAAACAAGGTTGATTACTTCTTCTGCTTCACCGTTTTCAATCATTTCATCTGTGATTTCGATTCCCGAAAGCATACTTGCAAGGCTTAGACTTCCCCATGTTTCTGCGTGGAAATCTGAGGGACCAACCTGATTGGCGGTGAATACAAGCTCGATTGCCGATTCATCAGCTCTTGAGAAACCATAGAGCATTGAAAGATGAGCACCCGCAGAATAACCGGAAACAGCAAGCTTTGTCACGTTAAGATTTTTTTCATCAGTAAATTCTTTTATTGCATCAATTGCTTTTCCAATTTCGTCGCACATTGTAAGTGCAGTTACTTTGCCAAAAAGATCGCTTGAATAGAGAGTGTAGTTCATCGTTGCGGTGATATAGCCTTTATTGGCGAAACGTTTACACTTATCAGCCATATCTTCTTTGTTACCGCCTGTCCATGAACCGCCGTGGATATAAAGAATAACACCGTTTGACTCATTTTTAAATGCCGAATCAGGGATATAAATATCCATAACGTTTCTTTCGGCATCCCCGTATACAACATCCTTATAAGTTTCAAAATTTTCTGAAGATAACCCGCCAATGAAAGTGCTGAACACAGTAAATGACGAAAGCAGAACAGCAATCATTCTTTGTAAAATTTCAATCATACTTTCTCTCCCCTTTTTTGGAGAAATTATATTACATTTGTTTTTGCTTTTCAATATTACAGACAACAATTATACATTTCAGAAACATATTGAATATTTTTAACTTTTAAAATTTGAAAATTAAATTGAATAAACGATTGTGTTATGATAAAATTGATTCAGATAAATAAGAATTTGACGAGGTGAGTATGCAACATGAAGATTCATAATGCACAGTATAAAATCGATGATAGGAGTATTTTGAACTACTATGAGGTTGGAACCGCAAAAAACAAATTATTACTGCTTCATGCCCAGGGGTCAAACTCTTGTAGCTTTGATAATGTTGTTACAAAACTTGCAAAGTACTACCATGTGTACATGGTAGATTATTACGGACATGGAAAGAGTTCCCGCAATCCAGAAAAATACAACCTGATCAGTATCGGCAGCGACATCATGGACTTTATTGAAAATGTGATTTGTGATTCTGTTACCGTGTTGGGGCATTCGTCAGGTGGACTGATTGCAGCATACATTGCAGCACAATCTCCAAGATGCACCAAACTAATATTGGAAGACCCTCCGTTCTTCTCAAGCTGGGGCGAAAGAAGATATAATACATACAATTACAAGGATTTATCCGCTGTCTGCCATAATTTCCTTTTACAGGATGTGGAAAAGGATTTCGTCTATTATTATTTCAAGAATCAGTATTGCTGGAATTTCTTTCCCGATGAATCCAGAGAAACTGTCAGAGAAAAACTGAGTGGTTTCGCATTGAAATACCGAACCAAACATCCCGACAAAAATCTGAAAGTTTTGTTTTGGCCTAAAAAGTTTTTAGAAGGCTTTAATGGCCTGCAATATTATGACCCTCGTTTTGGAGAAGCCTTTTATAACGATTCGTTCAATGACACTGTTGATTACAATGACCTTCTTTCTAAAATCAAATGCAACACTCTGTTTATGAAAGCAAAGACAACGATTGGTGAGAACGGTTTGTTGCAAGGCGCATTGTCTGATGAAGATTTGCAGAGAGTCAATGCCTTGATTGAAAATATGAAAATCAAGCAATTTGATTGTGGGCACGGCATTCATATAGAAAAGGCAAGCCAGTTTGTGGAAGCAATCATTTCAATTTGACCAATTCCAATATATCGAACAGTTAGCAATACAAGCATATGACAAGGTGGTATACGATGGAAAAAGATATATTAAATAAACTTAAAATGGACAGCAGA
>JAZQTC010000035.1:0-47826 GCA_045630405.1 Acutalibacteraceae bacterium
GTCGCGGCAGGTATAAAGTCTTGAAAGAGAAGCCTTGCACTGCTCGATGATATCAATGCTGTAGTTAATGGGGCTTCTGTATGATGATGAAATCATAAGATAACGGATGGGCTCATAGCCGTAAACGTTTGCAACGTCACGAACAGTCTTGAAATTTCCAAGTGACTTGGACATCTTGACGTTATCAACATTGATATAGCCGTTATGCATCCAATAATTTGCAAAAGGCTTACCTGTAAAGCACTCACTCTGTGCGATTTCATTCTCGTGGTGAGGGAAAATAAGATCCTGACCGCCGCAATGAATATCAATGCTTTCGCCGAGATATCTGCAAACCATAGCAGAGCATTCGATATGCCAACCGGGTCTGCCCTTACCCCACGGAGAATCCCAATAAGGCTCGCCGGGTTTTGCGGACTTCCAAAGTGCAAAATCCATAGGATTACGCTTGATATCACCAACCATAATTCTTGCGCCTGCTTCAAGGTCTTCAAGAGGCTGATGCGAAAGCTTACCGTATTCATTGAACGTTGAAGGGCTGAAATAAACATCACCGTCAACGTCATATGCGTGACCGTTGTCAACAAGGCCCTGAACAATTTCAATGATTTTTTCAATATTTTCAGTTGCCTTGGGATGAATGTTTGCAGGGCGGAAATTAAGACCCTTTGCATCTGTCCAGAACTCTTCTATATATTTCTCGGAAACCTCTGTAAAAGTTGAGCCTTCTTCGTTTGCACGTTTGATTATTTTATCGTCAATGTCTGTAAAATTCTGGACAAAAGTTACGTTGTAACCTCTGTATTCAAAGTATCTTCTCAGAACGTCGAAAACGCAAATAGGACGTGCATTACCAATGTGAATAAAGTTATAAACAGTGGGACCGCATGCATAAATCTTGACTTCGCCCTCTTTTATGGGTTTGAATTCTTCCTTTTCTCTTGTGAGCGTATTAAAAATTCTCATTTATTTTCCTCCTGACTAATCATTTTTTTCAGCTCTGTTATTTCACTTTCAAGTCTGGCGATTTCCTGCGCAACGGGGTCAGGGATATGAACCTGATCGAGATCATCAACCCTCATACCTTCACGCTTTACGACCCTTGCAGGAACGCCAACCGCAGTTGAATCGGGCGGTATATCGTTAAGAACAACGGCACCGGACGCGATTTTGGAATTATCACCGATTACAAGCGGACCAAGAACCTTTGCACCTGCGCCGATCATAACGTTATTTCCGATTGTAGGATGTCTTTTTCCTGTATCTTTTCCTGTTCCTCCGAGGGTTACTCCCTGATAAATCGTAACGTCATCGCCAATAACAGTTGTTTCGCCTATTACAACACCCGTACCGTGGTCAATAAAAAATCTTTTACCGATTTGAACTGCAGGATGAATCTCAACACCCGTTTTCTTTGAGGCTCTTTGAGAAATCCATCGAGCTGCAAAATACATTTTTTTCTTGTAAAACTTATTGGCAAGTCTGTGCATTCTTATTGCTTTTAATCCCGGATAGAGCAATAAAATTTCAAAAACAGAACGTGCAGCAGGGTCCCTTTCCTTTACGCAGGCAATGTCTTCCCTGAGCTGTTTAAACATAAAATCACACCTTAAAAACAAAAAGCTCCGCAGTCCACAAAGACTACGGAGGCGTAATTACGCGGTTCCACTCCAGTTTATAACTCAAATAGCTTTAACGCAGCCAAACGCACAGAGATACTGCAATTCCCCCTGTGTGCCGTTGGGCGCACTTCGCCAAATTCACATAAGAAGCATTTTCAGCTGCCTGCTTCCTCTCTGATATGTGAGGTTTCGGTTACTCTACCCACCGATTGCATTTCAATATTTAGCATATTATATGCCATTCACATTGAAAAGTCAATTACTTTTTTGCCGTCAATCATATATTTGACACCGGAAATAACTGTCAACAACGCAGAGATTCCCATCAGTACGTTGGAAACTAAAGCAACGTTGTCAAAATCGAGTCCGAAATATTCAACAAAATGAATCATAAACATTATTAAAATTGAAAATATCATCTGACTGATTGTTTTCAATTTTCCGAGAATGCCTGCAGGTATAACAACTCCTTGCGCAGATGCAACAAGTCTGAATGACGTAACAAGAAATTCACGGGTCAGAACAATCATAACAATCCAGATGTTACAAAAATCAAGATACATAAAAGCCAGTAAAGCAGCGGTTATAAGCATTTTATCGGCAACAGGATCACAGAGTTTGCCGAAAGTTGTAACCATATTCATTTTTCTTGCAATTTTGCCGTCCAGAAAATCCGTAACAGACGCAACGATAAATATAAGCGCTGCAACCAAGTAATGATAATCAAATTCAACAAGCATAGCCGCCAGATAAAACGGCGCAAGAACAATTCTCAACACTGTAAGTTTATTTGGAATATTCATTATGTCTCCTTAATCAAGATCTTTACCGATAAGATCATACTCATTGACTCCAATAACAACAACGTCAACAAAATCACCGGGTTCATAACCATTATTGGTTGTAAAGGTGATGGTTCCGTCAATTTCCGGGGCATCCATATATGTTCTGCCGGTATAGCTGTCGGAATAACTGTCATAATCCTCAACGATAACCCTGTAAGTATTACCTATTCGTTCATTATTTTTCAAAGTTACAATTTCAAGCTGATCCTGCATAATGATTTCGCCTCTGCGAAGTTTCACATCATTCTCAACATCATCTTCAAAATCAAAAGCAGGAGTTCCTTCCTGAGGTGAAAATTCAAAACATCCGAGTCGGTCAAATTCAATTTCGTTTACAAACTCGGCAAGATTTTCGAATTCTTCCTCGCCTTCACCCGGAAAACCTACAATAAAAGTAGTTCTGATTACAGCATCGGGCATTGCAGTGCGTATTCTGCGAATTGTTTCGCGCAAGAAAGCGCTGTCTCCCCTTCTGTTCATTGCTTTAAGAATTTTATCATCAGCATGCTGAAGAGGAAGGTCAATATAATGCAGGACTTTAGGCTGTCTTGCCATAGTTTCAAGAAGATTATCCGTGATTTTATCAGGATAACAATAAAGCATTCTGATCCATTCGATACCTTCAATTTCACAGAGAGCGTCAAGAAGTTCAGGCAAACGGATTTCTCCGTAAAGATCAATACCGTAGCTTGTGGTATCCTGAGCAATGAGAACAAGTTCTTTTGTACCTGCCGCAGCAAGCTGTTTTGCTTCTTCAACAAGAGTATCAAACTCAACACTTCTGTAATCGCCTCTGATTGAAGGGATTGAACAATACGTGCATCTGTTTGAACAACCGTCTGCTATTTTAAGATACGACCAATATTCAGGGGTTGTCAAAAGTCTTTCACCTGTAAGCGGCAACTCCTCGTTGCAAGGCATATCATAAGATTTTTCATCACTATCAATTACGTTTTTAACGAGCTCGGCAATCTTACCGTTTGCACCTATGCCGACAATGGCGTCAACCTCAGGAATTTCAGCAAAAATCTCATCCTTGTAACGTTGCGCAAGGCAACCTGTGACAATAATTTTTTTAACAATACCTTCTTCTTTAAGCTGAGCCATTTCAAGGATATTTTCAATAGCCTCCTGCTTTGCAGCATCAATAAAACCGCAGGTATTGATAATTACAGCGTCAACACCCTCATAACAATCAGCAATAACAAAGCCGTTGGAATCCAGTTGAGCAAGCATTCTTTCGGCATCAACCTGATTTTTGGGGCATCCGAGAGAAATCATACCGATTTTATTCATCGTCAAAATCCTCCGTTTCAATTTCAAGCCTTCGGAAGGCTGTTTTGATATCGGACCACCTGTAGCCAAGACGTTGCAAAGAAGCATAAGTGCGCTTGACTCCTTTTTCATCCGATATTTTTCTTGAAAACTTTGTGTTCAATAAGTCTATAATACTTAAAACAGGGTCAATGTCAAGGGTTTCTGTCGCATTGTCTGCAATTTCTCTTGAAATTCCTTTTCGATACAGTTCGGATTTAATGGCATTGACATTCAAACCTTTGCGTTCATACAGGGACTGTGCAAAGCTTTGAGCGAACCTTTCATCATTAACGTATCCGTATTCCTCAAGTTTAGTCACGGCGTTTTCAGCGTATTCACGTTTATGATTTTTCTGAACAAGTTTAGCAGTTAACTCTTTTCTGCTGTGATCACGATACGAGAGCAAACGCAAACCTGCAATGAATGCACAACGGGAGCCGACGGCTTCGTAAAAAGCCGCCAACTCCTCATCATCACTTATTATTTCTTTACAGTAATACGGACTGCTGAACCAATACTCGGCATCAACGGTAAATTTATATTCACCATCGCATAAAACATGAATTTTATTCTGTTTTCCTTTATTAATGGAAATTTTCATAAAGATTATTCATCGTCGTCAACAACAATATCCAGCTTTGCTCTTGCACTTGCTTTTGTTGTGGGTTCCGGAGCAGGCGGAGGAGGTGCAACGGGTCTGGGTTTTCTGACAACTTTTGCGGCAGCGTTCGCTTCAGCCATAGCTGCAACAATCTTGTTTTCTATTTCTTCAGCAAGTTCAGGAGAATTGCTGAAAAGTTCTTTAACGTTGTCTCTGCCCTGACCGAGACGCATATCGCCGTATGAGAACCATGCACCACTCTTCTGAATAACGTTATATTTTACACCAATATCAACCATTTCGCCCTCTTTTGAGATTCCTCGTCCATACATAATATCGAACTCGGCTTCTTTGAAAGGAGGAGCCACTTTGTTCTTGACAATTTTACATCTTGTTCTGTTACCGACAACTTCGCTGCCTGCGCCTTTGAGTGACTCGATGCGGCGAACGTCAATACGCATTGTTGCATAGAACTTGAGTGCTCGGCCACCTGTTGTTACTTCAGGGTTACCGTAAACAACACCAACCTTTTCACGAAGCTGGTTGATGAAAATAATAATCGTATTTGATTTTGCAACTGCGCCAGCAATTTTTCTGAGTGCCTGAGACATAAGTCTTGCGTGAGCACCAACGTGCGAATCGCCCATTTCACCTTCAATTTCCGAACGTGGAACAAGAGCTGCAACAGAGTCTATTACAACAACGTCAAGCGCACCTGATCTGACAAGTGCCTCTGCAATTTCAAGAGCCTGCTCACCGTTATCAGGCTGTGAAACAAGAAGAGCGTCAACGTCAACACCCAGGTTTGATGCATAAGCAGGGTCAAGAGCGTGTTCTGCGTCAATAAAAGCTGCTTCTCCCCCATGCTTCTGTGCCTGAGCAACAACCGAAAGAGCAAGAGTTGTTTTACCTGAAGATTCAGGACCGTATATTTCAATAATTCTGCCCTTGGGCAATCCGCCGATACCTGTTGCAGAGTCGAGAGTAATTGAGCCTGTTGATATTGCCTCAACATTCATACCGCTATTTTCACCAAGGCGCATAATTGTGCCTTTACCATATGCTTTTTCTATTTGCGCAAGCGCAGTTTCAAGAGCTTTTTTCTTATCTGCCATTTCAAAACCTCCATAGCGTCATCAAACAAATGTTCTATCGGTATTGTATAACATATTTACAAAAATTGCAATACTTTTTTGAAAAATATTTATTTTTTAAATAAGTTTGCAAAATTATAAAAAAAAGCTTGCATTTTCTTCAAAAGTCTGCTAATATATCATCTGTTAATGACTAAAAAGGAGGTTGCGTCACATGGCAAAATGCGAATACTGCGGTAAAGATGTTGCATTCGGCATTAAGGTTTCCCACTCACACAGACGTTCAAACAGAACATGGAAGCCCAATGTTAAGAGAGTAAAGGCTGTTGTTAACGGTACTCCCAAAAGAGTATACGCTTGCACACGTTGCCTTCGCTCAGGTAAGGTTACAAGAGCCGTTTGATTAAAATCAATGATTAAGAGACTGCTTTCAACAGGCAGTCTCTTTTTCATTTGTCATTTTTAACAAACAAATTGTTTGTGAGATTGTTTATTGACACAACATCTTGTGATTGATTACATTAATATATAGAACTTTTTCAAATCCCGCTTTTTTTCAAAAATTATGTTTGTTTTTCGGGTTAAATTGTGTATAATTAAATGTAATGTTTAAAAATATATAATGGAGAAATAAAATGAGTTATTCGGTAAATCCATCAGTTTTCAAATCAATATTTGCCGTACCCACAGAAATCGTGGATAATCATATCCGCCTTGCAAACGAGCATCAGCTCAAGGTCTTGCTTTGGATATTAAGAAATTCAACCGATAATCCTGATATTGACAAAATGTGTGCCGCATTAAAGATAGAAAAAAGTGATGCATTTGATTATCTGCAATACTGGGTGCTTACAGGCGTATTAAGCGGAAACGACGATACGTTTTCTGAACAGAAAACAGAAGTGAAATCTACACCAAAAGTAAAAACAAATCAAAAGAAGGAAATCAAGCCGGTTGATACCGCTTCAGAAGACACAGATGTTCCTCCGCCTTCAAAACCTTCAAGCGCAGAAATATTGACCAGACTTGAAGAATCACCTGAAATCGGCCATCTTTTCAATGAAGCACAGATGAAACTCGGCAAAACAATCGGCTACGACGGACAATGCACGTTACTTCTTATTCACGACCACTACGGTTTACCTGTTGAAGTAATTTTTATGATGATTGATTACTGTGTTTCAGTCGGCAAATCAAACTACGGTTATTTGCAAGCAGTCGGTAAAGATTGGGGTCAGCGTGAAATTGATACCATAGAAAAAGCTGCTGAACAAATCGCTGTTTTAAGAGCATCAAATTCCTTGTGGAAAGAATATGCAATTGCGGCAGGATTACCAAGCACCAGACCAACAACCAAGCAGCTCGAAATCGTTCGTCATTGGAGAGAAGATCTTAAATATGATCTGGAAATGATTATGCTCGCATACGAAACAATGATGGACATAAAAGGTCAATATAATTTGGTATATCTCTGCAAAATTCTTGATTCGTGGTTTGAGAAAAAAATTAAGACACCCGATGATGTTGCAAAAGATGCAAAAGAATTCAAAGAAGCCAAAAACGCAAAAAAGAAAACCATAAGCACCACCGAAGCATCATATGACCTTGAGGAATACAAAAAACGCACGCTCGACTCGGAGCCGAAATACGAAAAAAGGAAGAAAAAGAAAGATGAGTTACAGTAAAGCTACGCTCTCAAAAGCTACTCAGATTCTTGAAAGCAGACGCAACAAAGCGCAAAGAATACAGCTCGCAAGACATCTTGAAGTTACCGAAAAAATTCCCGTGATATCCGAATATGAATCAAAACTGTCACAGTCAGGTCTCGATATCGTTAAAGCAATCGGTATGGGAAGCGATGCAAAAGAATACATAGAACAGCTTTCTGTGATGAATTTGTCGTTTCAGGAAACAATAAGAAAACTTCTGAAAGAAAACGGATTCCCTGAAAATTATCTTGAAACACCCTATATGTGTTCAATATGCAGCGACACCGGTTTCACCGGCGGATACGTTTGCGAGTGCCGCAAGAATCTTTTGAAAGAACTTGCCAAAAAAGAACTCGCCGCTGTATCCCCCAGCGAAAACTGCAATTTTGAAAACTTTGAACTGAAATATTATCCCGAGCCCATTGACTCCGCATTGGGCATTTCACCTCGCAAAAGAATGGCAAGTGTTTTGGAATACTGCAAATGTTATGCGGAGGATTTTGACACAGACTCCGAAAGCCTTTATATGCACGGAGCAACAGGTTTGGGCAAAACACATCTTTCACTTGCAATCGCCAATATCGTTGCAGAAAGAGGCTACAGAGTTATTTACGACACGGCTCACAATATTCTTTCATCACTTGAAAGAGAAAAATTCAGTTATTCGAACACAGGTGAAAAAGAAAAAGAAATTCTTGACTGCGACCTGCTTATTATCGACGATCTCGGTTCTGAATTTTCAACGCAGTTTACCGTTGCAGCGATTTACAACATTGTAAACACAAGAATGAACCGTTCAAAACCCGTTATAATCAGCACAAACCTCACCGAAAAAGAACTTGAAGAAAAATACACACAACGCGTCACGTCAAGAATTATCGGCAACTACGTTTCTCTGCTGTTTATCGGCAAGGATATAAGACAAATCAAGAGTGAATTTTAAGGAGATACAAATGGATATTATTCAGCAACTTACAACCCAATTCGGTTTGCAGACCTGGCAGGTTGAAAACACTGTAAAACTTATAGACGAAGGCAATACAATTCCCTTTATTGCACGATACAGAAAAGAAGCTCACGGCACACTTGACGACCAGGTTATCAGAGAGCTTTCAGAAAGACTTGAATATCTGCGCAACCTTGAAAAACGCAGGGAAGAAGTCCGCACTTCAATTGAAGCGCAGGAAAAATTGACAGATGAAATTTCCTCTGCTCTCGACAAAGCTGCAACTCTTGCAGAAATTGAAGATATTTACAGACCCTTCAGACCCAAGAGAAAAACAAGAGCATCGGTTGCAAGAGAAAAAGGTCTTGAACCTCTCGCAAAAACAATTTATGAGCAGAATGCAGATTCACTCTCCCCCATTGAACTGGCAGCGGATTATGTTGACGCAGAAAAAGGTGTTGAAACTGCAGAAGATGCGCTGAAAGGTGCTCTTGATATTATTGCAGAAAACATTTCGGACGATGCCGACATCCGCCGCAGACTCCGTAATCTTTTCACAGTAATCGGAACTGTAACAACAACAGCAACAGACAAAAACGCAGACAGCGTATATTCAATGTATTATGAATACTCAGAGCCCGTCAGCAAAATTGTAGGTCACAGAGTTCTTGCAATCGACAGAGGTGAGAAAGAAAAATTCCTCAAAGTCAGCGTTACGATAGACGCAATCAAAGCTGCTAACGTTATCACAAGCGTAACCCTTAACCCTCAAGGCTCACCCACAACTGAAGCGGTACGTGAAGCAGGCGAAGATGCTTACAACCGACTTATTTATCCCTCAATTGAGCGTGAAATAAGAAATATGCTGACAGAAACCGCCGCTGCAAGTGCAATCAAGGTTTTTGCGCTTAACACCAAAGAACTTCTTCTTGCTCCTCCCGTAAAAGGCAAGGTTGTAATCGGTCTTGACCCCGGATACAGAACAGGTTGTAAAGTTGCGGTTGTTGCGCCTACAGGCAAAGTTCTTGACACAGGTGTTATCTACGTTACACACTCCGATGCCCAGAGAAATCAGGCAAAAGAGCTTATCAAAAAGCTTATCGTTAAACATAACGTTAACTGTATATCCATAGGAAACGGAACCGCTTCAAAAGAAACAGAAATATTCACCGCTGAAGTTCTTCGTGAAATCAAAGCTGACGTTTCATATATGGTTGTCAGCGAGGCGGGAGCATCAGTATATTCTGCATCAAAGCTTGCTGCAGCTGAATTCCCGCAGTATGACGTTTCTCTCAGAAGTGCAGTTTCAATTGCACGCCGTCTTCAGGATCCTCTTGCAGAACTTGTAAAAATAGATCCCAAGGCAATCGGTGTCGGACAATATCAGCACGATATGCCTCCCAAAGAGCTTGACGCAGCACTTGACGGCGTAATCGAAGATGCAGTTAACTCCGTTGGCGTTGACCTCAACACAGCATCTGCTCCCCTTCTTTCAAGAGTATCAGGCATAAACACAACAATCGCAAAAAACATTGTTGATTACAGAGATGAAAACGGTGAGTTCAAAGAACGTTCACAGCTCAAGAAAGTCCCCAAGCTTGGTCCGAAAGCATTTGAACAATGCGCAGGTTTCCTTCGTGTTCCCGAAAGTAAAAATGCTCTTGACAACACCGGCGTTCATCCCGAAAGTTATGCAGCTGCAAAAGATCTGCTCAAACTCTGCTGCTTTTCACTTGACGATATCGGCACGGATGCAATTGCAGAGATCAAAGAAAAAGTTGAAATTCTCGGTGCTGAAAAAGTTGCCGAGAAACTTGGAATCGGTGTTCCCACACTTAATGACATCGTAAAAGAGCTTATCCAGCCCGCAAGAGACCCCAGAGACGAACTTCCTCCTCCTATGCTCAGAACCGACGTTATGGATATGGATGATCTTCGTCCGGGTATGGAGCTTAAAGGAACTGTAAGAAACGTTACGGATTTCGGTGCATTCATTGACATCGGTGTTCACCAAGACGGACTTGTTCATATCTCTCAGATTACAAACAAATTTATCAAACATCCTTCTGAAGTTCTTAAGGTTGGACAGGTTGTTACCGTTTGGGTATTATCTGTTGAAACAGCCAAAAAGAGAATTTCTCTGACGATGAAAGAAAAAAAGACACAGGAGAACTAAAAAGTGGCAGATAAATTCAGACAAGACTTAACCAAAGGAAGCGTTGGCAAGCAGCTTATGAAATTTGCAATCCCATTTCTGCTTTCCAACCTGCTTCAGGCATTTTATTCAGTTGCCGATATGATTATAGTCGGCCGACTTTACGGAACCGTAGGTATAACCGCAGTAAACATCGGCAGCCAGATTAATATTCTTGTAACGGGTGCTGCGCTTGGACTTGCAGTCGGAGGAACCGTTCTTATTGCTCAATACGGCGGTGCAAAAAAATTTGATGACCAGAAAAAATCAATCGGAACACTTTTCAGCTCATATATGATTCTCAGCGTTATATGCACAGTTGTGATGCTTCTTCTCGGAACAATACTTCTGGAGGTGTTAAAAACACCTGAAGTTGCAATGAAAGATGCGGAAGACTACTATAACATCTGTATGGCCGGTCTCGTATTTATGTTTGCATACAACGTTATAAGCGCTATTCTCCGCGGTATGGGCGACTCAAAAAGACCTCTTTACTTCGTTCTGATTGCAACAATCGTAAACGTAATCGGTGACATAATTCTCGTTGGTCCGTTTAATATGGGTGCTGCAGGCGCAGCTTATGCAACCATAGGTGCACAAGGACTCAGCGTAATTCTTTCACTCATTTATCTTTTCAAAAATCACTTTTTTGATGGCTTCAAAAAGAGTGATTTCAAGATCGATAAGGATAAATTGAAAATGCTCCTTAAGATCGGTTTACCGTCATCTGTACAGCAGGTTGTTGTTTCATTCTCTTTCCTGACATTAACAGCACTGATAAATTCACTGCCTAATGCCGAAATTGCATCAGCTTGTCAGGGAATCGGCGGTAAAGTCAACTCTTTTGCAATTCTTCCCGCCCTCGCAATGAGCAGCGCCGTATCTTCGATGGCAGGTCAGAATATCGGTGCCGGTGAATACGCAAGAGCAAAGAAAACAATGACAACGGGTATGGGCATTGCATTTGCTATTTCAGCACTTTGTTTTGCAATTGTTGAAATATTCCCCCAACCCATCATTTCACTTTTCGATACAAACCCCGACGTAATATCAACTGGCAAAGAATATCTGAGATATATTGCTCTTGATTACATATTTGTTCCGTTTGTTTTCTGTATGAACGGTCTTGCAATCGGTGCAGGATATACAAACTTTGCGCTCTTCAACGCGTGCTTCAGCTCAATTCTGGTAAGAGTTCCCTTTGCTTATCTGGTTGTACAGTATACAACACTCGGTTTCAACGGTATAGGTCTTGCAACCGGTCTTGCGTCTGCAGCATCAATTATCGTTGGTATAATTTTTGTAGCAAGCGGCAAATGGAAAAAACCCAAAATCAGAATTTAAGTATATTGACAAATACATTATAAAATGTTAGAATTCATAGTGTAAATCAAAGAGGTTTTTTGTGACTGACGGAATAATGCAGAGCACTGCAAAGGAGCAAAAAACCTGAATCAAAAGCCGACCGTCTGGGCAGTCTTATCTCGGATAGGGCTGCCCTATTTATTTTGGAAAGGATGAAAAAAATGAGCATTTATGCAATCAACAACATGGGCGAACATATCAAGGATAACACATACGTCGGCAGAGGTATTGTTATCGGTAAAAGCGCAGACGGCAAAAAAGCCGTAACCGCTTATTTCATTATGGGCAGAAGCGAAAACAGCAGAAACAGAGTTTTCATCAAAGAAGGTGACGAAATAATCATTCATCCCTTCGATGCTTCAAAAGTTGAAGACCCCTCACTTATCATTTACGCTCCTGTCAGACAGTATGAAAACAAACTTATCGTTACAAACGGTGACCAGACAGACACTATTTACGATTTCATCAAAGACGGTAAAACATTTGAAGAAGCACTCGAAACAAGAGAATTTGAACCTGATATGCCCAACTTCACACCCCGAATCAGCGGTATGATGACATTTGCAAACGGTGATTTCACTTATAAGATGAGCATTCTCAAGAGCGCCGATGAAAAAGGCTCCGCTTGTAACAGATACACATTCTCATACGCTCCCCTCGCAGGTCTCGGCCACTTCATCCACACATATAATCACGACGGTAATCCTATTCCCACTTTCACCGGTGAGCCTGAAAGAATTGCAATTCCCGATGACATCGACGAATTCACCAACGACATCTGGAATAACCTTAATGAAAACAACAAGATTTCTCTTTATGTTCGCTACATCGACCTTGAAAGCGGCGAATATGACAGCAGAATGATCAACAAAAATAAATAAGGAGAAGAAACATGAAAGAATTCGAACTTAAATACGGATGTAACCCCAATCAGAAACCTGCTAAAATTTATATGGCAGACGGAACAGAGCTTCCTATCGAAATTCTCAGTGGCAGACCCGGTTATATCAATTTCCTTGATGCATTCAACAGCTGGCAGCTTGTTAAAGAGCTCAAAGAAGCTCTCGGAATGCCTGCAGCAACATCATTCAAGCACGTCAGCCCCACATCAGCAGCAGTAGGTATCAAGATGAGTGATACACTCAAGAAAGCTTGCTTTGTTGATGATATCGAAGGTCTTGATGATTCTCCCCTTGCAACCGCATATGCAAGAGCAAGAGGTACAGACCGTATGAGCTCATTCGGCGACTGGATTGCTCTTTCAGACGTTTGTGACGTAACAACAGCAAAGCTTATCAAGAGAGAAGTTTCCGACGGTGTTATTGCTCCCGGTTATGAGCCTGAAGCACTTGAAATCCTCAAGAGCAAGAGAAACGGCAACTACAACATCGTTAAAATTGATCCCGATTTTGTTCCTGCTCCCGTTGAAGTAAAGCAGGTTTACGGAATAACTTTTGAGCAGGGCAGAAATAACTTTGAAATCAACAATGCTCTTCTTGAAAACATCGTTACAGCAAACAAGGAAATGCCCGACAGCGCAAAGCGCGACCTCATTATTTCTCTCATCACTCTTAAATACACACAGTCAAACTCAGTTTGCTACGCAGTTGACGGCCAGGCAATCGGCGTTGGTGCGGGTCAGCAGTCAAGAATCCATTGCACAAGACTTGCAGGCAACAAGGCTGATATCTGGCATCTCAGACAGCACGAAAAAGTTCTTAATCTCCCCTTCCTTGATACAGTCGGCAGACCTGACAGAGACAACACAATCGACGTATATATCTCCGACGAATACGAAGACGTTCTTGCTGACGGCGTTTGGCAGACTCTTTTCTCAGAGAAACCCGAACCCTTCACAAAGGAAGAACAGAAGGCTTATCTTGCAACAATCAAGGGCGTTGCTCTCGGTAGTGATGCATTCTTCCCCTTCGGTGACAACATCGAAAGAGCTGCAAAGAGCGGTGTAACATACATCGCAGAGCCCGGCGGTTCAATCCGTGACGACAACGTTATCGGTGCTTGCGACAAGCACGGTATGGTAATGTGCTTCACCGGAATGAGACTTTTCCACCACTAATAAGAATCCCCACGGTTTTGATACCGTGGGGTTATTTTTATGGTTTATTGACTGTCTCAATAAGCATAAAATAGAAATCCTCAAACGAAGTTGGATAATCTATTGTTCCGCAAAAATCAAAATGGTCAAAGCCTTCCATTGCAGGCATATAATACCAGACACCTTTTTGAATTTCATCGCCATTCTGAACAGCCTGCTCATAGCTGAGAGCTGTATCGGCATCTGTTGAAGGATAAATTGCACTTGCATAAGGAACAATTCCGTCATTCTTTGCCCAATTTTCATCCATATAAATTCCGTCGATTGTTTCTCCCTCAAGGGCACCTATATATATTGAAGTGAGATAGAAAAGAACAAAATTGGATTTGATGGGAAGATAGTTACCTAAAGGAGTTTTATAAGCTGAATTGCAGATGTATGAATAATAGTACACGTTATCAACGGTTTTTATTTTTTCATTAAGCTCTGCTGATCCGCGGAGTGTAAGGTCATATCCGCAATGATCACCTGTTTCAATAACGTTCTTAATAGTTGTGAGGCTGAATTTTGCTCTGTCTTCACCCTGCTTCGGAGTGATTCCCAGATGACCCATCTGAAGATCCCACATCAAAAGGTTTCTGCCAAAAAGTGCACCGCAAAGATTAAGAGCACCGATTATTATTGGCATAAGAAATGAATCGCTGATGAGATTTGCTACGGGCGAGCCGTTATGTACACCCGAGAAAGCAACAACGGTATTAACTGCATTTGTGTGACCGCCTTTGAAGAACGCGGATGTATCATCACCTGATGCCGCTATTTCAGCTTCATCGCCATATGCCATAAGAGATGTGAAAAGTCTTACGGTGTGACCGCCGAAACTGTGACCGACAAGATTAATTGGAGTTTCTCCGTCCCAAGGCTCATCCATAAGATAATTATTTGTATAATCGTAACCGAAACGGTCGTGTTTATGTTCTTTTGAATGTGACTCGCCATAGTCAACAACCGTTCCTGTAAGTTGTGCGTAAAGCTCACAGGCTCTGTCCCAGGCACTGCTCAAAGGACCGACAACCGCTGCATAGGCTTCAACACCGTGGCTGTTATAAAGAGCAATAACGTCACCCTCGGAATCAGCCCAGCCGCCCCAATAGGCTTCACCGTTATAATCTGCCCAACCGCCCATTCCGTGAACAAATACCCAGGGATATTCATTTTCCAGATTGTAAGTATGGCCGTTGAACTCAACCTTGTTTTCTTCACCTGATGCAAAGACAGCAGGCACACACATAGTAAAAATCATTACAAGGCTCAAAATGATACTTAAGATTTTTTTCATACTAAATCCTCCCGAGTTTGTTTTGCACTTTCATCTTATCATATCGACAATATCAAGTCAACAAAAACAAAACACTGCTGAATCAGACAAACTCAGGGTTAAGTACGAATTTTTATCCGACAATTATTGCACCGCTCCATCTAAATTTCATATACCAGTATCTTGTTCCTATAAAACAAACCCTTTGTGTAACCGTTCCCAATTCATTATGATTATACCTGACGTCAAACTCAAGATATATTTTCCTCCCCTTTATTTCAGCATCCTGAGTGCCTTTTATCGGCTCTACATAACTGATTTCATCTTTGTCATATTCCATTCCATTATAGAATTTCATAGCAAGATGCTGACTGTACTCATTAAAAACAGAGGTGATGTATCCTCCTCTGCAGCCACCCATTTCCCAATCAACAGGAGCAAAAATGCTGTAAATAACCGCAGCCAGAAAAAGAGATAAAAATACAGAAATTACCGTTATTAAAACTTTCTTTCTTTTTTTATTCTTCGGCAACTCCGTCTTTTCATTAGGTATACTTTCATTACCCATCAATATATATTCAACACTGGAGTTGAATAATTCAGCAAGCAAAACTGTGTTTTTAGTATCGGGTTTTGTTATATCTTTCTCCCATTTGGATACCGCTTGACGGCTTATCCCTAATTGTTCCGCAACATATTCCTGGGAAAATTTTGACTGTTTTCTTAACGAGGATATTCTGCTTCCTATTGTCATTTCGATTACCTCCTTTGTAATGATTATAGCAAGAATTATAATTTAATTCTACCAACTATTTGTCAACTATTGGTTACGTTTTAAAAAAATATACAAAAAAGCCACGGTAATTATCTACCGTGGCTGAAAACTTGTTTATACAGTTTCAACGTCGATACCGAGAATAACTACATCCTCGAGAGGCTTGTCTCCAAAGCCTGTTTTAACTGTTGCAATTGCATCAACAACATCCATACCGTCAACAACCTGACCGAAAACTGTGTGCTTAAAGTCGAGCCAGGGTGTGCCGCCAAGTGCTTTGTAATCTTCAACGCATTCTGTGGGGAAGCCTCTGTCTGCAAGCTGTTCCATCTGTGAAAGCAAACCTGCATCAACTTCTTTAGCCTGAACAATGAAGAACTGGCTTCCGTTTGTTGAAGGGCCTGCATTAGCCATTGAAAGTGCGCCTCTGATGTTATGATAATCAACGCTGAACTCATCTTCAAATGATCTTCCCCAGATGCTTTCGCCGCCTCTGCCTGTGCCTGTGGGGTCGCCGCCCTGAATCATAAATTCAGAAATAACTCTGTGGAAAATAATTCCGTTATAGTAACCGTTCTTTGCGTGTGTTGTAAAATTTTCAACAGCCTTGGGTGCCGCTTCAGGGAAAAGAAGAATCTTGATTTCACCCATTGTTGTTTTCATAACAGCAACGATATCACCCTGCTGAATTTCTCTGATCTGCTTGCTCATTTTATATTTCCTTTCTTATTTGGCTTTGGGGTCGAATGTGTCTGAAAGCTTCATAAAATCAACTTTTGCCATTTTTGTTCTGGGGAAGCTGTCCATAACCTCAATCTTTCTGGGACAAGAGAACTTTGCAAGATTCTTTTTGCAGTACGCAAGAATCTTGTCGGCAGCCTCTTCTTTGTCCATTGGCTGATTAAGAGTTACGCAAAGCTTTACGCAAGGCTTGTTCTTGAGATAACCCTGAACTGCACAAGCTTCGCTGACAAAAGGAATCTGAAGAACTGCATTTTCAATATCAATCGGATAAACGTTATATCCCGAAATAATTATCATTCTTTTCTTGCGACCTGTAAAGAATATGAATCCGTCGGAATCCTTATATCCAAGGTCGCCCGTGGGAACCCATCTGTTACCTTTTGAATCAATATATACACCTTCGTTAAGAACCTTGTTGTCACCGTTGTAATAGCCGAGCATTGCCGTATCACCGCGGACAACAATTTCGCCGGTTGTTCCTGCAGGAACTTCATTTTTCATTTCGTCCCAAATCTGAACAGTTATATCATCGAGAGGTTTACCGATTGAATCCTCGCGGTTATTTTCATAGGTATTTACTGCGCAAACCGAAGAAACCTCTGTAAGTCCGTAACCTCTGAAGAGCTTGCCTTTGCCTCCGTTCTTGGCAACAGTTTTGTTGAAATCCTTAACAAGTCTTTCAGGGAGAACGTCACCTCCGCAGAAAACAAGTCTGAGATTCTTAAGATGAGGACCGTCAAAATTCTTATCCTCCATCATCTTTTTGAACATATTGGGAACACCCAGCAAGAACGTTACATTATGCTTTCTGAGATGCTTGTTTGCTGTCTCTGCGCTGAACTGAGGCATAGGAATAGACGTAAATCCGTGAGTTAAGGGGAAGTGCATTGCAATTCCGAGACCGAACGCATGGAAAATAGGCAGAACCATCAATGAAAACTCATCCCCTGCTTTATGAGGAATATCAAGAGTATTCAGTTTTTCAGCAAGATTATTGAGATTGTTGCTGGTAAGCATTATCGTTTTGCTCTTGCCTGTTGTTCCGCCACCGTGAAGATAAACCGCAAGCTTTGAACCGTCGTGAAATTCGTCGGAAGACTTTTTGGTGCCTATTGAAACAGCCTTAAGATATCTGATTGAATTCTTAAAACTATCAAGTCCCTTACCCTTTATCTTTTCAAAAACCCTGAACGCAGGCACGGCAGGTGCAATAACATAGTCAGAGTTTGAACAGATAATAACGGGAATTCCGAGTTCATTAAGAACGTCGGCATATTTGGGAGCAAGAATATCAAGAATAAATATAGCCTTTGATTTTGTGAATTCTATGTTCTCCTTGATTCCGTCAGGAGAAGTAAGAGGATGAACTATATTTGCAATTACTCCTATTTTGTTAAGAGCATAAAAAGTTGTGAATGCGTGTACAATATTCGGGATAAAGATGGTGACTGCATCACCCTTAACAATGCCCGTTGAATTGAAATATGCCGCAAGTGCATCGATATCACTTAACAGTTTTGAAAGTTTGATTTTGGTGCCAAAAGAATAAACAGCAGTAAAATCCCCTGTTTTCTTTGCGCACACTTTCAGATAATCATAACAAGTTAAATTCATAATTAATGTTCCCGTCCCATTTTATGATACATTTTTAATGACTAACCAATCTATTTTAACAATTTTATTTGTTTTTGTCAATTTTCAAGCGATTAAATTAATAATTCCTTAATGTATATTATTTGTAAGAACAATATTCGAGTCATCAGTAAAGGTTGCAATAATTCCGTTGTTATCAAAGGTTGCATAAACGGGTACCTGAGCATACATTGTAAGATTCCATTTTACATTCGGATAAATCTTACCAAGTTGATTGGTGACAATTGCAATTTCGGGAGAAAGTGCCTCCAGAAAACTGCGGGATGATGATCCATAATATCCGTGATGACCGATTTTCAACAGGTCAACATCTCCTACCAACGGTGCAACTATGTCTTCAAGTCCCGTCGAAGCTGTTATATCAGCGGCAAGAAAAGCCGACTTTTCTCCTTTGATAACTTTGATGCCGATGCTTGATGCATTTTCACCCTTACCTGCAAGCTCTGCGGGAGTGATGGTGTTAAAAAACTGCAACGTAAAATCTCCGAACTCAAAAGATTCTGTCGGAATATCACTTATAACTTCGATATTTCTTTGATTAAGTGCATTGATAATATCACCGTAAGTCTTATCAATTTCCCATCGCTCTGTTTCGTAATCTTTTGCAATACGTGGATTAAAAACTTTGAAAAATGCCTTTCCTATTCCGATTTCCAAGTCAGCAATCAAAGCGTTATATGAACCGATATGATCATAGTGACAATGGGTTCCGAGAATGAAATCAAGATAAATACTGCCGTCTGCTTTCTTGCAAACCTTTTTTACATAGTCAATTACTTCTCGTTCATAACCTTTGTATGCCGTTTTTCTTCTGGGGTTTGAATTACCCTCACCTGCATCAACAAGAGCGAACATTCCGTTGCTTTCAATCAGAATCGAATCCGAATTTGCAGTGTTAAGGAAATGAATTCTGTCATCACCCGATGAGTAATCAAAACTTTCCTGCGTTATCAGATATCTTCGGCAATGACTGTTTCCGATTGCAACGGTTACGATGTCCAATATAAAAATCGCCGCCATAAGAGGAACAATAATCCATGTTGCAATTTTTTTGATTTTATTTTTATTCATAAACTGCTCCGTATTTTTTAATTATAATATTTTATCATATATTCCTTAATATTACTATACTTTTGAAAAACTTTTTTAAAAATCGCTTGTATAGTTCTGTTTTTTATTGTAAACTATTACTCATAGTTTTCCAAAGGAGATTTAATTTTGAAAAACAAAGTCAACCTTTCTGTCAAAGATATAATATCGGTTCTGACAAATGTAATACCCATCACATTCAGTATGGCTGTTTGCTCAGGTTTCGGTGCTTTTGCAGGCGCAGTTTATGCTTGCATCGCTTCTTTAATCTTCAACGTTACCGAAGAAAAGCAACGAATACCGCTTTACGTTTCATTGCTTATAATTACTTTCACGTTTAAAGAATACGGTATTTCAACCGTTTCTGTTGCTATTGTTGTGTGTGGTATTCTTATTGCATTATCAGGGTTATTCTATGATAAACTGAAAGATAAAATCAACACATTTTCAGATAGCCCTGTTATCGGAGCCGTTATGATTTCGTGCGCAATAACAACCACTATTATATTCACAACCGATTATTTCGGCATCGGTGCAACAGGAAACACAGCCAAGGAAATGATTGCTTCATATTTATCATTGGGTTTCCATCCTAATTGGAGAGGCGTTCTTTACGGCACAATTGTTATGGTTGTTATGATAACGTTCCCCCGCAAATTCAAAAAAGCAACAAAAATTATCAATGCTTCATTTATTGCTTTGATTATAGCAACCCTGCTTAATCTTTTCCTCAATCCTTCTGATATGATTACGGCAATACGCGAAGCAGGTACACTCTCATTTGACAATTATAAAAACATTCTCTTTCCCGTTTTCAATTCGGAGCTCAATATTCTTTATGCAGTTATAAACGGATTTTCACTTTTCCTCACTTATTTCTTCCTTATTCAAAAAAATGATAAATCAGATAAAACTGATTTCATTGCTTGCGGAATAACGGGCTGTCTTCTCGGATTTGCATCGTGTATGCCCGTTCCGACTGTAACCCAAAAAGAAAACCTTCCCAACAGAATAATTGCATCTCTGTTGACAGGTTGCCTCTTCCTGATATTCAACGGTTTTATTGCTAGAATTCCCGTTCACGCTTGTGCCGTTGTGCTTATAGTAGGCGTATGGCAAAGTGTTAAATGGAGCGAAGTTAAAGGGATTTTTACTTCATTATGGAGCGTTATAATCTTTTTGATTATTCTTATATCAGGACTGTTCGGAGGTTATACATTGGTTCCCCTCTGCGCTTTTATAGGCTTTATTTTCTACTCATTTGTCAACAAATCCAAGCATAAGCAATAATAAAACGTTCAAGCCTGCGGAATTATCCGCAGGCTTTATTTATGCCATAAAACAAAATAATTTTGTGAGAAACCATCCCAGAAATCCGCAGGCAGGAAACGTTACAAGCCAGGCAATAAAAATCTCTGACACAACGTTCCAACTGACAGACCTGACGTTATTGGCAACTCCAACACCAAGAATTGCAGCAGTTTTAGTGTGAGTTGTGCTTACAGGCATCCCCGAAAGCGTTGATAAAAGAAGACAAATTGAACCCGCGATATCTGAAGAAAAGCCTTGATTTTTTTCCATTTTTATCATATCTGTGCCGATTGATTTTATTATACGCTCTCCTCCCGTAGCCGTCCCCAACGAAATAAAAACCGGTGATAAAACCGATAACAAAACTGACGGTTTTATACCATTCAGATTTCCTGAGCCGAAAAAAACAAGCATAATAATAGCTGTGAATTTCTGCGAATCCTGCGCACCATGCATAAAAGACATAAATGCACTTGAAATAATCTGTGATTTTTCAAAAATTTTTTCTGATTTTATTTTTCTGAACATAACATCGGTTGATTTTGACGCAACATATCCTGCAACAAAACCGAAAACAACTGAAACAAACAATCCGTAAATTACTTTTTTCCAGGCAATTATATTAAAATTAAATAAGTTCCCGTTTAGAGAAAAGCCTGCACCTGCAAGTGCAGAAATCAAAGCGTGACTTTCGCTTGTCGGAATACCGAAAAGCCAAGCCAGAACCGCCCAAAGAACAACCGAAAACATTGCTGCTGCAAGCGCAATAAGAGCCGTGTCCGAATCGGAATCAAAAACAGCAATTTCAATAATCGTATCCGCTACCTTTCTGTTAATAAGACCTAACGTCAGAGAACCGGCAAAATCTGACACCGCCGCCAGAACAACAGCTTTTTTTAGGCTGATAGTCTTGGTTGAAACGCAAGAAACAATAGCATTAGGTGCATCGGTCATTCCGTTTACAAATGCAACGGCAAGAGTAATCATTACGGTTATTACAATCGGAAACGTTACATTTTGCAGACTATCGCCTCCTGAAAAAATAAACGCCTTCCGAAGAAAGCGTTTTTTAACTGTATTAATGTTTATGTTTTGTTACGTCCGTTTATTCATCCTTTTTCCCAAGGTTGCCAAGGTTTTCGGATGCAGAGGAAAGTACAGAAAGCAAAGCCTCTGTTCCTGATTTAAGCGACGCAAGTGAACTTTCAAAATTAACCGTAACAGTTTTGAATCTGTTTGAAGCACTGCTGACGTCAGAATAAACAGAATCAACGGTAGTTCTGGCATCTGTTACTATTTTTGATACTGACTCTTTTGCTTCATCTGTCATCTGTTTGATATCGGTTACTTTGGAATATTCTGCAGCCAGAAGATTATATTTTTCTTCCGCGTCCGCTGCATCAGCCTTGCTCTTTTCGAGAATAGAAGTTAATTGTTCCAGCTTGAGAGTTAATGATGCGTTCTTTTCAATAAGGGATGAATTCTCGACAGTCAATGTTTCATTTTGTTCAAGAAGAGTTGCAACTCTCTTTTCTGTCTCGGCTTCAGACGCTTTTAATCTGTCTGCATCTCTTTTATATGCAGCGCAATCCGCCGCTTCTCTTTTGAGGTCAACAATTTCCTGCTGCAATTTCTCAATATAATCGAGAACGTCCTCTTTTTTGAATCCGCCAAAAGCAGATTTTTTTAAAATTTTATCTTTACTCAAAATTAACACCCTTTCGATTTTAGCCGAGCATTATAATCTCACTCACGTTTTCGCTGATAACAGCCGTATCACCGTTGCCGAAAATACAAAGACTTCCGTCCGAGGTTATAAAAGCTGCCCGTCCGTCTGACGTGTATTTAAAACTGTCAACAAAAACTTCGGTTCCGATAGATTCTTCTTCACCGTCAGCGCAAATAAAATAATCTGCCGTTTGTCTCGGTGCGTTAACGTCGTTATTTTTCAGAACAATAACGTCTTCATAATTTTCAACTGTAAAAGCGTTGGCCGCATTGGAAAGTTTAACACTTTTTTCGCCGCCATAGGTATAAACATCGCCTGAAATTTTATCAATATCAGATTTGATGTATATAACGGAATCATCGGAAAAACGATAACCCGACAGTCCTGTATCAACGCTTATCATTCCCGATGGCTTCAGTTCATTGCCGATACTGTTTGTGTAAAGGCTGAGTCTCTCTCCCTGCGTATCTCTGACAAAAGCAAAAATACGGTTTCCGTCACGAGAAAAAGAAAACATTGTTTTTGTTTTGTCATATCCGTCAAGAGGATAACTGACAGCACCGTTTATGCCATATGCAGCATATTCCATACCTTTGGATTTCACGCTTTCCGCAACAACGTTTCTGGCATATTCAATAACCTCTGCCATAGTACTTCTCTGGGCAATTTCAACAAGAGTACTCATATCCGTTTCTGATGCAAGAACCTCTGTGCTATCAAAAATAATTTTGGGTGAGCCGAAAGCAGAAACGGTGTAAACGTTTTTGGGATCGATATTTTCTGCTATTTTAAAAATACCATCTGAATTATACGCAAACGCATTGAAAACAGGAACAGAAAATTCACCTTTTTCAACAGACTCATTAAGCGCAGCTCTTATCTCATCACGTACGAGCTTATCCTGATAAAGCTTTAAGGCTGCATTATATTCCGAGGATATTCCTAGTAATGCAAAAAAATTGTCACGAACAGGTTTTTCTACGGTTTTATCACTTTCGGAATATGCATCAGCAATTACATAACTCCACGAAATGCTTTCTGACGATGAGGTGAAATAATAAAGATTGCCTGCCGGAGCATATTCATCATACATAACAAAGTAAGCATTGTCGCAAATCATCTCGCTGAGACCGTCGTAATAATCAACGTAAAGTTCTGTCATTCCGCTATAAACCGATGAACTTTTTTCATAAATAATATGAGGTTTTTCGGTATCGTTATAGCAGCGCAAGCTGATCAAATCTCTGCATATCTCGATAGGTGCTCCGTTTTCATACTTATAAAGGACTCTGTTGTTACTGTGCATTTTTGTAAAATAAACTGATTCGCTGCCTTCGAGAGCGTAAATCGATTCAACGTTTCCCGAAAACGTTTCAATTTTATTTTCATCAATATCACAGACGCATCCTTCAAACGCACCTGCATCAAAGTTTTTCTTCAGATAATATATATATCCTGACACAACGTCATAACCACCGTCGACACCAATATCAATTATCTTTGGATCGGTTATTTCGCTGCGCTTTTTTTCAATGTAATACAAATCATACAGACCATCCGAATAAGACGATTCAACCGTATAGAAAACTCTTTTGTTTTCAGAGTCAAATTTAAAATTACCTGCCGTCTGATCGGAAACAACTTTTTCAAGTCCGTCAATTCTGACATTGACTGAACCTGACGCACTATAAACAACAATGCTGTTATTCTCGGGCTTGGATGAGTTGATAAAATAAACCAGAAGAATAACAACCGCAATCAAAGCCACAACTGCGGCTGAAACGGTCAGAATTATTCTTAACTTGTCAGATATTCTTTTGTCCCTTGTATTTTCCAATAAATACACCTTAACCTTTTTAAACAGGCGGTTGCCCCAAAAGGAGCAGCCGCCTCAAAAATTTATTTCATTGAAATTGCCTGCTTTGCCTTTTCAACAATATTCTGTGCATCAAGGCCGTAAATATGAAGAAGTTCAACCGCAGGACCTGATTTACCGAAAACATCGTTAACGCCGACTCTTACAACAGGAACTGTTTTTCCGCTTTCGCAAACAGCTTCTGCAACTGCGCTGCCAAGTCCGCCGATGATATTGTGCTCTTCAGCGGTAACGATTGCGCCTGTTTTTGCTGCGGATGCAAGAATGGTTTCGGTATCAAGAGGTTTAATCGTATGAACGTTAATAATTTCAGCATTGATTCCCTGCTCAGCAAGAATCTTCTGAGCCTCAATTGCTTCACCAACCATAAGACCTGTTGCGCAGAGAGTTACGTCAGTACCCTCGTTAAGAACAACAGCCTTGCCCCACTCAAACTTATAGTCTTCGTCAAAAATTCTGGGAACAGCAAGACGACCGAATCTCATATAAACAGGACCGTCATAATTTGCAGCAGCAAGAACTGCAGCTCTTGTTTCAACGTCGTCCGCAGGATTAATGATTGTCATTCCGGGGATAGCTCTCATAAGGGCAATATCTTCGCAGCATTGATGGCTTGCACCGTCTTCACCAACAGAGATACCTGCGTGAGTAGCACCGATTTTTACGTTAAGATGAGGATAAGCTATTGAATTTCTTACCTGCTCATAGGCTCTGCCTGCTGCAAACATTGCAAAAGTACTTGCAAAAACAGTATAACCTGAAGAAGCAAGACCTGCAGCAACACCCATCATATTTCCTTCTGCAATACCGCAATCAAAGAATTTTTCGGGATGTGCTTTTTTGAACATACCTGTTTTTGTTGCCGCAGCAAGGTCTGCGTCAAGAACAACAACCTTATCATTTATATCGCCAAGCTCAACAAGAGCCTTTCCGTATGCATCACGGGTTGCGGTTTTAATAATATCAGCCATTTCAGTCACCTGTCCTTTCTTATGCCTCAAGTTCTGCAAGTGCCGCAGTAAGCTCGCTCATAGCCTGCTCATACTGCTCCGCATTAGGAGCTGTTCCGTGCCATGAAACCTGATCTTCCATAAACGAAACGCCTTTACCCTTAACGCTGTTGGCAACGATAACAGAGGGTTTGCCTTTGAACTCAGCTGCTGCACAGAATGCTGCATCAATTTCATCAAAACTGTGAGCGCAGATTTCAATAACATTCCAGCCGAATGACTTGAACTTTTCAGCAATGGGATAAGGTGAATTAACTTCTGAAATCTTGCCGTCAATCTGAAGTCCGTTATTATCAACAACTGCCACAAGATTGTCAAGTCCCTTTGCAGACGCAAACATTGCTGCTTCCCAGACCTGACCTTCCTGAATTTCACCGTCGCCAAGAATTGTGTATACTCTGTTGCTCTTATTTGAAAGTTTTGATGCAAGAGCCATACCGCAAGCTGTTGATATACCCTGACCAAGAGAGCCTGTACACATATCAACACCTGCTGTGTACTTCATACTGGGATGTCCCTGAAGCATTGAATCGCTTTTTCTGAGAGTTTTCAGCTCTTCAACAGGGAAAAAGCCGCGGTGAGCAAGAACTGAATAAAGAGCAGGTGCAGCGTGTCCTTTTGAAAGAACAAATCTGTCTCTGTCTTCCATCTGAGGATTCTGAGGATCGATATTCATATGATGGAAATAAAGATAAGTAACAATATCCACGCACGAAAGAGATCCACCGGGATGACCTGACTTGGCATTGAAAACACCTTCAATAATTCCCATTCTAGCCTTACAAGCTTTAATTTTTAACTGTTTTCTGATAACTGCATCCATTGCAGCCACCTCCTGTTTTGATTTGAATTAACATTTTCAGAAAATTATTTTTCTTTTGATTCAATATATTCAAGAAAATCCGCAACAGCTCCGTTGTTACAATGGCAGGCAACAAACTGAGCGGTTTCTTTTAATTCCTTCGGTGCCTGTCCGCAACACGCAGGAACGGCAACGGACTTAAGCATATCATAATCATTAAAATAATCACCGATTGCACCGACTTTTGAAGGATCAATGCCAAGGATTTCGGCAAGCTTCATAACCGCTGTACCCTTATGGGTGTTTTTTGCAAGAATTTCATAACTTGCAACAGATGAAGACATCAGAGTAAGATCGGGATCAACCATTGATTCAAAATGTTTTTTTACTTTTGAAATATGGAACGGCAATCCGGAAAAAATAACCTTTCCCCAATCCTTACGGGGAACATCTTCAATATTCCTGATATGCTGATGCTTAAGATCATCTACCATAACGAACCATTTACCAAACCAACCTGAGCCGGTTATATAAATCATATCTTTAGCAACAACAATCACGTCAACCGCAGGGAATTTTTTTGACGCCTCAACCGCAAGATTCATCCCTTCATCACTCATAGAGCTGAAATAAATCATTTCATTTTTTTGGAAATCATACAAGCCGGCTCCGTTCATAACTACAGCAGGCGTACCGTCAATAGGAAGACGTCTGAAATGCTTTTCCATAGACTTCGGATTTCTGCCCGAAGCAAGTGTAAATCTTCCACCAAGATCAACAAACCTTTTGATTGCTTCTTTATTTCTTTCGGGCAGCATTCTCAACTTATTATTGAGAGTGCCGTCAACATCCGAGGCAATTAACCAGCCTGACAAAGGTTTTTTATTATCCATTATTTTTTTATTCTCCCAAGAAAATCTGTAAAATATTCAGGCAGCGGTGCTTCTTTAATGATATGCTCACCCGTAGAAGGATGAACAAACCCGAGAAGTCCTGCGTGAAGGCATTGACCGCCCAAAGACGATACTCCGTTTTTGGGACCGTACAACGGATCTCCTGCAACGGGATGACCAAGATAAGCCATATGAACGCGAATCTGGTGGGTTCTGCCCGTTTCAAGTTTAAGTTTAAGATAAGAAAAATCCTTGTATTCTTCAAGAACGGTATAATGTGTCACCGCATTTTTAGAATTCAGATTTATAACACACATCTTTTTTCTGTCGTTAGGGTTTCTTCCGATAGGAGCATCAACAACCCCCTCAATTTCTTTGAGGTGACCGTGTATTACAGCTCTGTACTCTCTGTCCAATGAATGGACACTTATCTGTTGAGAGAGAGAAACGTGAGCAGCATCATTCTTTGCAACCAGAAGCAATCCGCTTGTATCCTTATCGATTCTGTGAACAATTCCGGGTCTTACAACTCCGTTTATACCCGACAGATTTCCTTTGCAATGCCACAGCAAAGCGTTCACAAGCGTGGAACAATAATTACCAGGAGCAGGATGAACTACCATACCTCTTGGTTTATTTACGATAAGAAGATCAGAATCCTCATAAACGATATCAAGAGGAATATTTTCAGGTTCAAGTGAAATTTCCTTTGGTTCCGGAACAGTGAATGAAATTACATCACCGCATTTCGGCTTGAAACCTTTGGAAATATTTTTGTTGTTGCAAAAAACCAATCCGTCAGAAAAAAGATTCTGAACAAACGAACGTGAATATTCATTGAGGGCATATGAAAGGAGCTTATCTGCTCTTTCACCCGCAGAATCAGAATCAACCGTTACTGTTATCAGCTCGTTATATCCTATTGAATTAATCTGTTCAATCATTTTTTTGCCTTTTTTCCCTTTTGCTCTTTGACAAGTTCATAAATCTGATATCCGATCATCAGAAACGCTCCGACGGTTATGCAGCAATCAGCAAAATTAAATACTGCAAAATCCACAAAAAGCGGTTCGATGAAATCAACAACAAATCCAAGCCTGAAACGGTCAATCACGTTTCCGAGACCCCCTGAAATAACAAGCAAAAGACAAATATTCATAAACAGAGGTTTTATCTTTTTTGATAAAAGAACAATCAGGCAACCGACAAGAATCACAGACGTCAGAACAGCAAGAACAGCTGTATTATCGGAAAACGAACTGAATGCAGCTCCCGTATTCTCAACGTATCGGAATTGAAATAAACCGAAAAGAAACTCTACGGGTCCGTTAACCTTTACGGTTGAGACCGCTGCGTATTTTGTAATCTGATCAATAATTGTCAAAATAATTATTGCAATTATAGAAAATGCCTGAAACATAAAAACCTCTCAAAATCAGTCGTCAAACATCGAGTCGAAAAGTGATGTTATATCATCATCGTCATCTGATTCGTCTTCATCCTCGCCAATTGAATCAAGATCAATTTTGAATCCGTCAAAAATATCATCATCTTCTTCGGCTGAGTCTTCAAAAACAAAATCATCTTCCGATGCAGGTGCAGCAACTTCTTCTGCAGCTTCTGAATCTGCACTTGTATCAGCAGTAACGTTGGGAACAATGTCGTCTATGCTTGCAGGAATTGAATCAGGCAGCATAATATCGCCAAGATCCATTTCATCAATGAGGCTAAAAAGATCATCAATCTCATCATCCGCTGCAGGTTCTTCTGAAGTTTCTTCGGCAATTGCCTCGGGTTCTTCGGGAACATAGACAACCTGCTCTTCTTCTTCCTCTTCATCTGCCGCAATTTCTTCAGCAGGTACTTCATATTCTTCAACCGCTGCATCTGCAGGAACTGAACTTTCCTCAATTGCAGCAATTTCATTTTCAATTTCTGCCATCAGACTCTGACCAAAAGGAAAATCTGATGCATCAGCATCAGCATCGGAATCATCGGCTACTTCTTCTTCAACCTGAATAGCTTCTGCAACTTCATCGTTTTCTTCAACGATTTCTGCGACGTCTTCAGCAATTTCTTCAGCAACAACATCTTCGGTTTCATCAATTACAGGCATTGAAGAAAGAAGGCTGAGCTGTTCTGTGCAAAGAGCAGCCATTGCAGATCTGAATTCTTCTGCCGATGCCTGAAGTCTTGCTGTTTCTGCGGTATAATACTCATAAAGCTTTTTGCTTTCTCCGATAATGCTTTCGCCCTCTGCAGTTGCATCTGCAACAATCTGAGCCGCTTTATCCTTTGCTGAAGCAATGGCAGAATCTGTTTCTGTCTGAGCTCTTTCTGTGAGTGAATTTACAGCAGTTCTTGCGTTTTCAACAAGAGTCTTTGCTTCTTCTCTTGCATCTTCAACTATCTTTGCAGCCTGTCTGTTGGCGCCGTCAAGGATAAGCTGTGATCTTGTCTCTGCATCACCAATCATTGTATCTGACTTGATCTGGGCATTTTTGGAAATTGTTTCTGCCATTCTGTGAGCATCGAGAAGAGCAAGCTTTATTGCTTCCTCATCATTTCTGTAGCTTTCAATTTTGTCAGCAAGAATGCTGATTTTTTTAAGAAGTTCTGCTTTTTCGCCGTTAAGTGCATCATATGACTGAGCAACCACTTTAAGAAAAGCGTCTACTTCTTCTGCGCTGTATGTACCCTTGCTTACGGGTGTAAACTTAGCATTCAAAATCTGTTCTGTTTTAAGCATAATAAACCGCCTGTCCTCTCTGATTAATATTGCTGGTCTCCGCCCATACCGCTGATTTCATCAAGAAGTTCGCCTGAAACGGGCACGTTATAAGGTGTAATTATATAAGCTCTGCCTGCAACCTTTTTAAAGTCGCCGTGGTTTGCATATGCAACACCGTAAAGGAAGTCGATGATTCTCTGTGAAACATCATTGGGGCAAGTTTCAAGATTAAGAATAACAATTCTTTTTTCGTTAAGAATATCTGCAACCTCGCCAACCTCTTCAAATCGATCAATCTTCTGGAAAACGACGTGAGGCTTGGGCTGACCTGCTGCAGGCTTTGATGTTGAGTTGATATTGACTACGTTGTTACCCTGATTTGAAGCTGATGTTCTCTCTGTTCTCGCGTGCTGTGACTGACGTCCTGCAGGCTGTGCGGCAGGAGCAGGCTCATAATCAAAATCATCATCCTCATATGCAGGATCGGTATCCTCGATATAATCATCGTCCGAAACATTGATAAGTTTCATAAATTTTTCTTTTAAACCCATTGCTGAATTCCTCCTTAATTATCTGTAAATCCTTGCGCCGAAAATTGCAGAACCGACTCTGACAAGATTAGCACCTTCAAGGATTGCATATTCGTAATCTCCTGACATTCCCATGGAGAGAACATTCATATTTACATTATCCATTTTTTTTGCTCCGATGTCAATAAACAGACGGTGCATATTTGAAAAAATTGAACGAATTTCAGTCTCTTTTTCACAAATCGGAGCCACGCACATCAAACCGTCAATGCAAACACCGTCAATTTCCGAAATTTCACAAGCACGTTCGAACAACTCATCTGCAGAAAAGCCGAATTTGCTGTCTTCGCTGCCTGCGTTGACTTCAAGAAGAATTTTGGTGGTTATACCTGCCTCGATTGACCGTTTCCCGATTTCTTTGGCAATCGACAAAGAGTCTATAGACTGAACCGTGTCAACGTGACCAACAATCTTCTTCACCTTGTTGGACTGCAAATGACCGATAAGATGAGCTCTGCAATTACCAAGATTCAGTTCAGATTCTTTGAGCAACAACTCCTGAACCTTATTTTCACCGATAAGGTTAATTCCGCATTTGATTGCGTGATTGATAAATCTGCTTTCAACGGTTTTGGTGACAGCCATAAGTGAAATATCCTGAACTGTTCTGCCTGATCTGACGGCAGCTTCTGCTATATCTGCACGAATAAACTTAAGATTTTCCTCTACAGCCGCAAATCGTTCGTTATCCGACAACCATTCCATCTTTTAGCTCCTTTCCCGATATAATAACCTCATCGTAAAGCTTAAGATGAGTATATTCAAGTTTTATTTCGCTGTTTTCAGAGGGTTTTGAGGCTATTATGAACGAGTCTTCAGAGTAAATGATATTAACACTTCTGAAGTTAACAATGTTGCCTCTGCGTACGTAAACGCCGGAATTGCCTTCTTCATCAAGTCTGACGGCGTCACGGCTGACCTTGAGACCTGTGTATTCATTCACAACTATCTTACCGTCAACAATTCTCAGATCTGTTAAACTGTCATTCATAAGATTGCACCTGAAAACAACCAGAGATTCATTTGATTCAAGGGCTTTGACCTGATGGATATAGGTCTTTACCTTTTCATTATCCGAATTATTAAAGATAAGACTTACCGACGAGCCTTTGGATAACTCGGATACTTTTGCAGTTTCAACAACCGCCGCAATATACCAGTTATATCCATCAATTATTTTGCCGATTGTTCCGTCGGGGATTTCTTTCTTTTCGGCATTGAAGGCTTCTTCAAGTTTCTCTTTTGTGAGAGATTCAATATCCGCGCTTGTCAAATAATTTTCATATCCGTCAAGTTCGCTCACAAAATACCCTGCTTCTTCAGCAGTCAGAATTTCGGTTGGAGTTATATTTGACTGTAAAGCTGAAATCTCATTTTCGAGTTCTTCAATCTGTGCGGTGCAATCAACATCCTTGCCGAGTGAAATCTGCTTTCTTGAAAGCTTTTCCGCAAACGAAAGCTTATCGTCTCCGAGATTTGAAAAATCATTTTCATAAACCGCATTCAGGAGAGCCGAAAAATCATTATTGATTTCGCCGTTGAGTTTGTTTATGTCAACGTTGGCAAGCTTAAGCTGACCGTTGATTTTTTTGTAAGTCGAAAGCTTTTTTTCAAGAGCGTTGACTTTTACGTAATTTTCTGCCGAAGCTTCTGACGGAAAAACCGCTGCAATTGTGCTGCCTTTACTTACTCTTTCACCGTTTTCTGCAAGAGGAACCGTTACACCCGATGCCAGGGCGGTAAGCGTAGATTCATCACGGATTATATACATTTTTGCATCAACGGTTTCGAGCACCGTTTGCTCATAAACTGTCTGAGTTGTAAAATTCTTGTTTGCAATACTGTACATTTCCGCAGCAAAGAAAATAACTATTACAACAGCGGCCAAAACTGCCAGAATTTTCAGCAGTCTGTCCCTACTTTTCAAAGCACAAACTCCTTTCTATATATTCACCGACAGCATCAAGAAGCTCGCTGCTGTCCGAATAATCATCAATGTAAAAAAACTTTATTCTTTCGTCCCGCCTGAACCAGGTGAGCTGACGCTTTGCGTAACGGCGGGTCTGCATTTTGAGATTTTCAACGCATTCTTCAAGACTTTTCTCTCCCTCAAAATAAGGGTAAAGTTCTTTATATCCGATTGCCTGACGGGCGGTTCTGCCCAAAGGTGATGCAAAAAAGGCTTTTGTTTCTTCAAGAAGCCCTGCTTTCAGCATAAGATCAACCCTTTTATTGATTCGGTCATAAAGATACTGCCTGTCTCTTGCGTCAAGACAAATTGCAACTGTATCAAACGGCGACGGATTTTGTCGCGACTGCTGGTTTTGCATAGTTTTTGTTTTGCCCGTTGTGTGGTGGATTTCCAATGCACGGATTATTCTGCCAACGTTATTGACGTGAAGACTCTTTGCTGCCTCGGGATCAACCGAGCAAAGCTCGTCAAGAAGCACCTGCGCACCTTCAGCTTCTGCACGTTTCTTGAGGTAATCCCTGTATTCAAAATCAGTTTCATCAGGCAAAAACTCAATATTATCGGTAAGTGAGGAATAATAGAGACCTGTTCCGCCAACCAGAACAGAAAGTTTACCTCTTCTGTTTATATCGGATATTGCTTCGTTGGCAAGTTCGCAGTACCTCGCAACGCTGAAAGATTCATCGGGATCAAGAAATCCGATTAAATGATGCGGAATCCCCTGCATTTCTTCTTCGGTTGGTTTTGCGGTAGCAATATCCATCCCTTTATATATTTGCATTGAATCGCAGGAAACCGCTTCAGCACCGAATCGCTTGCATATTTCAACAGCAAGCGAAGTTTTCCCCGATGCAGTGGGTCCCACAATTGCTATAAGCGGTATTTTAGACTCTGCCAAAATTCTTCTCCAGCTCTCTTTTAGTCATTTCTATAAATACAGGTCTGCCGTGAGGACAATATCGTATATCAGGCATTGAAAGTAGTTGCTTTGCAAATCTTTCCATCTCAAGTCTTGATGTGAAATTTCCTGCCTTTATTGCGCTGCGGCAAGCAACCGAATGGAAAATCCAATCCATTTTTTCAAACATCACATCCTGCTTTTTCTCTACGAATCTGCCTGCTATTTCGCAGATAACGTCCTGAACGTCATCAGCAGAAATTTCCATAGGACATTCTCTGACGATGACACATCCGTTGCCGAAATCTTCAACGTCAAATCCTGACTCATCAAGCAAATCAACGTTATCAAGAATTGCTGAATATTCTTCCTTTGAAAGCGTGACGGTTACGGGTATGAGAAGTAATTGGGGTGTTCTTTCTCCGTTTTCACGCTTAAGTTTTTCATAAATTATGCGTTCATGAGCGGCGTGCTTATCGATAATAAGCATTTTTCCCTTGTATTCGCAAATTATATACGTTCTGAATGCCTCGCCGACAAGATGAAACTCTTCTTCTTCAAAACAAGTTTTTTCTTCTGCTTCAGGAACAGAAATAACGGAAGGTTCTTCTTTTGGTGTAACGGGCGGAGACTTCAGCAGAATATCTTCTGACTTTTCCTCTGAAACCGGCTCTGTCGAAGGCGAACTTGCAACAACAAAACGAGATGAAATATCTGACGGTTTTGTTTCAGCTGGTGCAACCTTTGGCTGAGACTGTTCAGAAGTATCCACAACAGGAACAACCTTTACCTGATGTTGTTCGGTTTTTTTTATGACAGGTGCAACAGAATCTGCTGACTCCTTTTTAGGAATATGCTGCCAGAAATCAGTTGCAGGTTTCGGCGGAGTGCTGATTTTCAGCTGCTCTGCAGGTTTTTCGGGAGACTTGAAAAAATCAACAACAGGTCTGTTTACCTGCTTGGGTGTGTCTCCGTTTGCAAGCGCATTTTTGCAAGCATAAAATACTGCATTAAATATCGCTTTTTCATCCGAAAACCTTACTTCTGTTTTTGCGGGATGAACGTTAACGTCGACCTGCGAGGGATTAACCTTGATATTGAGTACGCAAGACGGGAATTTGCCGACCATAACAGAATTCTTATATCCCTCACCGATTGCAGCACTTCCCGTTCCCGTTTTGATAAGTCGGTTATTAAGGAAGAAAAACTGCATATTACGATTAGGTCTTGAAGCAGAGGGCTTTGAAACAAAACCTTTTACCTCTACTCCGCCGCCATTATATTCCGCAGGAATCAAATCTGAAGAAAAATCCTTGCCGAAAATTTCGCGTATGCAGGTTAACAAATCACCGTTACCGCTGGTAACCAGCACCTGTTTGCCTTCTCTGATAAATCTGAATGAAATTTCAGGATGCGAAAGAGCAATTCTGTCCACTACTCCTGCAACGGCATTTGCCTCGGTTACGTCCTTTTTAAGAAATTTCATTCTTGCAGGTGTTTTCCAGAAAAGATCACGAACAATGATTGTTGTGCCCTTGGGACAACCTGCATCGTCAAGCAGAATTTCTTCACCTGCTTCAACAACGTATCTTGTTCCGATATCCTCGTCATCTGCACGGGTCATAACCTCAACTTTTGCAACTGCGCTTACACTTGCAAGAGCTTCACCTCTGAATCCGAGAGTAAAAATACTCTCGAGGTCATCGCTGGTTGAAATTTTGCTTGTTGCGTGGCTTACAAAGGCATTACGGATATCATCTCTTGATATACCGCAGCCGTTATCCGTGATTCTTATGTATGAAATGCCACCGTTTTTGATTTCAACTGTAACAGTATCAGCACCAGCATCAATCGAGTTTTCAAGAAGCTCCTTTACGACAGAAGCAGGACGCTCTACAACCTCACCTGCAGCAATCAACTCGGCGAGATGCTTTGGAAGAACATTGATTTTTGCCATTATCGGAGCCTCCTTTCAGATTAATTTGCAGCTTGCTTTGCAAGCTCGTAAAGTATTCCCATCGCTTCAATGGGGGTAAGAGTATTGACGTCAATATTTTTAAGTTTTTCAACAATTGCATCTGCATTTGATGAACCAAATGACATCTGCATTTCATATTCAGGCTGAACCTCTGTTCTTACGGGTGATTTGAGACCGTCACATTCAAGTTCCTTGAGAACAACTTTTGCACGCTCTACAACGCTGTTGGGCACGCCTGCCAATTTGGCAACTTCGATACCGTAGCTGCCGTCTGCACAACCAGAAATAATTCTGCGAAGGAAGGTTATATCGTCTCCCCTCTTTTTAACGGCAATATTGTAGTTTTTGACACCCTGAACAGTATTTTCAAGTTCTGTAAGTTCATGATAATGGGTTGCAAAAAGAGTTTTGGCGCCGAGTTTACGCTTATCAGCAGAATATTCAAGCACCGCTCTCGCAATGCTCATACCGTCATACGTAGAAGTACCTCTGCCGATTTCGTCAAATATTATAAGACTTTTTGAAGTTGCATTCTTAAGAATATCCGCAACTTCCGTCATCTCAACCATAAAGGTTGAAGAACCTGATGCAAGGTCATCCGATGCACCGATTCGGGTGAATATACCGTCAACCACGCAAAGTTCTGCACTCAATGCAGGAACAAAGCTGCCTGCCTGTGCCATAAGACAGATCAACGCAACCTGACGCATAAACGTTGATTTACCTGCCATATTGGGACCTGTTATGATTGCGCAGCGATTGTCCGAACAATCAAGATTTGTATTATTGGGCACAAACGGGAAATCTATCATTTTTTCAACAACGGGATGTCTGCCGTCTGTTATGTAAATTCTGTCTCCTGCGTTCATTGTCGGGCAACAATAATTGTTTTCTGCTGCAACTTTCGCAAAGGAACAGATAACGTCAACAGCTGCAACCGCTGCCGCAGTTTTCTGAATCTCAAAAAGATGCTCCGCCGCTTTTTTTCTGACAGCATCAAATATTTCATACTCAAGCTTAACGATTCGCTCCTGAGCACCGAGCACCTTTGATTCCAGTTCCTTAAGTTCCTGGGTTATAAATCTCTCACAGTTTGTGAGTGTCTGTTTTCTTATATAGTCTTCAGGAACAAGTTCTTTGAACGAATTCGAAACTTCAATATAGTAACCGAACACACGATTATAGCCTATCTTGAGCTTCTTGATTCCCGTTCTTTCCTGTTCTCTGAGCTGAATGTCCGCAATGTATCCCTTGCCGTTGTTGACTATATCACGCAACGAATCAAGTTCTTCATTGAATCCGTCTTTAATCATTCCGCCTTCTCTGACAGAAAACGGTGGTTCCTCAACAATTGCACCGTCAATAGTTGCCGACAATTCTTCAAGCGGCTGTATTTCGTTGAAAAGATCGCAGAGCAGGCTGCTTCTGCAACCTGAAAGCAATTCCTTTATTGCAGGCAATCTGCAAAGTGTTGAAGAAAGACCTTTTAATTCTCTGGCATTTGCGGTTGAATACGCAATACGGGTTATAAGTCTTTCAAGGTCCTGACAACCCGTCAGCGAATCAATCATATCATCTCTGACAATGGGATTTTCAACAAGCTCTTCAACGGCATTGTGGCGCTTTGTGATTTTTGCAATGCCGATCAGCGGCTGTTCAAGCCAACTGCGAAGCATACGCTTACCCATTGAAGTTTTTGTTTTGTCAAGCACCCAAAGAAGTGAGCCTCTTTTTTCTCTGTTGCGCATTGTTTCTGTTATTTCAAGATTGCGAAGGGTAGAAACGTCAAGGCGCATAAAACTGCCTTCGCCGTAATAATCGATATTTTTTATGTTTTCAAGTTCGGATTTCTGAACCTCTTTGAGATAATTCATTGCTGCACCAAGGGCAGAAACCGCTCCATCAGCACCGTCAAGCGAAAGCTCCGAAAGAGAAGCAACGCTGAAATGCTTCAGAATCATTGCGGAAGCTTTTGAAAGGTCAAAGCAAGAATCATCGAGCAAATCACAGGATGAACGGAGCCTTGTTTTCACAAAATCAGTCACCTGCGAAAGTTCAAGCACATCAGAGTTTATTATAATTTCACTTGGACAGAATCTGCCAAGCTCATTTATAACTCTGCGCTGAGAATTCTTTCTTTCAAACTGCGTCACGTGAACGCTTCCTGTGGATATATCAGCAAAGCAAAGACCTACAAAAACTTTTGAAGCATATATGCAGGCAAGGAAATTATTTTTTCCTTCATCAAGCATTGTGCTTTCAATAACAGTACCCGGTGTAAGCACCCTGGTCACATCGCGCTTGACAATTCCCTTTGCTACAGAAGGGTCTTCAAGCTGCTCGCAAATTGCAACTTTATAGCCCTTTGCAACAAGACGTGCAATGTATGAATCCGCGCTGTGAAAAGGCACACCGCACATCGGAGCGCGCTCTTCCTGACCGCAATCCCTGCCCGTAAGTACAAGATCAAGTTCTGCAGAAACTGTCTTTGCATCATCAAAGAACATTTCATAGAAATCGCCCAGACGGAACATAAGAATTGTGTCGTGGTAGTTCTCCTTTATCTGGAAATACTGTTTCATCATAGGGGTAAGCTCTGCCATGAATTTACCATACCTTTCAAAAAATCCCGTAGGGGCTGATTTTACTCAGCCCCAAGATTAAAACTTAGTGACAACCGCTGCATGAACCGCATTCGCCGCCGCAGTTATGCTCCTGTGCAGGTTCGCATGTTGCGGGATCTTCGCCCTGAAGGCAAAGAGCAAAAATGCCGTTGATGTACTGCATAAGGCTATCAATTTCTGACCTTGCAGCCTCATATGCCTGCATATTGGGGTTAGCCATAATCTGTGTATAGATTTCGCCAAACTCCTTGTCGTAAGCTTCGAGCTTCTGCTCATTCTTATCTTCTTTCTGTGCTTCGTGCTGGAATGACATCTGAACAAGCTGAATTCTTGCGATAAGCTCGTTGAGAGCTGTATCCTCTTCGTTTGCCTTCTGTGCAGCAATAAGCTTTGTGTAGCGCTCGTCCTGCTGAAGGGCTGCGCCGAGTTCTCTTGCTTTTGCAATTACGTCCATTTTTGTTTCTCCTGTCTGTAAAAATTTATATAATACGTTTTACCGTCGTATTAACTTAATTCGCCTCTTAAAATCCACGTGAGTGATTCCGTGACCTTAACGTCTCTGAACGTTCCGATAACAGAAATATCTGCCGGGAATTCAATAATAATATTGCCTTGTGTCCTGCCTTCAATAAGACCGCCTTTGCTTACACTCTCACAAAGCACTCTGTAGGTTTTGCCGACCATTGAAGCCGTTCTTTCTGCTGCAATTTTTTCCTGAGCATTGAGAAGTTCTTTGAACCATTTACCTTTTTCTTCTCTGGAAACAGGGTCAGGCATTTTTGAAGCAACCGTGCCTACTCTTGATGAAAAAATAAAAGTATACATCGAAGTGAACTTTGCTTCCTCAACAAGGCTGACTGTTTCACGGAATTCATCATAAGTTTCACCGGGAAATCCGACAATTACGTCACTTGTGACCGAAAGGTCGGGCATCTTTGAATAAGCATACGCAAGCAGGTCAAGATATTTTTCTCTGGTGTAGCGTCTGTTCATAGCATCAAGAACACGGTTGCTGCCGCTCTGGAAAGGAAGATGCAGATGTTTTGCAACCTTTTCACAAGATGCCATTGTATCCAACAACTCGTAAGTGCAATCCTTTGGATGTGAGGTCATAAATCGGATAATGAAATCTCCTTCAATTGCATTAATGCGCCTGAGAAGTTCCGAAAAATTGCATCCGTAATCGGGATATTTGCCGTATGAATTAACGTTCTGTCCTAGAAGCGTTATCTCTTTGTATCCCTGCGCAACAAGCTGTTTCGCTTCTTCAAGTATAATCTCAGGATCTCTGCTGCGTTCTCTGCCTCTGACATACGGGACGATGCAATAGCTGCAGAAATTATTGCATCCGTACATAACGGGAAGCCATGCTTTGTAGCTGCTGTCTCGGTGAACAGGAAGATCCTCGGCAATCACGCCGCTTTCGTCGGGTAATTCATAAACTTTTTTGCCTTTACTTAAGCTGATATAAAGAAACTCAGGCAATTTATGAATAACGTGAGTACCGAAAACAATATCAACAAAAGGATAGCTTTTTCTGATTTTCTGAGCAACGTGTTCTTGCTGCATCATACATCCGCAAAGTAGAATTTTCATCCCCTTGTTGGCACTTTTCATACTCTTGAGCGCGCCTACATTGCCAAAAACTCTGTCCTCTGCATGCTCTCGGATTGCACACGTATTGTACAACACCAGATCTGCACCCTCAAGCTCCTCAACAAGTTTGTAGCCCATTTCTTCAAGCATACCTTTGAGTCGCTCACCATCCGCAACATTTCCCTGACAGCCGTAAGTGTGAACAAAAGCTTTCGGAGACTGTTCAAACTGCCTGTCAATTATACTGCGGACAAGGTGTGCGTATTCACGTTGTCTTTGAATTTCCTCTGCGGAAACCGCAACGTTTTTTTTATTTTCAACTGTTGACAAGACATATTCCTCCATGTTGAGCATATATTTTGTATTATATAATAAAAAGCAGGATTATTCAAGTATAAAATGAATAATCCTGCATCTTTTTTAAAAATTAATTATTTATTCATCAAACAGACTTTCGGAAAGCGCAAAATTCTCGCTTCTGCGCTTTGCTTCTTCTTCCTCGTCAACGTAATAAAATCCGTCATCCGATTCAAAAATAATGCTGCCCTCCGTATAACTGCCGACTATAATATCCGTTGAAAGAAGAAGTATTTCCTCTTCATCGCCAATGCAATAAGCAACCTCTTCCACAATTCTGTCAATGCTGTAATACACAGTTAACACCTCACATATTCTCGTAGCTGACGGTGAGTTCTTGTCCGTCACTTTGAATCAGAATGCTTCCGCAGATATCTGTTCTGTATATCTCATCGGTATGCTTCCTGATACGTTTGATTGCTTCATCGTGAGGATGTCCGTAGTCATTATCTTCACCGCAACTGATAACACATATTTCAGGAGTAACCGCATTGAGAAAATCTTTTGAAGAAGAGGTGCGTGAGCCATGGTGACCTGCGTGAAGAACGTCGCAATCAAGCATAGCTTCTGTGGCAAGAACTTCCTTCTCCTCTTCTGTTTCGGCATCACCCGTAAACAGGAAAGTGTTGTTGCCGTAAGTAACCTTAACGACAACAGACATATTGTTGATATCCTCAGCATCATTTGTTACGGGTCCCAGAATTTCAAACGATGCACTTCCGAGAGTATATGATGCACCGACTTTTGACGCAATAACTTTTGCTTCCGACAATTGAACAGCCTTAAGGAATGCGGTATAGGTACTGTTGGTGGGAGTCTGTTTTTCAGTCAGTCTGGGCATAACGATACTATCAGCATCGAATTCCTCAAGCACTTCCGACATACCGCCGATATGGTCGGAATGCTGATGGGTTACAATTACATAGTCAAGCTTTTTGACGCCTTGAGAATTGAGGTAATTGAGAATCTGCTGTTCGTGCCCATTCTCTCCAGCGTCAATAAGCATATATTTTCCGTCACATTCAATCAGCGTTGAATCACCCTGACCGACGTCAATAAAATGAACCTGAAAAATCTGTGGCGTTTCAATTTCAGATGTATTCTCCGAGAAAGACGATTCCTCGAATATCTTATCAAAATTATCAATTACACCAAAAGCAGACAAAGCTGCTAAAATCAGCAGAATAATCAGATAAATAATTTTCTTATTTTTTTCGCTTTTTGCCATGATTATTCCTTCCCCTTTCAGCAAACTGTGGTCTGGATTTTTTGTCGGGAATTATAAGACATTTATCACCATAGCCAATGAGATCGTGCCTGCCTGCTTTGCGCAATGCTTCACGGACAAGATCTGCGTTTTTTGGATTAAAATATTGCAAAAGAGCTCTTTGCATTGCCTTTTCGTGAGGATCCTTGGCAACATAAACTTCTTTCATTGTGTAAGGATCCAATCCTGTGTAAAACATACAGGTTGAAATAGTGCCCGGTGTCGGATAAAAATCCTGAACCTGCTCGGGTCTTATACCGATTTTTTTCAGGAAAAGCGCAAGTTCAACGGCTTCTTTGAGTGTGCTCCCCGGATGTGACGACATAAGATAGGGCACAAGATACTGCTCCTTGCCCTCTTGCTTTGTGTACTTGAAATAACGCTTGGAAAATTCAAGGTATGCTTCGATGTGCGGTTTGCCCATTTTATCAAGAACAGCCGCTGAACAATGCTCGGGAGCAACCTTGAGCTGACCGCTGACGTGATGAGCAACAAGTTCTTTGAAAAATGAATCATCTTTGTCAGCAAGCATATAGTCGTACCGTATACCCGAACGGATAAAAACTTTTTTAACCTTCGGTAAAGCACGCACAGTACGAAGAATATCAAGATACTCTTCGTGGTTTGATTTCAAATTCGGGCAAATTGTCGGCGCAAGGCACTTTTTGCCTTTACAAAGTCCCCTTTTCTCCTGACCGTCACAGGAAGGACGTCGAAAGTTTGCGGTAGGACCGCCTATATCGTGAATATAGCCTTTAAAATCAGGAAGTTGTGTCAGAAGTTCAGCTTCTTTCACAATTGATTCTTTGCTTCTGACAGAAATATATCTGCCCTGATGGAAAGCAAGTGAACAGAAATTGCATCCTCCGAAACAGCCTCTGTTATGGGCGATAGAAAAACGCACTTCTTCTATACCCGGCACACCGCCGTCCGACTCGTACATAGGATGATAAGTCCTCATATACGGTAAGGCATAAACTGCGTCAAGCTCCTGCTGCGAGAGAGGAATTGAAGGTTGATTCTGAACAACCATACGGCTTCCGTGGCGCTGTCTGACAGCTTTCCCTCTGAAAAAGTCCTGCTCATCCTGCTGGATACGACAAGAAACGGCATATTCTTTTTTTGAATTGCAAACATTCTCATATGAAGGACATTCTGTGCCGTAATAGGGAGTTTCACGCACGTCAACACTGTAACAAGTGCCGCGGATATCATGGATATCCGCCACGTTTTCACCATCATTGAGTCTTTGGGCAATTTCAAGAATTGAACGTTCACCCATTCCGTAGGAAAGTAAATCTGCTTGAGAATCAAGCAAAATTGATCTGCGTATTTTATCATCCCAATAGTCATAGTGAGCAAAACGGCGAAGAGAAGCCTCAAGACCGCCGATAATAATCGGAACGTCACCGTAAGCTTCTCTGATTCTGTTGCAATAAACAATAACAGCTCTGTCAGGTCTCAATCCGAACTTTCCGCCCGGACTGTAATAATCCGTACTGCGTTTTTTCTTTGCAGCCGTGTAATGCGCAACCATCGAGTCGATATTGCCGCTGCTGACAAGAAATCCCAGCCTCGGCTTACCGAATCGCATAAAATCCTTTGTGCTATGCCAATCCGGCTGTGCAAGAAATGCGACTTTAAAACCTGCATTTTCAAGAACACGGGTAATTATTGCAGCGCCGAATGCAGGATGGTCAACGTATGCATCTCCGTTGACGTAAACAAAGTCAACCTGAGACCAGCCTGCAGCACTCATATCCTCTTTTGAAACGGGCAAAAAGCCCTTTGAATTATACAAATTCATCATCCGATCCTGAATAATCGTCATCATCTTCGAATACGTCGTCTATGTCAGGCACACCTGCACCCTCTGCCAATGCCTGCATTTCGTACCATTGCTGTTTTGAAATGAGAACAGCTCTGGGCTTTGCACCCTCTGAAGGGCCGACTATTCCCTTTTCTTCAAGCTGATCCATAACGCGAGATGCACGTGCGTAGCCGAGTTTAAGCTTTTTCTGGAGCATAGTGGTAGATGCTCCGCCTGCATTAACAACAACCTCTATAGCATCGTTAAGCATGGGATCCCACTCTTCGTCACCGTCATCTTCAGCAGACTTTTTCTTTGCGTTTTCCGCTGCTGCAGCCTTTGCTTCAATTTCGTGAATGGTCTCTTCATTATAAGTCGTCTGAGCCTGAGATTTAATGTGGGTAACAACCCTTTCAACCTCTTCATCAGAAATGAAACAGCCCTGAATACGGGTGGGCTTTGATGCTGACACGGGGTGGAAAAGCATATCGCCGTTACCGAGAAGTTTCTCTGCGCCGACAGCGTCAAGAATAGTTCTTGAGTCTACCTGCGAAGAAACCGAAAGTGCAATTCTGCTGGGAATATTAGCCTTGATGATACCTGTGATAACGTCAACTGAAGGCCTCTGTCTTGCAAGAACAAGATGAATACCTGCAGCTCTCGCCTTCTGTGCAAGACGGCAGATTGAATCTTCAACCTCTTTGGGAGAAACCATCATAAGATCAGCAAGCTCATCAATAAAGATAACAATCTGATGCATCTTCACAAGGTCATCCCTTGTTTCACAAAGTCTGTTGAAGCCCTTGATATCTCTTACTCCGTTTTCTGCAAAGAGTTTGTATCTCTTGTCCATTTCGCCAACTGCCCATCCGAGAGCACCTGCAGCCTTTCTGGGATCGGAAACAACAGGAACTTCAAGATGTGCAATGCCGTTGTAAATTGTGAATTCAACCATTTTAGGGTCAATCATAAGAAGCTTGACCTCATCAGGTGAAGCGTTGTAAAGAATGCTGACAATCATCGCATTAAGGCAAACAGACTTACCTGAACCCGTTGTACCTGCAACAAGAACGTGAGGCATTTTTGCAAGATCAGCCCAGATAATTTTGCCTGTAATATCCTTGCCGAGAGCAACGGTAAGTTTACTTGTCGCTTCTTTGAATTCAGGCGTGTCAATAATTTCACGCATTGTAACCATAGCTTTTGCGCTGTTGGGAATTTCTATACCGATTGCAGCTTTGCCGGGAATGGGAGCCTCAATACGGACGCTTGTTGCCGCAAGACGGAGTGCAATATCATCGGCAAGACCCGTAATCTTGTTGATTCTGACACCTGCCTCAGGGACAAGTTCATATCTTGTTACGGAAGGACCTCTGCAAATGTTTGTAACTTCTGCGTTGATTTTGAAGCTTTCAAGAGTTGAAACAAGCTTCTTTGCGCCGATCTGCATTTCATTGACACTATCGGATGAACTGCTCTTTTCTGCAATATTGAGCAAATCAACTGACGGAAATACATATTCAGAATCAGGGAGTTCATCTCCCGAGAAAATATCAACATATTCAGGTTCTTCGGTCGTTGTTGCTTCTTCCGTTACGGGAGGCTGAACCTTTCTTTTCTTTTTGGGCTTTGCTTCTTCCAATGCAGTTTCGATTGTTTCTTCAACAACGTCCGACTGTGCAAAATCAGGAAGACGAACAACGGGTATTTCAGGTACGGGTGCCTCTTCAACAGGAGCAAAAGTGGATTCATCCGTTATGAAATTATCCTCAAAATTTTCAACTGAATTTGTAGGCTGTTCGGGAGGATTGAAAGGCTTTCTTGCTTCTTCTGCCTTTCTCTCCTTTTCTTCCTGAACACGCTGAGAATGCTGCTCGATTTTTTCGCCTGCAAATTCACTAACCTTTTTCACAGGTTTTTGGACAGCGTTGAAAATTTTACCGAGAGAAATTTTTGTGATAAGCATCACTCCGACAACCAACAGCAGAATAAAAGTGAACGCTGCAGGTGTTTTACCAAAAAACATTGCAACAAAACCGCCGATCAATGCACCGAAAATTCCACCGCTGAAAACATCCGGCGATTCGGCCCATATATCAGCAAACTGTTGAGTAAGCGTTGTGTCTCTGAGATAATCATTGGTATTTGCAAAAATATGTATTGTACCGCTCAGAAGTGCGGTAAACGCAAAGATTATCAGCAAATTTTTAATCATACCGCTGACAGTTTTATCCAAAGCAAAAACAACAACTGCATAAATAAGCACGGCAGGTAAAACCCAGGCAAAAAAGCCAAAAAGGGCAAACATTCCGTTGTGCATACTCATCCAGACACTTTCGCCTTCAATAAACACAACTGCGGCAAGAAAAAGTGCAACGGCAAAAAGAATCACGGCATAAGTCTGACGGCTTATACCCTGAGATGTATTTGCCTTTCCCGAAGATTTCTTTGCAGAACTTTTCTTCGCTGTAGACTGTTTTGAGTCTGACGCCGTTTTCTTTTTGGCGGCAGGTTTTTTATTTGGGGAATTTGCCATTTATTTCATCCTTTCGGAATATAATTCCATTTTATTTATCATCAATCATTTTATACAGACAGTTCAATGCATCGGAAAGACTTCCGAGTGAATCAATCAAGCCCTCTTTAACTGCAGCTTCACCGCTGAGCACCGTTCCGACGTCCATCACAAGCTCACCTGTTGCAAGCATCATTTCACGGAATCTGTCAGGCGAGATATCGGAATTATCGGAAACAAACCGAACTATTCTTTCCTGCATCTGTTCAAAATATGACAACGTCTGCGGCACACCGAGAACAAGACCGTTCATACGCACGGGATGAATCGTCATTGTTGCGGAGGGTGTTATGAAAGATTTATCCGTTGAAACAGCAAGAGGAACACCGATTGAATGTCCGCCACCAAGAACAAGAGAAACCGTGGGAGTTTTCATTCCTGAAACAAGTTCTGCAATCGCAAGACCAGCCTCAATATCGCCGCCGACGGTGTTGAGAATCATAATCAGACCGTCAATCTCGTCACTTTCTTCAATTGCAACAAGCTGAGGAATAACGTGCTCGTATTTGGTGGTTTTATTCTGCGCCGGCAGAATATAATGACCTTCAATCTGTCCGATTATGGTAAGACAATGAATAAGATGTTCTCCTTTTCTTACCGTTACGCTGCCTGATTCAACAATGCTGTTCATCGCAGAAGAGTCATCTTCTCCTGAACTTCCGCCGCTGCTCAGGTCGGGAGCCTGCCACGGTAGAGCAGGAAGAAAAAAATTGTTGTTTTTATTTTTGTTGCCTTTCATCAATCCGCACCCTTTCACGAAAAATAAACATAATTATTATTCCGCAAAGCACTCTCGATAAAACCAACAAAAAGTCTGGTATATTATACCATATACACTTGGTTTATTGCAAGAAAAAACTCAATATTTTGTTGCTGAAATCAGATTTTTAATAAGATTTTGTGCTTTTCATTACATTATATATAGTCATTCATAAATTTCGCTCATACATATAACATATATTTCCCACAAATTTTCGCAAAAACAAAAATATTTTCAATGCAACTGTACTGCAACAAAACAAACAAACCGCCCGAGCTAAAAACTCGGGCGGTCAATTATTTCAGATATCAGAAAAGTCCGCTGATTTTGCCGTTTTCATCAACGTCAATCTTCTCTGCGGCAGGAACTTTAGGAAGTCCGGGCATAGTCATTATGTCACCTGTCAGAACTACTATAAATCCTGCGCCTGCGGAAATCTTAACATTCTTTATTGTTACTGTAAAGCCTTCGGGTGCTCCAAGCTTTGCAGGGTCATCAGAAAAACTGTACTGTGTTTTTGCCATACAAACAGGAAGATTTGCATAGCCCATTGCTTCGATTGCGGCAATCTGCTTTTTGGCAGCAGGCAGAACGCTGATACCGTCACCGCCGTAAACCTTCTTGACAACCGCCTCAATCTTGCTCTCGATTGAGCCGTCAAGCTCATATGAGAAGGTGAAATCATTGGGCTGTTCACAAAGTCTGACAACCTCTTCTGCAAGCTCAACACCGCCGTTGCCGCCCTCTGCCCATACGTTTGAGAGAACAACGTTTACACCGAGTTCCCTGCACTTTTCGATAATAAGATTAACCTCTGCATCGGTATCCGTGGGGAAGCGATTAACTGCAACAACCGAGGGAAGTTTATAAACGTTTTTAATATTGGAAACGTGACGAAGAAGGTTGGGAATACCCTTTTCAAGTGCCTCAAGATTCTCGCCTGCAAGTTCTGTCTTGGGTACACCGCCGTGCATTTTAAGTGCTCTGATTGTTGCAACAACAACAACTGCAGAAGGTACAAGACCTGCATAACGACACTTGATATCAAGGAATTTTTCTGCACCGAGATCGGCGCCAAAACCTGCTTCGGTAATAGCATAATCGCCAAGCTTCATTGCAAGCTTGGTAGCCATAACAGAGTTACAGCCGTGTGCAATATTTGCAAAGGGACCACCGTGAACAAGAGCAGGAGTGCCCTCAAGAGTCTGAACAAGGTTAGGCTTAAGCGCATCTTTAAGAAGTGCGGTCATTGCGCCTGCGGCCTTAAGTTCACCTGCAGTAACAGGCTTTTCATCATAAGTGTAGCCGACAATAATCCTTGAAAGTCTTTCCTTAAGGTCGGTAATTGACGTAGCAAGACAAAGAACAGCCATAATTTCAGATGCAACTGTTATATCATAACCGTCTTCTCTGGGAACACCGTTAACTCTGCCGCCAAGACCGTCGGTAACAAAGCGAAGCTGTCTGTCATTCATATCAACGCAACGCTTCCACGTGATTCTTCTGGGATCAATATTGAGTGCGTTTCCCTGGTAAATATGGTTATCAAGCATTGCGGCAAGAAGATTGTTTCCAGCTCCGATTGCATGGAAGTCGCCTGTGAAATGAAGATTGATATCTTCCATAGGAACAACCTGTGCGTATCCGCCGCCGGCTGCACCGCCCTTAACTCCGAAAACAGGGCCGAGAGAGGGCTCTCTGAGAGCAACCATAACATTT
>JAZQTC010000036.1:0-15867 GCA_045630405.1 Acutalibacteraceae bacterium
AATCCGTCAGAACCGCCATCGAAAAACAAAGACCGGTAAAAGCAGTATGTTTTCGGGAATGCTATATTGTGCCGATTGTGGTGAAAAGATGTATTTCTGTGCAAGCAACAATTCAAAGTTTGAGCAATCTTTCTTTGAATGCTCCGTACATCACAAGCACAGGGACAAGTGTAAAGTTCACTTTATTCGTTCTGTTGTTCTTGAAGATTTGGTTCAAACACATATGAATGCAGTTGTATCTTATGTTGCAAGATACGAACAGCATTTCAGGGAAGTTATGACCGAGAAGCTTCAAGTTGAGAGCGAAGAAAAAATCCGAGTGTGGAAGAAACAGTTATCACAGAATGAAAAACGAATTGCAGAGCTTGACCGATTGTTCATCAAGATTTACGAAGATAATGCAAAAGGCACTCTTTCAGATGAAAAGTTTGAGATGATGAGTCAAAGATACGAAGAAGAACAATCACAGCTAAAATCAGAGTTGGTAACATTACAGAAAAATATCGAAGTACAGGAACAACAGACAGAAAATCTAGAAAAGTTCATCCAGCTTGCATCGAAGTATGCTGACGGAGTTCCGCTTACACCTTATGCTTTAAGAGAACTTGTCAAAAGAATTTATGTTTCAGCTGCCGACAAGTCAAGCGGTAAAAGGAAGCAAAGTATTTCAATCGAATACGATTTCATCGGATTTATACCGCTGAATGAACTTATGCAAAAGAAAACGGCGTGACCGAAGTCACGCCGAACCTTGAAAATATTCAATTTTCAGACTTTTAAAATGAAAACTGTTTTACGAACCCCGCACATTGCATGGCGGATTTCATTTTGAATAAAACTTGTTTTTGTTAAAACATCAGCTTTGACAACGACAGAAAAAATCCGCTATGCGGTTGCATAGCGGATTACTTTTTGTAAATTACTGCTCAACTGCGTAAACGCTGACCTTCTTGCGGTCTTTGCCCATACGCTCGAACTTTACTGTGCCGTCGATGAGAGCGAAGAGTGTGTCATCTGAACCCTTGCCAACGTTGTTGCCGGGGTGGATGTGTGTACCTCTCTGTCTTACAAGAATGTTACCTGCAAGAACGAACTGACCGTCTGCTCTCTTTGCACCAAGTCTCTTTGACTCTGAATCACGGCCGTTACGGGTTGAACCCATACCTTTCTTATGAGCGAAAAGCTGTACATTTATCTTAAGCATTACTTTACACCTCCGTAGATTATTTTAATGTTTTGGGGATACTGCTTTGAAAGCTCGGTCAAGTGAATCTCAAGTCCTTTGAGCACGTTTTCTGCCTGCTCATCGGGCTGATTGAGTTTCACGCTCATTGATGCTTCCCCTGCCTTTGCAACGGCATCTGCGCCGATTACATCGGTTATTGTGTTGGCAGCCATATAAGCCGCCGAGGAAACTGCCGCGCAAACAACATCTCTGCCGTTTTCCGCGAACATTGCGTGACCGCTTATCTCAAAGCCTTTCAGTTGTCTGTTACCGACTGAAAACCTGACCTTTATCATAGGTCGGTCAATTATGCGTTGATAGCAGAGATTTCAACCTTAGTGTAAGGCTGTCTGTGGCCCATCTTTCTCTTTGAGTTCTTCTTGGGCTTGTAGGTCATAACGGTAATCTTCTTTCCCTTACCGTTCTTGACAATCTTTGCTGAAACGCTTGCTCCGTCAACATAGGGAGCACCAACGGTGATACCGTCGTCGGTTCCAACTGCGATAACCTTGTCAAAGGTGTACTCGCTTGCTTCTTCTGCGTCAAGCTTTTCGATGAATACTACATCGCCGGCCTGTACCTTATACTGCTTGCCGCCTGTTTCGATAATTGCGTACATCGGAATATCATCCTTTTCTTTAAGACTCGCTATTCTTGCAACACTTATAAATGGGTTGCCTGAGGCACGGAATATATCCGTTTTTGGGCATAAGTCACCCGCCCCGAATATGCGGCATATGAGATTATATCACAACTATCAAGCGTTGTCAAAGGTTTTTTTCGATTTTTCGAAAATTTTTTCAGTTACCGTCGTTGTCGTCAACAGGCTCATAATTTGCCTGCTGAAAAGGAGTTCTGTCAGTACAATCAGGCTCTTCGGGAATAATCAGCGCCGCAACCAGATATACAATCACGGGGCATCCGAGAACAAAGATTGAAAGCAGAACATACGCAATCCTTAAAATGGTTGCATCGATATTAAAGTAGTCTGCAAGACCGCCCAACACGCCGGCTATTCTTCTGTCCGACTTGCTTCTGAAGAGTTTTTTCTTTGACAATTTTTTCTCCTTCCGGGCAGGTCTGCATAGCTTACCGCCCTGTTAATTTTGTATTTTTGCCGCTGTGAGAGTGTTTCTCATCAGCATAGCAATTGTCATAGGACCAACGCCACCGGGGACGGGAGTTATCATTGAAGCCTTTTCCTTGACCTCATCATAGTCAACGTCACCGCAAAGCTTGCCGTTTTCATCTCTGTCCATACCGACGTCAAGCACAATTGCACCGTCTTTCACCATATCGGCTTTGACGAATTTTGCAATGCCCACAGCCGCAACAAGGATATCAGCCTGCTTTGTGATTTCGGCAAGGTTAACGGTCTTTGAATGGCATACTGTTACCGTTGCATTTCTTGCAAGCATAAGCATTGCCATAGGCTTGCCTACGATATCGCTTCTGCCGATGATTACGCAATGCTTGCCCGTAGGGTCAACACCTTCGTATTCAAGCATTTTTACCATACCCATAGGTGTGCAGGGAACAAGTCCGCCGTTGCCGATGCAAAGCTTTCCTACGTTTTCGGGATGGAAACAGTCAACGTCCTTTTCAGGAAGAATTCTTTCAAGCACCTTGTTTTTATCAATATGTTTGGGAACGGGAAGCTGACAGAGAATACCGTTAACGGTTTTGTCTGCATTCAGCTTGTCAATAAGTTCAAGAAGCTCTTCTGTAGTTGTTTCCTCGGGCAGAGCAAATTCAAGGGATTTCATACCCGTTCTTTCGCAAGCCGCCTTTTTGTTGTTGACGTAAATTCTTGATGCAGGGTCGCTGCCGACAATGATAACCGCGAGTGTGGGCAGTATGCCCTGAGCCTTGAGCTGCTCAACCTGCTCCGAAATTTTATCAAGATTAAATTCTCTTATTGCCTTGCCGTCAATTATTTTAGCCATTGGTCTTCACTCCTTATAACATTTTTCACTCTTCGTTTTTCGCATCGGGTTCAATATTTTCTGCAGTTTCTTCGCCTGATTCTTCCTCTTTGATTTCAGCGGTTTCCTCGGCTTTTGAAGTTTTTTCTTCAACGAAATAATCAACGCCCTCGATGGGCTTGGGATTTTTTGTGTATTTTATCAGCAGAATAACAAGCAATGCCGCACAGGCAACCACAAGTGCTGCGGAAAGTGCCTGCGAAACGCGGATTGAAGTGCCTGCAATATAGAGACTGTCTGTCCTCAATCCTTCAACAAAAGTTCTTTCAAGACCGTACCATATGCCGTAGCACAAAGCAATCTGTCCGCTGAATTTTCTTGCTTTTTTGCAAATGATGAAAAGCACCAAAAATCCGAGAAGGCACCAGATTGATTCATAGAGAAAAGTGGGATGCACGGGAAGAGTGGGGTCAACGGTGAAGCCCTTGTACTCCGATTGGCTGCGGATAATATCATCTGCGATTTTTTCGCTCCACATACCCCAGGGCAGGTCGGTGTTGACACCGAAAGCCTCCTGATTGGTAAAGTTACCCCATCTGCCGATGCCCTGACCGATAAGCAAGCTCATCGTTGCCATATCAAGAAGATTGAAATAGTTGAGTTTTCTTATTCTGCAGACCACGTATGCAGCCGCAAGACCGCCGATGATTCCGCCGTATATGGCAAGACCGCCCTGCCATATCTGCGGTATTTCTGCGAGATGCGCTCCGTAATAGTCCCACTTGGAGAAAACGTAATAAAGTCTTGCACCGATAATTGCAAAAATCGTGCCGTAAATGAGCACGTCAATCATTTTGTCAAGGCTCATTTTCCATTTATAAGCCATTCTGCCGCCGAAAAGCACGGCAAGAAGAAATCCGAATGCAATAATCGCGCCGTAAAATCTGATTTCAACGTCTATTCCGAAAATATTGAAATCTGCAAGCACCGCAGGCACGCTGAAGCCTCTGTCGATACCCGAAAAATAAACAACGGTATAATCGGACATTTTTATCATTCCTTTCCTTTACATTCAGAACATTATGATACGGGGCTGATGACGGAAAGAGCGGAAAACTCATCCCTGATAGCCTCGAGTCTGCTCTGAACTTTTTCAAGAGTCATTTTCTTGCAGACCTCAAGCTCCGCAAACGGCTCATATCCGTTGAAATAAAGGTTCATCATCAGATTTGCCGTGTCATCAATATCGTTATAGCTCATAACGTATCTGCCATAGAATTTGCGCTTTGCTCTTTCAAAAGAGGCAGAGTCAACGCCCTCTTTTTTGCAGCGTTCAATTTCCGCTTTTATTATCTCGCAAGCCTTATCAGGGTCTTTGCTCGAGCCGCCCAGCATTACGCAGGAAAAGCCGAATCCGTTGAAAACGTCGCCGCCAAAGCCCATATCAACAAGCTCCTCGTCAATAAGCTTTTTGAACAGCGGTGAAGATTTGCCTGCAATAATCTCAACCAGAATCTGGGACGCAATTTCGTCCTCAAGAGTAAGCAGAGGCTCTGAAAGCTCCTCTTTGTAGCCGAGAAGAAACTGTTTTTGTGCAACTGAAAGCTGCTGCTCAACGTATTTCTGAACAGGAGTACCGCTTTCTTTGACAAATTTTCTTTCAGCCGCCTTGCCCTCGGTCTTCTTTATGCATCTGTCAACGATATCAAAAACCGCCTGAGGTTCAATACCGCCCACAACACAAAGTACCATATTGGCAGGATTGTAAAAATTATTGAAAAGTCTGTAAAGCAGGTCTGCATCAATCTTTGCGATTGAATCCTGTGTGCCTGCAATGTCAATTCTCACGGGATGGTCGCTGTAAAGCGCCTTAAGCAGATTGAACATTACCTGCCAGTCGGGTAAATCCTGATACATTCTGATTTCCTGACCGATAATTCCCTGCTCCTTTTCAACCGTCTGTTGGGTGAAGTAAGGATTCTGAACAAAATCAAGCAGAATTTCAAGGGATTCTCCGATGTTTTCCGAGCCTTTGAAAAGATATGCTGTTTTTTCAAAGCTGGTGTACGCATTTGCGCTGGCACCCGTTTTTGCAAAACGCTCAAAAGCATTCAGGTCTTCGCTCTCAAAAAGCTTGTGTTCAAGAAAATGTGCGGTGCCCTCGGGGATGGTCTCAAATTCTCCGTTTTCATTTTTGACCGCGGTGTCAATGGAGCCGTATTTCACGCCGAAAACCGCATATGCGGAGGTGTAGCCCTTTTTGGGCATAACCCTGATTTCAAGACCTGAAGAATGAGTTGCGCAAAAAACGGTTTCGCCAAGCTTTTCGTTGGTGAGCTGATTAATTTTCATCTGCGCTTCCCTCCTCTTCCTGTGCCTTAAGCATATAAATTGTGTCTATAGAAAGCTTCTTTGCCGCCTCGCAAACCTGCTCCATTGTAACAGCCTCAATGCCGCTTATAGTATCCTCGGGTGTCACGATTTCTTCATCAAGCACCTGAGCTGCATACCATGAGCAAATTCCCTCGGGGGTTGTGAAAGTATATTTTTCTTTAAGTGAACGCTTTGAGGATTCGAGCACCTCGGGGTCGGTTTTTCCGTTTCTCAAATCGGAAAGCTGGCTCAGAACCTCTGCAGACACCTTTTTTTCTTTATCTGTATCTATACCGCCCTCAACAAGCAAAAGTCCCTTGCTTGCAATAAGCCTTGACCAGCAATAATATGCAAGGCTCAGCTTTTCACGCACGTTCATAAACAATTTTGAATAAGTTCCCATACCGAAAATATCATTCATAACGGTAACGGCGTAGATATTGTCTCTGCTGTGGAGCATTCCTGCTCTGAAGCCCATAACAAGCTTGCCCTGATTAACGGGGAAGCTTTCTTCATATCTGTCAAAACGTCTGCCTTTCCGGATAAATACGGTTACAGGCTTTACGGGGTTGCGCTCAATCTTTGCAAACTTTTTTCCGAAAATCTCGGCAACTCTGTCTGCATCAGCACCGCCAACAACGGTTATCTGGAAAATTGCAGTTGAAAGCAAATTTTTCCACGCAGCATAAACGTCTGCCATCTTCACCGCTTCAATTTCCTCAATGGTGCCGTATTTGTCCCTGCCGTAAGCTTCACCTGCGCACATATACTCAATACATTTGTTGAACGCATAGGCGCGTTTATCGTTAAGCTCCTCCTCTATACGCTGAATGAGAAGCCTTTTTTCCGTTGCAAGCTTATCCGCACCGAAGCTGCCGCATTTGCAGTTGGGGCTGAAAAGCATACTTGCAAGAAGCTGGGCACATTGCTCAACGATGCTCTCATCGGTCAGCGCAAAGCGGTCGTCAAGGCAGGTTACGGACAGAGAAAGCACCTGAGATTCGCCGATTTTGGAAACTCCTGCGGAAACCGATGCACCGTAAAGCTCATCAAGCTTGCCGTTAAGCAAGGTGAATTCGGGATATTCCTTGCAGGAACGCTTCAAAAGATATATAAGCAACGAATTTGCCGCCGTTTTTTCGTCCATCGGCAAAGCCGCGGCAACGGAAATACGTCCTGTTTTAAAACGGCTTGTCTGCTCCGAAACAAGACGCACCTGATCTGCTAACATTCTGACCTGAGGCATTGTGTCACATCCTTAAAGTTTTATACCATAAATATATTATTCCGTAATTACACGTCGCAATTCGCAACGTCGGCATAAGTTTCGCGTCTTACAACAACTCTTGCCTCACCGTCTTTAACCATAACAACGGGAGGACGGGGAATTCTGTTGTAATTGGATGACATCGAGTAGTTATACGCACCTGTTGAAAGCACAGCAAGGATATCGCCTGCCTCAACAGCCTGAAGCTTTGTGTTTTCCTGAATAAGGTCACCGCTTTCACAGCATTTGCCTGCTACGGTAACAACCTCACTTCTTTCTTCGTTTGCCTTGTTTGCGCAAACGACTTCATAGTCCGCGTGATAAAGCGCATAACGGGGATTATCCGTCATACCGCCGTCAATGGAAACGTAGGTGCGGATATCGGGAATTTTTTTGACGCAACCAACGGTATAAAGAGTAATACCTGCCGCGCCCACAACGGAGCGACCCGGCTCGATAAGAACAAAGGGCATTTTCAGACCCAGCTTTTCGCAGTATTCCTTGACAACAGCGGAAACGTTCTTCATATATTCACCGTAGGGCTTTGGATTCTCTGACTCAAGATATCTGATTCCGAATCCGCCGCCAAGATTAAGCTCATCAAACTCTGCGCCCGTCTCATCCTTGACAGCTTTATAAAGTTCAAGCATAACCTTTGCCGCAAGTTCAAATGGATCAATATCAAAAATCTGCGAGCCTATATGGCAATGAAGTCCGCGAAGCTTTACGTTGGGCGTAGCAAGCGCCTTTTTGACGGCATCCATTGCCTCACCCGTTTCAAGAGCAAAGCCGAACTTTGAATCAATCTGACCCGTCTTGATAAAATCGTGGGTATGAGCGTCAATTCCGGGCTTTATTCTGAACATAATACCTGCGGTTTTGCCAAGCTCCGCCGCAATTCCGCTCAGAGTTTCAAGCTCGTCAAAGTTATCAACAACTATTCTGCCTACACCGTTTTCAACTGCGGCATAAAGCTCGGCATAGGTCTTGTTGTTGCCGTGAAAAACAATATTTTCCGCAGGGAAACCAACAGAAAGAGCCGTGTAAAGCTCACCGCCCGAAACAACGTCAATGCCCGTGCCCTCCTGAGCGCATATGCGGCACATCTCCTTGCAGTTGAATGCCTTGCTTGCGTAAACGGCAAGACCGTTGCCGCCGTAATATTCAGTCATCGAATCTCTGAAGGTACGGAGATTTTTTCTTATTTCATTTTCGTCAAACACATAAACGGGAGTACCGAATTCCTTGGCAAGCGCCACGGTATCGCAACCGCCTATGCTGAGGTGACCCTCGTTATTTATATCAATACAATCCGATACGTACATATTACACTTCCTCCTTAGCCGCTTCTTCTATTGCAGCTCTTATTGCCTCAACACCCGTGCCCTTGACGGCAGAAAACTCGATTCTGGGAATATCGGCATATTCGCTCAATTCCTCATCGAGTGCCTCTCTGCGTTTCTCGGTTTCGGTTTTGTTGAGCTTATCGCACTTGGTAAGAGCAATCACAAAAGGAATTTCGCATTCCCTGAGGAAGTTAAGCATTGTCATATCGTCTGCCGTGGGTGCGTGACGCATATCGATGAGCTGAATTACAAGAGTGATATTTCTTTCCGACTGAAAATATCCTTCCATAAGCTCTGCCCATCTTCTTCTCTCGCCCTGCTCGCGCTTTGCATAGCCGTAGCCTGGAAGGTCAACAAAATACACACCGTCTCCCTTAAAAAAGTTGACAGTTATTGTTTTGCCGGGCACAGAGCTGACTCTTGCAAGATTTTTTCTGTTGAAAATCTTGTTTATCAGCGATGATTTGCCCACGTTGGAGCGACCCGAAAATACAATCTCTGCCTCCTTGGAGGGAGGGAGCTGCTTTGACGTGCCGTAAGCAGCAGTAAATTCTACTTTATCAAATCTCATTTTATCTTTTCCTTATCGTTATCATTGAGTTATGGTTGCACGTGCAGATTTACCCATTTCAACGGGAGCAACCTTTTTTGCGGCAGGCTTTTCTTCTTTTTCAAGAGCAATCTCCCAAACAGCCTCAACTGTTCTGACGGGCTCAAAGGTAACCGCTTCCTTGACCTTGGGGTCAACCTCATCAAGGTCGGAAATATTATCGTAAGGGATAACAACGGTTTTTATTCCTGCTCTGTAAGCCGCCATTGATTTTTCCTTCAGTCCGCCGATGGGAAGCACTCTGCCGCGAAGCGTTATCTCGCCTGTCATTGCCACGTCTTTACGGACTTTTCTGCCTGTAAGCGCTGAAACAAGTGACGTTGCAATCGTAACACCTGCAGAAGGACCGTCCTTTGGTGTTGCTCCTTCGGGCACGTGAATATGAATGTCACATTCTTTATAAAAATCGGCATTGATGGGCAATGCATCCGCCTTTGAACGTATGTAGCTGACCGCCGCCCTTGCGCTCTCCTGCATAACGTCGCCGAGAGAGCCTGTGAGCTCAAGCTTTCCGCTGCCTTTAAGCACGGCGGTTTCAATCTCCAGCATATCGCCGCCTACGGAAGTCCAGGCAAGACCGTTGACAACGCCAACCTCGTTTTCGCGGATAATCTCGTCTGCCTTGAATTTTCTTGTGCCGAGCATAGCTTCAACCGTGTCGGGTTTTACGGAAACTTTTTCGGCATTACCCTCAACAATTTCCATAACCGCTTTTCTGCAGATTGCGGCAATCTGCTGCTCAAGAGCTCTTACACCTGCTTCTTTTGTATATCCTTCAATCACAAGTCTTATGGCCTTGTCTGTGATTCTGAAATTCGCCGTTTTGAGTCCGTGACGTTTCATCTGCTTGGGAATAAGGTGTTTCTTTGCAATATTGAATTTTTCCTCTGCCGTATAGCTGCCGAGTTCAATAATTTCCATTCTGTCTCGCAGAGGATCGGGAATATTTGACTCAACGTTGGCTGTTGTGATGAACATTACTCTGCTGAGATCAAAAGGCAACTCGATATAGTGGTCTCTGAACGTTGAATTCTGTTCAGGGTCAAGCACCTCAAGAAGCGCAGAAGTGGGGTCTCCCTTATAATCGGACGAAAGCTTATCCACCTCATCAAGCAGAACAAGAGGATTGCTTGTACCGGCCTGCTTCATTGCATCGATAATTCTGCCGGGCATAGAGCCGATATATGTTTTTCTGTGGCCTCTGATTTCCGCCTCATCCTTGACGCCGCCAAGTGAAATACGCACGTATTCCCTGCCCGTAGCCTTTGCAACAGAGCGAGCAATTGAAGTTTTACCCACGCCGGGAGGACCTACAAGACAGATAATCTGACCTTTGATGTCAGGTGCCATAACGCGCACGGCAAGATATTCCAGAATTCGTCTCTTTATCTTTTCGAGACCGTAGTGGTCGTCTTCAAGAATCTTTCTTGATTTTGCAATGTCGGAGTTCTCCTCCGTAAGATTATTCCAGGGCAGAGCAATGCAGGTTTCAATATAGTTTCTGCTGACTGCCGCCTCAGGTGAGCTGGGAGAATATTTCTCCAGCTTATCGCACTCCCTGAAAAGCTTTTCCTTGACTTCGTCGGAGGCTTTCATATTAAAAATAGTTTCGCGGAAATAATCAAGCTCTTCTTCGTGGGATATTCCGCCGCCAAGCTCTGCAGAAATAACCTTCATCTGCTCACGAAGATAGTATTCGCGCTGATTTTTGTCAATCTGCTCCTGCACTTTATCGCCGATTTCCGCCTCGATGGAAAGCAGGTTGCCCTCGTTGGTAAGCATAACACACATTTCCTCGAGCCTTTTTATCGGATTGATAAAGGAAAGAATATGCTGTCTGTCCTCATATTCAAGCATAATGTTGCCTGCAATATAGTCCGCAAGCTCACCTGCCTCGTTCTTCTGCATAACACCAGTAACGATATCCGCAGGAAGCTGAGGCGCACAATCGGTATATTCTGCAAAAATATCCTTTGTGTGGCGCACAAGTGCCTTTGCGTAGTCTGCTTTTTCTGCTCGTATTGAAGGCTCTTCAATGGGGAAAACCATTGCTTTGAGGTAATTCGCCTTGCCCGGCTCAAAGCCCTGAACAAGTCTTGCTCTGCGTATACCCTCAACAGCAACGCGCACGTTACCACTCTTACCGGGAAGCTTGAGCACCTGCTTTACCGTTGCGATAACACCGATTTCATAGAGCTCGCTGTAATCAGGGTCATCAACGGAAATGTCTTTCTGTGTAACAAGAAAAATTTCCTGATCTGTATCCATTGAGGTTTTGAGTGCATTGATTGATTTTTCTCTGCCCACGTCAAAATGTATGAACATTTTCGGAAACACCACAAGTCCCCTGAGCGCCACGGTGGGCATCATAATCAGATTTTCTCTTTCTGTCATCTTTTGTCTCCTTAAGTATATGAAATCCGCAAAAAACGGTTAGTGTCCGATAATAACACTTTCTTAACATAGTATTATATAATAATTAAGTCAAACCGTCAACCTCTTAAAAATTATGATTTTGTAAATTATAAAAAGAAAGGAGCTGCCGCCAATGCGACAGCCCCCGTTGATGGGCAAAATTTATTTCATGCCGTTTTCGTAAGCCTCAATCATCTTCTTGCTCGTTTGACCCGCAGAATTTTCAGAGCCTGAAACCGTTGATATTCCTTGATTTTTTGTGTGGCTGTCAGATACGGACTTCATTTGTCCCACGTGACGTCTGAACTTTTCGAGGTATTTTTCCGTTGATTCTCCTGAGAAAATCTTGATACTTAACTTCATCGTATTCTCATCAACGGGAGTCACATAAATCTTATCTATATAGGTATCAACGAATTCTTTTGAAATTATTCCGCATCTTGCATCAGACTGAGCTGCGGCAATCGCACTGCGAACGGCATTGATGTGTTTTTTGAATTCTTCACTTGATTCAAGTGTTTCCGAAAGTTCTTTAATCAGTTCTTCCGTTTCTTTGATTTCGTTGTTGCATTGCTCTGTCATCTCAAAGAAATCTCTGTCAGTAATCTTACCTGCAACATTGAATTCAAGCAGCTTTGCTTTTTTCTGCAAAGCAAAATCTATCTTCTTTTCGAGTTCTTTTATTCTTTTGGGTAATTTCCCGTTATCAGTCATTTCTGCGTAATCACGCAAATATTCTTCAACAAGTGCATCGGCGTTTGCTTTTGTATCACGGAAAACTTCAAAAAGAACCGGTTTGATTTCTTCTTCATAAATTGCGAACGATGCGCAGGAATCGGAACCGCCTTTGATTTTGCCCGAGCATATCCATTTACTGTTTTTGTTTCCGCTTCTGTCTTTGGATTCACGGCGGTAATATGCTGTTCCGCAGTCCATACAGAAAAGTTTACCCGTCAGCAGATTTGCATGGTTACAAATACCCTGACGTGCTTTTACATCTTCGCTTCTTCTTCGAAGAATCACATTTGCCTTATCCCATAATTCTTCCGAAACGATGGCAGGCACAATTTCACCTGTTTCATCTTTGAACATAACCCATTCTTCAGGTGGCAGGAACTTCTGCTTCTTTGTGAACATATCAACAACACGGACTTTGTTGCCGACATAGTATCCCTTATACTTGGGATTTGAAATCATATTTGACATTGTCGAGTGAGCAATTTTATTGCCCTTGTTATTACGGTATCCCTTGTCCCAGAAAATTGTTTCAATCTGCTTCATGCTGTATTGATCGGTTGCATAAAGTTCAAACAATTCTCTTACCATTTCTGCCTGTTCTTCGTCAATAACAAGCCTTTTATCAAGTTTTTTGTAGCCGAATATATTACTGTTGCCAAGAACAACGTTTGACTTGATTGCCTGCTGATGACCGAACTTAACTCGGCTCGAAAGCTTGCGGAGTTCTTCCTGCGCAATTGAGGACATAATCGAAAGTCTGAGTTCGCTGTCTTCTTCAAGGGTATTTATGTTGTCATTCTGAAAGAATACGCCGACACCGTATCCGAGAAGCTGACGGGTAAACTGAATTGAATCGAGAGTATTTCTTGCAAAACGTGAGATTTCTTTGGTGATAACCAAGTCGAACTTTCCGTCTGCCGCATCATCAATCATTCTGTTGAAATTTTCTCTTTTCTTTACCGAAATACCCGACAGACCCTCATCTACGTAACCCGGCACAAAAGTCCAGGGAAGATGCTTACGGATAAAATTCTCGTAAAAGCTCACCTGATTGCCGAGCGAATTCAACTGCTCATCGCTGTCCGTCGAAACACGGGCATAATATGTTACCCTGAGCGGAATCTCATATATGCTTTTCATTCTCATTTGCATTCTGACGCTATGTATATCCATTTATCTACAATCCCTCCATATTGAACATGATTTCGTTAAATCATTATCTATATATTAGCAGAAACGCAAAAGAAAATCAAGAGCGAAATTTATCTTGATTGGTTTGACGGCTTACGGGAATGAATCTTGTTTGCCATACGGTTTCTTTCAGATTCGCTTATCAGACCTTTTCCGTAAAGAGTATCGTTGAAATAAATGAGCCAAAGCTTTTCAATAACACTTTGTTTTTCCGCTTCACTCATTTTTCTGCCTGAATTCTGTTCGTTATTTATTTCCATAAGCCATCTCCTTCCTTTTTAATGTTGTTTGCCAAAATCTTCTGTTTATTCTTACGAATTTTTCGACCTCCTTATTATCAGTTAATTATTGTTATAGAAAGCAAACTCTGCCGAAACCGAGCTTGCCATTGTGGATGGTGCGTTATACAAAGCAGATATGAGATATGATTTGATATTTTTGATTTTTGTTGTGGAACTTTCAATGCAGCCGATGACGTATTCGATATGCTCTGACGAAAGTTTTTTGAACCGTGAAATAACGATCTCTCTCGGAAAATCACTTCCGCCGATTCTGACGGTGGGAGTTGTTCCGGACATAACATCTGCCATTATGAGAATAATCTCTCTGACCATTTCGGCATCGCCGTTGATACAGTCATATTCAATCTGTTCTTCAATACTTTCTATCAGCTCATCATAACTGATAGATGGATTGATGTAGATGATATTATTATTATTCTCTTTATTATAGATAGAGTTCGATTCTGATACTTCACGAAGTTCGGTTTTAACACTTCCGGAAGTTTGATTTTGATACTTGTCAGGTTCGATTTTGAGCATTGACAAAGCCGACGGTGCAATTATTATTTTCGAAGGCTTTCCGCAGCCGTCACGGTACTTTTCTATCAGACCTGAATTCTGCAATTCTTTGAGAAGTCTTACTGCCTTTGCACGGGCACAGCCGAGCTTTTCGCATATTTCGTTTATTGTGTAGACTACAAAAATATTGCCGTAGGAATCGGTGAATCTGTCTGCATTTATTTCCGACAGACCCGTTCGGTCAAGTATCATGGCAAAAAGCAATTTTGCATCAACTGACAAATCAGAAAACAAAGATGAATCAATCAGCGCTCTGGGAAACTTCAGAAATGAAAACTGTTCCCTATCGCCCAATGAATCACCCGTCTTTCTTTCCGAGACCGACTTTTTCAGCGTGAGCTTTCGCCTTTTCCGTCTGTTCTTTTGTCCTTGGCGGAATAAGCTTTATTGCAATGCTTGATTTCGGTACTTCATAAAGCTCTCCGCCGTATTGGTCTGTGCGTATGTGACGGAGCACACCGTGATTCTTTCTGTCAAACTCTGCAAAACGCCTTTTAAGCGGTTTGGAATTGATATAAACAGACCAGAAATCTTCATCGGCATTTGAGAGAAGTATATTCTCTTTTTCATACTTGGTTAAATGATACATTTTACCTCCTTATTCGTTTAATATGTCCGTTATCGACAGGTTAATATACTTACACCTACGTTCCGGCAGACGGATAAAAACCGTTGTCTAAGACTTGATTTCTCACCCGCATTTTGACGTTCACCTCCGTTTTTCGGCTTCCCGAAAAGTAATGTTTTAAATAAAAAACTACCTACAAGAAAGAAGCGGAAACAAATCCGATTCTTGTTCTTGCAGGTAGTCTCTCACGTAATATGTCTGGAAAACTCCTTACATTCAAGCAAGTGTTTCTTATATGGATTTACGGGCATATTTCATCAGAACCATACAGCTCACTTGCGCATTCAATTTTAATAGTTCAGTCCGTTGTTTTTAGGAGCATACGAATCAACCCGACGGTGGGTTCTGCTCAGTTTATGATAAATCTGTTCGCTGTGACACAGCGGGCAAACTGTTTTTGCCTTTCCCTGCTCATTAAGAGTTGCCGTAAGAATTTTTCCGCAGTTCAGACAATGCCAGCTTGCATTGATATTCATACAGGTTCCTTTTGGGGTATCATACATTTTTCACCCTCCAAATTTCGTATTCAGATATTCTGTGATTTTACAGTTTCATACTTCGTATGGGTTTAATAAACGAACATTTGTCCTGTGTGTAATAATAGCACAAATGTTCGCCTTCGTCAATGATTTTTTCCAAAGTTTTTCATTTGACTCTAGACCTCCCGTCAAAAGACCAATTTGCAAAAAGGGCAAATTAAAAGCACCTCACCGAAGTGAAGTGCTGATAGAAATATTCAGTCCGACAAATTGGAATTTACTTAATTCTTGACACCTTTTTTACTTATCAACTTCGCAAGAAGATACAGAAGATACCCAATGGTGAAACCTAACGAATTTAATAATAAATCATCAACATCGGATACCCTGTCATAAAAGGGAAGTTGTAAAATCTCAATACATAAAGAAACACCAATGCCTGCGGAAATAACTTTCCAGTGGCTATCCAATCCTTTGTATACACTTGGCCAAACAATTCCCAATGGAATAAACATTGCTGTATTTCCAATAACATTTATCAAAATATCTCTCATTTCGGGATAATCAAACAGGTTAACAAACGGAAACCAGTTTATCCGAAACGGATATACTTTTGCACTTTCATAAATAAGCGGTTGTATTTCTCCGTTTACTTTTGAAAATGGGAAAAAGGTAAACCGAGCAACAACGACAATGCAGACATATACCAAAAGCAGTTGTATTTCTCTCGTCCAATTTGCTCTTTTGGTTTTAATTGCACATACCATTCTTACCAAACACCAAATGATACTTATGAACACTACCATTGAT